>NZ_AUGF01000007.1 GCF_000426885.1 Moraxella caprae DSM 19149 | reverse complement strand
ATCTCTCACCATCATCATCTTAGTGTAGTTATCGGCTATCAGTATCAGACTGATGGTTTTTTCACAACGTTAATAAGGAAAACATATGAAAAAACTCTCAATCCTAGCACTAAGTGCTACCGTAGCCATCGCTCCTGCATTTGCAGAGACGACTGCTCATTATAACACACCGAGTGTGGAATTATCTACTCAAAATATCGACCTATCCTTCGCTTTTGATGATGTGGAAAATCTGCAAACAACAGACATGACACTTGCAGAAATGCAGGAGACAGAGGGGGCGGCGTTGCCATACATTGCAGGAGCAGCGGCAGTTGGTGGCTTTTACAATCTTGGCAGTTATGCTCACAATGTACCAAAAAATCAAAGAACTTGGCGTGGATATGCCACAGCTTTTGGTAGCGGAGCTATTGGCGGAGCAGTAGCAGCAACACCTATCGGAGCAATCAGAGCTCCAATTATCGGTGGCGGAATTGTACTTGCTGGTGGTAGTATAGCAAACAATAAAATGAGAAAATAAATCTAAAAATATCTCTATCTTGCAAGATTGTGGTGGATTTATGTTGTTATTTCCATCACAATTCAAATAATTTTGGAAAGTTTTAGATTATGGATAAATTCTCTTATTTCTTGGCAACAATGCTACTGTTTTCTATATTTCAATTTTTTAATACTTTCATAAAAAAAGAAAGCTTAACCTTACAAAATATTTGCTTTGCATTAGTTTTTTTACTATTGATGGGTTTGCTTTCCATCAAATCATTAGGAATATCAAATAACTCTTTGCTTTATATTGGTATGTCTTTATGCTACCCTTTTATGGGCATGGTTGCTATATTGCATATTTATAAGAAAGATGGGAAATAATAATGTACTTATTTAAAATCATTCTAGCTGTTGGCATCTTGTTATTTGCAAGTGTTACTCACGCCGACCTCCCTCTTACAGTCGATGACCTATTGGCGGATAAAAACCGCTTTAAGCTTGATACGGATTTGAGCTATTATAATCATCATCGTTCATCTGTCGCCACACAGGGTTTTGAGATGGTGGATTTGGGGCAGGGTCGCACGCTGTATATGCCATCCATCGGCGAGAGTAATGCCAATACCGATAGCCTGATTGCAGGGCTGGGCGTGCGTTATGGCGTGAGCGATAAGCTAGAAATGGGCGTAAAAACGAATGCCATCTATCGTAATGCACGCCACCAAAATGGTGCGGAATTGTCAAAGTCAAGCAACACTCATCTCAATGACATCAGCCTTAGTGCCCAATACCAATTTACCAAAAATCATGCCAAACTGCCTGACATGATTGGCTTTGGCGAGTTATCGCTATATGACAACACACAAGGGCTTAAAAGCAAAAGTGGCACGTCAGCACTGGTTGGCTTTACCACTTATACGGTCAATGACCCCATCGTACTTAGTCTGACAGGGACTTATCAATATCAGGCAAATCGTCAGACTAACGTGGGTACTCGTGTGGAGTTGGGTGATACAGCGACATTAAACGGCTCAGTGGGTTTTGCGGTTAATCCTGACATCACGCTGACAGGTGGAGTGGGCGTACGCCATAAATGGGCGGACAAAAATGAGCTGGGTAAATTCGAAAACAGAAGCACCCAAACCACGCTAAATCTAGGATTTGCCTATGCCTTGACCGCTCGGAGCAACCTAACTGCCAATGTTCGTATGCCCATCTCTGGCGATGGTGGAAGTACGCTGTCAGTGGGATTGACAACCAAACTTGGTGCATTGCCACCGCCTTTATCTCAAAAATACCGTCAAACCAAATCAGACACTGCCGACTGACATGACACATTTTTTAAAAATTGGGCTGGTAATATCAACCATCATGGCGACATATGCTCATGCTGATTGGTACACGCCAAATTCCCTTAGTACAAAAACCACGTGGAAAGACATCAAAGACAGTCAGCTGACCAAGCAAGACGTGGATTATTCGTGCGGTGCGTCATCGCTATCCACCGTTTTGACATACTTTTATCAAAACCCTAAAACCGAAAGCGAGATTTTGGACGACATGGCATTAGATGACGTGATGGCATCGTTTTTGGATTTGGCAAAAGTGAGTGAAAAATACGGCTACACCGCTCGTGGTATGATGATGGATTATGACACACTTGCCAAAATCAAAATCCCTGCCATCGTTTATGTCAATCACAAACGGAGCGACCATTTTAGTGTGGTGCGTGCCATTGACAAGCAAAATGTTTATTTGGCGGATAGCAGTTGGGGCAACCGCACGCTGACACGCAAGCAATTTGAAAAGTTGTGGCTTACCACCGACAACCTCACATCAGGCAAAGTACTACTTATACTACCCACCACCGACCACCAAAAACAGATGAGTGATAAGGATTTTACCGCCATACAAGACGCCCAAACTCTTTTAAGACAAAGTCCTGTATTGTTTAGGCGGTTTTTATAATCCACCAAAATAAACCCTTAGTTATCACTAGCACCAAACTGTTATTTTATACACCCAGCGACCCATCATGAAAAACGAGCCACTGACCGGCTATCTACTACATGCCCGAGCCTATCAAGAAAAACGGGCGATTTATCAGTTTTTTAGTGCCGAACATGGCGTGGTGCATGGCGTAGGCGTGCGTGGCATGCCGTCCTTTGCAGTGATTGAGCTGTTTGCCAGTGGGCAAAACACCCTAAAAAACTTCACCCAAATTCACATCACGACCACATCGCCCCCACGCTCTTTGGGGCAAAATCAGTACGCCCTACTCTATCTTAATGAACTCATCTGCCGACTCATCGCCCCCGAAAACCCCTGCCCCGCCCTATGGCAACACTACCATGACAGCGTGACACAACTCCAAGCTGTCAGTCATGACATGGGCGATGATAGAAATAATAAAACGGGCAACAACACCGCTCATGAGATGAGCAACATGAACAAGATGAAACGGACACTAAGGCAGTTTGAGAGAACGTTGTTTGATGAGCTGGGTGTAGGCATTGACTGGGGTGCAGATGAGACAGGGCAGGCGATTGATGTGCAGGCATATTATGACTTTATCCCCACACGGGGCTTTGTTAGCACCGACGGCACTGGCACATCAGGGGCACTGATTAGGGCAGTCAGCAAGACAGACCATCATCAGCCAAGCCCCACCGCCTTGGCACTGCTCGGACAGGTACATCAGGCGATGATAGACTACCTACTTGACTACAAACCCTTAAACAGTCGTAAGCTATGGGCAGAACAGGTCAGATATCGCCAGTTGTCTTGACCACCTGCCCTACTTCTGTTATCCTGCCCCACTTCTGTTATACAGTCAAAGAATTATAAAATTACCACAAATTCATGTCATGTGGATGTAGGGACGTGCTGAGCACGTCCTTTAATAATGCCAATTTTGGGGTGCAAAGTCAGCCCCATAAAGCCTATGGCAATCAGTTACAACTCACCATCCGCCACAAGCGTGCGAATCACCTTTTTGTCGTGCTTGCCCACGCTGGTTTTGGGAATGTCGGCGACAAAACGTACACTCTACAAAATGAAAAAGTACCACGGTTTTCTGTTCGTGGTAAGCCTGTCGAACCATGACGGAAACCAACCCGCAGGCAGGCTCAGGGCGAACGGTTTGTGTAGTAAAATTCAATTTTGTTGGCTGTAGCATAACTCATTTAAAACACTTGTAAAGATTTTTATAAATAAAAATCCCCAACCGACGGTCAGGGATTTGACGTCTAACTGATATACAGATTAGAATTTGTGGCTAACACCTAGGGCATAGACCACAGGGTTCACTTCTAGCTCACCGATTTTGACACCGTCAACTTCCAAATCAGTTTTTAGGTCTACATAACGCACGTCAGCAAACACGCCCCATGGTGATGATGGCTTAGAGTAAGTTACACCAATTTGAGCGGCAGGAGCAACGACAGTGTCTGCTTCTAGTTTGGCATTGCTACCAAGAAGCTCTTCTTCATAAGGCACAAGTACAGTCGCACCAATACCGATGTTAGCACCAAAACCGTTGTATTCTGGGGTGTTATATTTAAAAGTCAAAGTTGGTGGTAGGTGCTTGAATTTAGCCACATCGCCTCTGTTGGCATCATTGGCACCAACACTTACGGTGTGTTCAAATGGGCTCGCCAATAACAACTCTGCTGAAAATAGGCTGTTGGCAAAGCGATAGTCAAAAGAAGGCAATACCGCCATCTCACTGCTTACTTTGGCATTTGGGAGACCTGCGGCAATGTCTTTTTCGGCAGTTGGGTTAAGATAGCCTAGACCTGCTTTAAAAGTTAGGTTGGCAGACGCTGTGGCAGACAACGCAATTACGCTGGTCGCTAAAAGAATGTGTTTTAACATTGGGGGTTACCTGTGTTAATAAAAAGAAGTGTAAAATGGTTTTACACTTCTATTATAACGCATTTTTAATCATTTTGTCACAAAGCTTGGCATAATTATGACTAATTTTTATAAAAATTATCAAAAATGATAAAAATCGGTATAGTCATCGCCATCAATCATTGGTATGAAACAACAAAAACAGCTCAGTAACATTGCCTTCTAGGCTATTGGCGAGCTGTACCATCATGTCAATGTCACCTCTCATCATGCCAAGCTCTTCACTCTCTTCGTCCATGCCTGACAAGATAACCATCGGCAAGGTCAGCTCCGCCACGTCTTCTTCGGTGTCGGCATCATCAAACCAGTCCACAGACTCATCGCCATACATCGCCTCGATAAAGCCGATACACCACGCCACCACGTCTGAGTCTTCACCAAAGTCTTCTTCGTCGTCGTCAGCATCAAAGGGCAGTTCAACAGGCTCTTCGTCTTTTAAGGTTTGATAAATCTCATCTCGCCATGCCGTCAGGGCGGTTTTGACATCATCGCTCACGTCATTTTCATGCCCATTAAAATAGACAGACAGCCAATTTGGCAGAGGCTTGCCGACGATACTGGCGGTCAAAAACCCATGCGTGGCAACAGGGTCAAAGCCATAAGGGTTCGTCTCTTCGCTGTATAGTAGTGTTATTAATTCATCACGGGTCATGGGTGTACTCTTAGGGTTTGGATTACAATAGCATGGCTAAAAGTGGTATAATTAGATGACAGGCAAATGACAACACTAAACTTAGCCTAAGGCAAGTTTAGGCATCAAAATCATCATCGTCCAAATCATCAAATTCGGCAAAATCATCGTCATCTTCTAAGGCACGCATGAGTTTATTTAGGCGTTGCTCTTCGAGCATGGCGTCGATTTTAAGGCGTTTTTCTAAGGGTTTGGCTTTGGTGTCGTCTGCCAGTTGGGCATCGGCATCTTCTTCAAAATTATCATCATCAAAATCATCATCAAGACCGCTCATGATAACTCCTTTTGGATAAATGGGTTGGGGTAAATAATGGGCAAAATGGATAAATTTGTTTTTATTTTTAAATCAATTTGGCAAAAACAAACTGACCCAATTTCAAAATCCTTATAAAGGTAAAATCATCTTTTGTCAAGTAAATTTTTAAAAATATTACCACCATTCCCCATGTTTATCCATCAGCCAGACAGCAATACCTTGTCTCGCACTCGCTCCAATATCTCGGCATGGGATACGCTCACGTGTCTTAGATGACGGCATTCACGCTCGGCGACACTAATCGGGTCGGCAAGTTTTAGAAAATTACCGTGAGACGATAAATCCGTGATGACACGATTTGGCATCAGCACCAATGGCGTTTTGCGGTGTTTTATGCCCACGCTCACCACTTCGTCTTGACGGGCGATGTCGCTGACATAAGTACGCATGGGCAGGGCAAAGCGTTTGAGTTCACGGTGCTTGTCATAGATGGTTTGATTGAGCATGAGTATCAGCCGTGCCAGCAGGATGGATGCTAGGGCAGATTTGCTGTATTTGTCTTTGCCTGACAGCACGATACGACAGCCTTGGTCACCAAAGGGCGAGATACTCTCGACACTGACCCCATAAAACACAGGCAGGGCAAGCAGTTCGGTGGTCGCCTTACTAAGTAGCTGATGGCACAGCGAAAAATAGACGTTTTTGGTCTGATTGCCCACCGTGGCAAGCAGGTCGTTGGGGTCGTCAAAGCGGGCTTGGATGACATAAGTATGCTCGCTTTGTGTTTGATGTGACGGTTCAGATTGGGCGGAGGGCGTGTCATGCTTGGCGTGATGTGCACTAGATGAGCCTGTTTGAGTGCCGATGGGGTCGCCACTGCTGTGGGCGTGGTTCTTTTGATTGACATCATACAGCAGTCCCTTGGCAAGCAGGCGGTTACGCACGTCATGGGAAATCTCAAGGCGGATGGCATCGGTCGGGCGTGCCACATAGCCATAAATAAGCAATAGCAGTGCATGTAAAAACGCCACGCCCACCAGATACATCCAGTTATCAGAGATAATCTTGGCTCGATTAATCTCATGCGTCTGCACCGTCACATGGCCCAACACGCTTTGACTGCCTGTCACCACTTCTTTGACCGCATGCCCATTTGTCTCTTTGCCCACAGGCACGAGCAGATTGTCATTAACATCATACACCCCCACAAATGCCACGTCATCGCCCCGAATGTAGCGATTTGCCACCACGCTCATGCTGATGCGGTCGTTAATGCTAAGCGGTGCGGACAGCTCTTCGGCAATCGCCACCGCTTCTGCCTGTATGCTACGCTCATAACGCTCTTTTTGCTGTCGCTCGGCACTGATGACAAAAAACAGCAAATTTAGGGTTAGGCTTACCAAAATAAAAACAGCAAATAAGCCGTGACGGGGGGCAGGATAGGTCATGATGAATCGTTCATTGGGCGTGTAGACAAATAGGGTGTAGATTTTATCATTTTTTTTGTGAAATTTTAAGCACTTAAACTCATACTGGCATGATTTGGATAAAATTTTTACATAATATTGACCAAGTTGTTATAAAATTTCAATAATTCATGTTCATGCCAATTTTAACTTTTCATTGCTCAGCTAAAAATGTTACAATAAAACGCAACATCAACAATAACGAGTACTAACGATGAATACTTACGCATTTCCCAAAGATTCTAAGGCATGGCAAAATGCCATTGACCGTGTGGCACATCTCCTACCTGAGGGTACAACAGGCAGTATTCAAGCTCTAAAACAGTTGCCCGTTTTTGCCATTATTGTGGTGGTAGCAAAGACAGCAGTTGATAAACTGACAGACAGTGGTCGGCAAATGGATGACGTGGTGCAAGCATGGAGCAGTGAGCAAAGGGGCTGGCAAGCTGTGGTGGTCGCTGATGATGAGATGGCGGTTGCTAATGCACATCTGATTGGTACTCATGAGCATCTCTCTGACGTGGCGGTATATCGTTATCTACTCATCCCAACCGACCACAAAGAGATGAATGCCGACAAGCGTGAGGCGGTCGCCTATATCATCGATGAACAGCTGACGGCTTATCTAAGAAAAACCTTAAAGCCCAAGCCCAACTATCAATTTCAAGTTGATGAGACAGGGCAAGTATCCGAACTTACCCCCGAGCAGATGACACAACTCAAAAAAGGCTATATTGACGTTCATATCCTATCCATCGCCCAAATGCTTCGCCGTCATAAACTTGTTTGTTTTGACATGGATTCAACGCTCATTCATCAAGAGGTTATCGTTGAGTTGGCACGTATTGCCGGTGTGGCGGACAAGGTTGCAGAAATTACCGAATCTGCCATGCGTGGTGAGATAGATTTTAATGAAAGTTTTGCCAAACGTGTGGCACTCTTAGAGGGTGTGGATGTCTCGGTGGTTGATGATATCATCAAAGACCACATCAGCTTCTCAGAGGGGGCATTTGCCACCATCAAAGCCCTAAAAAGCAAAGACTGTCGCACGGTGCTGATATCAGGGGGCTTTACCCCGTTTGCCAAATATGTTGCCGAGACGTTGGGCATGGATGAATATCATGCCAATCCCCTACTGGCAACAGGCGGTAAGCTGACAGGCGGGGTTGGGTCTGATATCATTGACGGCAAAGCCAAAGCCCGCATTGTCGCTCATGTCGCTGATAAGATGGCGATAGACATGGAAGAAGTGGTGTGCGTGGGCGATGGGGCAAACGACTTGCCCATGATGGCGATTAGCGACATTGGTGTTGCCTATAAAGCCAAGCCCATCGTGCGTGTTAAAGCTGACACTTCGGTTAATATCACAGGACTAGAAGGCGTGCTGTACGCCATGGGTCATCGCTTTGATAAGCACTGATAAATCCAAGTTACCAAAAAACACTTTATAAACGCTCGGATTTGCGTTAGAGTATTATTTTTTATTTTGCCATTTTGAGAACATCATGCTAACTTTACCCATCATCGACGTAAAAACCGACCCTTTGGACGCCCTGCTGTACGGCTTAGGACTGCGACTGTCAGCCCTATCCAAGGGCGATAACGAGACTTATCACAACCTAGTCAAAGACAAAGAACTCGCCATTCAATTTAAAAGTGGCGATGACGTGGCACGCTACTACCGCTTTGTTGATGGGCATTTTGGGCAGGCGTTGGGGACTGCCAGACATGCTGATTTGACCATTGATTTTAAAGACTCCATGACGGGCGTGCGACTGCTTGCCAAAGGCGACATCACCAGTTTTATGAGTGCCGTCCAAGATGGCGATGTGGTCATCTCGGGCGATTATAAGCTCGTACTGTGGTTTGCAGGTGTTGCCAAGCAGGGGGCGAGCTTGCCTGAACCTTATGCCGATTATGTCAAACAAGCCAAGCCATATTTTGAGCAGGCTCGTCCTTATATAAATAAAGCGGTTGATTTTACCAATAAGACGTTTGGTAAAAATTTTGGCAAGTCTGGTAAATAACATCTCATTCATCAAATGCATAATACATGGGGGCGTGGCATACACGCCCTTTTTTACACGTCTCTTTTTAAAATGGATGTAACAAATCGCCCCATGTCATCCCCAATTTAAATCACTACACCCATTACCTTACCCATACACCAATTTCTTACCACTGACCAGTCCTGCCAACAGCTCCTTAATGCCGTCTACGTCCAGCACGTCCTTGCCCCGAGTGCAGGCGACATAGAGCAGGCGTAGCTCTTCGGGGCTGATTTTGACGGTTTGGCGATTGACATCGTACAAAAAGTCATCATCTATCTGCACCCTGCCCCATTCTAGCCCCTTGGATTTGTGGGCGGTAGAGACGACATAGTCAGCGTATGAATGCTTGGTTAGGTTATTGATGGCGGATGTGATGGTCTTGGTGCCATGCTCTTCGATGAGTCGCACCCATGTTTTTAGGTCACTGCCTTCGCCTGTCTCGCTAAACTCTTGGACTTCGCCCCAATGACTAAAAAAGGCAAGCTCGGGCGTGCCATAGGCGGATTTGCCATGTTTTAAGCTGTCCGCTCCTTGGCAAAATCGCAGTATCCTTGCACTGTCCGCTTGCAAGGCGACTTTATGCCCCATCTTTTGCCCTGCCAACAGACGCGCCATGGCGTTGGCGTTGGTACGACAAAGAATGGCATCTTTTTGCCCATTTGCCAGTAGGCGTGCGGTCATCGAATGTTTGGCAGGGTTGCCTTTTAGAGGGATTTCTTCTTGTAATGCCTTTAAAAAAATATTGGCAACTTTGGCAATCTCATCACCAAAGCGAAACGACTGCGTAAGTAGCGTGGCAGGATACGGCAAGCGTTTCATGGCGTTGGTCGCCCCCCGCCATTCATAAATCTGCTGATGAGCATCCCCGACATAGATGGTCTGCTTATTTTGTTGTAATAACGCCCCCATCATGAGCGGGTCAGCGTCTTGGGCTTCGTCAAACAGGATGAAGTCGGCAGGAATAATGGGATTTGAGAGCGTCCACAGTTTTAGATAGACATCATGCCCTATCCCTGCACTGTGGCGGGGGTCGATAGACGACAGCCAGCGATATTCAAAGGCAGGATAGAGTAGCTCTTGCAATCGCACCTTGTCAGCATTCGACAACCAAGACGGGGGCGTGATGTGGCGTGGGGCAGGATAGGCAGATGACGTCTTACAAAACGTAATGATGGCTTCGCTTATGATATTAGCAAGTTTGGCAGGTGTCAGCACCACGGATTTTTTGACCCCGTCAAAACTTCGCTCCACTTCGATGGCACTCAAGCCAAGCTCCGTTGCCAGCCTAGCAGGGGTCAGCCGTGGCAGGCTCACTTTGGCGGTAATGCCCTGTGGCACATGGCGATAGGCGAGCGAGTGAAAGGTTTGGCATTTGACATTGGGGGGAAATTTGCCTTGGGCTTCGCTAGCGATGGACTTATTAAATGCCAAATACAGCCCACGCCCACGCAAATTTTCGCTGATGAGTTTGAGTGTCGTGGTCTTGCCTGCCCCTGCATACGCCACGATTTTAAAGGAATCGCCTGTCATCGCCATATTTAGGGCGGATAATTGCTCATCGGTGGGGGCGTATGCGGTCATGGCGTTGGTCTGGATAAAACGTGGTATTATAGCAAATTTTGCCTGTATTGTCGGTAGTTTTGGCAATAATAAACCGCCCTTTTTGGCGGTTTGTCGAACATCACAATCACAGCGAAATCTTAGAATTAAATCTCATAAGACGCTCGTACCGCCCAGCGAGCAGCTCATTTTTGCCCAGCATTTCAAGCTCGTTTAATTGCTCGTTTAACAAATTTTTCAAATTTGTCATCACCACATCAGGCTCAATATGTCCACCAGCCCCTTCGTCCACAACTTCATCAATGAGTCCTAACTGGTGCAAATTATTTGCCGACAGTTTCAACGCTTCGGACGCATCAGGGGCTTTTTCGGCGGTTTTCCATAGGATAGAGGCACAGCCTTCGGGACTGATGACCGAATAAATGCTATTTTGGAGCATATTGACCTTATCCGCCACGCCAATGGCTAACGCCCCACCAGAGCCACCCTCGCCGATGACGGTAGCGATGATTGGGGTATTAAGACTGCTAAATACCGCAATGGCACGGGCAATGGCTTCTGCCTGCCCACGCTCTTCTGCTCCCACCCCCGGATACGCCCCTGGGGTGTCGATGAATGTCAAAACAGGCAAACCAAAGCGTTCTGCCATCTGCACAAGGCGAATGACCTTGCGGTAACCTTCGGGGCTTGCCATACCAAAATTGTGGGTAATCCGCTCACGAGTAGAACGCCCACGGTGCTGACCGATGACCATGACAGGCTTGCCGTCAAAACGAGCAAGACCGCCCAAAATCGCACGGTCGTCATGAAAAGCACGGTCGCCATGCAACTCATCAAACTCGGTAAATAGCGTCTTGACATAATCCAAAAACAGCGGACGGTCGGCATGGCGGGCAAGTTTGACACTTTCCCAAACGCTCACAGGTTGGTTCATAATGTTTCCTTATCATTCGTACAAATGTAAACTTATATAGTTTAGCATACTTTTTGGCGTTTGGGAAATGGTTTAGGGGTCGTCCCACGTTCGCCCATTGGTGTAGTTTTTCTTGACAAAAGGGAAATGGCTGGCGGTTGGGTCTTGTTGGAGCATTTTTACCATATTGCTAATTATCCAAATGCAACTTTTGAGACTTTCAGGAATGTATTTTTCATTTTGATGGGTAAAATAAAAAATAGCTCCCATTTCATTGGAATTGATTACATAAGAAAAATCATGCCATAATGACTTTTTATAACTTATCGCAAACGACAGATTGCCCTTAGATATATAAACACTTCCTATCTTATCAATCGGTACAGCCACAAGCTCTTTACCAAACACATCGTACACACGCACGCCCTGATGAGTGATGGCAATAAAAGGGGTGGTTTTTGGTAGATTTTAATTACTTTTAATTGCTTTTTATATTGGTATTTGTCAATCATTGAAATGACCGCAAATATCACGATGAGTAGAAGCCAAAACCAAATAACATCCAGTATCGAATTGCCCAAAGATAACAAAAGACCCAACACAAACAGTTGCCCTATCACCACCAAAGCACAAAACAACCAACCATGCAGATTGTCTTTTTTATGATACTCTGCAAATCGCTCTTCGGTGGTATTCTCACGCATGATGACAAACGGCAAGGGAATGCTCATACGGCTTGGAATGTCATCATTGCTCTTGTATACGGTCATGGATAGCCAACCACCGACAATTTCACCCCCCATTTGGCAAATTGGGCAATGTCATTATTTAGTTCATTAACGATAAGCTCTTTGTGCAGGCCGTCCCCTAGTGTGATTTTCCAGTGGTCTTTGTCTTTGCCAATAGACAAATAAATGGGAGCGGATTTGATAGTGCGTGAGTGGTTGGCGGTAACGGCAAGGCGTAAAATCAGGCACAGATAGGCAAGTTTGCGACCGCCTAAGTTTTCAATAACATCTAGGTTTTCGGATTTGAGTTTTCGTCTGTGGTTTAGGGCAATCTGAGCCATGCTCGCCTGCCCTGTCTGGGCAAATCCTGCAATGTCCGAAAATTCAAGCAAATACGCACTATGACGCTGATAGTTGCTATGACCCACGGCAAGCCCAATCTCATGCAAATTGGACGCACGGCGGAGCAAGTCCCTGTCTTCATCATCAAAGCCCAAATCTGCCTTGACCATATCAAACAGTCGCCCACAAGTCGTCATGACACGCCCTGCCTGCTTAAAATCCACCGAATACCGCTCAGCAAGGGCGGACACCGAACGGTCTCGCACGTCTTCATTGTCAAGTCGCCCCAGCATGTCATACATCACGCCTTCACGCAACGCCCCGTCTGAATAATAAAGCTCTTTAATATCAAGCGCTTGCATGATTGCCAACAGCTCCGCCACTCCTGCTGGGAATACCGCTTGGCGATGAGCTTTTACCCCTTCAAAGGTGATTTTGTCAATGTTGCCAAGTTTGATAAGGTGTTTTTTTAATTTTGTCATGCCGTCCAGCGTGATGACATCTTTGGCAAATCCAAGCTCTTCTAGCACAAGTTTACACGCCTTTGCCGTGCCAGATGACGCAATAGCGTTGTCCCAACCTGTTTTTTTGTAGCGTTTGGCGATACTTAACAGCTCGGTTTGGGTTGCCGTCATCGCCCCGTCAAACGCACGCTCGCTGATACGTCCGTCTGCAAAAAATTTGCGAGTAAAAGACACACAGCCCATTTGCAAACTTTCCATTTCAATGGGTTCAAAGCCTTGCCCGATGATAAATTCGGTACTGCCCCCACCAATGTCAATCACAAGGCGTTTGTCGGTACTGGCGTTAGAGTGCGACACACCAAGATAGATAAGGCGAGCTTCTTCACGCCCTGCGATGACTTCAATGGGCTTTGGCAAAAAAGCATTGGCACGGCGGATAAATTCTTGGGCGTTCACCGCCTTTCTTAGGGCATTGGTTGCCACCACCCTTAGGCGGTCGGGGCTGATTTCGCTGACATGGGGCAAAAAGCGTTTTAGGCAGTCAATGCCACGCTCCATGGCTTCCTCAGATAGGACGTTGTTTTCGTCAAGCCCTGCCCCTAATTGCACTTTTTCAGAAATGCTGGCGATACGGCGGACTTCGCCGTGGTCAAGCCGAGCGATTGCCAAGTGAAAACTGTTTGACCCCAAGTCTATCGCCCCCAAAAGTTCATCACGGGACAGCCCTGTGTCAGAAATGGATTTGGCAATGGCTTCATGGCGGGCGGTCGTGTCTATCATTACAGGTTTCATGGCGTTTTTCCAAAAAATATAAATGACTACTGTAAAATAAAATTGGCAAATTGTCTAGGGCTTTTTGGGGAAATTGGGTTGATTTGGGGAAGCGTTCTGTGTTTGTCTGTCGTAATGGTAAGGTGCGTATTACGCACCAATATTTTTTAATCCTTTGCTAATTTATGATAATTTTGGATAGATTTGTAGGAGCAAATTGCAATTTTTCCCTACCAATTTATCCAAAAAAACTTACCCATTAACAATGCCTAAAAACATAGTGGTGCGTGGTATGCACCTTACTTACTTCTTAACCCTGCGTCTCTTTTTGGTATTTATTCATCAATCCGTTATCAAGCGTTAAAAGCTGTAAATCATGGGTTAAGGCGGTAGCTAAGATGATACAATCAGGTAATTTTATCTTGTGGTGCTGTCTTAGACTGATGGCTTTATTTTCTATCTGGTCATCAATGGGCAATCTTTGAGAATTTGCCAATAAGCGACTTAAATTGTCGTGGTCTTGTACTCATAGCTCAAACCCCAACACTTCCATGCGGTTAATGGGCTGATGGCACATTCCGACAAATGCACGCCTGCCATAATTTCTATGGCTTTTGGATTGCTGTTGTATAATCCCAAAATAAAGCAGGTATCTATCAAATATTTAATCCCACTCATCACGCACCGCCTTTTTTCGGGCTAATTCATCACCCAAATGGGTACGATTGGGTAGGGTTTTTAAAAGTCTGTTACCAACATATCTTTGGGTTGATAGTCATTTTGTATTTTGTTAATTAACCACTCTTGGGCAGTCATGTCCTGTTGCTCGGCTTGTTCTATGACAATTTGGGCGGTGGTCGGTGGCAGGTCAATAATCATGGCTATCCTTTTATCATTAACTATTAAATGGCATCTTAGGCAATTATAACCCCAAACCCTACCCCTCACAAACCCCCCTCATATCATCAGGCATATCCACTTCAAACACCTGCACACCATCATCGCTTGGCACGGCAATCCGCCATGCGTGCAGACACAGCCGTTTTATGCCTTTTTGGGTGGCAAGGCTTGCTTGCGTGGGCGATTGGTATTTGTCATCGCCAAGCAAGGCATGACCGACACTTGCCATATGCACACGGATTTGGTGCGTGCGTCCTGTAAGCGGACTTGCCTTGACAAGGCTTACCGCCATGCCGTCTATCTCAAAAGTCGCCAGCACCTCTATCACAGTCTGGGACGGTTTACCGTCTTTATCTACCTTGACCCGTCTTTCGCCATTTTTTAGGGTATATTTAAGGAGCGGTTTGTCTATTTTTTGACCGCTCTTTACCGTGCCATGCGCCACGCACAGATAGTCTTTTTGTATGGTTTTTTCTCTAAAATGGGCTTGTAAGTCTTTTAAGGTACTGCGTTTTTTGGCGATAAGCAATAGCCCTGACGTGTCTTTGTCAATCCTATGGATAAGTTCTAAATATTTTTTGCCCGTTGCCACTCGCATGGCTTCAATCACCCCAAAACTCTCGCCACTTCCGCCATGCACCGCCAAGCCGTGCGGTTTGTTTAGCACAATCAAGCCGTCATTTTCAAACACCACTCGTCCAAGCAAGCCTTTGGCAAAGTCATCTGACACCACAGGCTCATCACGCACCGATAGGCGAATGGGAGCAACACGCACGACATCGCCTGTACTAATGCGGTCATGGGGCTTACAGCGTTTTTTGTTAATACGGATTTCATCGTCTCTGATGAGCTTATATAGGTGCGAGCGTGGCAAGCCTTTTAAGCGAGCGAGCAAAAAATTATCAATACGTTGTCCGTGTTGGCTTTCGGTTACGGTCAAAAAATTGACACGGCTAAAATCGCTAATCGCATCATCAGCCGATTGGGGCGTTTTGGGGGAATTTTGGGTCATATTGTTAAATTTTTAAAATTTTGATAGGAAAATTTGGGTAAATCTGATATAGTTTAGCACGTTACCAAATAAAGTGATGACAAAAGTGAAATTTTTGCCAAAAATGGCGTATTTTTAGGGCGTGTCTGCCTTTGATATTTGCAAGGAAAAATGAGAGAAATCACACGTTTTTCAAGGAAAAAGTGAAGTTTGATAGCAATTCTATCAAATGAACTTTTGACGAAGAAAAACAAGATTTAGCCTTTTTTCATGCAAAAATCGATTAAAGTTTTAAATTTTCATCAGATTTTAATAAAATGTTATCAAGGGTAGGCACGCCCTAGAATATCAAATGAATTTTAGATATTGATAAATCAAACTCATCACAGGTAGCCCACCCAATTTTTTATTTTGCACATCAAGGTGCGTAAGATTTTTTGCCAAACACACACAAAAACACAAGACAAACACTGTTTTTGTAGAATTTGCTGTTTGGTCTCATCGGTGCAAGCGATGACTGTATGATAAGGGTTATTCCCAACCAATTTTTTAGGCGTTGAACTGATTTGGTAATGATTTACCAAATGGGTTTTTAGTTTTGTAGATTTTTATTGTAAAAAGCCAAAACATGGGTGCTTATGTACCCGATTTTTGCAAACCTAACACACCATAAAACCCAACCATTTGTCTAATAGGCAACGCCCTATCTTACCGCCTTGATGTTTACTTTTTTAAGGAACATCATGAAACGCATTCTTATCAACGCCACCCACAACGAAGAGATTCGTGTGGCACTGTGCAAAGACCACCACCTTTACGATTTTGACCTAGAAAATCGTACGCGTGAACAAAAAAAAGCCAACATCTACAAAGGGCATATTACCCGTGTTGAGCCGTCATTAGAAGCGGTATTTGTCGAATACGGCTCGGCTCGTCAAGGCTTTTTGCCCCTCAGAGAGATTGCCCCAGAGTACCTAAAAGGCAACCCACGCACCGACAACATCAGAGACATCATCAAAGAAGGCGACAGCGTCATCGTTCAAGTCGAAAAAGAAGAACGTGGCAACAAAGGGGCTGCCCTATCCACCTACATTTCGCTGGCTGGGCGGTATTTGGTACTCATGCCAAACAACGCCAAAGGGGGCGGTATCAGCCGTCAAATCTCAGGCAAAGTGCGTGATGAGATGAAACAAATCATCGCCAGTCTGTCCATACCTCGTGGCATGAGCGTGATTGTAAGAACGGCAGGGATTGGCAAGGGCTTTGATGACCTACAAAACGACCTAAACCACCTGCTTGATGCGTGGTCAGCCATCCAAGATCAAAACCGCACTCGCCCCAGTCCCTGCCTTGTCCACCAAGAAGCAGGCGTGGTCACTCGTGCCGTGCGTGATTATCTGCGTGATGACATCGGCGAGGTATGGATTGACAGCGAGAACGCCTATAACGAAGCGGCGCATTTTATTGCGTCCGTCATGCCCACCCAAATGGGTAAACTGCGTAAATATACCGATTATGAGCCACTGTTTAGCCGTTTTGGGGTAGAGCGCCAGATTGAGACCGCCTATCAGCGTGAAGTACGCCTGCCGTCTGGTGGCTCTATCGTCATCGACCAAACCGAAGCCATGGTAGCGATAGACATCAACTCCGCCAAGTCCACCAAAGGCTCGGACGTCTCCGAGACCGCTTATCACACCAACTTAGAAGCCGCCGATGAGATTGCCCGTCAGCTACGCCTAAGAGACATGGGCGGACTCATCGTCATTGACTTTATTGACATGAACGACTCACAGCACCAAAAGGACGTAGAAAAACGCTTGATTGATGCCACACGCTACGACCGTGCCAGAGTGCAGTTTGCCGAGATTAGCAAATTTGGGCTGATGGAGATGAGCCGTCAGCGTCTGCGTCCGTCCCTAGAAGAAGCCACAGGCTATCTATGCCCTCGTTGTCATGGCAACGGCATGATACGGGATTTGCGTTCGCTTGCCCTGTCTATCATGCGACAAATTGAGCAGATTGCCCTAAAAGAGCGTATGGGCGAGATTCAAGCCGAAGTGCCGACCGAGATTGCCGCCTTCTTGCTTAACGAAAAACGTGAAAGCCTTGTGTATCTAGAACAAGACTCAGGCACACGCATTACCATTTTACCCCATGCTCATCTAGAATCGCCCAATTTTAGCCTGCACTTCAACCCAGACGGCTTTGCCCCGTCAAGCTATGAACGGATTGTTGATGTTGAAGAGCGTGAAAACATTGACCGTGGCTATGAAGTGAACTGGCAAACCAAAACCGATGAACCAACCACAGTGGCAAACCGTTGGCAAAAGGCAGATAATGCCACTGCCAAAAACAAAGACCAAAAAGGCGACAACAAACGAGACAAAATCCCCCAAGAAACCCCCAAACAGTCCCAAGAAGTCAAAGCCGTGGCGTGGTTATCAAACCTATTTGCCCCCAAACCACAGGCACGCCTTGCTCACGCCCTAAATAACGAAGACGCCGCCGCTGCCATCGAATCTATCGTCAATGGCGGGGGTGTAAGCTTGGGTTCGTTTGGCACCCTAGCTCTACCCGAAAAAGAACACAAAGAAGCAAAAGCTGACGACAAAGCACACGACAAGAGCGGTGGCAAACATCATGACAAGACAGAACGCCCTGCTCGCTCTGAACGTGATGACAAATACAAGAAAAAGACCAAACGTGACCACAGCGACAGTGACAGTCAGAACAAGACCGACAAACGCGAAAACTATGACAAGGACAAAAACGAAAAAACCGACCGTCGCAGAAAAGAGCCAGACTATCCCAAGCGTGAGCCAAACTCTCAGCGTGAATCTCGTGGCGAAATGGTGCGTGGCGAGACACTAAGACCTGCCGACAAAGCAGACAAAGAAACGGATAAAGGCACAGGCAAGGGCATGGACAAATCGGCAACCAAACCCCAAGCCCATGAGCCAAAGCCAGAATCAAAACATGAGCCAAGAGCAGATAAGGATACTGATAAACCTGCCAAAGCTGACCGTAGCACACGCAAATCTGCCAACCCTGATGAAGTAGTGCTATACATCAGTCCCATCATCGAGCCTGAGATGACAGGCGATGTGGTGCATGTCTCGTTAGACAACAGCAAACCCAAGCCAAAACGCACCAGAGCTGAAAAAGCCGAACCCGCCGATAAACCCAACAAAGACAGCGAAGTGGTAGACTTGGCGGTGCAAGCAGAAGTGGTGACAGAAACCATCAATGTGGATGATAATGTTACCGCTCCTGTTACCACACCTGCCAATGATACAGGGGTAAATCAGAAAGGGCAAGACACATCCGCCCAAGCAGATGAAGTAAGTGCCAATGCTCATGACATGGTACAACAAGCAGACATGCCAACCGCTGATGTCGTGAGTGCAGAACGCCTAACCACGCTCGCCCAAGAGATGAATAAGGCAATCAACGACCCCCGAGTCGTGGCGGTCGCCCTGCGTGAGAAGCTTGGTCTGACCAAAGCACAGTCAGCCCCCACCACGACTCGCCCGACCATCACAGGCACGGCAGGCGAGTTCATCCAAAGCGTACTGGGCGACACCCTGTCCCAAGCATGGCGTGATGACTTTGTGGCACACTTTTTGCGTGCGGTAGACGCCATTCACGCTGACAAACCCACAGAGACTCACTCTGCGACAGACGGAGAGCAAGAGTTTGAGCAGGCGTTCGCCAAGCAGTTCGCCAACTATGGCTACGCTCCACTCTCAAGCGAATATCTGGCGGACTTTGCCGAGCATACCACCGCACAGCGTGCATGGCACATCGGACAAGGCAAAACCGAAACCATGCCACGCCCCATCGCTCAGCGTGCCAGCAACGATCCCCGTGGTCAGCACCCTGACCTAGGTAAGGGGTCTATCTGTGATGCAACGGTAGGCGAATCTGCTCCGAATGCAGTGGCAGATGAGACGCCAACCCCTGCCACGGAAACTCACAAGCCTGAGCCTGTGGACAGCCCTGACCTGCCAGTAGGCGACATGGCAGAGCCTAGTACACATGACACTACCGAGCCAAGCTTGTTAGAGTCTGCCAGCGACACCATGGATAAAGTGTTAGAATCCGCTGAGTCCGCCTTAGAATCTTTGGTGCAAGCCTTGGATGATATCATCAGCCCAACCGATGAATCCAAAGACGACGGTAAAATGTCAGACGCCAAAGCCCCCAAAGTAGCTGATAAAACTGACGATAAGACAAATGATGAGACCACCAAAACCAGTCCTGCCAGTTATAAGGACATGATTGAGAGCGTCTCAGGTCAACTGCTACAACCAACAGGGATTTTGAATTTGGTAACGCCCAAAAAGCCCAAACCTGCCAAAGCAAAAACTCCAAAACCTGCCAAAACCCCTGCCAAGAGAACATCTAAGGCAGCCCAAAAGGCAGAAGTCGTCAAACGCAAACCCAAAGCCGATGACACCGCCCCACTTGATACCCCATCATCTGATGACAATCAAGCAGGATAAACCGCCATACAAAACCGCCCAAATTTATTGGGCGGTTTTGCTTTACAATCACAATACAAGTTAAAAATCACTTGCAATCTACCAAAAACCTGCTATAATAATCGCCTATTCGGGGTGTAGCGCAGCTTGGTAGCGCACTTGCATGGGGTGCAAGGGGTCGCGAGTTCGAATCCCGCCACTCCGACCATATAACAGTCTAGGGCTATCTCACATTGTGCGATAGCCCTTGATTTTTCTTGTGTTTAGCCCTTTTCTTGTCTTTGGCTGTCCGTCATAATCTATTGCCATCCATAAAAAACTGGTATACGATTTCGTAACCAAAATATACCAAAAATGAGCCTTACAGATACCGCCATTAAACGCTTACAGTTCAATGAAAAATGCACACCGAATAAGCCCAATAAAATCAGTGATGGTAATGGGCTATGGCTTTATATGCGACATACAGGCACAAAAGTTTTTATATCAATTTACAGTCACAATGGCAAGTAAAAAGAAAAGACATTAGGCAAATGCCCTGCCTTATCGTTGGCACAAGCACGAGCCAAAAATATAGAAATCAAAGAGCAGTTAACACAAGGCATAGACCCCAAAGAAGTTGCCAAACAAGCCAAAATAAAGCAATCTAACAACCGTTTTGATACGTTCGATAAGCAGTGGTTGGGACACCCTTTTCACAAAAAAACAGCTTAAAATTGCTTATAAGCTGTTTTTTATTTTTTATCTTTTGTAATAAATCAATTTTTTGTTTAGTGGTTTTTAAAAAGCCATGAAACATAGATCTTACCCACCCTTTGTATTTACAACAAAAACATCCGTTTAAAAGGCAGGCATTCTCCATTCTTGACAAAATTATTTGGCTGATTTAGGATAAATCAAAAAGATTGCCAATCATGAAATTTATCACTCCCTTACTTATCACCCTATCATGCGTGGCGATTATCGCCATGATTTTATCACCCAATAGTCAAAGCCAATTTACCCATATCAGCCATGATATGTGCATGCACAAAGAGCTTAGCAAGATTGCCCTAAAACATGGGGCGGATTTTATGACCAATCACGATTTTGATATGCCCGCCCTTGATATCATTGGCGACAAACAAACCATTCAAACAATCCAAGATGAATTTAATCAAATCCAAAATACGCACTCGGGGGCGGATAATTGCCATATCTCCAATCTTAACTACCACGCCAAGCACATCAATCCCAAATGAGCACCCCACATTCCTAATGACGTGGATTATGTCAGTTATGCTCCGCCTAATATCGGACAGGATAAAGCGGTATATTGCCACCATCATTTTAGTGAGCAAATTTTTACCACGCCACAAGCAAAATCGCAATGCCATTTTATTTATCTTGATAATGACCGCCTTATCACCGAAGACATTAGCGATTTAGAGCGACTGCATTTAACTCTCATGCATGACACACATCAATTTTATAAACCGTATAGCTTTATTTATGAATGGCATGATAACGCCCATTTACGCTATGGCACCACCTTTGTTACTCAGGTTAATAATCAGCGTTATGGGTATGCTGGTGTTTATTAAGAGCAATTAAAAATTAATATAAAAAATAAGGGCAAATTTAATTACCCTTATTCATCTATCTAAAATTTAACACCAATAGATTTAAACAAACCCAAATCCCACTTTTTTATCATCAACCGCTTTATATTCTTTTTCATCAATATGGGTTAATTCGGCAAGGGTCATCTCTTTATCCACCGTGATGTCTTTGCCAATGGATTTAAGATAATTATTGCATTTTTCAATGGACAATTTACCAAATTGATATTCAGCAATGAGTCGCCCACGCCTTAATAAAGCATGGTCAATATCCATTAAATCAGCATTAAAGGTACAAATAAACTGGCATTCTAATACGTCTGACAATATCCCATCAGCGATATTTAGAATAATGCCCACCACATCCGTTTGATTGCCACCGCCGACACGCTCGGCAATATAATTTTCGCAGTCTTCTAATACCAATACCGAATTTTTTTGTTCAATGAGCATACTCATAAATTCAGGTTTGGCAAGCTCGCCAATCATATTATTTGGCACAAAGATAAAATTCTTATCGGGAATTTGGGCGGTGAGCCATTTGATATAATTAGTCTTGCCCGTCCCTGCCAAGCCGTGCAATAATACCACGCCTTTTTTTCCTTGTGCCAATTCATCTTTAATTTTAGCATGAACAAGCAAAAAGTCGTCATTATACATTGTCTGCAAATCAAGCGTATAAGGTTTAATGCCTTGATGCTTAAATACCAAATCTCGCCCTTCTTTTAATAATAGCAATACTTTACTATCTTTTGAGATGTATTTTTGCAAATACTCATTAAAAAAAGAGCGAATATTGATTAATGAACGCTCATTTCTTGGGTCATAAAAAATATGGTCTATTCGCAAAAATCCTGATTCAATAATGGTTTTATCATATTCATTGCTTAGGTTTTCGCTGGCGACAATAAATAAGCCATATTTATCATAAAAATAGCAAATTTCATTTTCATAAAATACATGGTTCTTTTTGTCAAACGCCACAGGATGATAATCGGTACATTTAACAAAATCCACCAATTTGTCTTTTTTAATCACCATATCATGAAAATCAACACTAGGTAAAATGGACGATAAAAGCTGATAATAAGGGTTGTCATCCGTGGACGTAGAACGCTCCAAATCCTGTGCCACGATTTGATATTGATTGTCCATATAGACTTCATTAAAAATCTTTTTTGGATGATAATGTTTGGATTGTAAAATTTTCATAAGATAACTTCGTTTTTTGTGAATATATTTATTGCCAAATTGAGATAATAACAGATAAAGTTAAAAATTACCAATCATCTTTAAACATTCGCTCGCCATTATCATGCCGACACTTGCCGTTACCGTTACTGCCGAACCATAGCCACCACAGTTAAGCCCGCTCTGGCACTCATTGGCAAGTTTTAAGGGTTCGGACGAATAGACACACTTCATGCCAAACTTTTCCTTTAAAGATTTATTGATATTTTTATCTCTTAGATTTTGGCGTAATTTGGCAAGTAAGGGATCTTGATAGACGTCTTTTAAATCACTTACCTTTATTTGTAAAGGGTCAATTTTGCCCCCTGCTCCGCCTGATATGATAAGCTTGACTTTATTAAATCGACAATATAGGGCTATTGCCAATTTGGCATTCATATCGTCCACACAGTCCAATATAATGAGCGGTCTTTTTTTTGCTTTGTATTCTTTTATGACATCAATACTTGGTAGTAGCTTATCGATATTATCAGGCGTGATAAATTCATCAATGGCATTGATTTTGATAGCAGGATTGATGCCTACCACTCGCTTTGTCATCTCGCCGATTTTGGATTCACCAAAGGTGTCCGTTAGAGCGGGCAGTTGGCGATTGACATTACTCTCCACCAACACGTCCATGTCAATGAGTGTCAGCTCGCCTATGCCGGTGCGAGCAAGGGCTTCTGTCGCCCACGACCCCACGCCACCCATACCGATGATATAAACGTGAGCATTGCTAAATTTATCAAAATCATCTTGATATAGCGTGCGGGTGCCTGTAAATCTGCGGTTGGTCATTTTATTTTTACTCTTTAAATTTTATTGATTTTTAAATAAATTAAGTGAATTAAAAAACCATTAAAAAACCATTTAACCATAGTCAAAATTAGTTTTAAATGCGTCATTGCTATTTTGCCAAAGTTTATATGCCAATATTTCTTTATCCATATTAAATAATACCGATAACTCATCTAAAACATATATTAAATTTTTTGGCTCATTAAAATAATTACCGCCTATTTGAGCAGGAATAGGGTTCATATCAGGGCAATCGGTCTCAATAACAAAAGCAGATATACCAATTTTATCAAACACCGTTTTTACCGCTTGGCGTAATTTTTTGGCATTGGGGTTGGTGATTTGCCCTGTAATGCCAATTTTAAAACCCAATTTGGCAAAATGCAACGCTTCATTTTCGCCACCGCTAAAACTGTGAGCAATACCGCCTTGATTGTGGGCGTTGTATTTTTGCATCTTTAAAATTTTTAGGGTATCGGCGTGTGATTTGCGAATGTGCAATAAAATGGGTAAATCATGCCTTTTTGATAAGCCGATTTGCTCTATAAAAAAACGGCATTGCTTATTATAATTATCCACCGATTTTAATTCATCAGGATAAGTGTCAAGCCCTATCTCACCAATGGCAATATTGGGATATTTGTTTAGATAGTTATCTAAAATATATAAATCATCATCGCCATGCTCTTTGATATATAAGGGGTGCAAGCCACACGCCAAATGGTGCTTGATTGAATAATGGTCATCGGCATAGCATTTGACCTGTCTCATTCTGTCAAAATACTTTGCCAAATAGCCAATAAGCACCACATGACGCACGCCATGAGTAAAGGCGGTGTGGTTGTAGTCATCTCGCTTGCTGTCATATTCGGGTACGTCAAAATGGGTGTGGGTGTCGAATAAGTACATTGCATTCCTAAGTGTTTTAACAGATTTTGACTTTAACCAATTTTAGCAAAAAATGCTAGGGATTTTTAAAAAAATTTCTCAGCCCACCCCACCCCAACTATGGCGTGTACGACTCCCATTTATAACCAAACTTAATTTGCATTTTATCCAATAACCACGAATTGTCCGCTTGGCGAATGAACAAAAACCGCCGTTGGCTATTCAAATCATCTTCGGTATAAAGATAAATGCGATTTTTACTCACATATTCGCTGTCCACGATTTTATGGTCTTGATAACTACCGCCACTTTGTAAATGCATTCTTTGAGTATTGTGCCAACTTTCGGTAAAAAATTGCCGATAAATTTCTGTGCTTTTTTGCATCATCTCATCATTAAAATCTGGCTCAGCAAGTGCTTCCCAACGATGAATGGCTTCAAAAAACGCCAATAACTGTGCGGTAACTTTTGCCAAATCATCGGCATTAACAGGCGTTTTGTTCTTTTTGGCAAATTCACGCTGACTGTGGCGAAATTTAGCCAATTGCTCGTCCGAAAATTGCCCGCCCCGAGCAACAGGGCGAATGTGTGGGTGCTTGGCAAGTGTCAAAAGTCCTTGCCAAGTGATTTTTGTGCCTTCAATCAAAAAAGCAGTCATATTGGGAATTTGGGCAATCAAAGGCAAAATAGTATCGTCAAGCTGGGTATTTTCCGCCCAAATGACTTCCAATTTTTTATGCCCTGCAAAATGACAAAAGCCTTGCCCTGTAATATTGGTTTGGTTAATTTTTAAAAATTCCAATTTGGGCAATTGTGCCAAACATTCAAAAACTTTGTCGCTAATGTTTGTGCCAATCAAATTCACCTGATTGATAAGTTTGCTGTCTATATTTTGACAAATGTACAAAACATAATCATCGCCAATCGGCAAATTTTCAAGGTTAATGGTATAAGTGCTAATTAGCCTATCTTTTTTGACTTTTTCCAAATCAAATGATGACATCACTTTTTCTCCGCCAAAACATTCTTCAAAAATCTACCTGTATGCGACCGCTCATCTTCTGCCACCATCTCAGGCGTACCTTGTGCCACAATCTGACCGCCACCATCACCGCCTTCATAACCCAAATCCACAATGTGGTCGGCGGTCTTGATGACGTCTAGGTTATGCTCAATGACCACTACCGTATTGCCTTTATCACGCAGGGCGTGCAAAATGTCAAGCAGTTTGGCAATGTCTTCAAAATGTAGCCCTGTGGTCGGCTCATCTAGGATATAAAGGGTTTGCCCTGTGTCTCGTTTGGCAAGCTCTTTGGCGAGCTTAACTCGCTGTGCTTCGCCCCCTGACAATGTCGTGGCGGATTGCCCAAGCTGAATGTAGCCCAAGCCCACCTGCATCAGGGCTTCTAATTTGCGATGAATAGCAGGGATTGCTTCAAAAAACGCCAACGCATCTTCTACCGTCATGGCAAGCACGTCCGAGATGGATTTGCCCTTGTAGTGGACCTCTAAGGTCTCACGATTGTAGCGACTGCCTGCACAGACATCGCACGGCACATACATATCGGGCAAAAAGTGCATTTCCACTTTTATCATGCCGTCCCCTTGACAGGCTTCACAGCGACCACCCTTGACGTTAAAGCTGAACCGCCCTGCCTTATAGCCCCTTGCCCGAGCTTCGGGGGTTTGGGTAAACAGGTCTCTGATGAGCGTAAACACGCCCGTATAAGTGGCAGGGTTGGAGCGTGGCGTGCGACCGATTGGACTTTGGTCTATGTCCACCATTTTATCAAGGTGCTCAAGCCCTGTGATTTTGTCATACGGCTCAGGCACGAGCGTGGTTGCGTTATTTAGGTGCGTGGCGGACAGTGGCATGAGCGTACGGTTGATGAGCGTGGATTTGCCCGAACCCGACACGCCTGTGATACAGGTCATCACGCCAATCGGGATGGCTAGGTTGACATTTTTTAGATTATTGCCCTTGGCTCCGTCTAGGCGGATATATAAAGGTTCGGTAATGGTTTTTTTGCCTTTTTTAATCTCGCCTGTCTTGGCACTGTGGCGGATTTTGGGAATCTCAATACGTTTTTTGCCAGATAAATATTGTCCTGTTAATGAATCATCATTTTTGGCAATCTCGTCCGCCGTCCCTGTAGCAATCACACTTCCGCCATGCACGCCTGCCCCCACGCCAATATCAATAATATGGTCAGCGGTGCGAATGGCGTCTTCGTCATGCTCCACGACAATGACGGTATTGCCTAGGTCTCGCAGGTGCGTCAGCGTGGATAACAGACGGTCATTGTCTCGTTGGTGTAAGCCAATGGACGGCTCGTCAAGCACATACATAACCCCCATAAGCCCTGCCCCGATTTGGCTTGCCAGACGGATACGCTGGGCTTCCCCACCCGATAACGTCTCGGCAGATCGGGCAAGGGTCAAATATTCTAGCCCCACTTTGGTCAAAAAGCCCAAACGCTCACGGATTTCTTTAAAAATCTTATCCGCCACTTCGCCTTTGTGTCCGCCGATGTGCAGGTTTTCATAATATTCCCACGCTTGCCCTATCGGCAGGGCAATGATGTCGCCCACGCCCCGTCCGTCCACTTTGACGTTACGGGCGATGTCATTTAGGCGAACACCATGACACACGTTACAAGTCGTATCGGATAAATATTGGGCAAGCTCATCTCGCACGATGCTACTGGTGGTGCTGTGATAACGGCGTTCTAGATACGGTAAAATCCCTTCAAATGGCACGGTTTTGGTTGTTTTACGCCCACGCTCATCGGTAAAATTAAAGGTCAGTTTTTCTTTGCCCGAACCGTTTAAAATGATGGTTTGCTCTTTTTTGGTTAAGTCTTGCCACGGCTTATCCATGTCAATGCCAAAATGCGTGCAAACGGTTGTCAATAGCCCAAAATAATACGCATGGCGTTTGTCCCAACCGTGTATCGCCCCTTGATTTAAGGATTTGGCAGGTTCGGTAACGATACGTTCGGCAGAGAAATACTGGCGTTTGCCAAGCCCATCGCAGGACGGACACGCCCCAGCGGGATTGTTAAAGCTAAACAGGCGTGGCTCTAACTCACTCACCGCCCTATCACAGGCAGGGCAAGAGTGCTTGGCGGACAGCACCGTCTCGCTCTCATCGTCCATATCGTGTAAAATGGCAATGTCCGAGCCTAGCCGTAACGTGGTCTCCAAACTCTCCGCCACTCGGTTGCCCAAATCATCTCTCACCTTAAATCTATCCACCACCACATCTATGGTGTGTTTGTGCGTTTTGGCAAGGGTTGGCAACTCGTCCATGTCATAGACTACCCCGTCAATGCGAACTTTGGTAAAGCCCTGTGCCTGTAAGCTCTCCAATAGGGCAATATGCTCGCCCTTACGCTCACGCACGACAGGGGCAAGGAGCATGAGACGAGTGCCGTCAGGTTTGGCAAGAATGTCGTCCACCATTTCGCTCACTGTTTGGGCGACCATGGGCAAGCCGTGTTCAGGACAATGGGGCGTGCCGACACGAGCAAATAGCAAACGCAGATAATCATACACTTCGGTAATCGTGCCGACGGTGGAGCGGGGGTTGTGGTTGGTTGATTTTTGTTCAATGGCAATGGCGGGGGATAAACCTTCAATGCTATCTACATCAGGCTTTTCCATTTGACTTAGAAACTGGCGAGCATAAGCGGACAAGCTCTCCACATAACGTCTTTGCCCTTCGGCGTAGAGCGTATCAAAGGCGAGCGATGATTTGCCCGAACCTGATAAACCTGTAATCACGACTAACTTGTCTCGTGGAATGTCCACGTTGATGTCTTTTAGGTTGTGGGTTTTTGCCCCTTTGATGCTGATGTATTCGTGTGCCATGATGTGCCTTTTAATATTTTGATAAATGTTTAGGTATTTAAAATACGATAGGTTTATAAATGGGGGTGTTTTTAAAATTTGAAATGGCAATAACCAAAATTTACAATGATAAAACAGCACAAAAAAACCACCTAAATGCAGAGCATTTAAGTGGTTTTATTTTATGAACCCAATTAAAATTAATCAGGCAAATTTAACTTATTATTTAGCACTTCTTAGTACTTTACACGATACCATGCATCACGAGCAGCAAGTTTGGCTTGTTCCCACGCCAAACGTGATTCGCCTTTAACTTCATTCCATGAACGCTCCAAATCATTTTCATGATCTTCAAAGCGAGCATCAGCAGGATAATGTGGGCGGTTAGCATAACCTACGGCATAAGCAGGTAGGTAGTCACGGTCATAATCATAGCCTGCTACATAAGTGGGCGATGTGGCATAGTGAGCACGCCAGTAGGCTTCTTCAATGGTTGGGTCAAAAGCTTCGCCTGCGGCACTGCCTGCACCACCACCAACGATTGCACCCACGGCACCGCCAATAAGCGCCCCTAGTGGACCTGCCAATGCACCAATGGCTGCCCCTGCGGCTGCACCGCCTAGACCACCGACTGCCGTACCCACTGGGTGTGAACCTGGCTCGCCTGTGATTGGGTCAGCGTTTAGGTCTGCTTTAGTCTCATCGGACATATTTTTTACAACGTCACGGTCGATATTGTCATAGTTGCTCATGATGAATTCCTTATTAAAAATGGGTTTGTTACTTGGTTATTACTGATTTGGGCGAAGTGAAACTCTATTTTCATTTAACGTTGATTTTATTCATTATTTAAACTAACATAACAACCTAGCAAATCATCATTAAAATCATCCAAAATTAGCTTTACCCACGGCACCAACCATGTTACGTCATTCATGCTTATTAGCTCAACAGATATCAAGCATTCATTTAGTATTCATCTATCGTTGGCGATGGATGTATGATAGGGGATTTTTGGGGCGTGTGATAGCCACAAAATGTAAAATCATCGGCAGTCTTGTGCGTGATTTACCCTAGAAATTTTAAAAATGTTACTATATTGTTGCAACTGTCGTGGTTGTGCGAATGCGTTCGGTAAAATGTAATTTTGCGTAAATTTTGGACAGTCTACCACATGAAAGCTTCTTTAAAAATTGACACTGATGTTTTTGATATCAGCAAGCAAGCATCAACATGACAATTGTTATCACAAACCTACCAATTCATCAATTTTTGCCATAACACTCGCCCAATCCATGCTATAATAACCAATTTCCCCAAATTTACCCATTATGATAAGATTACAAGGCGTTAGCAAAACTTTCGCCATAAAAAAAGACGGCAAACCCACGACCTTTACCGCCCTACAACCGAGCGATTTGACGGTGGCAAAGGGCGAGATTTTTGGTGTGATTGGAGCCAGCGGAGCGGGCAAATCCACGCTCATTCGCTGTGTCAATCTTTTGGAACGCCCCACGACAGGACACGTGTTTGTGGACGGTGTGGACTTGATGAACCTAGACAACGCTGACCTTATCAAGGCTCGCCGTCATATCGGCATGATTTTTCAGCAGTTTAACCTGCTCTCATCTCGCACGGTGTTTGATAATGTCGCTTTAAGCCTTGAACTGTCTGGCACACCCAGACACATCATCAAAGAAAAGGTAAGCTCCCTGCTTGACCTAGTGGGTTTATCCGAGCGTCATCACGCCTATCCGTCTAGCCTATCAGGCGGTCAAAAACAGCGTGTCGCCATTGCCCGAGCGTTGGCAACCGACCCCAAGGTGCTACTTTGCGACGAAGCAACCAGTGCCTTAGACCCTGCCACGACAGGGGCGATTTTGGATTTATTAAAAAAAATCAACAGCGAACTTGGCATTACCATACTGCTCATCACGCACGAAATGGACGTGGTCAAACGCATTTGCGATAAAGTGGCGGTCATTGACAAGGGCGTGTTGGTGGAGCAAGGCACGGTGGGGCAGATTTTTGCCAATCCCCAAACCGAGCTTGCTCATGACTTTATCAAGGCGACTTTTCATGTGAGCCTACCTGATGAATTTTTGGCACGCCTGCACGCCCATGAGACGGACGGCACTTATCCTGTGATACGCTTTGAATTTAGTGGCAAAACGGTGAACAGCCCGCTCTTTTCGGAGGCGACACGGCGATTTGGCGTGGCGTTTAACATTTTGACTTCACAAATGGACTATGTGGGCGGTGTCAAGTTTGGCATAACCATAAGCCAAATGATTGGGGAGCGGACGGCGTGCGTGGAGGCGTTGGCGTTTTTTACAGAACATCATGTTGGATTTGAGGTGTTAGGCTATGTGGCATGAGATTTATCAAGGCTTTATGAGCGAGCTGACCCCCCAAATGTGGCAAATGGTCTATAAGTCCACTTACGAGACGGTCTATATGGGGTTGGTCTCTACCGCCATATCAGTGCTGGTGGGGCTACCGCTTGGATTTTTGGCGTTTTTGACGGGTAAGGGGCGGATTTTGGCGAACAAGCCTTTATTTGCCATATTGGACGTGGTTATCAACGTGGGGCGGTCAGTACCGTTTATCATTTTGCTCATTATTTTATTGCCCTTTACTCGCCTGATTGTGGGGACAACGCTCGGCACGACCGCCGCCATTGTGCCACTTGCCATGACCGCCATTCCTTTTGTGGCAAGGCTTACTGCCAATGCTTTGGCAGAAATCCCCACAGGCTTGACCGAATCGGCTCATGCCATGGGGGCGACCAACTGGCAAATCATCACCAAATACTACTTCCCCGAAAGCCTACCCATACTCATCAACGCCATAACGCTCACGCTCGTCTCGCTCATCGGCTACTCAGCCATGGCAGGCGTGGTGGGCGGTGGTGGTCTGGGCAATCTTGCTATCAGCTATGGCGAACATCGTGGTATGGTCTATGTCAAATGGATAGCGACCGTCATTATCGTGGCGATTGTTATGATATGCCAAAAGGCAGGGGATATACTTGCCGAGCGGTTTGACCATAGGTGATATACCAAAATGGCATAACCTTTTGTCAAAATTTTAGCCAAAATTCATATTGAAGTTTGGCTAATTTTTTGCTTTAATATACTAAAATTTATTGTTGTCATGATTTTGTCATTTGATAAATTCAATGATTTTAAATTGACAAACAGCAGTATGGTAGGGTGCGTACCACGCACCTTTTAAGTAAAAATCTTATTGGTGCATTTTAAAGTTAAATGATTTTAAATTGACAAACAGATAAATATCAGCCCTTTTAAATAGAGAACCCTTATGAAAGCAAACAAATTTTTTGGTCTGTGTGCCTTAGCATCAGGCATTGCCCTAGTCGGCTGTGGTGGCGACAAACCTGCCCAAACCGACACCAAAACCGACACAACCACCCAAACCACAACGGCAACCGCTTGCCCTGCTGGCGACCCCAACAAAATCAAAGTGGGCGTGATGAGCGGCCCTGAACATAAAGTTGCCGAAGTGGCCGCCAAAGTCGCCCAAGAAAAATACGGTCTGGTGGTAGAATACGTTGAATTCAACGACTACGCTCTACCCAACACCGCCGTATCCAAGTGCGACCTAGACGCCAACGCCATGCAACACAAGCCTTATCTTGACAAAGACAGCCAAGAGAAAAAGCTGGACAATCTGGTCATCGTAGGCAATACCTTTGTATATCCACTGGCGGGCTATGCTAAGAAAATCAAAAGCATAAGCGAACTTAAAGACGGTGCTATCGTGGCAGTGCCAAACGACCCGTCAAACCTAGCCCGTGCACTCATTTTACTTGAAAAACAAGGGCTTATCAAGCTAAAAGACAACACCAACTTATTCTCAACATCGCTTGACATCGTAGAGAACCCCAAACAACTTAAAATCAAAGAAGTGGATACATCAATCGCCGCTCGTGCCTTAGATGACGTGGATTTGGCGGTGGTGAACAACACTTATGCAGGTCAAGTGGGTCTAACCGCTAATGACGGTGTGTTTATTGAGGACAAAGATTCGCCTTATGTGAACATCATCGTTGCCCGTGCCGACAACAAAGACTCGGACGCCATCAAAAACTTCGTTCAAGCCTATCAGTCTGATGAAGTAGAAGCCGAAGCCAAAAACCAATTTAAAGACGGTGTGGTCAAAGGCTGGTAAATAATCAAAAAATAAGGGCGTGATTGCCCTTATTTTTTACCCTGTTTTTATCAATCAAAAGCTCTTGAATATACAAGGGCTTTTGTTTAAGCGATGTTATTCAGAAGTTACCCGATACATCTCTTGGATACTGGTCGTACCTTGTAAGACTTTCATGATGCCCGAGCGTCTCAAATCACGAAAACCGTGTTTCATCGCTTCGTCTTTGATTTGAATGGCGTTGCCATCTTCCATGATAATCCGTGAAATGCTTGGGTAGATTTTCATGACTTCATAGATACCCACACGCCCCTTGTAGCCTTCACGGCATTCAGAACAGCCCACAGGCTCATAGATGACGTTATCAGGGTTGGCAAGGTCTTCTTCGGTAAAGCCCATTTCTAGCAGGCTCTGCTTAGGTACGTTGGTCGGCTTTTTGCAGTTTTTGCACAGACGGCGAGCCAGACGCTGGGCGATCACTAAGTTTACCGATGTGGCAATGTTAAACGATGCCACGCCCATATTACGCAGACGGGTCAAGGTCTCAGGAGCGGAGTTGGTGTGCAGGGTGGATAATACCATGTGTCCCGTTTGGGCGGCTTTAATGGCAATCTCCGCAGTCTCCAAATCACGAATCTCACCGACCATGACGATGTCAGGGTCTTGACGCAGGAACGCTTTTAGGGCGGAAGCGAACGTGAGACCCACTTTGGGGTTTACGTTGACTTGGTTAATCCCTTCTAAGTTAATCTCCACAGGGTCTTCGGCGGTAGAGATGTTGGTCTCGGGCGTGTTTAGGATGTTAAGACCAGTATAGAGCGAGACCGTTTTACCCGAACCTGTCGGGCCTGTGATGAGGAGCATGCCTTGAGGTTTATCAAGAGCTTCTAAGAACAGCTCTTTTTGGTCAGGCTCATAGCCGAGTGCATCAATACCAAGCATCGCCGATGACGGGTCAAGAATACGCAGTACGAGCTTTTCGCCAAAGAGCGTCGGACAGGAGTTCACACGAAAGTCAATGGCTTTTGTTTTGGAGATTTTTAGCTTAATACGACCGTCTTGGGGAGCTCGGCGTTCAGAAATATCCATTTGCGACATGACTTTAAGACGAGCGGCGATTTTACCTGCCAGTTGTACTGGTGGGCGATTAATGATTTGGAGCACCCCATCCACACGAAAACGCACACGGTAAGACTTCTCATACGGCTCAAAGTGCAAATCCGACGCCCCCATACGAATGGCGTCAAGGAGCATTTTATTGACAAACTTAACGACAGGGGCATCTTCACCACCGCCTGAATTGACGTCAGTACCTTCATCGTCTTCATCACCTGCCCCACCATCAAAGTCCCCTGACAGGTCAACATCGCCTAGGTTGCCCAGTCCGCCACCGCCTGAGTAGACATTCTCAATCATCTTTTTGAGCTTGTCTTCTTCGACAACGATGGTCTCAACAGTCAGCTTGGCGTTAAAGGAGATGGCATCAATGGCATCTAGACGGGTGGGGTCAGACAAGCCCACAAAAAGTTTATTACCCCGTTTAAAGAGTGGCAATGCCCCATACTGATTAATGATTTTCTCATCAACCAGCTCTTTATTGACCGCATCAGGAGACAGTGCATTTAGGTCAAATAATGGGTCGCCAAATTCATGAGCAAGCAGACTGGCAATCTTATTTGCAGGGGCAACTTTGTTTTCTACCAAATATGGCACAATCGCCATGCTTTGCTGCTGGGCTTCGGTCAGAGCCTTGGTCATGGCTTCGGGGGCAACCAAGCTATTTGACACCAAAATGTGTGCCAAACCACCAAAATTCGGAGCGGACATAATATTTTCCTAAATCATTTGCCAATGTTTATTAAAATCAAATGAGCGACAAATTTTAAAAGAAATGTGTCATCAGATAAAAATTGGCGTGAAAATTGCATATATTTTTGCTTATTTTACTCCAAAAATACAAAATTTGCTGTGCTTTTGCCATAAAATTTTACTCAAAGGGCGAAGTTTTAGGATTATCGGAAAAACACCGCCAATAATACCGCCCATCATTTGTGTGCTGATTTTTTGGGGAATATTTGCTATAATATGCTGTTAGGTTAAAATTACAATAGAGTTAAAGGAAACCCCATGAGTCAAAAATACGTCATCGGCAACTGGAAGTTAAACCCTGCCACCGTATCAGACGCGGCCGCCCTTGCCACAAGCCTGCCTGCCAATGATGGCTGTACTGTGGGCGTGGTGCCGAGCCTTGTGCATTTATCGGCTGTCAAATCAGCTTTGGCGGACGGTATCCTGCTTGGCGTGCAAGACATCGCCTATAAGACAGCAGAAACAGGGGCATTTACAGGCGATGTATCAGCTTGCCAAGTGGCGGATATTGGGGCAACTTTTACCCTTGTGGGGCATAGCGAACGCCGTCAATATCATGGCGAGAGCGATGAGATTTTATCCGCCAAAATCGCCAACGCTTTTACCCACGGCTTATCGGTCATCTACTGCATTGGCGAGACCAAAGACGAGTACGAGCGTGGCGAGACCTTTGGGGTTTTAAAAAACCAATTAGCCATTTTAAAGGCGTTTGCAAATCAAGCAGATGCTGATATTGCCAAACTTATCATCGCCTATGAGCCTGTTTGGGCAATTGGCACGGGGCTTACCCCAACTTTTGATGAAATTGAGAAAACACACCATTTTATCAAAGACGAATTGACTGCATTTGGTATGACCACCCCCATTTTATATGGCGGTAGCGTGAATGACAAAAACGCCCCCAACTTTGCCAAATCGGACGTGATAGATGGGGCATTGGTCGGTGGAGCGTCCTTGAAAACCGACAGCTTTACCGCCATTATCCACGCATTTAGCCAATCAAAATAACGAGAACACCATGTTTACATTTATCTTAGCCATTCATATCATTGTCGCCATTGCCTTATCAGGTCTCATACTCATTCAGCACGGCAAAGGGGCGGATGCTGGGGCAAGTTTTGGCTCTGGAACGGCAGGCACGGTGTTTGGGGCGGCAGGTTCGGCAAACTTTCTAACTCGCACCACCGCCATCCTTGCCACCATATTTTTCTGCACAAGCTTGGCACTGGGCTATCACGCCCAACAAGAAGCCCGTGACCAACTACGCCTAGATGTGCCTGTGGCTGATACGTCAACACCTGCCAAAACACCGTGATTTGATGATGGGCAGGGGCTAGGTTTTGCCAAGCCCCTGCCATTGATGAATGCTACAAATTCTAAAACCCACATTTCAATGGCGAGTCGTTTAGCCATGGATTTTTCGGCAAAATCAACAATACTTTTGGTTCCCCCTCCTCTTTTTTGCCCCAGCCTAGCGACACACCAGCCCTACCGCCTTATCGGTATAGTCCAATTTTTGCCAATTAAGACGGCTAAAATCCCGATTTATCACATAACTTTGCACGCCCTTTTTACAGTCAAATAACACGTCCAATTTTTGGGCAGGTAAGCGTCTTTCAAAAAAATACACCTGAGCTTGTTTGGTTGTTTCATCAAGGCTGACAACATTGGCGGTATCTAGCACCACAAATTGAAACACTTGGGGCTTAACGTACGACCACGGACGAAACCACGTTGTCTTTGGTACGCTTGCCACCACCATGCTTCCATCGGGCAGTTTGGCACTGGTATCGCCAAACCATCGGTATTCGCTGTACACCTGATAACTCATCATACCAAGCCCTGCCATGATGGGAATGAACCATTTTGGCGTTTTTTTGTAAAAAATCTTAATCGGCATGGCAAGCCCTGCAAATAAAAAGCCTGCAAAAATCATTGCCGTAATGTCCCAAAACATCATGTTTTTTCCTTAAAATATATTTTAAAAAACAGAGTTATATTCCGCCAACTTTGAAATAATACTGCGTCAAACTCGCTCGTAGTAGTACTACTTGTACAACTTCGTTCGTTTTCCTTGTCTTATTTCAAATTTGTTTGGCTATACACACAGTGTCTAAACTCAACATTATCGTATTAAACAACACCCAAATTTTTATCATTATAAATCAAATCCATATAAAAACTGCCTAAAACCGAGATTTTAAGCAGTTTTTGGTAAGAGCCGATTAGTGGTCAACAGCAGCACCTGCTCCTTTTGGATAACGCACGCTTTCAACCAAGTCTTGAATCTCTTGTGATGGCGGTGCAGTCATGTACGATACCGCAAAGGCAACCACAAAGTTAATCAATGCCCCGATTGGACCAAAGCCTAGTGGGCTAATCCCCATAATCCAACCTGATGCGTCATCGGCAAGCATATTAGTACCAGGGATAAAGAACCAGCCTTTGAATAGGAAAATGTACACGCACGTTACGATAAGACCTGCCAGCATGCCTGCCACCGCTCCTTTGTCGTTGATGCGTTTTGAGAAAATACCCATCATGAGTGCAGGGAACAAGGACGAACCTGCAATACCAAAGGCAAGGGCAACCGTCTGGGCGGCAAACCCAGGGGGATTCATGCCAAGCCATGTTGCAATCGCAATCGCCACAATCATTGAGACGCGAGCGACATTGAGTTCGCCCTTATCGCTAATGTCAGGTTTGATGACCATCTTGATAAGGTCGTGCGAGATGGCAGACGAGATAGCAAGCAGTAGACCTGCGGCGGTAGATAGAGCAGCAGCAATACCCCCTGCCGCGATAAGACCGATGACCCATGGTGGCAAGTTGGCAATCTCAGGGTTGGCAAGTACCATGATGTCGTTGTTTACGTCAAGCTCATTGCCTTTTAGACCTTTGGATTCGGCGGCAGCAAGGAAGGCTTCGTCTTTTGACTTGTCGTTATAGTAGTCAATTTTGCCATCATTATTTTTGTCTTCGAATTTTAAAAGACCTGTTTGTTCCCAGTTTTTCATCCACTCAGGGCGAGCTTCGTACTCAATGGGGGTAGATTGAGTGCCGTTTGGATATACAGTATCCACCAAATTCATGCGAGACATCGTACCCACCGCAGGGGCAGCGGTGTATAGCAAGGCGATAAATACCAATGTCCAACCTGCTGACGAGCGAGCGTCCGAGACTTTATTTACCGTAAAAAAGCGGATAATAACGTGGGGCAAACCTGCCGTACCAATCATAAGCGATAAAGTCAATAAGAACATATTGAGCTTATCAGGCACATCAGCGGTATAAGCGGCAAAGCCTAAGTCGGTAATCAAGCCATCGAGCTTGGCAAGCATGGTCTCACCGCCTTCTACCGTGCCAAACATACCAAGGGCAGGGATAGGATTACCTGTAATGTTTAGAGAGATAAAAATCGCAGGAACGATATAAGCAATCATCAAAACGACATACTGAGCCACTTGCGTATAGGTAATGCCTTTCATACCGCCAAGTACCGCATAGAACAATACGACAATGGCAGCGATGATAAGCCCTGTGTTTTTATCCACTTCCAAAAAGCGAGAGAAAGCCACGCCTGCCCCTGTCATCTGTCCGATGACATAAGTGGTACACGCTAGGATAAGGCAGACCACCGCAATCAAGCGAGCAGGTTTTGAATAAAAACGGTCGCCGATAAAGTCGGGCACGGTAAATTTACCAAATTTACGCAAATAGGGAGCAAGGAGCAAAGCAAGCAGTACAAATCCGCCCGTCCAACCCATAAGATAAGCGGACGCTGCATAACCGCCCATCGCAATCATGCCCGCCATCGAGATAAAGGATGCGGCACTCATCCAGTCCGCCCCTGTCGCCATGCCGTTTACGACAGGGTGAACACCGCCACCTGCGACATAGAACTCTTTGGTAGAGCCTGCTCTTGCCCAAATGGCAATCCCAAAATACAGGGCAAAGGACAGCCCCACAAAAATCAAGTTAATGGCAAATTGACTCATCCTTAGTCCTCCTCAACGCCATATTGTTTGTCCAATTTATTCATTCGCCACGCATAAAAGAAAATCAAGGCAACAAAGGTCAAAATTGCCCCCTGCTGCCCAAACCACAGCCCCAAATCCGTTCCCATAAAGCTAATGCCCATCAAAGCAGGACGCAGTAAGATGGCAAAACCGAGCGAGGCGACCGCCCAAACGACCAAACAGCCGATGATGATACGCACGTTGGCACGCCAATAGCTTTGGGCATCTGCTGGGGCATTGGGTGGCGGGGTGTTTGTTGTGGTGTGAGTGTTATTTGAAGTTTCTGACATTGCTTTCTCCAAAGTTGGTAAAAAAGCAAAGAAAGCAGATTTTGATGGGTTTTCTCCCTTGAATAATTCATTGCTTCCTTGCAAGTTACAGGTGTTTCTTACACCTTGATTTAGAATAGCACAACTGTGAGCAATTGCAATAGTCTATACAAAATTTTTTTGTTAATAAAAAGAATGGCTGTCATCAAACCCTGCGATGCCTAAGAGCCAAATACATCATCGCCACGTTGATGGCATCATTTAGGGCGTCATGGCGTGGCAAGTCAGGAATGCCTAGGGCGTTTACCATCGTTGCCATTTTTAGGTCAATTTCGGCGTCATAATATTTATGGCGAGTTTCTTGGGCGTGGTAAATCCTTGATATTTCTATTTGTTTTTGGGGTAGGGTTATCCCTGCCATTGGTTTTAAAAATTTATTGACCATCGCCACGTCATATTCCAAAAAATAACCCACAAGCGTCCGCCCACCGACAAATGCCAAAAACTGCTTAATCGCTGTCTCGATGTCCAGTCCGTCCTTTAAATCTTTGGGGCGAAGTCCGTGTATCGTTACATTGGTAGCACTCATGATGCCTTCGGGTTTAACCAGCACATAAAAGCTCTCGTCTGTCAAAATGCGATTGCCCCGAATCTTAACCGCTCCGATGGAGATGATATGAGCTTCTTTGACATTAAGGCTCGTGGTCTCACAATCAAAACTGACAAGCTCATCAGGGTGCGGTTCGTATAGGGGCAGATAAGGGGAGCTTGCAGGTAGGCGGTGCTTTGCCCAAGCCTGTTTTAGGGTGTGGAACATGGGTTTTCCTTGTGATGAACGTCTTCCTTGTTAAATGACATGTATCAAAATAAAGGGGCTCTATTCTCAACTTTGTATCAGTGATGGATTTATCAAGGGCGAATTGCAATTCGCCCCCACATTGGCAAATTTTAAAAGCCCAATTTAATACCCCAAACTATTTAACGCCCGCTCATCATCGCTCCACCCTTTTTTGACTTTGACCCATAAGGTGAGCATGATTTTTTTGTCAAACAGCTTTTCCATGTCTTGACGGGCTTCTATGCCGACTTGCTTAATGCGTGAGCCTTTGTCGCCGATGACAATGGTTTTTTGCCCTGCCCGCTCCACAAAAATGGTCGCATCAATAAACGTTACCGCACGTCGCCATTTGCCCGTCTCGGGGTCTTTGTGGGCAGGCTCGTCTTTAAAGGTGTCAATTTGCACGGTCAAATCGTACGGCACTTCATCGCCAGACGTTCGCATGATTTTTTCACGGATAATCTCGCTCGCCAAAAACCGCTCACTGCGGTCGGTAATCTGCTCGGGGTCAAAAATGGGCGGACGGGTCGGCAAAAAGCCTGTGATTACGTCCATAAGCCTATCTAAGTTATGCCCACGCAAGGCAGAGACAGGCACAATGTCGGCAAAATCAAAACTTTCTTGGTATTCGCCAATTAAGGGCAGAAGTTTGGATTTATCTTTAATGGTATCGGCTTTGTTGATGACAAGCACCACAGGCAGATTGGTCGCTGACAGTTTTTCAAGGGTCAAAAGGTCGTCCTCTCGCCACTGGACACTGTCCACCACAAACAGCACCAAATCCACATCCGATAAGGCGGACACGGCAGTTTTGTTCATACGCTCGTTGATTGCTTTGACTTCTTTGGTGTGAATGCCGGGGGTGTCCACAAACACCATTTGACAAGTGTCGTTGGTCAAAATGCCATGAATGCGATGGCGTGTGGTCTGTGGTTTACGGCTTGTAATGGATAACTTTTGTCCAAGCAAATGGTTCATGAGCGTGGATTTGCCCACGTTGGGGCGACCGACAATCGCCACAAACCCTGCTTTAAAGTCATCAGAAATCACAGGCGTGGGATTGTCATTGAAAAAGGCGGAAATGGTATTTTCGTTATTGGTCTGGTTTTGGTCGTGTGCGTTTGTCATGGTTTTCCTAAATTCTCAAAATAAGGGCAATGCTGTCATTATATAACGACAACACAGGCGGGGCAAATAGTATTTGTACATGTCGGTTGGTTTGGGAATTTAAAATATGAATGGTTGAAAATGGGTGATGATTGGTGTTATTTTTTGAGATTGTGGATTTGTAGGGGCAAATTACATTTGCCCTATATAAAAGCACTGATTTTTGGGCGAATGAATTGCCCCTACCTATTCAATTTTTAAAATATGCTTTATAACGCCTTAGGCTTTTCTAATTTATTGAGCTGATTTATCATCCGCTCGGCACATTTTTGCTCGGCAATACGTCTGCTCTCGCCCGTCTCGGTAATGGGCGTACAGTCCGCCACAGCAACGGTGCATGCCACCACAAAGGTTTGATTGGGGGCGTTGCCAATGGTATCCATGAGCGTATAAGTCGGCAAGGGCAGTTTATTGCCTTGAAGCCATTCTTGCAGGCGAGATTTGGCATCTTTTAGCACTTTTTCTTCGCCCATCTCACCAATCAAGGTCTCATACCAGCATTTAACCAAGCCTTTCACCCGTTCAATGTCGCCACTGTCTAAATACACGGACGCCAAAATCGCCTCCACCGCATCAGCCAAAATACTGGCACGGTGTCGCCCACCGCCTTTACGCTCGCCCACGCCCAGTATCAGATGAGATGACAGCTCCAGTTTTTCGGCAATTTGCACAAGGGTCTCTTGGCGTACCAATGTAGCACGCATACGGGTCAGCTTGCCCTCATCATGACGGGGAAAAAAGGTAAACAGCGCCTCGGCAATCACCGCTCCCAAAAGGGCATCGCCCAAAAACTCCAACCGCTCATAGCTCATCTTAGGGTCATACGAGCGGTGTGTTAAGGCACGTCTAAGTAAATTGGGGTCGTTAAAGGTGTAGCCCAATTTTGAACAAAGAACAGGGTAGCCCTGCTCAAAGCTGGTAAAGTGTGTCGGCAATGTGGTGTGTTTAGACATAACTCTTACTTAGCATCGGCTGCGGTAATCTCTTTTTCAAATCGATTGACAATAAAGGTCTCGCCATAGAAATTACTTTCTACTTCGTATTGGCTTTTGACCGCCAACGCCCCAGGGGTTTTGTTGGTAAAAACAATCATTTCTTCTGGCTTGGTATTATAGTTGGCATTGATAGACAACTGCTGAGATAAGCTCTGCATGAACTGACGCTCGTTTTGCTTGGCATCATTGGCTTTTTTAAGCTCGCCTGCCACCAATTTGGTGAATTGATAGTCACCAACATAAGCAGGAATAATCCCAAGTCCCAGCTTGATGATGATACCTGCCATCGCCAAACCGACAATAATCGTGGTAACGCTCGCCCCACGTTGGTTGGTTAATGAAGTTAGTTGTTGCATATCACACCTGTTAAGTTTATGTTAAGCGACTAATCAATCGCTCCTGTTCGCCCAAAGCTGGGTAGATTAAACCCAGGCTCTTTGTGCATCCAAATATAAGTTGCCCTGCCTGCCAAATGACTCTCTGGCACAAAGCCCCAAAACCGCCCGTCTTCACTGCGGTCTCTGTTGTCGCCCATGACAAAATACTGCCCACTTGGCACGGTAATTTGCCACGCTGTACCGCCTGATGTGGCAGTTTGTGGTGAGTTTTTTAATAAGAATGGAGCAATGGACGCACTATTTAAATCGCCCAAATAACGTACCGTATAGTCGTGCTCACCCAATGTCTCACGATAATAGTGAGCATGCTTTTCTTCTTCCATGCCATATCTGGCACGCTCTTCATCGGACAGGCGATGACTCTCAATCACAGCCGGCATCAGCTTGGCATTAAGTTTATCTGCCATTTGGTAATCCACGGGTGTCGTATCCACCGCTTGCCCATTGATGGATAGTACGCCATTACTAAATGCCACCGTGTCCCCCGGCAGACCTATCATGCGTTTGATGTAGTAGCGTTTGGGATTTTCAGGATAGCGAAACACCACCACATCGCCATGCTTGGGATTGCCTGTATTTAAAATCTTGGTGTGCGTAATCGGCAATCTTAGCCCATAGGAGGATTTATTGACAATGATAAAATCGCCCGTGTATAGGCTTGGCACCATTGAGCTTGATGGGATATTAAACGGCTCAATCACAAACGAACGCACCAATACGATGATGAGCAAGATGGGCAGGTACTCATACGCCCACTGCACTAATTTTGGCTCAACCACCGGTTCGCCCGCATTCATCCCTGCCTGCTTTTGCGCCTCGGCTAGGGTACGTCTGGCTTCATTATAGACAAGCGACTGATTTTTTAACATCTCTGGCGTATGTTCATTGCCGATGAACTCAGCCGGTGCCTCATCATGTCCAAAACGCACGAGTGTCGCCTTAAACTCTTTCTCCACTTGTTCTAGGTGGGTCTGAGCGTGTAAGATGAGCTTGGTTTGTTTGGCGACCAATTTATGCTGTTTTAACACAAATTTATCCGCCAAATACGCCACCAGTAGCACCAGCGTAACAGGCACCAAGATTAAATTAATGTCAAATTCCACAAGCCACCTTTATCATAAATATTTGCAAGTTTTATACCAATTTAGAAAGCCTTAACCGTCCACTTTTAGCACCGCCAAAAACGCCTCTTGGGGGATTTCTACACTGCCCACCTGTTTCATGCGTTTTTTACCTGCTTTTTGTTTTTCTAAGAGTTTTTTCTTACGGCTCACGTCCCCACCATAACACTTGGCAAGCACGTCCTTACGCATGGCTTTGACGGTGGAGCGAGCAATAATCTGACTGCCAATCGCCGCTTGAATGGCAACATCAAACATCTGTCTTGGAATCAGCTCTTTCATTTTTTCAACAAGCTGATTACCACGACGGCGAGCGTGTTCTTGATGGCAAATCATGGCAAGGGCGTCCACTTTTTCGCCATTGATAAGTACGTCCACACGAGCCAATTTGTCCGCTTGATAACGTTCAAAGCCATAATCTAGGGACGCAAAACCACGACTTGCCGATTTTAATTTATCAAAAAAGTCCATGACCACCTCACCCATCGGAATGTCAAAGACGACTTGCACTTGGCGAGCCATAAACTTCATGTCCACCTGCACGCCACGACGTTCAATGGCAAGCGTGATGACGTTGCCCAGATATTCTTGTGGCACCAAAATATTACAGCGGGCAATCGGCTCACGAAACTCTTGGATTACGCCTGTATCGGGGAGCTTGGACGGGTTATCCACATAGACAATCTCGCCATTTTTTTTGATCACTTCATAAATCACGGAAGGGGCGGTCGTAATCAAATCAAGGTCGTATTCCCGCTCCAAACGCTCTTGGATAATCTCCATATGGAGCATGCCCAAAAAGCCACAGCGAAAACCAAAGCCCAACGCCTCGGACGTGTCAGGCTCAAAAAATAAAGCAGAGTCGTTGATTTGTAGCTTTTGCAAGGCCTCACGGAATTTTTCAAAATCAGACGAATCAATGGGAAACATACCCGCATACACTTGTGGCGTTACTTTTTTAAAGCCAGCAATGCTATCCACCTCAGGCGTTTTGGCAAGGGTAATGGTATCGCCCACAGGAGCCCCTGCAATGTCCTTAATCCCTGCGATGATAAAGCCCACCTCGCCTGCTTGTAGGATATTTGTCTCCAAGCGTTTTGGGGTGAACACGCCAATGGACGTAACGAGATGGCTCTCGCCTGTGGATTTGATAAAAATCTTATCGCCTGTTTTAACCTGCCCTTCACGCACACGCACCAAAGACACCACGCCCAGATAATTATCAAACCATGAATCAATAATCAAGGCTTGTAAGGGGGCGTCTCGGTCGCCTTGTGGGGCAGGGATTTTCTCCACTAGGGCTTGTAGCAATTCATCAATGCCCACGCCTGTTTTGGCGGATACTCGTGGAGCGTCCACCGCCTCAATGCCGATGATGTCCTCAATCTCCTCGATGACACGCTCAGGCTCAACCTGTGGTAGGTCAATTTTGTTTAATACAGGTAAAACTTCTAAATCCTGCTCAATGGCGGTGTAGCAGTTGGCAACCGACTGAGCCTCCACGCCTTGGGCAGCGTCCACAACCAGCAAAGCCCCTTCACAGGCAGCGAGCGAACGAGATACTTCATAAGAAAAATCCACGTGTCCTGGGGTGTCGATAAAATTTAGCTGATATTTTTCGCCACTTGGGTGATTGTAATATAGCGTTACCGATTGGGCTTTGATGGTAATGCCACGCTCACGCTCAATATCCATGCTGTCAAGCACCTGAGCCTGCATTTCACGGTCAGACAAACCGCCACACACCTGAATAAAACGGTCGGCAAGGGTAGATTTGCCGTGGTCAATGTGGGCGATGATAGAAAAATTACGGATATGAGAAAGTGCGGTCATGATGTCTATAAAATTTGAATGATAACAGGATATTGTAGCAGTTTTTTAAAAAAATGCCTATAAAAATTCATCACGGCGTGATAAATGATAAATATGGTGGTTATGAAAAGGGGTTGGGCTTATTTGGTTGTTATCGTATCCTGTGCCAAACTTTGGTAAAAGCCCGACAGCTCCCACGGGGCTTTGCCATAAAATGAGCCGTTCAACTGCGTCTGCTCGATGAGATATTCCCTAAATTTTAGATAAAAATCACGGTCAGGGGCGGTCGGATTTACCCAAAACTCATCCAAAGGCTTTTGGTCAGTCAGTCCCGCCACATCATACAAGGCACGCCCCATGATTTTGGTGGGTTTTTGATGATATACCGACTGCAATGCGGTGGTGCTGTTTACCGTAATCATGCCAATGCTTGCCTTCATCAGGCTCGGCAAGTGCATGTCGCAGCCATAAAATACCCTGCCCTGCACCCCAAGCTCATCACCGAGCTTGGCAATCATGCGAGTATAGTCACGATGTCCACGGTCTAAGGGATGATGTTTAAACAGCAGACTTGTGCCACTGGGGGCATGCTTGGCAAAACTTATCATGACTTCGCTGATAAAATCACGCACGTCCTGATAATCACTGTGATGACTAATTTGTGAGTCGTTATGCACCTGCAAACTAACGAGATAGAAGTTTTTTTGCCCAACCAGTCGCTCTTGCAAACGTTTGTCCGAATGATAACGGGTAAACTTACGCACAGGGGCTTTGACCCACGACCACGCTTCCGCCCATAGGGACAAGCCCCGATAATGCTCATAATGCGGATATCGCCACTGCCCTACAAACACCGCCACATAATACACCATGCTCGCCACACACAGCCGATAAAAACGGTTGTCGGTAAATTCTGGCTTATCATTTGCCCGTTGCAGGGTATCAATGAGTGTTGAGTCTAGTCGTGAATAGCCGTTAATGCCGTGCTCTTCTAGGGTGATATAATCAGGTCGCAGATAACCCTCTTCAAAGACAAAAAAGGCAACCCCCAACCGCTTGCACACCTGCCGTGCAATCTCATGATAAGGGCGACAGTCGTTAAAACAAACCACCGCTTTTAGCTGTTTGTCATCAATGAGTTTGGTTAAAAATTCATCAAACTCACTTTGACGCCCCCGAAAATTACTCATCTTGTCCTTATGGCAATAAAAAAGAGCATCGCCTGCATTAAAATTAACCTTATGCACTCGCTTGCCCTCACTCATCAAAAATGTGGCAAAACGACAAAAAAACGTCCCCATTTTGCCTTGCAGTAGCAAAATGTCATCATGAGATAGCAGGCGTTTTAATATTAGCGACATGGACAATGAAACAAGTAAAAAGATGATAAAAACTAACAAATGAAAATAAAAACTGATTAAAATACAAACAGTTGGCTGACGTATTTTATCATAGTTTTTATACAATTTTTTTACCGTATGATGATTTTGCGTAATTGCATGGCGGTGGTTTTGACGTTTTGGGTCAGTCGTTTGGCAAGACTTGGCTTGGCAGTATGAGCTTGACTGTACAAATACTCGATGACTTGCTCAGGCGTGGCAAGTCCTATTCCATGCGGTAGATGATACATGGGATAGCTAATAAGCGTGCCATAGATGAGTCCATCTAGGGTCAAGGCGGGTAGATTGGGGCGGGTGCGTCTGTTTAAGGCATTGATTTTGGGGGTGTTATCGGACTCAACCACATCATCGGTCAGCCCAAAACCTGCATAAAACGGCAAGCCATAGCACACCACCTTTTTATCTCGCAACAGGGCTTCAAACCCTGTCAAAGAGCTTATCGTATGCACCACATCGCACACATCTAAGCAGTCGGGCATGGCAACATCGTGGGCGATGATGTCCACCAAATAATGATTATCCGCCTTGCCGACCCGTAGCCCTGCTTCCACATCGGGGTGCGGTTTATAGATAATCACATCATCAGGGAAATCGGCTCGCACCCTTGCCAGAAGCTCGCTGTTTTTTTTAATCACGCTCGTACACGTCTGTACGGACGCATCGTCTTCGACTTGCCCCACCACAAGGCGAATGGGGCGGTTTGATTTTAAACTGTTGATTTGTTTGAGAAAATCATGGTTTTTGGTGGGGACGTTGTATTTACTCACTCGTTTGGTTAAAAGCAGTTCATGCAAGCCTTTGGCACGCTGTATCTCGTCATCAGTTAGGCAAATACTGTTTAAAATCTGCTCCAAACGGCTCGGGGCGGTCGCATCAAAATAAATCCCCACATCGTCCATGACCACCGACAACGGGGCGATGAGCGTTGCCCCCAAGCCATTTGAACGGATAAAGCCGTCTTCCATGCACCAAATGACAGGATTTGTCATGCCACGTTTGGCAAGCTTGTCTTTTAACAGGCGTTTGGATTTTTGCCCCCATACGACATAATCGGTAGTATTAGATAAAGCGTTAAATACTTTACTGTCGGCACGTTTGGCACGTTTTTCATTGATGCCATATGGCAAAAAAAACCACCATTTGGTTTTGGGTTTAATGGTTAAATTTACCTTATCAAACCCCAAAAATCCCCGCACAAATGGCACTTTCCAGCAACTAAAATCATAAACAAGCAGTTCACGACCAAGCCGATTTTGCCAATCACGGCTGGCGATGAGATAATCCATGACCGTCTCAATGTCGCACGCTCGTCCTGTGGCAGGATTGGCATAATGGCTATACCGCACATAACTGGCATAAAAAAGCTGATTAAGGCTCGCTTTTGTGATATTTAGCGTTTGATAATGGCGGATAAGGTTTTGATACATAGATGTATTTTTGACAAAATCATCATCGGTCAAGCCAAAGCCAGCGTACCAGTTTACGCCAAAATTATGCACTGTTTTGCCAAGCATTAACGCCTCAAAGCCCATGTGCGAGCTGACCGTATAGACCGCACAGGCTTGACGGATAAGGGCAATAGGGTTGCAGGGCGTATCTAAATAAAACGGCGTGGCGATGTCGGTCGGGGTAAAATAGCCCTTACCAGCAGGGTGTGCCTTTATCCAGATATTAGCATCAGGATAACGCTCTTTGGCGTGGGCGAGCATAGCAAAAAAGCTGTCCACAGTCGCCCCTGCTCCTGTGATAGACGCATCATTTGCCACTTGGTCGATGATGATGATGTGGGGCTTGTCGTTATTTGCCAAAATCGATAAATTGGGGGCGTGCGTGGTGGCGTTGTATTTGGAGAGCTTGTTATCAATGATCTTGTTAATAAGCTGTTGGGCGTGGCGTTCTTGGTCATGATTCCAGTTTGCCAACGTTTCGCTGATAAGCTGTTGCAAACGGTTGGGGGCAGTCAAATCAAAATAAACCCCCAAATCATCAACAATAAAACTCCCCCCAACACTATCCACGCCACTATCCAAAGAACGCAAAAAACCGTCTTCAAGGGTGATGAGTGGCAGTCCATGCGTGCGAGCAAATTGTAGTGATTTTGTATAACTCGATTTGAAACGAAAATATAATCCACCAAACCCAACTGTTTTACCATAAAAAGGTTTTCGACCCCATGCTAGCACGGCTTGGGCAGTTTTGTCTTTATAAACAATGTCCGCCCCAAGTGCCACGCCAAGTAAGGGATTATTTTTAATAATCCCTTGTGTGGCACAAGACAAACGCACCATCAGAGTTTGACAATCACGCCTGTCGCCACGGCAAGCTGATAGATGACCTGTGCAATGCCACGAGCGATTTCCACTTTGCGAGTTTTGACTTTTGGCAAGACCATAATCTCATCGCCCTCTTGAATGCGATAGGCGGTATTAACGACACTGGTTTCGCCGTTTTGATGCATGACCAAAATCTCTTCGCTGTCGGCATTGTCATCAAATCCGCCTGACTTGGCGATGTAATCGCCCACCGTCAAATCGGCATTAAAGGTCAATGCCCCTTGGTTACGCACTTGACCATTTACGGTGATGACAGATGTTTGGGCAGGGATATGAATGATGTCGCCCTGCTCCAAGATGATGTCCTGCCATGAGTTTGGCACGACCACCACACGCCCTGTCGGCTCAATACGGCGAGCCTTATTGATGAACTGCTCCACCAGTTTGGCATCCTCAGAGCGTAGCTGGGCTTCTTCTCGGGTTGTGGACTGGGTAACCAGTGTCATCTCTTCTAGGCGGTCTAAGGCTCTATTAATAGACGCTTTTTGGCTTGCCTTGACCGACTCACGGTAAATCGTCAAGTTATTGACATTGGCAAGGCTAGACGGTTCAAGCTGTGCAATCACGTCTTTTAATCTTGCCCCATAAGGCAATACCACCGCCCCATTGCCCTTATGAGCCCCCGTGACTTGCACCGCTATCGTCCCTGCATGACGGTCGGAGGTGACCACGAGCGTGTCGCCATTTTGAACAGGGATGTTTTGTGCTTCATTTAGAGCATAGTATTCTGCCGTCTTGGCTTTGCCTGAGGCTCTTGTGATACTGACGTTGGTCGCATCTGGCAGGGGACCCGCAACAGCGAGCACGTCTGAGATGGTCAAGTCATTGACCCCAAACTCAAAGATATATTCATTTTGTACTCGACCTGAGATGGCAAAGGTCTGTTTTTGGGGAGCGACATTAATCACATCCCCATCTCTGAACGAAAATGGCGACAAACGCCCCATGATAAGAAAATCATACAAGTTAATTTGTTGGACAACCTGACCGCCACGCAGGATTTGCACATCAATATAACTGCCACGCTTAGGGTCCACGCCCCCTGCACGGTCTAGGTAGGATAAGACACTATCGGCTGCCAATCCGCCATAGTATCCTGGTTGATTGACAAAGCCCGTGACAAACACTTTGACGGGTTGGGCTTGCTCCAAAGACGCATACACGCCCACATTAGAGCGGTAAATCCGTCCTATCGCCGACTGTACTACACTTTGCAATTGTCCATTTTGCACGCCTGCAATGCGTACCGGTCCGACATTTGGCAAAAAGATATTACCCTGTGGGTCAACGGTCATCGTGGCGGCATACTGATACGCCCCCCACATCCTCACTTGCACGTTATCGCCGACATTGATGACATAACTGTCATTAAAGGTGGAGCCTGACGTGGTAGAGAACGCCCCACGAAAGAGCTGTTCACCAAAAATACGCACGTCTGTTTTGACATTTTGGATGACGGGACTATTGTTAATGATGGCATTGGTCGGCATACTTGCCATTGCCACCGCTTCGGCAGTGGTTGCCTCTGACGGCACGCCCGTACCATTGACCACGCCTGCCAGTCTGCCTGTATTATTGCCCGTGGCAAAATTGGTATTGGCAAAGGCGGTATGCGTCAAAACCAAAGCAATGACCAAAGGGGTTTTTATCAATTTTTTCATTGTTTTTCCTATGCAATCACTTGGCGTGGTCTTTGATGACCGCCAGTACCAATACGATAAAACCATACAAGATGAGTAGTAGCACAAGCGACGTTCCTAGCACATAGCCCACACGGGGGTATAAGGCATCTTCTGCCCGATAAGGGGAGGTGATGACCACCAAGTTTTTCATCTTACGCATGACCTCCACCCGAGAACTCTCTAAGGACGTCAAGGCGATTTTATAAAGCTCACTGGCAAACTCCGCCTCTGCTTTTAGGGTTTCAAATTCCACCGTTTTGGCGTTAAGCTTGGCATCTCGTGGGGAGGTAAGTTTGGCTTGTTCATCTTTGATTTGCTTTTCTACCGAACGTATCTGACTACGCAGGCTCACCACTTGCGGAGCTTCTGGATTAAGATAGCTGAGCAGTTGACGCTCTTCGGTACGCAATGAGCTTAGCTGTCCTTGCAAGGTGCCGATGACTTGATTGACCACTTGGGCATTGACTTGCGGGTCAAAAATCTCATTTTGGTTTTGGTAGTCAATCACCGCCTTTTTGGCGTCATTGAGCTTTTGCTCGGCATCAGCAGCTTGGGCGGCGACAAAGACAAGCTGTTCATTTGCCACATCTTTTGAGATGTTATTGACAAATTTCTCAGATTCACGCAAGATGGCTTGGTTGAGCTTTAAGGCATATTCTGGCTCAAAGCCCTCTGTTGTTACCGTAAGTACATGACTTAGCTCGTCAAGCGACACCGACACACGTTTTTTAAAGTACTCTCTTAGCTCTTCTTGGGTAGCATCACTTGGGATTTCATTGATAAAGTCCGCCCCATTAACATGATAGGCTTCACGAAACTTAAATTCTGCATCCAGCTTATCTATCATGTCATTAGACAGAATATATTTGGTCAAATATAGAGCATCTTCACGGTTGGTGTTATTAACCCCAAGCAGTGATGAGATGCCCGTGGCGGATATGCCCTGCTCGGAGACTTGCTTGATGACCACATCCGATGTACTGACGTAGCGTGGGTGAGCCAATACGAGTGTATAAGCACTGATGGCAATCCACGGCAAAATCACCACCAAGATAAACAAGATGATGGCTGAGCGATTACGCTTATTTTTTAGCTTTGTGAACATGTTCGTTATACACCTCAATGGCTTCTTTGGGGTCGTCAAAGACTTTGGCGGTCTGCTCCATCAGCACAATGCCAATGTCACAATTTTTCTCGATGTCTTTTAGGTTATGCGACACCATCAAAAATCCTGCCTGCTTACGGCGAGCTTCCAATATCTCTTCGCTACGTTTACGAAACGCCGCATCACCGACCGCACCCACTTCATCTAACATATAATAATCAAAATCAAAGGCAAGCGACAGCCCAAAGGTCAGCCGTGAACGCATGCCCGATGAGTAGCTTTTGACTGGCATGTCGAAGTATTTACCAATATCAGCAAACTCTTCAACAAAGCGAATCTTCTCATCGATATAATCACCACTTGAATACAAACGGCACACAAAACGCACGTTTTGTCTGCCTGTCAGACTGCCCTGAAAGCCCCCTGCCACGCCCACCGGCCAACTGATGGTACTATCAGTAACCACCTCGCCTTTATCGGGGGTATCTAGCCCACAGATGATGCGTAGCAAGGTTGATTTGCCCGCCCCGTTTCGCCCAAGCAGTCCTACCGACTGCTTATCGGCAATGGTCAAATTCAAATCCTTAAAAAGATAGTGCCGACCGTGTGGGGTCATAAAGGATTTGGTAATGTTTTTAATCTCAATCATCTCTTATCATCATTTGGCACGAATCAAATCACGCTCAAAGGCTTTATACAATAGCAGTCCCAAAAAATTCACACACACCGTCCATTTGGCAAAATACCACATGTCCACATGATAAATCGGATATGTCGGCGACAGCGAGTGCCTTATCATCTCTAAGTTATGAATAAATGGGTTGTACATCAGATAACTCAAATACGGCTCAGGTATCATATGCACCGAATAAATCACCCCAGAGGCAAAGTATAGCACCGTGAAAATAATGCTAATAATCTTACTTAGCTCACCCCCATAATGCCCCACAATCATGAGTATCATGGCAAGCCCAAAGGCAAAAAAGAACATCATCAGCCAACAAAACAGCACCATATCCAAATGCTCGGTACTAAACCCAATGCCAAAAAAGGCAAGCCCACACAACAAGATGACAAAGGTCATAAAATAAATCACCAGCTCCAAAAACGAGCGAGCGATAATCACATCAATATGCCGTACCGCCCGATACATGAGCAATCCAGCATTGGCAGAGACCGCTCCTAGTGAGCGAGTGGCGATTTTTTGCATCATAAAAAACGGCGTAAACCCTGCCACCAAAAACAGCATATAATCCATGCCAGGCAAGGCACGTTTCATGATGGCTCCAAAGATAATCATCATAATCGCCATTTGCAAAATGACTTCTAAGGGAGCCCACAGATAACCCAAACGATAACTGCCAAAACGGGTCTGTAACTCACGCATAAGCAGGGCATGAAACGCCGCACCCATGACGGCCAGTCCACTGCGTTTTTTTATCGGTCGGTATGGGGGTAGCTCAATGGACATGACAGGTGCCAAATTAGACAAATTTAAAAGAGATAAAAATTTTTGGCATTGTAGCATAAACCATTAAAAATTACCAAAAAACTGTTTGTTTTGCCAAATAGGTCAAAAATAATCACAAAAAAGACGTGATAAACACGCCTTTTATTCTTAATTTAGCTAAGATAAATAAGCTTGGGCAAATTACACTTTATCCCTACGCCCCATTATCAGCAATCTGTTTATCAGACTTCACAATCATTCTTGCCACAACAAGCCCCAATTCAAACAAAATACACATGGGAATGGCAAGCATGAGCATACTTGCTCCGTCAGGCGGTGTGATGATTGCCGAGACAAAAAAACAGCCCACGATGATGTATCGGCGTTTGTCGGCGAGCCATTTAGGCGTTACAATACGCATGAGTACCAGTAGCATGGTCGCCACAGGTATCTCAAACATGAGTCCAAACACCAAAAACAGCTTAATGACAAAATCCAAATAACTCTCAATGTCGGTCATCGGCAGGACGTTGTCAGGGGCGAACAAGACAAGAAATTTTAGGGCAGGCACCAACACCACAAAATACGCAAACGCCATGCCCACATAAAACAGGACAATGGCGGACAATAGTAGTGGCAGAGCCGCCCGTTTTTCGTGCTTATATAGAGCAGGCGAGACAAAACCCCAAATCTGAGCGATGATAAATGGCACGCAGATGAACAACGCCACAAAAAACGCCAGTTTTATCGGGGCTAAAAAGCCAGAAGCCACTTGGGTGGCGATGATGCTGGCGTTATGGGGTAGCAGAGCGACAAGCGGACTTGAAATCAGGTCATACAAGGGACGGCTAACATACATGAGCGGTAAAAACACGACAAGCACCGCCACCGCCATGCGAATAAAACGTGTTCTGAGCTCGGCAAAATGTGCCATGAGTGGCATATCGCCATCTGCGGTCTGTTTATCTAACTCGCTCACACGTCCCCCTGATATAAGAGTTTGTCGGCTTTATAATTGGGTAAAAATGGCGTGGGGGGCAGACGGCGTTTTTTGTCATAATCGCCCAATAAAAAAAAGCGATAAGTCAAAGGCAGGGTATCGTATTGGGGGGTATTTGCTTGGGGATTTTCACTGTCTGTGTCAGTGTTTTGATCGTCTTGTTTAGTGTCTTGAATTTCTTGCCAATTCTCCAAAATCGCACTTTGGTTGGTGCGTGCCATTTGGTCAGTTTGGCGGATCTTGGCTTGAAGCTCCTGCATTTGGGCTTTCATCTTGGTTTCGGACGCACGAATCTCATCAATCTCCGCTTTCAGGGTGTTTTGCACTTCGGTGAGTTCAAGCTCGCTGACCAGCTCACTTTGTAGGCGTGCCGACATACGGCGAAAATTACCGTACCATTTGCCAAGCGTGCGTGCGGTGATGATGAGTTTTTCAGGGCCTAAGATGATGAGTGCAATGACCCCAAACAGCCCAAGCTCAAATAAGCCCAGATTAAACATAGCCTATCAGACCGTCTCGTCTTTTTTAATCTTAATCTCTTCTACTTTGATGTTTTGGGTGTCATCGGTTTGGGTGAGTTTGGGCTTGTCTTCTTCTTTGACCGCATCTTTAAAGCCTTTGACAGCAGAGCCTAAGTCCTTGCCTGCATTTTTAAGTTTGCTTGTGCCAAACACGATGACCACCACCACCAATAAAATCAGCCAATGTGTGATAGAAAATCCACCCATGATATTACCCTTTTCAATTTTAAAAAATTAGTATAACATAAAATTTTGACAAAATGATGAAATTTTACCCTTTTGGCGTGCGTGCATTTTTCTCATCAATGCCCGACAGCCCAAACCGTCTTGCCAATTCGGTCAATACATCATCGCCCGACAACCCCAACTGGTGCAAGGCGACAAGGCTATGAAACCACATATCCGCCACTTCATAGATCACGTCCGCTTTGGTGTGTTCGTCATTGTCGCCTGTGGCACGCACCAGCTGTAATTCTTTGGCGGAGATAATCGCTTCGGTCGTCTCTTCGCCCACTTTTTCTAGGATTTTGTTCAGCCCTTTATGGTATAGGCTTGCCACATAAGAGCTGTCTTTGTCGGCGGTTTTTCGCTCATCCAAGATACGGTCAAGCTCGCTGATTACTTTGCCATTATCTGGCTTAATCGACGTATGCGGTGCGTCCACTTTTACCGTATCGCCATAGATTTGACTGGGATCTATAATGACCTTATCCACCGCCACCCAATCAAGGCTCGCCACGTCTAATTTTTCAAAAAAACAGCTCGTCCGCCCCGTGTGGCACGCAATCCCCCCAATCTGCGTGATGATAAGCACAATCACATCTCTATCGCAATCGGTGCGAATCTCATGGACGATTTGAGTGTGTCCGCTTGTCTCGCCCTTATGCCACAGCTTGCCACGAGAGCGACTAAAATACACCGCCTGCCCCGTCTGTACCGTCATCGCTAGGGCTTCACGGTTTTGCCATGCCATCATAAGTATCCGCCCTGTCTTATGGTCTTGGGCAATGGCAGGAATGAGTCCGTCTGCGTTAAAATTTAGGGTATCAAGATAGCTCATCATCGTCTCCTTTTGGGGTATTTTATCATAAATTTATCACAAAATCCGCCAATCATGCTAGGGTACGCCCTAATCAGATTTTGGCAAACCCCGCCTGATAAGTTTTGAAAACTCACGACTTTCCATGTCCGTTTTTTGCAAATGCTCGACATAAGGATTGGCGTGTGCCATGGCTCGCCACTGCCCCACCGTGTAGCTTGCATCAATCGCCCGCTCATCGTGCAGATATTCTGGCAACAGTCCTGCAAGTAGCGCCCGATAATCCACAGGTATCCGCTCAATCTCCCCCATCATATCAAAAATCAACGTAGTGCAATTACTAATCAGCGTATTATACCAACAGGCTTCGTGGTTTAGGCTCTCGCCTTTTTGTAAATAAAGCAAAAACAGCTCACGCACGCTTTCTTTTGATAAATTGACAGGATAAATGTACACATCTTCGCCACGCACGTTGGTGCGAGAGTATATCAAATCCTTCTCATCGCCCACGACAAGCCCAAGCTCAAACTGGCGAAAAAATCCCCAATCGCCGAAAAGCCCTCATGCGACTCTTTACGAATTTCAATAGAAAAGCTTAATTTTTCGCCATCGTTAAAGCCAAAACTTGCCATCGTGTGTACGATTTTATCCAAGCCCCAATCGGAGATGATAAGCTCAAAAGTTTCTAGCTCTTGTAGGTTATACTGGCAAGTTTCCCAATTTACATCATATTTGTCCTTATCATACCAAATGCGGTTATTTTTTGCGTCCATGCCAAAACACCACCCAAGACCCACGCCAAAGCAGATAAGGTACACCGCCAAATCCGTCCGTCATCTAAAAATCGCCCGAGTGATAAAAAAGCCCGTTAAACTCATTGCCAAACACACCCAAAACACCATAAAAACTTGCGTACCCAGCTCGCCAAAGGGCTTATGCACCCACAGTGCCATCAGTAGCCAAAAACTGCTCACCCCCACAAACAGCGTAAAGGCAATGGATATGAGCCAAACAAAAGCACGGGTAACAAAAAAGCGGGCGATAAATCGCTGAACGGCAGGGGGCAGAGCCTTGATAAGGGCGTTTTTTTGGGGAGTTGGTCGGTCATAATTTTGGCGGATAAAAGGGCTATTATAAAGCAAATGCCACATAAAATCACTTGCTATTGCCCCCACCGCCCAAACGTGTCATAATATCCATTGACACCACCACAATTAAGGATGCCCCATGACCCTACCCCAAGCCTTTGCCCCATTTGCCAATGAAATTTTTGCATCCATGCGTCCGTCCGTTCGCTTGACGTTATCTACCGACCCTGCCACGCCTTTTGATAGCAAGGTTGGCGGTACGCCTTATCTGCCAAAAGACCACAGTTATCCGACAGGCACGGACGGCAAGCCCATGGCGTTTTTGGCACAGATTAACTTTGGGCAAATGCCTGCCTTGCCTGATTTTCCAACATCGGGCATGTTGCAATTTTTTATCGCCAATAATGATGATTGTTTTGGCATTAACTTTGATGACCTAACCGACCGCACAGGCTACAAACTCATCTACCACGCCCATGTGCTTGACGACATCAACGCCCTACAAACAGACATCAGCATTGACACTGATGAATACGCCCTGCCATTTCCCACAGGACACTCTTATCGCATTGGTTTTGATGAAGTCATGCCCCAAGCTGTTACCGCCTTTGATTTTAAATTTGATGAAACCGTGCCAAATCTTGCTCAATTTTTAAACGACAAAGCCGACCAAGGCAACTACAATTGGGAGTTACACAGCGAGTACGACTCATGGACACAAGCCGAGTCGCACCGTGTGGGCGGTTATCCGTTTTTTACCCAAGATGACGTGCGTGGCTGGGAGCATGGCGAGCCACTGTCTGATTATGTGCTACTGTTTCAGTTAGCTAGCGAATATGGCGATGAAGGCGTGGAGCTAATGTGGGGCGATTGTGGCGTGGGAAATTTCTTTATCCACCCTGATGATTTGGCAAATTTGCGTTTTGATAAGGCGTTTTTTACCTTTGATTGTTGCTAAGTATTGCAATCCACCCAAAAACCCTTTATAATATATGTCCCACCTTCCGCTATTTATTTTTAAATAAATTGGCAAAAAGGTTCATCGGTTGGTCTGCCAACCTTTAATAAAGAGGCTAGTTATGAAAGTAAAACTAAAAACCAAACGTGGTGCGGCAAAGCGTTTTAAAAAAACCGCCAACGGCTTTAAACGCAAACAAGCGTTCAAACGCCACATTTTGACCAAAAAATCTCCTAAGCGTATCCGCCAATTGCGTGGTTGCGTCATGGTTCACGTCGCTGACGTTCCATCAATCCGCCGTATGTGCCCATACATTTAATATCTAGGAGAATATAATGGCTCGTGTAAAACGTGGTGTACAGGCTAACCGCCGTCATAAAAAAGTCTTGGCTCGTGCAAAAGGTTACTATGGTGCACGCTCTCGTGTGTATCGTGTTGCCGTGCAAGCGGTAATGAAGGCAGGTCAATATGCATATAGAGACCGCCGTAACAAAAAACGCTCTTTCCGCCGTCTGTGGATTGCTCGTATCAATGCAGGTGCTCGTCTAAATGGTCTGTCATACAGCCGTCTTATCAATGGTCTTAAAAAGGCAAGCATTGAGATTGACCGCCGTATCCTAGCAGACATCGCCATGCATGACGCAGCAGCGTTCACGGCAATCTGCGAAAAAGCAAAATCTGCCCTAGCCTAAGCTAACAGCTTGCTTAAAAACCCCAGAACTTTTGTTTTGGGGTTTTGTTTTTACTTATTGAATAAATTTACCAATCAACCCAAATCCGCACCGATTTGGCATTTTTAAAACAATGGTCTTGTTGGGCGTGCTTTTCATGCCCTTTGGCGACATCAATCCCCAAAAGTATTATTGTCTCGCACCACCCAAACGGTTATAATAGCATTCCAATACCCATTTATTGACAACCGCCATGCACCATTTTAGCCAAGTCAGCTTTGATGAAGCCTTGATTCAAAAATATAACCGTCAAGGCCCTCGTTACACGTCCTATCCGACCGCCTTAGAGTTCGCCCCCATTCTAGACGGTGTGGAGATGAGCATTTTACAGCAAAAAGACCCTGCCGTCCCCCTATCGCTCTACATTCATATCCCTTTTTGCCGTCATCTGTGCTACTACTGTGGCTGTAACAAAATCATCACCAAGAAAAACAGCGACTCGGGCGATTATTTGGACTATCTGTTTAGAGAAATTCGCCATAAAAAATCCCTGCTAAACGGCAATGCAAAAGTCAAACAAGTTCACTTGGGGGGCGGTACACCGACCTTTTTAAGTGATGATGAGCTGACTGTGTTGTGGCGGTTTTTACAAGATGAATTTGACTTTGCTGATGATGGAGACTATTCGGTAGAGATTGACCCACGAGAGCTTAGGCAGACGACTTTGGCGGTCTTACGCTCGCTGGGGGTCAATCGCTTATCATTCGGGGTGCAGGATTTGGACGAGACCGTACAAATCGCCGTGAACCGTGTACAGCCCCACAGCATGGTGCAGACGGTCATGCGTGAAGCCAGAGAATTGGGCTTTGGCTCGATTAATATTGACTTGATTTATGGCTTGCCCCATCAGAGTGTGGCGAGCATGGCGGACACGGTCGCCAAAATCATCGCCCTAGCCCCTGACCGCTTATCGGTGTTTAACTACGCCCATCTGCCCGAACGATTCACCGCCCAACGCCGTATCAAAGATGACGACCTGCCTAGTCCTGCCGACAAGCTCACCATGTTTGGCAACACCATCAAGGCACTCACGGACGCAGGTTATCAGTATATTGGCATTGACCATTTTGCTCGTCCTGATGATGGCATGGCAATCGCCCAACGCCAAGGCAAGCTCCATCGCAACTTTCAAGGCTATGCCATCTTAGGCGAGTGCGACCTGCTCTCGTTTGGGGTGAGCAGTATCAGTCAGATTGGCGAGCATATCCTACAAAACCCCACTGATTTAAAAGAATATCAGGCGCGCATTAATGACGGCACGCTCCCTGCCATCAAGCACATCAAAGCAGATGACAAAGACAAACTTCGCCGTTATGTTATCATGAACTTATTATGCCATGACCGCTTGGACTTTGCTGATGTTGATGAGCGATTTGGCATTGACAGTCGCCGTTATTTTGAGCCAGAGCTGGCAAACCTACACCAAATGGCAGAAGATGGGCTTGTCTTTATCGATGAGGCGGGTGTACAAATCCTACCCAAAGGGCGGATACTGGGGCGTAACGTGGCAATGGTCTTTGATGAATACCTAACCCAAAAGCACAGCGGACGGTTTAGTAAGGTCATCTGACACCCAATAAAAACGACCATCACATGTATGGTCGTTTTTTATACCAAGCATGGTTTAACCACCCACAAACAACCATATCGTATAACCCACAAAGATAGACAACAGCATCGCACCCACACCACGCCCGAGTTTTTGACTGCCACGCACAGCAAACAGGCACAGGACAAACAGCAAGCCCGTTACCCCACCCATGACAATCATATCACGGCTCACCACCTCACGAGCCACCGCCATGGGCATGATGGCAGCAGGAATGCCCACGACCGTTAGAGTGTTAAAGATGTTTGAGCCAATGACGTTACCCAATGCCATCTCGTCTTCGCCCTTGCGTGCGGCGATGATGGATGAGACCAGCTCTGGCAGGCTCGTGCCTATCGCCACAATGGTAAGACCGATGATAAGCTCGGACAGTCCTGCGATTTTGGCAATCTCCACCGCTCCCCACACCACAAGGCGTGAACTTAGCACCAGCACCACCAAGCCCCCGATGAGTTTGGCGAGTGCCATACCCATGCGAAAATCCACCGTGTCAGGCACATCATCACTGGCTGACTTGCCCAGTTTTGCCATATAAATCTGAAATGTCAAAAACACCGCCAACGCCCCAAGGAGGATCGCCCCGTCCAGACGACTCACTTGTCCGTCAAGCAACTGAAAAATCGCCAAAGCGGTAATGCCGATGAGTATCAAAAAGTCGGATTTGACCAAGGATTTTTGGATAAATAAAGGACTGACCAACGCTGTTGCACCCAGTACGAGCGTGATGTTGGTGATGTTTGAGCCGTACGCATTACCCAGTGCCAAACCAGGGGCTCCGTTTAGGGCGGACAACACCGACACGACTATCTCAGGAGCGGACGTGCCGACACCAATCACAAGCATGCCTACCAGCAATTTGGGCATGCCAAATTTTAGGGCGATACTAGATGACCCTTCAATAAAAAACTCGGCACTATACACAAGCAAAGCAATGCCGACAATCATCGCAATAATGGCTAACAACATAGAATAAAAGATAAGAAAAGGGGTGTGTATTTTAGCATGAACACCACGGCAATCTTATGTAATTATTGTGTTTTTTTATTAACATTTTTAGGCTATCGAGCACTGCTCAAAACTCTTTTTGGATACACTTGACATCTACCAACATATCCTTTATTTTAAAGCGAATAGCGATACACCCAAGGCAACACATGACACTCATAGACAATATCAATCATCTGCTTGCTGATGAGATAAAACAACACCTAAACTCAAATACCCAATGCAAGTTTATTGGTGATAGTTTTTCTATTTATGCTTATGAAGCCCTAAAAGAATACTTAAATCAATTGCAAAGTTTTGATTTTATTTTTAGCTCATCCAGTTTTGAGCCGGTCTCTGCCATAGCCCAAGACAAAAAAGAAAAAAGAGAATTTTTTATTCCTAAGCCAACTTATGAGAAAAGTTTATATGGCAGTGAATTTGAAATTCACCTAAAAAACAAACTCAATCAAAAAGCCATTGCCAAAGAGTGTGCTAATTGGATAAGGCAAAAAGCCACTTTTAAGTCCAATATCAGCAATCAATCCATACAAAATTTTTGTATCTTAAAATATGAAAATCATCATTTCTTATACACCCCAATCTCCCAAGGGTTTACGCCTATGGGTCTGGGTTTACAAAAAAGCAATGCATTATCTAATTTTGTCTATGTCATGAATGATGCCAATACTGTCAAACAACATGAAATGGTATTTGACCAGTTATGGTGCGACCCCACAAAAGCACATGATGTCAGCCAAGAAATCGTTCGCCACATAGAGTCAGTTTATCAAGAAAACGACCCACAAAAAATTTATTTTTTGGCATTGTATCATTTGTTTAAGGAATTTTTAGACGACAGCAATGAGGACAATCTACCTAATGATAAAACGGGCTATCAAAATACGCTTATTTGGCAAAAATTGTTTGAATTTCAAAAAGATGCTGTTATCGGTATTATCAATAAGTTAGAAAAGTTCAATGGCTGTATCCTAGCCGATAGCGTGGGTCTGGGCAAGACTTTTAGTGCTTTGGCAGTCATCAAATATTATGAACTTAGAAATAAAAGTGTTTTGGTGCTATGCCCCAAAAAGTTAAGTGATAATTGGACAAGTTATAACACCAATGTCATCACTAATATTTTTGCCAAAGACCGATTTAATTATGATGTTTTGTATCATACCGACCTATCTAGAACATCGGGGCATACTTTGGGTATGGATTTGTCCAAAATAAACTGGGGAAATTATGATTTGGTGGTGATAGATGAGTCGCATAATTTTAGAAATAAAGAATATTTTAAAGACAAAGAGACCCGCTACGACCATTTGATGAATAAAATCATTCGCCAAGGGGTAAAAACCAAGGTGCTGATGTTGTCTGCTACGCCTGTTAATAATAAATTCAACGACCTAAAAAATCAACTTGCCTTAGCTTATGAAGGCGATAGTAGTTTATTAGAAGATAAATTAGACATCAATCAAAGCATAGACACAATATTTAGAAAAGCCCAAACTACCTTTAATGAATGGACAAAGCTACCGCCTGAGTATCGTACAACCGATGCCATTTTAAACAAACTAGAATTGGATTTTTTTAAGCTCTTAGATAGCGTTACCATTGCTCGTTCAAGAAAGCACATTCAAACTTTTTATGACACCAAAGCCATTGGTAAATTCCCCACTCGCCACAAGCCCCTATCTTATCGCTGTGGTATTAGTGTGGATAATAACATTGCCTTAAATGACATTTACACGCTATTAGCCAGCATTAAGATGACGGTCTATGCCCCCATGGGTTATATCTTGCCAAGCAGGTTGGCACAGTATGCTGAACTGTTTGATACCACCACAGGCACAGGCTCTCGCTTTCGCCAAGCTGACCGTGAAAAAAGCCTACAATCTTTGATGACAGTCAATCTCTTAAAACGCCTTGAAAGCTCCGTTCATGCGTTTAGGCTAACCCTAACCAAAATAAAAACGCTCATGAGCGATATTTTGGGGCAGATTGATGATTTTCATAGCAAGCAGATTGGCTCAGGCGAGGTGGCGTTGCCCAATATTGACGATGATGAAGATATGATTGGTGGCGTGCTAAAAATTCGCCTAGATGACATGGATACCCGAAGTTTTGAGCGTGCCTTAAAAGGCGACATGGCAGTGATTGATGAGCTATTGTCTATTATTTGTCATATCAATACCGACAAAGATGCCAAGCTCCAACAACTTATCGCTCATATCACCCACAAAATCCAACACCCTATTAACCCAGACAACAAAAAAGTTATTGTTTTTACCGCCTTTGCTGATACGGCTGATTATCTGTATGAGAGTGTATCAGCTTATCTCTTAACGCATTTTGGTTTGCATACCGCCAAAATTACAGGCACAAACAACCACTCCACTCTTGGCAAAATGCCAAATAGCCAAAAAAGCTATGATTTGCAAGGGTTATTGACGTTGTTTTCGCCGCAATCCAAGCAAAAGGCGGACATCTTTCCCAACGAATCTCGTGTGATTGATATTTTGATAGCCACTGACTGTATCTCAGAAGGTCAGAACTTGCAAGATTGTGATTATCTTATTAACTACGACATTCATTGGAATCCTGTGCGTATCATTCAGCGTTTTGGGCGGATTGACCGTATCGGTTCGCCCAATGATAGCATTCAACTTGTCAATTATTGGCCAGACATCAGCCTTGATGAGTACATCAATCTCAAAGAGCGTGTGGAGAATCGCATGGCGATTGTGGATATGACAAGCACTGGCGATGATGACATTCTAAAACACCAAAGTCATGACATGGCGTACCGCAAAGAGCAACTAAAACGCCTACAAAATGAGGTACTAGACTTAGAAGACGTGGGCGGTGGCGTGTCTATCACGGATTTGGGGCTTAATGATTTTCGCATGGAGCTACTTGCCTATCTGGATAAGCACCCCGCCATAAAACGCCTACCCCACGGACTGCACACCGTGATACCCCATAATGATGAGCATGGGCTAAGTGCAGGTGTTGTTTTTGTGCTAAAACTTAAAAATGCCAAAAAAGAGCTGGGTGGACAAAACCCTTTGTATCCTTACTTTGTCATTTATCTAAATAAAGCAGGTAAGATACTTTATAATCACACCAAAGCAAAACATCTCCTAGATTTGCTCGCTCAGGCGTGTCGTCATGCTGACACGCCCATTACATTAGTGTACGAGCCATTTAATGACCGCACCAAGGACGGACGAGACATGAGCGAGTATTCTGTCTTACTAGACAATGCCATTGCCCATATCCAAGACCGCCAAACCCAAAGCGACATTGACAGTCTGTTTGGCAGTCGCCATACCCAAGCCTTAGAGCATGAGATTTCAGGAATGAACGATTTTGAGCTTATCAACTTTTTTGTCATTGAGTAGCTTATCATGAACATTCGCCACCACTATCCTATCACCACCAAAGTCGGGCAAGTCATCGCCAAAAGCCGATTTTATGAACAAGGCAATGCCAATGCTCGCATACAGCGACTGTTTACCCAAGAGATAGAAAAAATCATTTGGGCAAACAAGCTCTCGCCTGCCACACTAAACATCGATGCAGGCAAAGACGTGGCGGAGATTCAGATTTTTCATCTTATCACACGCACAAACACTCTAAATACCGACATCTTGGCATATATAGACAGGCTGATACCAAGCCCCATCATCTTTGAAAGCCACCACCCAAATGGCAGTATCCACCAAACTGCCACCTACAAACGCCAAAATCTTGCCGACAAAGACAAACTTGTCTTGGACGACTATTACACATCAAAAGATTTGGCAAATGTACCAAGTGCTGATTTGCCGATATTGCCCAATTTAGATGAGCTGTACGCTTATTTTATTCATACACTATTACCCTGCCCAGCACCAACAGGCTCTTTTGCCAGTAATTTACCCCAAAACCTACAAAAAGCACGCCAAACTCACCAGCTACAAAAACAGCTGACCAAACTCACCGCCAAACTTGCCAAAGAAAAACAGTTCAATCGCAAAGTACAAATCAACAGTGAGATACAAGCCATACAAAGACAGCTTAATTTGGTGTAAAATAGCACAATTCACCCAATCATAACTTATCACAATGAACACTCACTATCTTATCAATGACATCATCAATAGCATTGACAGCAACCACTTAGACATACTACAAGAAAGCATAGAAATAGAATGTAAACTTGCCACAGGAAAAGACGGCAGAGGCGGTTTGCCCAGTGCTTTTTGGGAAAGTTACAGTGCTTTTGCCAACACCAATGGCGGTGTGGTTGTGCTTGGTGTCAAAGAAAAAAATGGGCAGTTTGAGGTACAAGGCATTGTCGATGTTGCCAAAGTCAAAAAAGAGCTTTTTGACAATCTAAACAACAAAAAGAAAGTTAGCACCAATCTTTTGAGCGACAGTGATATACACGAATGGCAAATTGATGACAAAACGGTCATGCTAGTAGCCGTCCCCCGAGCCAAACGCACCCAACAACCTGTTCATTTAACCGAAAATCCTTATGGCAACACCTTTATTCGCCAACATGAGGGCGATTATCGGCTAGATGATGACAAAGTAAATCTGCTCATCGCTGAAAAACAATTGGAAAATCGTGATGATGAAGTGTTAGAACATTATACACTTGATGATTTGGATTTAACTTCTGTACAAGACTATCGCCAAATCTATACCAATCTAAACCCCAACTCATCCTTTAACAGCTACGATACCCAAAAGTTTTTGCAACAAATCGGAGCCTATGGCGTCAACCGCTCAAAAAAGATTGGTGGCATTACCAAAGCAGGTCTGTTGATGTTTGGGCAATTGTCTGCCATTCAGGATATTTTCCCCAATTATTTTGTGGATTATAGAGAACATCTGAATGACAACCCCCGTTGGAGCCATCGCCTAGCCCTAGACGGCAACTGGTCAGGCAATCTTTTTGACTTTTATCGCCATGTTGCCTACCGTTTACCGCAAGGGCTAGATGTGCCATTTGCCCTAAAAGACGGCATACGCCAAGATGAAACGCCTGTACATAACGCTCTACGAGAGGCGTTGGTCAACTGTCTCATTCACGCCAATTATGCCGACCGCATGCCTATTTTGGTAGAAAAATACGAACATGAGTTTTGCTTTTCCAACCCTGGCACCATGCGTATTTCTGCCCAGTATGCCCTAGAACATACTGGCAGTAGCGACTGTCGCAACCGAAAATTACAGCAGATGTTCCGCCTTATTAAGGCTTGTGAGCAAGCAGGCACGGGCATTCAAATCATTCACGACAGTTGGGCGGAACAACATTGGCAAAAACCCACCTTTGAAGAAAGACGAGAACCCAATCACCAAACCCTTGTCAAATTAAAAATCGCCAGTCTATACCCCCAAAACATCATTAACGATTTGATGATACAGTTCGGACACACGTTTGACACACTTAACCAAGATGAAAGAGTGGTGCTGGCTACCATAAAAATGGAAACAACCAGCACCAATACACGCCTACAAAAGCTCTTGGGCATACACCCCACAGACATTACCAAACTGCTTAGACAGTTGATACAAAAAAACATGCTCCAAAAGTCAGGTAAAGGGACAGGTACAGTTTATAGGCTAGCAGACACCAACCCTACCGACTTATTTAGCTTATCCGACACACCCTTGGATGCCCCGATTGGCACACCTAACGCCAAAACGGACGGCTCTATCATCACAACCACCAACCCCAACACCGGACTTAACAAGCCCAATGCCGGAGTTAATCCAACAGACATACTACCGACGCCACTAAACGTCAAGCAACAAACACAGGAACAAATACTGTCTTTGTGTGCAGAACAGCCCTTATCATCTGCCCAAATTGCACATTTTTTACAAAAAAACAAAGACGGCATTAGAAATCGCTACATCTCTGAGCTTGTAAAGCGTGGGTTTTTGGCATTTAGCTTTCCAGAAAGCCCAAACAGCAAAAAACAAACCTACTTCACCACCGAACAAGGCAAACTTTTCTTAGCACAACATGATAAGTACATGTAATAAGTACATGTAATAAGTACATGTAATAAGTACATGTAATAAGTACCAACCCCAAGGATTTCCCATGACCCTAAAACTCCACTCTCCCGACCTAACCTGCCAAAACATCGCCAAAATCGCCGAGCTGTTTCCAAACGTGCTCACCGAACACACAGACGAACACGGCAACACCGCCCCTGCCATTGACTTTGAGCTACTTCGCCAAGAGCTGTCATCGTCCATCGTGGAGGGCAGTCAAGAACGCTACCGTCTAGATTGGGTGGGCAAACGTGAGGCAATACTCACCGCTAACCGCCCCATTTACAAGACCTTACGACCATACAAAGATGAGAGCGTGCAGTTTGACACCACCCAAAATCTTTTTATAGAGGGCGACAACCTAGACGCCCTAAAACTGCTCCAAGACACCTACCTTGGGGCGGTTAAGATGATATACATTGACCCGCCTTATAACACCGGCAACGACTTTATCTATAATGACGACTTTGCCACCGACAGCGAGGACTACCTTGCCAAATCCGAGCAATATGACGACATCGGCAACCGCCTAACCATCAACACCGAAAGCAATGGACGCTTTCACTCCGACTGGCTGTCTATGATGTATGCACGGCTAAAACTTGCCAGAAATCTTTTGGCAGATGACGGTGTGATTTTTATCAGTATTGATGACAATGAACAGGCAAATTTAAAACGCTTATGTGATGAAGTGTTTGGGGCGGATAATTTTGTTGCTAGTATTTTAAGAAAAGGAAGTGGAGGCAGGCAGGATAGTTCACATCTGGCAATTACTCATGAATTTATTCTAATGATTGCCAAAGATGTTAGACATCTTAAAGTTGGTAAGGATATTCAAGAACTTTCGGGCTTTAACAAAGTAGATGAGCAAGGGCGTGAGTACAAGACACAGCTATTAAGAAAATGGGGAGAAAATAGCAAACGTTCAGATAGACCTAATTTATTTTATGCAATTACAGCTCCCGATGGGTCAGATGTATATCCAATGTTAACAGCCAATGAAGAAGGTTGTTGGCGTTGGGGGAAATCAACAATGCAAGAAGCTATCAATAGCAATAAAGTTGAATTTGTTAAAAAGGATAGCAATGAGTGGATTGCTTATGAAAAAGTCTACAAAGATGAGGCTAGCGGACTAAAACTTTTTTCCACTTGGCTTGAAGACATAAAAAATGATACAGGTGCACGATTAGTAAAGTCTCTTTTTGATAATCAAAAATTATTTGACTACCCAAAACCCGTTGATTTGATTGAGCGTTTAATAAGAATATCTTCACAGGACAAAAACGCCCTAATCCTAGACTTTTTTGCAGGATCTGCCACGACCGCCCATGCGGTTATGCAACTTAATGCCGAGGACGGAGGCAATCGCAAATTTATCATGGTGCAACTGCCCGAGCCTACCGATGTCAAATCAGAGGCTCATAAGGCAGGGTTTGCCACCATTGCCGAGATTAGCAAAGAACGTATCCGCCGAGCAGGAGCAAAAATCAGCACCGACCACCCCCATGTGGATACAGGCTTTCGTGTCCTAAAAATAGACAGCTCCAACATGAAAGACGTGTATTACCAGCCCCATGCCCTAACTCAGGCGGATTTGGTTGAGATGACAAGCCACATCAAGGACGACCGCACGGACGAGGATTTGTTGTTTCAAGTCATGTTAGATTTTGGCGTGCCGTTGTCGCTACCGATTGACTGTCGCACCATAGACGGACAGAGCGTGTATTTTGTGGCAGGCAATTCGCTTGTGGCGTGCTTTGACGGACTTAGCACCACTATCGTTGATGAAGTTGCCAAAGTCGCTGCACTGCGTTTTGTGTCATCGGAGCGTGCCATCACCTACGACCAAGACAAAACCAACATCAAAGAGCGGTTTGGGCAGTTGTCAGCACAGACGGACGTGAGATTTATTTAGGAGAGCAAGATGAAAATCCGTTTTAATGCCTTGCCTTATCAGCACAAGGCGGTTAGTGCTGTGAGTGATTGCTTTGTCGGACAGCCATATCAGTCGGGGCTGTCATACCGCCGTGATGTGGGTATGCAGGGCGTAGGACAAGGGCAACTGTTTGGGGCAACCCAAGGCAGTTTTGATGAGATAGACGAGACGGGCTTTGCCAATGCTCCCTTGGCTGACTCATGCCACATTCTCGCCAATATCCAAGCCGTTCAGCGTACACAAAACCTACCCCTATCTGACGAGCTTATCAATAGTGACAAAGAAAAAGGCAAACCTGCCAATCTGACAGGGGCGATGATAAACCTTGATGTGGAAATGGAGACAGGCACAGGCAAGACGTATTGCTATATTCGTACGATGTTTGAGCTAAATGCCCGCTATGGTTGGGGCAAATTTATCATCGTGGTGCCAAGCATTGCCATTCGTGAGGGCGTGTACAAGACGTTGCAGATGACGGCAGAGCATTTTTATGAAGAGTATCACAAAAAGATACGCTTTTTTATTTATGACTCAAAAAACTTACACCAATTAGATACGTTTAGTGCCACCAACGAGATAAGCGTCATGGTCATCAACGTGCAAGCCTTTAACGCCACAGGCAAAGACAACAGACGGATTTATGATGAGCTTGATGACTTTGGTTCTCGCCGTCCCATTGATGTCATCGCCAAAAACCGTCCCATTCTTATCCTAGACGAACCGCAAAAAATGCAAGCTGACAAGACGTTGTCATCGCTTGCTAATTTCAAGCCTTTGTTTATCCTGCGATACTCCGCCACCCACAAAAAACAGTACAACCTTGTGCATAGACTGGACGCTTTGGATGCTTATAATGGGCGACTTGTCAAAAAAATCACGGTCAAAGGCATAGAAGTCAAAGGACTGTCAGGGGTCAATGGCTACTTGTACTTACAGCGTATCAACATCTCAACATCCGCCCCCACCGCCCAGCTTGAACTTGAAATCAAATCTGCCACAGGGTTTAGGCGAGCCGTCCGCAAAGTGGGTAAGGGCGATGATTTGTACACGCTATCAGGCGAGTCTGAGCAGTACCGTGGCTACATCGTCTCGGAGATAGATGCACGGATTGGCGTGATTGAGTTTGCCAATGGCGTGTCGGTTGCCCTTGGGCAGGCGGTGGGCGATGTGGGCGAGACCACGTTGCGTACCATTCAGATTCGTGAGTGTATTTTGGCTCATTTAGAAAAAGAGGCGTTGCTGTATCGCCAAGGCATTAAGGTGCTAAGTCTGTTTTTTATTGATGAAGTCGCCAAATACCGCTTGTATGATGAAAATAATCAATCAGTAGCAGGCGAATATGCCAAGATTTTTGAGCAAGAATACGACAAGGCGGTAGAGGCGTATTTAGATTTGAATTTACAAAACGACCCTTATCAGGAATATTTGCGTGGTATCGCCACAAGCCAAACGCACAACGGCTATTTTAGCGTGGACAAAAAGTCCAAACGACTGACCGACCCCCAAATCAAAAAATCAGAGGAATATACTTCCGATGATAAGGATGCTTATGAGCTGATTTTAAAAGACAAAGAGCGTCTGCTGTCCTTTGATGAGCCGACCCGTTTTATTTTTAGCCATTCTGCCTTACGTGAGGGCTGGGACAATCCCAATGTGTTTGTCATCTGCACCCTAAAACACTCCGACAACACCATATCCAGACGACAAGAGGTGGGGCGTGGACTGCGTTTGGCAGTCAATAAAGACGGCGTGCGTATGGACAGCAATTTTTTTGGTGGTTTATCGGACGTTCACAAAATCAATAACTTAACAGTCGTAACCAACGAAAGCTATACCGACTTTGCCAAAAATTTGCAAAGCGAGATTCGCCAAAGCCTGACATCAAGAACAAGCCAAGCCACGCCAGAATTTTTTAAGGGCAAAGTGCTAAGGGTTCATGGGCAACAGCACATCATCAGCGAGACCGAGGCAAAGCAGATTCATAAGTATCTGTCAAAGCATGATTTTATTGATGACAACGACTATCTATTGCCAAGTTATCAAGACGCCAAAAGTGCAGGGGAATTACCTGCGTTACCTGAGAATTTGGCGGACAAGGCACAGGCGGTATTTGGGCTGATTGACAGCGTGCTTGATGCGTCCGCTTTGGATAATATGATTGACAACAGCGATGCTAAAATCACAAATCCCAGCAATGCCAACCTTGCTAAGCAAGAATTTTTGGCGTTGTGGCAGACCATCAACCAAAAAGCCACATTTCAAATTCGCCTAGACAGCGACAAACTTATCCACCAAAGCATACGAGCGATAGAAACTGAGAACAGAACGCTTGGCAATCAGTTTGTACCAAAACTAAGCTATACCATCGCCCAAAGCAGTCAAAAGGATTCTTTGTCTTTGTCCGACTTAGACAGCAGCCAAGCCTTTGACAATGCCACCACCAAACGAGTGCGTGCCGATATTGCCATGACGACCACACTACGCTACGACCTTGTGGGCGATGTCGCCAAAAAGACCAATCTAACTCGCAAAACAGTGGTGGAGATTTTGCAAGGCATATCGCCTGTGGTGTTTTTGCAGTACAAATACAATCCCGAGAGCTTTATCAATAAAGTCAGTCAGCTTATCAATGACACCCAAGCGGTCATGCTCGTGCAGAATCTTAGTTATCATCTGCTGGACAAACGCCACAAGACCAATGAGATTTTTATGGCAAATACACCAATCAACAAAGACAGTTTTTTGGCAACCAAGCACGTCTTGGACTATGTGCCTACTGATTCTGAAATTGAACAAAAATTCGCCAAAGCCTTAGACGGTGCGGACGAAGTAGCGGTTTATGCCAAATTGCCCGACAAATTTCAAATTCCCACGCCCTTTGGTGGCTACAATCCTGATTGGGCGATTGCGTTTCGTCATGGGGCGGTACGCCATGTGTATTTTGTTGCCGAAACCAAAGGCTCGCATAAAGAGGGTAGTCTAAGAACGGACGAAAAGCACAAAATTGACAGTGCCAGACGTTTTTTTGAGACACTAAACGAGCAAGGCGGTCAGGTCAAATATGACGTGGTGGATAGCTTTGAAAGGCTCATGCAAATCGTTGGCTAAAACAAAACCGAATGGCGATTTTCCATTCGGTTTTTTATCGGCTCGGTTGTGGCGATCAATCACACCCTCTCAATCACAGTCGCAATCCCCTGCCCTAGTCCGATACACATGGTGGCAAGTCCGATTTGGGTGTCTTGTTGCTCCATGACGTTCAAAAGCGTGGTGGTAATTCTTGCCCCCGAACAGCCTAAGGGGTGTCCTAGGGCAATCGCCCCGCCATTGTGATTGACAATGTCTTGCTTGTCATACAGCCCCAAGCCTTTGAGTACCGACAAGCCTTGGGCGGCGAATGCTTCGTTTAGCTCCACCGTTTGAATGTCGCCGATAGACAGCCCTGCTCGTTTTAGCGCCTTTTGCGTGGCAGGGACAGGACCATAACCCATAATCGCCGCATCGCACCCTGCCACCGCCATGGCGCGGATGACCGCTCGTGGGGCTAGCCCAAGCTCCTTGGCCTTGCCTGCCGACATGATAAGCATGGCGGACGCACCGTCTGATAGGGCGGACGATGAACCTGCCGTTACCGTGCCGTTTATAGGGTCAAATACGGGTCTGAGTTTTTGTAGACTCTCTAAATTAGCATCAAAACGAATGACTTCGTCCACCGTGCATAGTTGCAAATTGCCCTGCTCATCATGCCCTTCCACGCCCACGATTTCTTTATCAAACCGTCCTTCTTGGGTGGCTTTGGTTGCCTTGACATGTGAGCCTAGGGCAAATTCGTCCTGCTCGGCTCGTGTAATGTCATTCATACGCCCAAGCATCTCAGCAGTTAGCCCCATCATGTTGGACGCTTTTGCGATGTGCTTTGAGCTACTGGGGTTGATGTCCACACCGTGCATCATGGCAACGTGCCCCATATGTTCCACGCCCCCGATGATAAAAATGTCGCCTTGATGGGTCATGATTTGGGCGGCGGCGGTGTGTAGGGCTTGCATGGACGAACCACATAGGCGGTTTACCGTTTGTCCTGCGACGTGCTTTGGAATGCCTGCCAATAGGCTTGCGTGGCGAGCGATGTTCCAGCCTTGCTCCAAGGTTTGATTGACACAGCCCCAGATTACGTCCTCGATGTCATTGGGGTCAAAATCATTTCGCTTGATTAAGGCTTTCATCAGCTCTGCCGATAGGGTCTCGGCTCGCACATTGCGGAACATACCGTTTTTGGATTTGCCCATGGCGGTACGTACGCCGTCTATAATCACTACGTCTGTTGGAGATAGGGTTGTCATGGTTTTTTCCTTAAAAAGTTTTAGTTTAGAAAATACATTTCACATCGTATTTAACAATATTTTCATCAACCGTTATAAAAGTTAATTGATGGCTCATTGCTTGGGAAATAAGCAATCTGTCAAAAGGGTCTTTGTGATGAAAAGGCAATCGTTGCAATCCCAAAATATCACGCTCTTTAATTGGCAAAATTTTATAAAGATTATTTTCTTTAATAAAATCAATGGCTTGTTTTAAAGGCGTATTGAGCTGTAATTTGCCCAATTATGTTTTGATTTGCAATTCCCACAAAGTTACCATACTCAAATAAATGGTATGATTGGGATTATCCAAAATTGACTTGGCAATCAGGCTTAATTTCTCAGGCTCATTATCCGCCCAAATATAAATATGGGTATCAATTAAATAAGCCATTACGCCTTCTCGCCAAACCAAAATTCATCGCCCAACTCATCATCAAAATCATCGCTGACATACGCCACCCCCAAACTGTCTGCCCCAAGCCGGCTTATTTTGGGCTTACTGTCGCTGTCACTTGCCAATAAAAACTGGGCAATGCTCGCTCGCTTTTGCAAATCCAAACTTGCCATTATCGGCAATACCGCACGCACTTCTTGGGGTAGATTTGGGGGTAGGTCTATCATATCGCCTCCTTTTTGACAAAATGGGTAAAGTCAGACCATTGGGAAATTTTAAAGGCTTTAATGTCGGTGATTACATTGGCAAATTCTTTGTTTCTGTTAAGTTTTACCATTAACTTGGACAAAGTTTCCAAATTCTCATTTTGATTAACATAAAAACACGCCGACACGCTTTTTTCAAAGCCAAATTGAGTAAACAATTCGTCCACTTCTTTTAATAGCGTTTCGTCATTGTTGGTTAAGTTAAAAATCACACCGTACATTTTTCGCCCCGAAATCAATAAAAACTCTCGCCACGCTCTGCCATGTCTCGCAAGAGTTGCGGAGCTTCATACGCCTTGCCCAGATGAGCGTATTTATCGCACAAGGCGACAAATTCTTTTACGCCCACTTGGTCAATGTAGCGACACGGACCACCACGAAACGGCGGGAAACCAAGCCCCATGAGCATCGCCATGTCTGCCTCGCCTGCACTTGCCACGATATTATCTTCTAGGCAACGTACCGTCTCGGTACAAAACGCCACCATTAAGCGGTCAATGATTTCTTGCTCGTCAAAATCGGCATTACCGTCTTGCACCGCCTTTAACAGCTCATAAGTGGTCGTATCCACGCTCTTTTTGGGCTTGCCTTTTTTGTCAAGCTCATAGTTATAAAAGCCTGCACCATTTTTTTGACCTAGACGGTTATTTTCAAACATGACAGTCGTGGCACTCTTATAATCAGGCTTCATACGCTTAGGAAATGCCTCCGCCATAACGCTACTTGCGTGAACGCCTGTATCAATGCCCACGACGTCAAGCAGATAGGCAGGTCCCATAGGCCAGCCGAATTTTTCCATGACTTTATCAATCTTGACAAAATCCGCCCCGTGTTTGATGAGTAAATCAAACGCCCCAAAATAAGGGAACAGCACACGGTTCACCAAAAATCCTGCACAGTCATTCACCACAATTGGCGTTTTGCCCATTTTTTGAGCAAGGGCAACCGTGGTCGCCACCGCTTCATCGCTTGTCTGCTCGCCACGGATAATCTCCACAAGGGGCATACGATGAACAGGGTTAAAAAAGTGCATACCCACAAAGTTTTCTGGGCGTTTTAGCGACTTGGCAAGCTCGGTAATGCTAATCGTGGACGTGTTGGAGGCAAGGATAGCCGTGTCTTTAATCAGGCTTTCGGTCTCGGCAAGCACCGCTTTTTTGACTTTTTCGTTCTCCACCACCGCTTCAATGACGATGTCAGGGCTAGCAAAATCGCCATAGTTTAGGGTTGGGCGAATTTTGGATAGGGTTTCGCCCATTTTGGCACTATTGATTTTGCCACGTTCTACTTCTTTGCTAAGGAGCTTGCTCGCTTCATTCATGCCTAGGTCAAGTTGCTCGGATTTGATGTCTTTCATAATGATAGGCAAGCCCTTGACTGCCGACTGATAAGCGATACCACCGCCCATAATCCCTGCCCCAAGCACCGCCATTTCATTGATGTCATGGGCGGTTTTGGATTGGTCTTTAGCACGTTTTTTGACAAGCTGGTCGTTTAGGAATACACCGACAAGAGCAGCCGCTTGTGGGGTTTTGGCGGATTTGGCAAAATTAGTCGCTTCAATCTTAATCGCTTCATCACGCCCCAAATTAACGTGGTTTTCTATCGCATCTAGGGCAAGGGCAACGGCAGGATAATGCTTGGGATTGGCTTTGGCAAAAATCACACCTTTGGCAGAGTTAAACGCCATTGCCTGCTCGGTTTGGTTAAGTTTAACAGGTTCTAACTTTTCGGCACGTTTGGCTTGCCAGTCAAGCTCGCCATTTATGCACTTTTTGACCAAATCCAGAGCCGACTGCTCCACACTCTCGTTCGCCACGACAGCGTCCACCAAACCCACTTTTAGGGCATCGTTAGGTTTTAGGGGGTTGCCTGTGGCGATGAGTTCTAGGGCGTTGTCAATGCCGATAATGCGTGGCGTACGCACACTACCACCAAAGCCAGGGAAAATACCGAGTTTGGTCTCAGGCAAGCCAATCTGAGCCGATTGCCCCATGACACGGTACTCACACACAAGGGTCATCTCGCACCCACCGCCCAACGCTGCGCCATTGATAGCCGACACCTTAGGAAATGGTAAATCTTCAAAACGGTTAAACACACTGTTAATGTCAAGTAGCCAATTTTCCAATTCCTCTTGGGGTTTTTTAAAATAACCGACAAACTCGGTAATGTCCGCCCCTGCGATAAAAACCTTTTTGCCTGACGTTACAATCAAGCCCTTGATGCTCGTGTCCTGCTCCAAGGCGGTTACGGCTTCTTTGAACTCAGCATTGGTGGCTTGGTCAAATTTATTGACCGATTCGGCTTCATTATTAAAATGAAATTTGACAATGTCGCCATCTAGTCGGCTGACTTGTATGGATTTTCCACTATAAATCATGATTACTCCTGTTATGTCCCCCAATGGGGTTTGGTTAAATATCACTCATGATACGACCGATACAGGCAAAACAACAAATCACATTTGTCATCTCCATCTCGCCCACAGTCCATCACTGGCAGTGCGTACTTACTATATCACAATCATTTGGGCAAAATCATGACCATTTTGTAACATTGACTTGTTGGTCATTTTCCAATAAATTTTCAACAAAAAAGCGAACCATCGTCCGCTTTTTTGTTTCATGCACCTTATTTAATCACAGGTTCTTTGCCGTCTTCTATCACCGCACGAGTTACCACCACTTCTTTGGCACCCTCCATGCTCGGAAGTTCGTACATGGTGTCAAGCAGGGCATTTTCGATGATAGAACGCAGACCCCTCGCCCCTGTCTTACGCTTCATCGCCTGCTTGGCGACTGCCGTCAAGGCTTCATCTTCAAAGGTCAGCTTCGCCCCTTCCATGTCAAATAAGTATTCGTACTGTTTGGTCAAGGCGTTTTTGGGTTCGGTGAGAATTTGGATAAGGGCTTCTTCATCAAGCTCATCTAATGTGGCGATCACAGGCAGACGTCCGATAAGCTCAGGAATAAGACCAAACTTAATCAAGTCCTCAGGCTCGACTTCTTTAAACAATTCGCTGATTTTGGTCTCTTCTTGGGCTTTGACGTCGGCATTAAAGCCAATGCCCGTCTTCTCCGTGCGTTGCTGGATGATACGGTCAAGCCCTGCAAACGCCCCACCGACAATCATCAAGATGTTACTGGTATCCACCTGAATCATCTCTTGATTGGGATGCTTACGTCCACCTTGGGGCGGAATGTTGGCAACCGTCCCTTCGATGAGTTTTAACAGAGCCTGCTGAACGCCCTCGCCCGAGACGTCCCGAGTGATAGAGACGTTCTCGCCTTTTTTGCTGATTTTGTCAATCTCATCAATGTAGATAATCCCACGCTGGGTGCGTTCCACGTCATAGTCGGCAGATTGGAGCAGTTTTTGAACGATGTTCTCCACGTCCTCGCCCACATAGCCTGCTTCGGTGAGCGTGGTCGCGTCCGCCATGGCAAATGGCACATCTAGCATCTTAGCAAGGGTCTGAGCAAGTAGGGTTTTGCCCGAACCTGTGGGGCCGATGAGCAGGATGTTACTTTTGGCAAGCTCCACGGGCGAGATTTTGTTATCGGCACGCACTTTTAGGCGTTTGTAGTGGTTATAGACCGCCACGGACAACGCTTTTTTGGCGGTGTCTTGACCGATGACGTATTCATCTAGATGTTCACGAATCTCTTTGGGCTTGGGTAGCACCGCACTCGCCCAGTCTTTATCATCGGTTTTGGCTTTTTTGGCTTTGGCATGGCTTGGCTTTTTGCCTTGCTCGTTTTTGGTGTCCAAATCCATACCGCCCAACATGTCGCCACACAGCTCCACGCACTCGTTACAGATGTTGGTATTCTCATCAATGCCGGCAATGAGCTTTTTGACTTCATCTTTTTTCTTGCCACAAAAGGCACAGCACGGCTCTTTGGTCTTAGTCATCAGTTTTCCTTTTACACATCTTTGCTAGGCAGGATAAGCCTGCCGTTATCGGTCATTTGCTACACAGGTCGTTTTTCAAGCACGGCATCCACCAAACCATACTCTTTGGCTTCAAAGGCATCTAACCAATAATCACGCTCAACATCTCGCTCGACTTTTTCAAGTGGCTGACCGGTACGCTCGGCAAGAATGGCATTTAGGCGTTCACGGATTTTTAGGATTTGTTTGGCACTAATCTCAATGTCGGTCGCCTGACCCTGAGCCCCGCCCGATGGCTGATGAATCATCACACGGCTATTTGCAAGGGCATAACGCTTACCCTTGGCACCCGCCGCCAACAGGAACGACCCCATACTACACGCCTGCCCCAGACAGATGGTAGAAACGTCAGGCTTGATAAAGTTCATGGTATCAAACATCGCCATGCCTGCCGTTACCACGCCACCGGGGGAGTTGATGTATAGATGAATGTCTTTTTCAGGGTTGTCCGCTTCCAAAAATAGCAGTTGGGCAACAATCAAATTTGCCATGTGGTCTTCGACTTGACCAGTCAAAAAAATCACACGCTCACGCAAAAGACGTGAAAAAATATCAAACGAACGCTCGCCACGACCTGACTGCTCAATTACCACAGGCACAAGAGCAGACTGTGGGGCAGTGTGAAAGGTGTCGGCGAGTTGGTCATAAAAAGGGTTTTTGCGAAAATCACTCATACAATATCCTGTTAAGTCTTGGGCGTGCCTGCCCTTTATAGCACAATTTAAAATTTAGAAATATTTTAGAAATAAACTATCTGTTTTTGCATGAAAAATGGCTAAATCTTGTTTTTCATAATAAAAGCTCGTTTGATAGAACGACTATCAAACTTTACTTTTTCCTTGAAAAACAGGCGATTTCCCCTATTTTTCATTGCAAATACAAAGGCAGGCACGCCCTTAAAAGTTCAAATGAAATCAAGCTATTTTACCACAAAATAAAAATACCCCAACACTTTTTGTTAGGGTATTTGTGTCATTTTGGCAAATTACATTTGGGCTTGCTGAGCTGCCGCCAATAGGTCTTGGTATTTGACTTCTTTGTCGGTCACTTTACCTTGTGATAGGATGTATTCCACCACTTGATCTTCTAGTACGACCGCTTCGATACCAGCACGCTCTTGTTTGTCGTTGGTGTAGTATTCGATGACCTCGGCAGGGTCTTCGTAGTTTTCGGCAGCCTCGCTGATAAAGGCAGTCACACGCTCTTGGTCAACTTCTAGCTTTTGCTTGTCGATGATTTGACCCACGAGCACACCCAGACGTACCGCACGCAACGCTTGGTCTTCAAACAGCTCATCAGGTAGCATGTTTTTGTCAAAGGTATTTGGGTTGGCACCAAACTGCTGGGCAAAACGTTGTAGCATCAGGTTACGCTGACGGTCAATCTCCCCAGCCAGCATGGCATTTGGCACGTCAAATTCGTTTTTCTCAACCAACGCGTCAAAGGTAGCTTGCTTGACTTGGTTGCGAGCGGCACTCTTAATCTCACGCTCCATGTTTTTACGAACATCCGCTTTTAGCTTATCAAGACCACCTTCACTCACACCGAACAGCTCAAAGAATTCATCGTTTAGCTCAGGTAGTTTGGCTTCTTTGACTTCTTTAACAGTGATTTTAAAGTCCGCTTCTTTACCTTTTAGGTTCTCGGCTTGATAATCTTCTGGGAAAGTTACCTTGATGGTTTTCTCTTCGCCCGCTTTCATGCCCTTCATGCCATCTTCAAAACCTGGAATCATCTGACCTGAACCGATGATAAGACGATAGTTCTCAGCACTGCCACCTTCGAACTTCTCACCATCGATTGAGCCTTCAAAATCAAAGGTCGCTTCATCACCGTCTGCCAACTCGCCATCTTTGGTTTCAAAGGTTTGGCGTTGTTTTTGTAGGTTTTCAATCATGATGTCCACATCTTCATCAGACACGGTGGCAACTTGACGCTCCACTTCAATCTCGCTAAGACCTTTAACTTCCACTTCTGGCATGGTCTCAACAGACGCTTGGTACACCAAAAAGTCGTTTTCTAGCTTAACATCATCAATGCTAGGCACGCCCACGGCACGCACTTTTTTGTCAGCCAATACTTCAAAAACGGTGTCACGAATGACATCATTGATGACTTCTTGCTGAATGCCAGCACCATACTGAGCACGGATGTGGCTCACAGGCACTTTACCTTTACGAAAGCCATCAATCTTGGCAGTTTTGGCAAGGCTACGAATACGGCTTTCCACTTTGCTCTGGATGGTACCAACAGGTACTTTAACGGTCAGTTGGGTTTCTTTGTCTGAGATGACATTTACAGCAACGTCTAAGTTACTCATGGGGAATCTACCTTAAAATTTGTTAAAATTCAATCACTTACTTAGTGAAATTCTCAAAAATCTGGGTAAGCATTTTATAAAAACGCCCACAAAAATCCTAAAAGATGGGTAGTATAGCTTTTTTTTGGCAAAATTACAACCTATCAAATTCGCCCTGCTTTAAATGGGCGATGAGCTTATCTAGGGCTTGCCCTCGATGACTGATTGCATTTTTTTCGCTCTTTTGTAGTTGTGCCGAAGTTTTATTAAACTCTGGTAGCCAAAATAAGGGGTCATAACCAAAGCCATGCTCGCCCATAGGCTCTTTTAAAATCTGCCCACGCCACAATCCTTGAGCAATCATCGGCAACGGGTCATCGGCATGGCGAACAAGTGCCAACACACAGACAAAAAACGCCTCCACCATTTCGCCTTTTTCAAAAAAGGGCTGTAATTTGGCAAGTAGTGTTTGATTATTCGCCCCATCATCGCCTTTTTCGCCCACGCCATTTAAACTGGCATAGCGAGCCGAATAAATGCCGGGGAAATTGCCAAGCACAGGCACGCACAGTCCGCTATCGTCCGCCAACGCAGGCAGTCCGCTTGCAGAACTGGCATGACGTGCCTTAATGATGGCGTTTTCGACAAAAGACAGTCCTGACTCATCAGCGTCCGCAATGCCGAGCTTGCCTTGGGGGATAATGCTAATGCCTAGATTTGCCTTGTCAAATAGGAATTGAAATTCAGCAAGTTTGCCTTGGTTGTTGCTTGCTAGGATAAGTTTTTTCATAAAAATTAAGCCTGAGTTTAGATGTCTTATTTTATCATAAAATCAATAAAATTAATCAAATCTTAACTTTTGTATTTTTGGTTTGATTTTGGTATAATTTGTGTACAAAAAACAAGAGCCATTCTCAAATCAAGCATAAGGACATTGTATGTCAATCCCCAAAGACGACCAAAATACCTTCAACACCTACGACACCCTACCCCCTACCAATTATGACACACCCACACCCCCTGTCCTGCCCGATGAGCCGTATCAATACGACTTTTATTTTTATGGAACAGGGACGGAGTATTTTAAGATTTGGATTGTCAATTTACTGCTCACGATTATCACGTTTGGGATTTATTCGCCGTGGGCAAAGGTTCGCCGTCTGCGGTATTTTTATGGCAACACCGAGCTAAACGATGAGCCATTTGACTTTACCGCTAACCCCAAGCGGATTTTGCTTGGGCGACTCATCGCTCTTGGGGTGTATGTTGTCATCAGCGTCTTGGGACAATTCTCGCCCATAGTGGCAGCGGCGGGCGGTCTTTTAATCATAGCTTTGTTTCCGTGGCTTGTGCGTTCTACGTTACGCTTTCGGGCAAGAAACAGCCAATACAAAAACGTCCGCTTTGCCTTTGTGGGCAGTCTGCTTGCCGCTTATGTGTTGTTTGGCTTGGTTATTTTTGCCAATCTGCTTATCACTGGGGCGGTGTATTTGAGCATAAGTTTGGACGTGTCTGATGTGATTGATATGATGATAATCATGATTGGCTTTGCTCTGCTTGCTCCATTTGCGTGGCGACTGTTTAAGAGTTATCAGTTTAACAACACCCAATTTGGCGAGATGGCATTTGAGTGGCACGCCAGTATGTTTGATGTGTACAAGGCGGTGTTGATACCGATTGGGATTGCCATCCTTGTCTCTATTGGTGGTATGGTCATGATAGGTCTTGGGGCAGTGATTGGGTCGGATTTTGGTGTGGGAGTTGCAGTGCTTGCCGTGATTGGCATGTACCTTATGATGCTACTTATCGTACCGCTCACCCAAGCCTGTCTGCACAAGGTCGTGTGGGGCAATTTGACCATTGGCGAGAGTGAGTTTGTGCTAAATGAGTTTAGCATTTTTAGATTTGCTTTTATTCAATTTACCAACTTCTTGCTGATTGGCTTGACACTTGGGCTATTTACCCCGTGGGCGGCAGTGCGACTTCATCGCTATAAGACCGAGACGCTGTCTTTGGTAAGTTATGAGAATTTTGATGAGATTATCACACCCCAAATGGTAGAAGAATCCGCTTTGGGCGAAGAGATTGCCGATGTGTTTGACATTGACGTGTCATGGTAGGTTGTCATGAGTACACGCCTAATCATCGTACGCTATTTTGATGGCAAAACAAGCAAAGCCCATACCGCCCATATCCGCCCAAGCACAAGCCCCGATAGCTTTGTGCTAGAAGGCGACGGCTTTGGCCGAGTGTATCGGACTGCCGACTGTGAATTTGTGCCGAGCGTGGGGCGGTCGGCAGGGGTGCTTGCCTTTGGTAGCGGTGAGCGGATTGAGCTGATTGGCGGTGTACCTGATTGGCTTGAACTGCACAACAAACGCCTATTTCAAAAAATCTCCATCATGGAGAGCAGTTTTGGGTGGATTTTGGTAAGCTTGGTCGCTGTTGTTATTTTTATGACAGGCGTACTCAAATTTGGCGTGCCATTGGCATCGCACCACATCGCCCACTCCCTGCCCCCTGATGTCTTGATGGAAGTCGGACAAAAGGCAGAAGAGCACGTCATGGAGCTGACCGAGCCAAGCAAACTGCCACAGGCTCGCCAAGATGAGATAGTCGCTCTGTACGACAAGCTAGATGGCAACCCCAAAGCCAAAGTACTGGTACGTGGGGGCGGGGTCATCGGGGCAAATGCTCTTGCCATACCGAGTAACACCATCGTCATCACGGACGAGCTCATCGAGCTTAGTGGGGATAACAACGAAATCCTAGCCGTGCTTGCCCATGAACAGGGGCATTTGGTACATCGTCATAGCTTAGAGCAGGCGATTAGCAGTATTGGTGTGGGGGTGCTGGTCATCGTCATCACAGGCGATGCATCTGATTTGATACTCGCCCTACCCACCATGCTCGCCGCCGCCCAATACTCCCAAGATGCGGAGATAGAAGCAGATAAATTTGCCATCGATGAGCTAAAACGCCTTGGCATATCGCCCATGCACCTTGCCAACTTCTTTGAGAAAATGAAAAAAGAACATGGCGACGGTCAAGGGCATTGGTCGCTACTGTCCACGCACCCCAAGACGGATAAGCGGATTGAGCAGGTTAAGAAGCATAGTGAATAGGACATGACTGTCATAATGTCGCAAAAACCGCCTTTGGGCGGTTTTTGTTTAGGCATGATACCCTCTGGGATTTTGACTTTGCCAACGCCATGTATCGACGCACATACGCTCGATGTCGTATTCTGCCGTCCAGCCAAGCAAGTTTTTGGCTTTATCACTACTGGCGTAGCAAGTGGCAATGTCCCCTGCCCGTCTTGGGGCGATGACGTATGGCACGGACTGCCCTGTGGTGTGGATAAAGGCATTGACCAGTTGTAGTACGCTTGTGCCGTTGCCTGTGCCTAGGTTAATCGGCTCAAAGCCAAAAGCTCTCTCGCATTTGGCGATATAATCCAGTGCCGACACATGACCTTTTGCCAAATCCACCACATGAATATAATCACGCACCCCTGTACCATCAACAGTATCATAATCATTGCCAAACACGGATAATTTTTCTAATTTACCCACCGCCACTTGGCTGATATAAGGCATAAGGTTGTTGGGAATGTCGCTTGGGTCTTCGCCGATTGTCCCTGATACATCCGCCCCAATGGGGTTAAAGTAACGTAGGGAGATGATATTCCACACTTGGCTGTCCTGCACGGATTTTGCCAAATCTTCTAGGATATACTCCACCGTGAGCTTGGACTGCCCATAAGGGTTGGTGCATGAGCGTTTGGCGGTCTCGGTAATTGGTAAAATCTCTGGGTCGCCATAGACCGTTGCCGATGATGAAAAGATAAAGTTGGTTACGCCTTTGTCTTTCATGACTTCTAGTAGGTTTAGCGTGCCTGTTACGTTGTTTTGGTAGTATTTAAGCGGTTTTGCCACGCTCTCGCCCACCGCTTTTAGCCCTGCAAAATGAATCACACCAAAAAAATCGTGGTCATTAAAGACTTTGTTTAATAATTCTTTATCAAGCACATCGCCTTTGATAAAGGGGATTTTTTGACCGACAATTTGCTCCACCCTGTCAATGGCGATGGGGCTAGAATTGGATAAATTGTCATACACCACAGGATTAAATCCTGATTTGACAAGTTCAATTAGGGTGTGTGAGCCAATATAGCCCGCCCCGCCTGTGACTAAGATATGTTTCATTGTTTTCTACCTATACCAACATAGTTGCCTTGATACTGTTTAATCTCATCTTCACTCAAGATATTTTTACCATCAAATATCGGCAGTGCAACCTCATTTAATTGATTTAAATCTATCTGTTGTTTATCCGACCAATTTAAAATAAATAAGGCGTGAGCATTTGCCAAATTTTCATAAGGCGTATTAATGATATTAAATAACGGACTATCGCCATAAAGGGTGGTCAATTCTGGCACAGTATGTACCCCATAGACAAAGGTCTTAATCTCATACGCCCAGCATAATTTTAATAATTGATGAATGGCACTGCCTGTGGTTTTGCTTGTCTCACTTCTGTACCCTGCCCCCCAAATCACCACTGTTTTATTCTCAATATTGCCATCAAAATATCGCCAAAACTTTCTAAATATCAGCTCTTTTTGGTCGTCATTGACCGTTAAAACCGATTTTAAAAGTGCGGTATCTACGCCATTGGCATTAAAACTTTGCATTAAAAAGTTTAATTCACTGGGCAAGGACTTACCACCAAAACCCCACCCTGCTTTTAAATATTCGCCCCCAATTCGGCTATCCATTCCCATCATTTTTTGAATGCTTTTAATGTCTATCTTTTGGCTATCAGCAAGGCGTGCCATTTCATTGATAAAAGATAGGCGTGTCGCTAGCATTGCATTGATACTGGCACGAGCAAATTCTATGGTTTTGATGTTATCAATATGATGCTTTTTGCTGTTTTTAATTAAACTTTGCAAGATATGAGAATGCTTAACGCTATTGTAAGATTTTTCGCCAATGAGTAACAACTCAATATGAAAAAAGGCATTAAAATTATGACCATCCTTTAAAAAATTAAACGGCACATAATATACCCAGTTACTTGGACAACCCCTTGCAAAATCCTCAAAAAAATTTAAAGGTTTTGAACCTGATAGTATAATCTGGCTATTAGGATTGACGGTTAAATTTTTGACATCAAAATCATTGGCTTCATCAAAAAATAACCAATAGTGTTCAAAGCTTTCTATCTGATTTTTAATAAGAATTTTATTATCAGAAGTGTATAATTGCCAAAGTAAGGATAATTGGCGGTCAAATTGATAATTATCTAATGTCTTTTGAATGTCATTCTTATCAGCAATCAAATGCACTTGCCAATCCAAACTAGCCAAAAATACAGCAGTGTTAATGCTTTCAAAGTTAATGCCTAAGAGGTTGATTTTATTGTGCATTTTTTTACTCCAATCACAGTAAGTAGTGCATTGGTTGAACCATCAAACTCACTCGCCCCACCATTTAACACACCAAACACACTATCTGCCATCACTTTGCCCACTTCCACGCCCCATTGGTCAAAGGGGTTAATGCCCCATATCACACTCATGACAAAGACTTTGTGTTCATACAAAGCGATGAGCGAACCCAAAGTTTTGGGCGACAGGGCGGTCAAAAGAAGCGTGGTGGAGGGCTGATTGCCACGATATTGTTTAAACTGGCTAAACTTATCGTTATTATTTTTTAACTCATCAGGCAAGGCATCATTACCAAAGGCAAGCACTTGGCTTTGGGCAAGGCAATTTGCCAAAGACAATTTATGCTGATTTTCCAAATACTTATCGTGAATTTGCCCACTGTCATAACGGCAAATGGGCGTGATAAAATCGCACGAGACCCTTTGCGTGCCTTGATGAAGCAGTTGATAAAAGGCGTGCTGGGCGTTGGAGCCGATGTCGCCCCACAAAATCGGACAGGTGGCATAGCCAACCTTTTGACCATCTCGTTTAACCGATTTGCCATTGGACTCCATTTCAAGCTGGGTTAAATAATTGGGGAAGAATTTAAGCCGTCCATCATAAGGCAATACCGAATGGGCGTTAATGCCCAAAAAAGTGGCATTCCACACGCCAATAAGTCCCAAAAGCACAGGCAAGTTTTTCCCAAATTCAGCCGTAGCAAAATGCCGATCCATCTGATTTGCCCCCGCCAAAAGCTCATAAAAATTATGCATTCCAATCTTTATGGCAATGGCAAGCCCAATGGCTGACCACATACTAAATCGTCCGCCCACCCACTCCCAAAGCAAAAGCTGATTATCGGCGTGGATACCCCAGTCCGTCATCTTATCAGGGCGGGTAGAAATGCCAATAAAATGGTGGCGTAAAATGGCATCAAGGTTGGTGTGAGCCGATTGTAACCACGCCAAAGCAGTTTTGGCATTGGCAAGAGTGTCAGAGGTGCCAAAGGATTTTGAGGAGATAATAAACAGCGTGGTTTGGGGGTTTAGGGTTTTTAGGAGGGTGTCTAGCTGTGTGCCGTCCATATTGGAGACAAAATGCACACGAATGTCGGTATCTGCCCATTCATCAAGGGCAAAGGTTGCCATTACAGGTCCAAGGTCAGAACCGCCCACGCCAATATTGACCACATCACTAATCGCTTTACCGGAGTAGCCACGCCACACCTTTTGGCGGATACGCTGGGTAATCGCCTCGCATTTTTGCAAACTTGCGTGAACTTGGGCATTGACATCAACACCGCCCACGATAAGCGTTTCGCCTTTGGGAGAGCGTAAGGCGGTGTGTAGGGCTGGACGGTTTTCGGTGTCGTTTACCTTTTGACCTGTGAGTAAGTTATTGATTTTGCCTGATAAATCACACTCATTCGCAAGGGCAATAAGCTTATCCAAAATCCTGCTATCCACAAGCTGTTTGCTATAATCTATATAAATATCACAAGCGTGAGCGGTGAATGCCGTGCCACGAGTGGGGTCGGATTTAAAGAGGGTGGTTAAATCTGGGACGCTTTGGGCAAGGGTGCTTAGGGTTTGCCAAGTGGAATTTGTCATAAAAATTCCTTATTTTTCAGATAGTTGCCTTTGGGCAAAATACATAAACGCACGCATATAGCTACCCATATCACCAGCGTCAAAACTCCCCCCTGTCATCGTAACCACATCCACGCCCTGTGTGCCAATCAAAGCATCAATGGCATCGGTCAGCTGAATCTCTCCGCCCACGCTAGGAGCGGTTTTGGCAAGGTAATCAAAAATGGCATTGTCAAAGACATAGCGACCCACCACCGCCAAATTGGACGGAGCATTTTCGGGCTTTGGTTTTTCCACAAAACCTGTTACAGGCAATACTTTATTTTCGTTTGATTTTTCTAGCGTTTGGGCATTTTCTAACTTGGCAATGCCATATTTGTCAATGTCCGATACCGCCACAGGGTCAACCAAGATTTGACTACGCCCAGTTTTGGCAAACTCATTCATCATAAACGCCAAATTTTGCGTGGCATAGTCCGTTTCATAAGGATCTAGCACCACATCGGGCAGCAGCACGGCAAAGGGGTTGTCGCCCACCACCGCTCGCCCCTGCAAGACAGCGTGTCCAAGCCCCAAAGGTTTGCCTTGACGAACACTGATAATCCGCACATCATCGGGCAAAAAGTTTAGGCTGTCCGCCAATTTGTCTTTGCCTTTTGAGCGTAATTGCGTGTCAAGCTCGCTATTTATATCAAAATAATTTTCAATGGCGGACTTTTGGGCGTGATTGACAAGGACAATGGTTTTAATCCCTGCTTTGATGGCTTCGTCAATCACATAGGCAATGGCAGGGCGATTGCCAAGTGGTAACAGTTCTTTTGGCACCGCCTTAGACAAGGGGAGCATACGAGTGCCAAAGCCTGCGGTGGGAATGATGGCGTGGGTGATTTTTTTCATATTTTTTTACACCTTAAAATAGATTTATCGCAAAATGCTAGCTATAACCAACAACTTTTTTAATCTTATCCAAAAATTGTTGCCAAGTAAAGTTTTGTAAAATATAATCAGAACCCGCTTTTGTTCTTTCCAAATCTAATTTTGAGGGACCATGCTTTAATCGTTGAAATAACTCCACTGCCTCCTCTTCACTCTGCACAATATGACAATATTCAGAAAATAACTCACTCATCGCCAAACTAGGAGTGGATACCAAAATCCCACCACAGGCCAAAATCTCTACCACACGCCTTGAAAACATTGTGGGAGAATTTTCAATAGTATTGACATTCAGGGAAACCAAAAAATTACGATAGATGTCTGCTGTATCCACATAATCCAAGGCTGACATCACTTTTAATCCAAATTCTTGTTCTGGATAACGATAATTATGCGATTTTCTATCTGAATTGCGATCAAAAATCGTAACTGGTAAACCTGCCTTTAATGCTGATGAAAATAACATCTCTTGGCGTTCACGACGCTTATCATGAATATGTTTACTAAAACTGCCAACAAAATTCGCCTCGTTTTTTTGAAAATTAAACCCTTGAAAATGATGAATTCGTGGCTGAATAGGAAACATTGCCGCATCAACTGTTGTTGAAGTGGGTACAATTGCACGATATTTCTCTATGCAATTAGCATCAACAGTAAAGATATGATCGAAATGTTTAGCTGAATCAATAAAGCGGTCAAAATGAATAGAATCCTCCTTGTTCCAAAAAACAGTGGGAATGCCTTTCTTTTTAGCTTTCTCAACCAAATGCACTAATTTTTCATTGGTTCGTTCAGGATGGTCAGGATAGGAGGCAATCTTATATTTCCATCGGTCTTTGTAACCGTGCCAAGCGGATTCTACAAATAGAATTGTTTTTTTTTGCAAAATATACCAAGTTTGTTGAATCTCAATTTGCTCCAATCTCATAGATTGAAAAGTTAAACTATCACTAACTATATAAACCTTCATATCAGAGCCCCTCCTCAATTTCTATTTTTCCTTATGGTGTGTAAGAATAATCAATATTTCAGTCTACAATAAAGATTACAATACAATCTTGCAGGTACTATATATGTCTATCTTTGTAGTTAAACTACAACCCTCCCATACCTATCCTCAAATCTCACAATATCGTCCTCGCCAAGATAGCTACCGACTTGCACTTCAATGAGTTCAAGGGGGATTTTGCCGGGGTTTTCCAGATAATGCACAGCTCCCAATGGGATATAAATGGACTCATTTTCGGTCAATAACACTTCTTTGTCATCAATACCCACCTTTGCTGTGCCTGATACCACAATCCAATGCTCGGCACGGTGGTGGTGCATTTGCACGGACAGTTTTTCGCCAGCTTTGACAGTAATGCGTTTGACCTGATAACGAGTGCCATTGTCTATGGAATCGTATTTGCCCCAAGGGCGATACACTTCACGGTGTAATTCAATTTCTTTGCGGTTTTGTCGCCCTAGTGCTTGCACAAGTGATTTGACATTTTGGGCATTATCCCTATTAGTAACGAGTACCGCATCTTTGGTTTGCACCACAATGGCATCGCTGACACCCACCGTTGCCACCAGCCCTGTTTCAGCAAAGAGATAATTATTATGACTGTCAATCGCTAAAACATCGCCAATCTTGGCATTTCCTTGCTCGTCTTTGTCAGACACCTCCCATAAAGACGACCACGCCCCCACATCATTCCACCCTGCATTCATCGGCACAACAACAGCGTCAGTGGTTTTTTCCATCACTGCATAATCAATGGAGTCCTCAGGACAAGTGGCAAAAATCTCATTATCAATCCGCACAAAATCCAAATCGTCATTGGTGTTTTGAATGGATTTTTCACAAACCTCATGAATGTCTGGGCGATGTTTTTGTAGTTCGTTTAGATAAGTTTGAGCCCTAAAGGCAAACATTCCACTATTCCACAAATAATCACCACTTGATAGGTAGTTTTGGGCGGTTTGTAAATCTGGCTTTTCTACAAATTGACTGATCAAAAAGCCATTATCGCCCAACTTCTCGCCACATTGGATATAGCCGTAGCCTGTTTCTGGGGCATTTGGCACAATACCAAAAGTAACAAGTTGGTTATTTTCAATATGGCTAATGGCATTTTTGACCGATGTTTGAAATGCCACCTTATCCAAAATAATATGGTCAGCAGGTAATACTAACAGATTAGGGTTTTTACCATTTTGAGTGGCATAAAAAGAGGTAAGAGCAATCGCGGGAGCAGTATTTTTACCCACAGGCTCTAAGATGATATTATGGTCTAAATAACCAATCTGGCGTAGCTGTTCTGCTACCAAAAAGCGATGATTTTCATTACAAATCACAATCGGCTTGGCACAGTCTAGCCCCTCTAAACGCAAAATGGTTGTCTGGAGCATTGTTAAATCGCCGTGCAATTTATGAAATTGCTTGGGAAACAATTCTCTGGATAATGGCCAAAGGCGAGAGCCTGTACCACCTGCGATGATGATGGGTTGGAGCATTTTTTATTCCTTAAAATAATCTTTGGTGTATTGATGAACTTCTATATCTATCATGAGTTCATCAATATCAAACCACCGATAATCACTGTGTTGTTCTATGGGCAAATCATTTAAATCATCTACCACCAGTTCATATGCCAGTACAACATAATGGGTAGCAATGTCATCACCAAGTATGCTGTCATCATAAAAATGCTGATAAGGAGCGATAAACCTTGCTTTATTTAATGAAAATGATTGCCCCAATTCTTGATGAGTTAATCGGATAAATGCATCAGCAATTTTTTCATTTTTGCGGATACGCCCACCCACCACAAACCAAAAGTTTTTGGCGGGGGGATTATTGCGTTTGCCGAGTAACACTTGCCCTTGATGATTTTTGACGATTAGGTCTATGGAAATCAAGGGCGTGTTATCAATAATAGTGCAAAAAGTCTCTTGGTTTAAAAACATTGTTGATGCACTATTTTAAAACTTTTGCTAACAAGTCTAATTCTCTTGTTAAATCGATTTGGTGATTACCCACAAACAAACCATGAGAATCCAGATAGTCAGCATTATTGACAGAGCCTGAAATTTCATAATCAAAGTATTTTAAAACATCGTGATTTTTTAGGAAATTACCCGTAACAATCGGACGGCATTCAATTTCATTTTTTGCCAGTATTTTCACCACTTGACTGCGAGTAATGTTTGCATCGGGGCGAATAATCAACGAAAAACCAAACCAGCTGCTTTCACCAATTTCTTGTTGAATGATAAAATTGGGGTGATTGGCAAACTTTGATTTAAAATACTCAGCATTGATTTTGCGTTGCTCTAAAAATTTAGGCAATTTTTTCAATTGTTCAATACCAATCGCACCACTCATCTCTAATGGACGAACATTATAACCAGGTAAAACAAATTTAAAAGACTCTTCAAAAGGATTATCTGATTTTACGCCCGTGATGTGATTGTGTTTTGGTAGATTTCTTGTCCAACCGTGAGCCCGAATACAAAGTAAAATATGATATAATTCTTCATCATTGGTTACAACGCAACCGCCCTCCATTGTGGCGATATGGTGAGAAAAGAATGAACTAAAAGTTCCCATTAACCCAAAAGTACCTGCGTATTTTTGGTTAAAGGTCGCCCCCATTGATTCACAATTATCCTCCAATAGGATAATATCTTTTTCGCCAATCAATGATTGGATTTTGGCAAAATCATTAGGGTTGCCCAGCAAGTTTACTGTTAAAATGGCTCGCGTTTTATCCGTAATGGCATTTTCCAATTGATTCAAATCCATATTTAAAGTATTTAAATCAATATCCACAAATTTAACCTTTAAGCCATATTGTTGTAATGGGAAATAGGTGGTTGACCAAGAAACCGCAGGAACGATAATTTCATCGCCACGCTTTAAAGGATTGTTTTTTCTAAAAAATAATGCTGCAATCATTAATAGATTGGCGGTTGAGCCGGAACTAACCATAACAGCATATTTTGACCCAAAAAACTGAGCAAAATCTTTTTCATATTGAGCAACAAATTGCCCCATAGAATACATATCAGAATCAATGACTTTTTGAATTGCTTGCAATTCTTTTTCGTCCCAAGTGCTACTGGCCAATGAATAAGCGACCATATTATAATACCCCATTAAATTTTTAAAGTTAAAAAATGTTGATAAGTTTCATTTAAACCTTGTTCTAAGGAAAATTGATTTTTCCAACCCAATTGTTGCAATTTATCAGTATTGACAAGTTTTTGTTTCATACCAACAGGTTTTGATAAATCGTGTACAAATTTTCCTTGATAACCAACCACTTTTGCAATTTGTTCATAATAGTCATTGATAGAATAATCGTATCCCAAACCCACATTGGTCATATTGGGTAATTTGGACAAATTCTCCAAAGCAAAGAATATGGCATCAGCCAAATCCTCAGCATACATAAACTCTCGACGAACAGTACCGTCCCCCCAAATCTGCACATTATCTACGCCATTCATTTTTGCATGGTGAACTTTTAACAATGCAGAAGGAATCATATGTGATTTAATGGGGTCAAACTTATCATATTTACCATACAAATTACACGGAATGAGCGTTTTGTATTCACAATCAGTATTGGTTCTACTGATATATTCACACAATTTGGCGGTAACGATTTTTGCCAATGCGTAGCCTTCGTTGGTTGGCTCTAATTCGCCTGTTAAAATACTTTCCTCAATTAAGGGATTTTGAGCATTTCTTGGATACATACAGGAACTACCCAAATTAATCAGCTTTTTAATACCTGCTTGATATGTTCCCAAGACAATATTTTGCCCCATTAAAGTATTTTCGTGCAAAAACTTTACAGGATTTTCAATATTGGCTTGAATACCACCAACAATACCTGCCGAATGAATCACAACATCAGGCTGAATGTCTGCAAGATAGTCATCAACAGCATTCTTATCGAGCAAATTTAATTCGGAACTGCTAGGTGCTAATAATTGATATTGTGAAAAATTTTTGACATAATCTTGCACATTACGCCCCACCATACCAGAGCCACCCGTTAATAAAATTTTCATAGAATTTCCTTTATTAACGGTTATTCAACAGAAACAGGGGTGTGATAACCGTGCTGTTTTAATAAGGCGTGGCGTTTGGCAACTTTTAAATCCTCTTGCACCATCTCACGACACATTTCTTGTACGGTGATTTCTGGTGTCCAACCGAGTTTTTCTTTGGCTTTTGTTGGGTCGCCAAGTAGGGTTTCCACTTCGGCAGGACGGAAGTAGCGTGGGTCAATTTTGACAATCACATCACCCACCTTGACAGCGGGAGCATTTTCGCCTGAAATGCTTTCTACGATGCCTACTTCATCAACGCCAACCCCCTCAAAACGCAATGTAATGCCAAGCTCTTCGGCTGACCAAGTGATAAACTCACGCACGCTGTACTGTACGCCTGTGGCAATGACAAAATCCTCTGGTTTGTCTTGTTGGAGCATCATCCACTGCATTCGCACATAGTCTTTGGCGTGTCCCCAATCGCGAAGTGCGTCCATATTACCCATATATAGACAAGATTCTAAGCCCTGTGCGATGTTGGCAAGTCCACGCGTGATTTTACGTGTTACAAAAGTCTCGCCTCGTCTTGGCGATTCATGGTTAAACAAAATGCCGTTGCAGGCGTACATTCCATAAGCCTCACGGTAATTAACCGTAATCCAATAGGCGTACAATTTTGCCACCGCATAAGGCGAGCGAGGATAAAATGGCGTGGTTTCTTTTTGGGGAATTTCTTGTACCAACCCATACAGTTCAGAAGTAGAGGCTTGATAAAAGCGAGTTTTCTTTTCAAGACCCAAAAAGCGAATGGCTTCAAGTAGGCGAAGTGTACCAATCGCATCCACATCGGCGGTATATTCTGGCGATTCAAAACTGACCGCCACATGACTTTGAGCACCCAAATTGTACACTTCATCAGGCTGAACTTCTGCCAAAATGCGTGTTAAATTAGAAGTGTCGGTCAAATCGCCATAATGCAATTTGAAACGAGCATTTTCAATGTGCGGGTCTTCATAAATATGGTCAATCCGTCCTGTATTAAACAGGGAGGCACGGCGTTTGATGCCGTGAACTTCATAACCTTTTTCAAGCAAGAATTCGGCTAGATAACTACCGTCTTGACCTGTGATACCTGTGATTAGGGCTTTTTTCATAAAAAATCCTCATTTCAATAAAGTCTTAGCTCAATTAATTTATTTTTGATAATATTGATGTTGTTTATTATCTCTTCCTTAGTTCCAACAAACAACATATCATCAAAATATGATAGATGATATTTTTCACCATAAATAGCAATAAACACCCCATCTGTTTTTACATCCAATTCATTAAATATATTCAAAATCACATCTACTTTTGATATTTCTTGGAACTCTTTGTCAACTCTTACATATCTATCTTTATTATCCAAGAAGTATATTTTATTCAAGTCGCAGACACCAAAAGCTTTAACCGCCTCAAAAAAATAAGACTCACCACCACATAAAGCGATACATTTTGACAATGCCAATATTTCTGAAAAGGCTATTTCATCATTAAGATCCACAGCGACATCTCTTCTGTAATGCAGAAGCGTTTTATCAAAAAGATAATTATTGTGATTACAACCCAAACCAACATCTTGTACAAATTCAGATAAAAAAATAATAGACTTTTCAGGAAAACTACTCTGAATAAATTCAGCAACCCTTACACAATCAGATGATAACAAAATATACTCAATATCTCCATTATCATCAATACATCTTTTTATTGCGGAATATATTTTTTGTCCCGATGGTGGTTTGACTCCCCACAGGTTACGAACGGAGGAGTAATATCTTTCTCCATTCCCATGTCGCACATGTACAGCAAGTGCTTTCTGATACTTATTTGAAAGCTCAAACTTATCTTCTAACCTAGATAAGCGCTCCATAACCGAATAACTTGGAATAATACGTGAATAAAGCCTTCTTGATACCTCTTCAGATTGCTCACCCTTATTTTGGTAATATCTCATATTATCTCTTGTAACCAAAATGGCCTTTTGAGCTTGTTTGGGCAAATAATCACTTGTATCATAGTGCGAAATGTTTTTTTCTGATTGATATGTATTATGACCAAAAATATGATTTACCAAATGTTCAGCAAAACCAGATTTTAATATCTTATAATGATTGCCAAATTTAGATTGATTTATTTTTTTTGGGTAATCAATAACTTTGGAGGTCAATTCATCCACCACAGCTTCTTTTATACTATTTTGACTTCCAATAAGCCCCAATGCAGTAGCAATAACGGAAAGACGCCCTCCCAAACCATAAAAAGGAGCATACACACACACCAAACCTTTTTGATTATTCTCTGATATATTATTTATTAGCGAATTAAAAGACAACCTATCTGTATATATATTAACAGAGGAAAGGACAATACATCCTCTACGCTCTCTAGAAATCCGAATAGCTGAAATTGTTGCTCCTATACTGATTTTTTTGGTTTTTGAGAATTGATCTACAAAAATCCAACTCTCTTGATGCAAAACACTTAAGTTTAGGGGGACAACCTTATCAAGATAAATATCTCTTAGCACAACCTCTACACTATCCACATAACTAATATATGGTAGATCAACTTGAACAAATGACCCTTCCTCTTCCAAAGTGTGGGCACTATAACGATGGCTGGACATTGAGCCATCAAGCAAGTAGCCTACCCCCCCTTTTTTTTCCCAATCACTAACTGAGCTTGAAAAAGTCGTACATAAATACGATATATTTATTAAATTCATACTTAAACTCAACCAAAAATCTCCTTAGTTAAAGAATGAAATACGGTATCTTTACCATATCTTTTGATTATAAAGCTCCTATTTTTAGAAATCAATTTTTCATTATTTCTACCAATATGCTTCATAACATATTCAACTGCCTGCTCATCTGATGATACAATCCAAGAATCTTGGTATATCTCTGATGCCTCGCTCCAATTCCATACCACTGGGATAGAGCCAGACAACACACCATCAGCCAATGCATAATGAAACGATTCAAAATCACTAGGCGATAAAATGAAATCAATATCTTTATACCATAGAGCAACATCATTACCCCACTCACTAAATATAACCTTTGATTCCAACCCTTTTTCTTTTATCTGATTATAAACATCATAATAATAATCCAGCTCTTTTATTCGGCTTGCTCCTTTCATAAATTCTAGATTCTCAGGTCTATGCCCTTTTATGTGCAGTTCAGCATCAATGCCTTTTTCATTGAGAGCCAATAGCAAATTAACAGCTCTATCAAAACGCTTTCTTTGCGGAACAATTCCAACCATGCCTAGCGTAACAACTTTTGCTCTAGCTTTTTTACCCCCAGAAAAACCATACTCATCATCTAACACGAAATTAGGGATAACAATGGTTTTTTCTCTAGGCAAAGAGAACAACCTAATATACTCCTCTCGTACACTATTGGAAACAAAAATAACTTTTGTTACAGCACCAAAATTAATTTGTTTACCAAATTTCTTAGCACGTTCATTAATTTCTTGCAAATGCACACGAATATATAGGGGCTTATTCTCAATATTGTTATTGGAAAAATAAACAGCATTAGCTAATCCCCACTCACAAAAAATCACACTGGATTTTTTGTAATTGTTTTTTGAGGTCTCTAAATCTGTCGCTATCCCCCACTCCCAAATATCACGGATAACTTTAAATCCTCTAGACTTCAAATAGGAAATGTATGGATCGATAAATTTAAAATCATGTCCCGAAAAACAAATTAAACCTATATTTTCTACATCATGCATCAAATTAAAGGGTGAATAAACACTAAGTCGTTTCGCCACATTGCTTACCGCATGTTTATCTCTCAAATTATTAATCAAGTGGGTTGAATCAAAGGATCTTTTGGATGAGATTACCTCACAAAAATCACTTTCATCTTTTACATAAAAAGGATAATCGCTACCTAATTCATTTATATGAATTTTACTTGGATAACAAATCACCTTTTGATTCATAGCAATCGCTTCAAGCAACTTTGTAGACAATTCCAATGTAAAGTCCTCAAAGTATCCTGGTCGAAAAGCCCAAACATAATCCATATCTTTTAGTAAATTAATGCACTGCTCTCGATTTAAGGTGGTATAATGCTCAGCCTTAGCTTCTGCCAATAATTTTTTGATTTTTGCAACAAAAGGTTTTCTCTCTTCCCCTTTTGCTGAAATTTTATTAGCCGCAATAAAAAGTTTAATTTTTCTATCATTTTTTCTATTGAAGTTAACAACCCAAGATAGAAGCTCCTCCATACCCCAATTAGGCATAATTTTTCCTGCATAGCCAATTTTTATTTCTGCATCAGTACTTTTATGCACCACCTTTAGTGTCTTATCAAAAATAGCATCGGGCAATGAAGGGGGTAGATAGGCAAAATTACTATGTTCATACCCTAATAAAGAAAATACCTGTTTTTTTATTTCTATTGTTTGTATTAACATCAAATGAGAATGTAAGGCAATATTTTTTACTAACTTTTGTTGGGTATCAGAAATAAAAACCACCCCCTCCTTCATTTCATAAAAATCTGTAAGGTAGGAGATAGTGCGGTATTTGAATATACGATCAGAAACTAATTCATTGGCCGCAACAATACCCCTAACTAGCACACCTCTTAAATAAGGATGCATAAAGTCAATATTACGAATAACGTCCAAGGCTTGCTGTTCATTAATTTCAACACTATCTGAATAGTCAGACGGCTGAATGATTGTTAGATTATGCTTGTTTACAATATTCGATACGATAATATCACTACGCAAATTTTCCTTCAAAACAAGAATAACCTTATGATTTGTTGCTATAATATCCACCATTGAAGACATCCAAATAGAAGATCCATCCGCTACATTCGGTGAAATATTTGCGTAAATAATATATGTGTTATAATCAAAAAGTTGCCATATTTTATCATGAATTTTTTTTTGATCGACAACAAACCCTATTGGTTCTTGGCTTTTTTGATCGCTGATATTTTTAGACTTTTCACGATAATTTTTATCAAACAATCCAATTTCTTGAATCTCTAGATTATCCTTATATGTAGTATGAAACTTAACCACTAAAAAAGGTGTATTTTTATAAATAACGAGAGATGTACTACTATGATAAAAACCATTCTGAGCCCTACCACCCCCAACATAACTAAACATACCATCCTTTCCCATATTCAACCCTAACTTTTTTGAAATATGGGGACTAACTGCTACACCAAACATCTCAAAAGATGCCCAAACTAACTTTCTATTTTTATGAAGAGCGCCACTCCTGTGTTTTAAAACAAGATTATATTCACCAGAATGCACATTAACAAATACTACCATTTTGTTTTTTATACCACCAAGATCTTGTACATTCAAAATTGTATTTGCATGTACTATTAAAGCATCTTCCGCCCTAAATTGATGGTAAATATCAAGAAACTGCTTTCCTTGCCTATAATAATTATAAGCTTTTTTAAAAGCAGGCAATCTATTAGCTTTCTCTCCAATTAATATAGTGCTATTCTTTAACTTATCAAATACTCTTTTCATGTTTTTATACACCACTATTGTTTAATACCCTTCGTATCCACTATTAACTGATTTCCAGTAAATTGCATCAACTTAAATTCCCTATGATCTACCAAAACTACCAACACATCAGCAATACTTAAGGCACCATCCAAAGAAACCAAGCTAATATTTTGTTCTGTCAATTTAGCTGGTAGTTCTTCCACATTCGGCTCAACTGCCAAAATTTGATTCGGGTATTTCTCTGCCAATTTTTCAGTAATTTTTAAAGCAGGGCTTTCACGCAAATCATCAATATCTGGCTTAAACGCCAAGCCTAAACAAGCAATCTTAATTTCATTAATGGATTTACCAGTTTTTTGTAACACTTCAATGACCGCCTCGTTAACCTTACCAATAACCCAATCAGGCTTGTTATCATTTACCAATCGTGCAGTATGAATCAATTTCGCCAAATCAGGGGTTTTGTTCACGATAAACCAAGGATCTACCGCAATACAATGCCCACCAACACCACAGCCTGGCCGTAAAATGTTCACTCGTGGATGACGATTAGCAAGAGAAATCAGCTCCCAAACATTGATGTTGAGTTTGTCACAGATAATCGATAATTCATTAGCAAAAGCAATGTTCACATCACGAAAAGAATTTTCTGTTAATTTACACATCTCTGCGGTGCGTGCATTGGTAACAATACAATCACCTTTAACAAAAACTTTATACAAAGCCGTCGCAGCATCTGAGCATTTTTGAGTCATACCGCCAATAATGCGGTCATTTTCAATCAATTCACGCATTACTTGACCTGGCAAAACACGCTCGGGACAATGAGCAATACGAATATCAGATTGCTCACCATTTTGTTGTGGGAAAGTTAAATCTGGACGAGCCTCTGCTAGCCATTCTGCCATTTGTTCGGTTGCTCCAACTGGTGAGGTCGATTCCAAAATGACCAAATCACCTTTTTTTAGCACAGGTGCAATGGCTTTACTGGCAGATTCAATATAACTTAAATCCGGCTCATAATCATCACCTTTAAACGGTGTTGGCACAGCAATCAAAAATGCATCGGCAGGCTCTGGTGTTAATGTTGCTCTTAATTTGCCTTCATTCACACATTTTTTAACCACCACATCCAAATCAGGCTCCACAATATGAATATTGCCTCGATTAATGGTATCTACCGCCTTTTTATTGACATCAATACCTATCACATTTAAGCCATGCTGAGCAAAGGCGGCAGCCGTTGGTAGTCCAATATAGCCAAGTCCAATTACCGAAATTGTATTAAAATTTAACATATAAAATTCTCTAATTTATTTAAATACTGCTAAGATTTGTTCAACTGCTGTACCATCCCCATAAGGATTATGAGCCTCAGACATTTGCTGATAGGTTGCAGTGTCATTAATGAGCAACTTAACATTATCTACAATGCTTTGCTTAGATGTACCGACCAATTTTACTGTACCAGCTTCTACTGCTTCTGGGCGCTCGGTTGTATCTCGCATCACAAGAACAGGTTTGCCCAGTGAAGGTGCTTCTTCTTGAATACCACCAGAATCAGTTAAAATTAGATAAGACTGTCGCATCAAATAAACAAACGATAAATAATCTAAAGGCTCAATCAAATGCACATTTTCTTTATCTTTTAGCCAGCGATTAACTGGTTCTCTCACATTTGGATTTAAATGGACGGGGTAAACGAATTGTATATCAGAGAATAGCTTAGCCAATTCAGCAATGGCGACACAAATATTCTCAAAACCTTCACCAAAATTCTCTCTACGATGTCCAGTAATGAGAACAATTTTTTTATCTTTTAAGTAACTAAATTCTTGCTCATATTTTTCTTGCAAAGATGAGCTGTCATCTATTTTTTTACAAGCCAAAAATAATGCATCGATAACCGTATTGCCAGTAACATAAATACCATCTGCATTTACACCCTCTGCCAATAAATTAGCCTTTGTACTACTTGTTGGGGCGAAATGGTATTTTGTTAATGCACCCGTTAACTTGCGATTACCCTCTTCTGGCCAAGGAGAGTAAATGTTGTGAGTGCGCAACCCTGCTTCAATATGAGCGATATCAATTTGATTATAATAGGCTGCCAATGCAGTTGCCAAAGTTGTCGCTGTATCGCCATGTACAAAAATTGTGGTCGGATGATAATCATCTATAACAGGCTGGATTTTTTCTAAAATAGACGAGGTAACAGTTGAGAGTGTTTGCTTGCTACTCATAATATCCAAATCGTAATCTGGTACAATTTCAAATAATTCAAGCACTTGATCTAGCATTTGTCGGTGTTGCGCTGTAACACACACCCTATAATCCAAACCGCTGTTTTTAAACCCTTCGACCAAAGGTGCCATTTTAATGGCCTCTGGGCGAGTACCAAATACAATTAAATTTCTTGCTGACGACATAAGCCCATCCGAATTAATCAAATTCTACAACTTCTTATAAATCTCAAAAGCTTCATCCATATCTTCATACACTGTTAATTCGCCCGCTTGCAAAATCGCCACTTTATCACAGTGTTGTTTGATATTGTTTAGCTCATGAGACACCATTACCAATGCCCTGTCCGCTCTTTCCTCAAAAAGCTCCTCTTGGCATTTTCTCTTAAAGGTCGCATCGCCCACCGATGTTACTTCGTCAATCAAATAGCAATCAAAATCAATCGCCATTGAAATGGCAAAGGCAAGTTTGGCTCGCATACCTGACGAATACACCCGCACAGGTTCATACAAATATTTACCAAGCTCTGCAAAAGATTCTACAAAGACTAGGGCTGTTTTATAATCCACATCATAGACACGAGACACAAAACGCACATTGTCCGCACCCGTCAAACTACCCTGAAACGCCCCACCAAAGGCCAAGACATTTTCATCTTTCTGATAATTTTGCCCGAACTTGGTGGTTCTGCACCACCCAAAATACGCACCAAGGTAGATTTGCCAGCACCATTTCTGTCTAGTATACCATTTTTTTCGCCATATTCAACCGTTACACCCCAAAAACCCCAAATATGCTACAATACCCTAACATCCATTAAATAGAACTTTAAATACCATGACCTACTCCTTAGACTTTCGTAAAAAAGCTCTGGCACTCATCAATGACAAAGGCATGTCTTATCGCAAGGTAGCTTCTTTACTTAATGTCTCTACTCGTACCTTACAAAACTGGCAACAAAACATAGAGATTAAACCCACCAAAGAAGTAAAGCCTAGAAAGATAGATGATGAGGCATTACTCAAAGATGTAGAAGATTATCCCTATGATTATCTGTATGAGCGA
>NZ_AUGF01000006.1 GCF_000426885.1 Moraxella caprae DSM 19149 | reverse complement strand
AAATGCTAAGTTTATCCTAGCAGACAGTGGTTATCAAGGCATACAGCATTTATACAAGCAAGCCTTTACGCCACTAAAACAAACTAAGAAATATCCACTTGTACAAGAAGCCAAAGATTATAACGCATTATTGTCTAAAACACGGGTGAGAGTAGAACATATCTTTGCCAAGTTTAAGGCCTTTAAAATGTTCTCAACCACCTATCGTAAATCATTGGCAAGATTTGAACTTAGGGTAAAGCTCGTGTTTGGGTGGATTGGGTAGTTTTGCAGGATGTCTACTACAACTCTTTTTTTATCGCAATAAAACAGTGCTTAAAATTGGCGGTTTATAGGTCTTGACTTTTGGATTGAGCTGGTTATACTCATTGCGTAACTTCTCTTTTTGGGCGATTTTATCGTCATCTTATCCCCATTCTCAATCGGCAATTCGCCAACCTGACATTTAATTTATCATCTTTGCGAGCAATTTATGAGAATTGAGCGTTATCACGCCTGTGCGTCATTTGTCAAAGAACTACATAAAAACCAAGTAGATAAAGGTGGTGGTCCTTACTATCATCATTTGTATGAAGTGGCGGACAATGCCAAACAAATTTGCAATCAATTAAATATTAGCGATGAAAACTTTGTTTTTGACTGTATGGAAATTGGACTTTTGCACGACAGCGTGGAAGATTGTGGGTTATCTTATGATGTCATTCAGGCAAATTATGGCGAGACGGTTGCAAATGGCGTACGCTTAATGACCAAACCGTACAGTGATAATGATACAGCATTAAGCGAAAATTGTTTATTTAAACAAAATTATGTGGATTATTTGGTGCGGTTGTATCAGTATTATTTAGATGGGCAAGAAGTGGCATTTAAAGCAATGATTGTTAAATTGTCTGATTTAAAAAGTAATTTAAATTATCAAAGATTGGGTGTAAAAAGCATTGATGAATTAAACCAAAAACAACTCAAAAACCTTTTAAAATATCATACCGCCTATCAATCATTGGCAAGCATTATTTTTGATAAAAAGTGGATTGGTATTGATGCGTTTAAAACGCAATTATTATCCGCTAAATTTTCTGATAATATTGATATAGATTGCCTTAAACAGTCCATTCATCAAATCATCAGTTAACCCTTTTAATGGAGTTTTATGAGCAAAGAAATCGTCATTGACAAATTTAGCATTCCTGATTGTGGGTGTTATCAGGTGTATTATACGGGTAAACGATTTTATTTTACTTTGATTCCTGACTTTAAAATTTTAAAGGAAAAATATGGCAAATCAGCATTATTTTATGTTGATGATGAAACAATGGACGATGTTAATTATAACAAATATCCTTTTCAAACCATTGAGCGGATTATTAAGGCGATTGTAAATTATGTCAATCACTCGTCCTATCAACAGGGTGTTGATGAGATTAAACATTTTAGTTTTACATCAAGCACCGAGCGAAAAGATAATATTTATGAACGCTATGCCAAGCGTATTGTTGAAAAATTAAATGGTGATTGGGATTATAGCAGTTATGGGGGGTGAATTTCACTTTTTTATCAAGGAATAAATTGGGAGTTTTAAAAACCGATTGAGCAAAGTTTTGTGCTAAATAACAAAAATATGGACTATGTTTAAAAACCCCTTGAAATCCCCACAATTTTTAAGTAAAATAAGGATCTATCTTTTTATTGGAGTATGACCCATTAAACCGTCAAATCGTCTAAATGTCAATGAAGACATTCGTGCAAAAGAAGTCCGCCTAGTACAGGCTGACGGCGAACAGCTTGGCGTGGTAAGCCTAAAACAGGCATTAGAGACCGCTCGTGAAAACAATCTGGACTTGGTTGAGATTGTCCCAGATGCCAAACCGCCCGTTGCCAAGATTATGGACTACAAACGTCATTTGTACGAACAAAAGCAAAAAGCCAAAGAAGCCAAAAAGAACCAGAAACAGACCCAAGTCAAAGAAATCAAGCTAAGACCAGGTACCGAAGAAGCTGATTATCAGGTCAAATTGCGTAAAATTGTTGAATTTCTAGAAGACAAAGACAAAGTCAAGGTTTCTATTCGTTTTCGTGGACGTGAGATGAGCCACCAAGAGATTGGACGAGCCCAACTTGAACGTATCATCAAAGATACCGAAGAGATAGCCAGCGTAGAGCAAGCCCCCAAGGTGGAAGGTCGCCAAATGGGTATGCTACTAGGGCCTGCCAAGAAGAAGTGAGCGAAGTCCAAAAACCCCAATCAAAATGCCGATTGGGGTTTTATCTTATCTCATGTCCGCCTTAAAGCCACGTTTTTTATCCATTTGCCAATCACGTTCTTTGAGTGTGGCTCGTTTGTCGTGGAGTTTTTTGCCTTTGGCTAGGGCGATTTCGCATTTGACCCGACTGCCCTTCCAGTAGCAGGATAAGGGGACGACTGCATAGCCTTTTTGATTGACCATGCCAAAGAGTTTGTCAATCTGCTTGCGGTGCAAAAGCAGTTTGCGTGTGCGGATATTGTCAGGGTTGATGTGCGTGGAGCTAGTCAGTAGGGGCTGAATGTGAGCCCCGAACAAGAACGCTTCGCCATTTTTAAAAATCACATAAGCATCCGTGATTGCCATTTTGCCTGCTCGTATTGATTTGACTTCCCAACCTTCAAGCGATAAACCTGCTTCAAAGGTTTCTTCGATAAAGTATTCGTGGCGGGCTTTTTTGTTGGTACAGATTTGGTTTGACGGTTTTTTTGCCATGTTTGTATCTCAATATTGTCTAGGGCGTGCCTGCCTTTGGTGTTTGCAATGAAAAATAGAGGAAATTGTCCGTTTTTCAAGGAAAAGTCTGCCGTTGATATTGAAATATCAACAAGAATTTTGACGTAGAAAAACCAGATTTAGCCATTTTTCATGCAAAAATGGATTAAAGTGTTAAATTTTCATCTTATTTTATAAGAGTGTTATCAAGGGTAGACATGCCCTACCTATTATAAGAGATTTGGTGGATAATTACAAACAAAGTCACGCCCCTGTTACATTTGTCTAATAAAACAGCATTTGCCTTTGGAGGTAATACTTGATAAGATAAGGCAAATTTATCATCATAGGATTTGCCATGCTTGACTCAAAACCAACCCTAGAAACCCTGCTAAATCACCGCTCGGTGCGTAAATACACTGGCGAGCCAATCTCTGATGAGATGCTAACTGCTATTTTGGAAGCAGGGCGTGCTGTCTCGACATCAAGCTACCTACAAGCGGTGAGCGTGGTGCGTGTGCGTGATAAGGCAAAGCGGACGGCATTTCGCCAAATCTCCAACAACCTAAGCGAAGACAAATATAACAACCTTATCGCCCAAGGCAAGCGGTTGGGACATGGCTATGTCGAAGACTGTGCCGAATATTTGGTGTTTTGTATGGACGCTTATCGTCATCATGCCCTTGCCGATGTCAATACCGACTGGACAGAAGTCATGCTCATCGGGGCGATTGACTCGGCTCTTATGGCCCAAAATATGCTGGCAACTGCCGAGAGTCTAGGGCTGGGCGGGGTCTATATCGGCTCACTGCGTAACGACATTCAGCGAGCAGGCGAGCTGTTGGCACTGCCCAAACACGTCGTGCCACTGTTTGGGCTGTGTCTAGGACACCCTGACTGGGATTCCAAAATCAACCAATCGCAACGCCCACGCCTACCGCTTGATGTCATTGTCTCAACTGACACCTATCAAACCCCAAGCGATGACGTATTGTCCGCTTATAATGATGAAGTTAAAGCCTACTATGGCGGTCGTGGTTTGGAGCTTGACTGGAGGGCCCAAATTGCCGAGACCTTTGGTGGGGACGTGCGTCCGTTTATGCTGGACTATTTGCAATCGCAAGGTTTCGCCAAACGCTAAGAAAACACCAAAAGTCGGACAAAAGCTGGACAACAGTTCGGCTTTTTCTTTTTTTATAAAAATTTAAAATAAAATCCCCAAAACCGCCAAAAATTTGCTACCATAAGCACTTTTTAATATCATTTCTAGCAAATTATACAAGCCATGACTACAAAAAAAGCCCTATACCCCGGCACCTTTGACCCCATTACCAACGGACACATTGACCTTGTCAATCGTGCCTTAAAAATCTTTGATGAAGTCATCATCTCGGTGGCGTTCGCTCATCACAAAAAGCCGTTATTTAGCTTTGATGAGCGAGTGGCACTGGTGCAGGAGATTTTTAAGGGCAATGAACGGGTGTCGGTGGTCGGTTTTGAAGGGCTGCTGGTGGATTTTGTCAAGGAGCAAAATGCGGTGGCAGTCATTCGAGGCTTGCGTGCGGTGAGTGATTTTGAGTATGAATTTGGGCTTGCCAACATGAACCGTAGCCTAGATGAGAGCTTTGAAGCGGTATTTTTAACCCCCGCCCAAGAGTACTCATTCGTCTCATCCACGCTCGTGCGAGAAGTGGCAAAACTTGGTGGCGATGTCTCAAAGTTTGTGCCGTCTTGTGTGCTTGACGGCTTTGCCAAAAAGTTCGGTGGGTAAGACGTCATGTTTTTTGCGGTCATTAGTATCTTGCCCCAGATGTTCGGGGCGACCACAGAGTATGGCATTACGGGGCGTGCGGTGGGGCGTGGACAGGTGGTGGTACATACCATTAACCCCAGAGATTTTACCGCGGATAACTATCGGCGGATTGACGAGCGCCCCTTTGGCGGGGGGCCGGGCATGGTCATGCTTGCCGAGCCATTGGAGCAGGCGATATTGCACGCCAAAGCCCTAGCTGATGAGTATTTTGGGAGCGTGGGTAAGGATAACCCTACCTGCCCTGTCATCTATCTGTCGCCACAGGGCAAGACCCTAGATGAACAGACGGTGGTAGAATGTAGCCAGTTCGATGGCATGATACTGCTGTGTGGGCGTTATGAAGGCATTGATGAAAGGCTACTTAGTGCCTATGTCGATGGCGAGATTTCCATTGGTGACTATGTGCTGACAGGGGGCGAGCTACCTGCGATGGTGCTGATGGATAGCGTCATTCGCCGTCTGCCAAGCGTGATGAATGATGACCAATCCGCCCTAGAAGACAGCTTTGTCGATGGGCTACTAGATTGCCCCCACTATACCAAGCCTCTGATTTTTAAGGATAAAAAAGTCCCTGATGTCCTGCTGTCGGGTCATCATGCCAATATTGCCAAATGGCGGTTTTTAGAGCAAGTCAAACGCACCAAAGAGCGTCGCCCTGACTTATGGGAGCAGTTTAAACCCACCAAAGAGCAGGCGAAGTGGTTGGCGGAGCTTAATGAATAGTCACGCCCTATCCGTCATCATCATCACTGCCTCACTAATGTCAGAGAGCTTCTCACGCACCATAAACAGACGGTCAAGCCCCAACGCAATCCCACTACATGGCGGTAAATCATCGCACGCACGGATTAGGTTTGTATCAATCGGCATGATTGGCAAGCCTAGTTTTGCCCGCTCAACATTGTCCTGTGTAAATCGCTGATACAGCTCATCGCCACTGGCAAGCTCATCATAAGCATTGGCAATCTCTATGCCGTTGATATACAGCTCAAAGCGTTTGGCAACAGTATGACCGTCCACGTCTGTCGCCACTTTTGCCAAAGACGCAGTCGCCACAGGATAATCGGTGATGAGTGTTGGCAAATCAAACCCCAAAGTCGGCTCTATCGCATGACTAAATAACAAATCCAGCCAACCCTGTTTATCATCGCCCATATCTAGGTTGATGCCCTGCTGTAATGCCGTTTGTCGTAGTGTCTCAATGTCGGCAGAAAAAGGGTGAATGCCGAGCATGTCCATAAAGGCTTGGGCGTAGCGATAGGTTTTAAAGGGTAGATTTTTATGCAGTGCCACGCCGATGAGAGCATTTAATTCATTTGCCAAATCGTCCAAACTAAAATGCGGACGATACCATTCTAACATGGTAAATTCTATATTATGTTTATGCCCTTTTTCATTATCACGAAACACTTGACAAATTTGATAAATCGGTATTTGATAATCCGCCAATACTCTTTTCATGGCAAATTCTGGCGATGTGTGTAGATAACCTGTTTTTAATTGACCAGTTTGTTTAAAATTGACACTCACACTTTCTATAAAAATATCGGTATTGCCATGATTGGATAGTATGGGCGTGGTAATCTCTAACACACCCCGACTTTTAAAAAACTGACGAATGTCGCCAATCATCTCAGCTTTACTCATTGCCAAATCTAAGGTCATGCTTGGGCGGTAATCGGTATTAGTCATAAAGCCATTCTCTTTTTAAATCATATTCTTTTCTTAATTTATCAAAATCCGCTCCATGTACGTTATTGGTGCAAATGTGGCGTAACTCGTTGTCATCTTTTAAAATGTCATAATAGCTTTTTAAAATATCGGCATTTCCTTTTAATAATTCATTTTTTAATGTTTGCCAATGGTAAGGATTGGGCGGTAATAACTTATCCATATTTTGTAAAATAGGTAAATTAAAATGCTCACAAAATGCCTGATAAATCATGTCTGTCCCACGCAACTTGCCGTCTAGGGTATAGCCTGCAATGTGGGGTGTGGCAAGGGTAAGGTTATCAAGCAGTGCCTTATCAATGGTTGGCTCAAAAGGAAACACGTCTAATATTGCATTTAAATTTTTATTATCCATTGCCCATAATAAATCATCTTGTCGGATAATCTCACCCCGAGCGGTATTGATTAAAATGGCGTTGTTTTTTAATTGTTCAAAAACGGATTTATCAAATAATTGATAAGTAGGATAATCGCCTGTTTTGGTTAATGGCGTATGAATGGAGATAATGTCGCTATTTGCTAATAATTCATTAAAATTTGCGTTATTAATGTCCGATGTTGGTAAATAAGGATCATATCCTAAAATATCCCAATTTAAGTCCTTGGCATATTTGGCAAGCACTGATCCGATATTGCCCAAGCCAATAATGCCCAGTGTTATTTTTTTATGGATTGAGTTGGGAAATTTAGTTAAAATGGCGGTAATAACATATTGAGCAACCGAATGTTTGCTTGACCCTTTGGCATTGGCAAAATGGATATTGTTAAAATGAATAAATTCATTATCCACATGGTCTGTACCAATGGTTGCCGAGCCGATAAATTTGATGTTATGGGGGTTGGCAATGGTGTCGGCATTGATGGGTGTTACCGAGCGAATGAGTAGGGCGGTTGGGTTGTATTTGTGGATGGCGGATTGGTTAATCTCACGCCCTTTTAATTTGATGAGTGTGGTATTCTCATGGCAAAAATAATCATCCAAATGGGCGATATTTTCATCAGCTAAAATGGTTATCATGAGGTCATGCCTTTGGCGGGATGGGTATGTTAGATGGGTGAATACTATTTACTTTGGTAAATTAAGCCGAAGATAAGAATTGTACCTCTTTTAAAAATAATAAGGTGCAGTTAAGCACCCTATTAAAATGGCTTGAATTAATCACTAGCGATTGGTATTCACCTGCTGTAAAATCTGACTAATCTCGGCATTGGCTTCGTTTTCGGTGGCTAGGTCGCCATTGGGGGTTAGGTCGTTCACCACTTGTGGCAGTAGCTCGGCAATGCCTTGGCAGACTTCTGTCTCGCTGGCTCCTGTTTGCTGACAGGCACGGTTAATCTCATCTTTGCCAAACAGACTCATCACGTCTTGGGCGTCTAGTCCGTCATTATCGGTATCGATGTTTACCCATGATTGGGCTTTATTGCCCAGTCCGTTGCCTTGGAATTTGGCAAGCACGCCTGACAGACCGCCATTTTTTTGGATATAGCCCAGCACGATGGGGATAAGAGCAAGGAGTAGGGTGTTTTTGTTAAACCCGCCTTTTTGTTGGGCGGACTGACTGCCAAGCACTTGACCCAATACACTGCCTAGGTCACTGGCAGGGACGTTTTGGCGAGTCTGCCCACCGCCTAGGAGCGAGCCTAGCATACCGCCTAGTCCGCCTTGGGCTTGGGATTGACCACCGCCAAGCTGACTTGCCATCACTTGCCCAAGCATACCGCCCAGACCGCTGTTTTGTTGGGCTTGACCGCCAAGTACGCTACCTAGCATGCCACCGAGTCCGCTGTTTTGCTGTTGGGCTTGACCGCCTGTTAGGGCATTTTGGGCGACTTGGGTGATGATGTTTTGTAATAAACTCATGGAGTATCCTATCAAATAAAGTAAATATTGGCGAAATTGCCAAATCATGCATTATCTTATCAGAATTTTAGTGAACCTGCGTTATTTTTATTAAAGGTTTTTGTAAATGGATGAGGTATTAAGCGACGTGGGTTTGTTTATGGTGGTGTCTGTTTTATTTTACATCATGCCAAAAATTGACATAAGAAACATAATGATTTGGCTTTTATAAAAAATAATGTGGACATTATCCAAACTAGGATTTGCTCTATGGTTGTCTTGTAAAGGCATGGATTTGCCCCCATGATGGGTTATTCTAAGCTGTTTTTAAGCCATTTTTTTAGCCCATTTTGAGCCATTGCCATGACCGATTTATCCGCTGTTTTTGACCTTATTTATGACATTGTGCCTGCTGATGTGGCAGATGATGTTAATATGACGGATGCTTTGCATTTTGCGTTGACTGAGCGTCTGATAACCGCCGATGATGTGGCGTGTGTCAGTCATTTTTTTGATGCACGCCGTCTGCCTTGCCCCATGCCTTTGTTAAAGGCAAAAGTAACCTTGCGAGATGTGGGGGCAGGGCGGGGGTTGTATCTGCTTGCCACCGATAAAAATTCACAAACCGACCTTGTGGCGTATTGCCAAAAAAACGGGCTGACGGTCAAGACATGGGCGTATGGGCAAACAGATACAATCTTTCACTTTTTGATTAGAGCGTGTTGAACGTTGGTATTTGCAATGAAAAATACCTGTTTAAAAAAGCAAGGGAATCGCCTGTTTTTCAAGGAAAAAGTGAAGTTTGATGGTCGTTCTATCAGACAAGCTTTTGACTTCGAGCCACAAGATTTAACCATTTTTCATGCAAAAATAATTTAAAATCATAAAATTTCACCAAATGTTAATAAATGTTATCAATGTTCACACGTCCTAACAAAAAGGTGTAAAAATCGCTAGCATTTGGGCGGATTTCGGCTTAAAATGGGGTGATATTTAAGATATTTAAACTGATGATTTGTTGGTAGAAAGAAAACATGCCCAAAAATTATGATTATGATGGTTTTGATGACTTTGACGATTATGGCGGTGATTATGCCGATGAGCGTGATTTTAAGTCGTCTGATATGTTAGATGAAGATGAGTTGGATGATGGATTGGATGAGCTTGACGGTTTTTCTGATGAGCTACTGTCTGATGAGTTGTTATCTGATGAATTAGACGAATTGGACGGCTTTCATGAGATTGATGACGCTGATGAGCTGGCATTGGATGAGTCAGAGAGTGAATTAGAAACGGACGAGCAGTCCCATGATGGGGCGAGCCTTGCCCCTGTGCTTGCCAGTCATGCCCCGAATGCCGTACCACGCTATGACGTCGCCACCAAGGATTTGGTGCCTGCCATGCCCACCAATTTGACCGCCCCAGGGGTGAATTTGGGGGCGTACATCAATACCGTACATCAGATTCCTATCCTAACCCCCGATGAAGAGCGAGAGCTTGCCGAGCGGTACTATCAAGATGGCGATGTGGAAGCGGCACGGCTACTGGTCATGAGTCATTTGCGGTTTGTGATACACATCGCACGCAGTTATTCAGGTTATGGTCTGTCGCAGGCGGATTTGATTCAAGAAGGTAATTTGGGACTCATGAAAGCGGTCAAACGCTTTGACCCTACCAAGGGCGTACGCCTTGTGAGCTTTGCGGTGCATTGGATTAAGGCGGAGATTCATGAATTTGTCATCAAAAATTGGCGGATTGTCAAAGTTGCCACCACCAAAGCACACCGCAAGCTGTTTTTTAATTTGCGTAGCCTTAAAAAATCAAGCAATCAGCTTACCTTAGAGGAAGCCGAAGCCATCGCCAAAGACCTAAACGTCACGGTCAAGCAAGTCCTAGAAATGGAATCACGCTTGACCAGTTATGATGCGTCCTTTGAGTTACAAGACTCTGACGATGAAGATGGGCGTTATGCTCCCCAGCTTTTTTTAGAAGATGGGGTCAATCCTGCCGAGATGGTCGAAGATGCTGACTGGGAAGAGAATACGACCACCGCCCTAAAAGAAGCGATGGACGGCTTGGATGAGCGCTCTCGAGACATCATCACTCAGCGTTGGCTTGCCGACCAAAAATCCACCTTGCATGACTTAGCAGCGGTTTATAACATCTCAGCCGAGCGGGTGCGTCAGATTGAGAAAAATGCCATGGATAAAATCCGTGAAGCAATGACCATTGATAACATGCTTTTTGATTAGAACGAACAGATGAACAAATGATAAACTGGATAAAAGTAGCAGGCGTGAACCTTGCGACAGCGGTGGCACTCGGGGCGTTTGGGGCTCACGGCTTAAAGAAAATCGCCACGCCTTATGAGCTTGATATTTGGCAGACCGCCACACTCTATCTGTTCGTGCATGGCTTGGGGATATTGGCGTTGGGCGTATTGGGGGCGGTATCTGCCTATCGCATTCATAGGGTTGCCATGACCTTGCAAATAGGCATTGCCATTTTTAGTGGTACGCTTTACTTGATGGCACTGGGGATGCCTAGATGGCTTGGGGCGATAACCCCGATGGGTGGAACGCTACTCATCATCGGATGGCTGATGTTGGTTTTTGTCAAGAAGTCGGATGGCTGATGGGTTGATTGATGATTAATTATGATAAAAGAGCAAATTTTTGCTCTTTTTGTTTTTATCCAAACATCGCCATGCCCCACAGCACCGCCACCAAAATAAGTGCCAGCGACTGAGCGGACGAGCCGACATCTTTGGCGATTTTGGCAAGGGGGTGATGCTCCATAGATGTGTGGTCAACGGCAGCTTCTAGGGCGGTATTAAAAAATTCCACAATGAGCGACAAAAACGACCCTGCCACAAGCATCATCTTGACCGCCAACGCCATATCGAGCCACAACGCAAGGATTATCAAAGGCATATGGAGCAGGATAAGCTGAAAAATCGCAGGCTCTTTGATGGCCGCCTTAAAGCCGTCTTTGGAATACGACAGCGTATTGATGATGCGTTTTAGCCCTTTGGTTTTGTTAAATTCGGACATGGCGATTTGGTGGGTTGATAATGGGAAATTTGTGCCATTATACCCACCCATTATCTATTTTTCAATCCGCCCAAAACCTGCTAAAATACTAGGGCATGCCTACCATTGATAATATTCTTATAAAATAAGATGAAAACTACCCCATTCTCAAATCCATACAAGTGATTGATTTATCAAGGGAAAATTGCAATTTGCCCCTACAATCCAAAAAATAATTGTCAGACAATCAATAAGTTAGCGTCTTAAGCTAAGAGCGAAGTGAAAACTTAAAATTGCAATCAATTTTGCATGAAAAATGGCTATCCAACCGCTTAAATTTAAAAAATTAAGTTACAGCTAACAAAATTGAATTTTACCACACAAACCGTTCGCCACAAGCTTGCCTGCGGGTCGGTTTCCGTCATGGGCAGGCTTAGCTCACCACGAACGAAAAACCGTGGTACTTTTTCATTTTGTAGAGTGTAAAATTCTTAAAATTTACCCAGTTGAATGGTTCGGATTGTGGCTCGAATTTAAAAGCTTGTTTGATAGAATAACCATCAAGCTTCACTTTTTCCTTGAAAAACGGGCGATTTTTCGTGATTTTCATTGCAAATACAGAAGGTGGGCCTGCTTTATTTTATGTGGATTTGTGGTATTTTTTGGGGTTCGGTGGATGTACTTTCCAAAATATCAAGAGATTTTTGGGGGTTAAAGATGAGCTTGTAACAAACAAAAACGGCAAACCAAGTTGCCGTTTTTGTTATTTTTGAACAGGATTATATCTTTTGTGCTTATTAAATGAGCGGTCAAATAAGCGAAACAGTGCTAATATCAACCATGAGATAAGCAGATAGATGATACCTGCAGCAAAATAAATCTCTAAGGTCAGGTACGTCTTGGCGATGATGACTTTAGAGGCGTACATCAAGTCCATGACCGTGATGGTGCTTGCCAGTGCCGAACCTTTGAGCATAAAAATCACTTCGTTGCTGTATGCAGGTATCATAATCCCAAAGGCACGGGGCAGGGTAATGCGGGTAAATTTCTGCACAGGCGACATGCCCAAAGCGTCCGCCGCTTCAAGCTCGCCACGAGGAACTGCCTGTATCGCCCCACGCACAATCTCAGCGACATAAGCGGCGGTGTTTAGCGTAAAGGCGATGATGGCACACCAGTAGGCTTGACTAAGCACAGGCTTCCACAGCACGCTCTCTTGAATGGCTTTAAACTGCCCAAGACCATAATAAATCAGAAAAATCTGCACCAATAAGGGCGTGCCACGAAAAAAGAAAATGTATAAAAAAGGAAAAACCTGCACCAAAGGATTTTTGGAGAGTCTAAGCAGTGCCAAAACCACCCCAAAAATCAGCCCGATGACACTGGATAATACCACAAGCTCCAAGGTGGTGATGGAGGCTTTTAGAAGTTCGGGAAAGTGCGTGATAATCGCTTGCCAGTTCCAGCTCATGCGTTTGCCCCTGTATGTTTTTGTTTAAGTAATTTTTGGGCGTAACGTTTGGCGGGATTGGCTCGCCACTCGCCAAAACTGATGCAGGCAGTGACGACCGCTGTCAGGCATAGATAAATAAGAGCTGCCACAAGATAAAAGGTAAAAGGTTCTTGGGTGGACTGGGCGGCACGAGATGAATAATAAATCAAATCTTTAAGCCCGATGAGCGAGACAAGGGCGGTGTCTTTTAATAGCACCAAAAACAAATTGCCCAAACCAGGTAAGGCAACCACCCACATCTGTGGCAGGATAATGCGAAAAAAGGTCTGAGCAGGTCGCATGCCTAGTGATTGGGAGGCTTCCCATTGTCCTTTGGGAATCTCTTGGATTGCCATGCGAAACACTTCGGTGGCATACGCCCCAAACATGACCGATAGGGCGACCACACCCGGCCAAAAACTACCAATGTCAATCCGTCCGCCATAACCAAAGACTTCTTTGGCAATAAACGATACAAGAATATCGCCCCCAAAATAGATGGCAAAGACTACCAAGAGTTCAGGAATGCCACGCACCACCGTTGTGTAGATGTTGGCAAGGTTTTTAAACAGCCAAATATTAGAGAGCTTGGCAGTCGCCCCCAATAGCCCGAAAATCAAGCCGAAAATCAGGCTCGTTACGCCTAATTTGACGGTTAAAATCGTGCCTTGCCAAAGTAAATCGGTGTATCCGTGGAGTTCTAACATGGTGTGGCGGTCTTTGTGGTTATTGTGTTGATGGCTGTTCAATAAAAATAGACAAGGCTTGCTTGTCTATTTTGGCTGTATTGCTTTGTTAAGGGGTAACCTTATCAAAGGGGTAAAATAGAATAAAACGCTTATTTTACCAATTTTTCAAAAATTTTGCTTAACTATTTTTAGTGCTCTCACTCACCGCAGTATTTTGTGTCTCGCTTGTATCCGCAGGCTCGCTTACAGGTTTGGTATCGCCAGCAGGGGCAGGAGCGTTGTCAGGAACACTGGCAGACCCAGTGATTGCAAAGTATTTTGCCACAAGCTCGTCATATTTGCCGCTGGCTTTTAGGCTTGCCAAAGCGGTGTTAAACTCGCCTTTTAGGGCGTCATCTTTACGCACGGCAATGCCTACTTTGTCATTGATGTCAATCGGCTCGCCTTTAATCTCAAAGTTCGCCCCTGCATCGGTTTTTAGCCAATCAGACGCTGGCACGAAGTCGGCAAGCATATAATCAATACGCCCTGCACTTAGGTCAAGATGGACGTTGTCCTGCTTGTCATAAGCCTTGACGGTAGCGTTAGGCTGATGTTTGGCAAGATATTCGCCCGAGACGGTGGCTTGCTGTACGCCCACGGTTTTGCCCGCTAGGTCGTTAATGGTGATGTTGTCGCCTTTTTTGCCGACTAGGATAAGCGTGTTATCAAAGTAGGCATCAGAGAAATCCACCACTTCTAGGCGTTCTGGCGTGATAGACATGCCTGCCATGATGGCATCCGATTTGTTCGTTTGTAGACTTGGAATGAGACTGTCCCAGTCCTGTGCTACGATGTCGCAGTCGGCTTTCATCTCGGTGCATAGGGCATTGGCAAGGTCAATCTCAAAGCCGACCAGATTGCCTGTATTGTCCAAATAGCTAAATGGCTTAAAGCTCGATTCGGTCGCAATCAGTACTTTTTTGCCGTCATTGGTGCCAGTGGTGGCGGTGTTTGCGGTAGTATCGGCAGGTTTGTCACCGCCACAGGCAGTTAGGGCGAGGGTGGTTAAGGCGATGGCTAAGTATTTGATTTTCATGATAAAACCTTTTGGTTGGTGGGTGGTTTTAAATTATTCGCTTTTTGCAGGTTCGGCAGTAGCAGACTCTTCTGCTTTGACAGTGTCAGCAGGTTCGACAACCGCTGGCTTGGCAGTATCGCCAAAGTGCTGTTTTTCTAGCTCGGCAAGTCTGCCATTGGCTTTTAGGGTGGCGAGTGCTTTATCAAAGTCCGCTTTTAGAGCATCGCCTTTACGCACGGCAATGCCTAGATTGTCGTTGTTGTCAATCTCATCTCCGACCAGCCCAAAGCCATCGCCATTTTGTTTTAGCCAGTCCATTGCCGAGACTTTCTCTGCCATGACCGCATGATTTCGCCCTGCTTTTAGGTCAAGATAAGAGTTGGTGTAGGTGTCATAAAGTTGAACACGGTTGCCGTCTTTGCCATCATATTTTTGGGTGATGTAGTCTGCCCCTGTGGTAGAACGCTGACTGCCTAGTACCAGATTTTTGATGTTGCTCGGGTCAAATGAGCCGTCCGTTTTTGAGAGCCACACGATGGTATTACTAAAATACGGCTCAGAGAAATCAACCTGTGCTTGGCGTTCGGGCGTGATAGACATACCTGCGATGACTGCATCGTATTTGTTGGTCAAAAGACCGGGTAATAAGCCGTCCCAGTCCTGTGCCACGATGTCGCAGTTTGCTTTAATCTCGGCACAGACGGCATTGATGACGTCCACATCAAAACCGACAATTTTACCATCGGCAGTCATGTTATTAAAGGGTGGGTAATTGGCTTCGGTGGCGATGACCAGACTTTTGCCTTCGCCTGCTTGTGGAGCGGTGGCGTCTGTCTTTGGTACATCGGCAGGTTTGTCACCCCCACAGGCAACTAGGGTGCTGGCTGTGAGTAGGCTTAGGGAGAATTTGGTAAATGCGTTCATAACAATCCTTATGTTCGGGGTTGATAAAAAGTCGGTAAAAGGGTTGGGTGCTTACTTTATCGATGAGACGCCATAAATTCTTTGACACGCTCGGATTTGGGATTTTCAAACACTTCGGTTGGCGTACCCATCTCTTCGATACGTCCTTGATGTAAAAAGACGACTTTGGTTGAGACTTCTTTGGCAAATCGCATTTCATGGGTAACGATAAGCATGGTACGCCCTTCACTGGCAAGCTCACGCATGACCGCCAGTACTTCGTTTACGAGCTCTGGGTCTAGGGCGGACGTGGGTTCATCAAACAGCAGAACTTTGGGTTTCATGGCAAGCGAACGGGCGATTGCCACACGCTGACGCTGACCGCCTGACAGGTTGTCAGGGTAGGCGTCTTTTTTGTCCAGTAGTCCCACTTTGGCAAGCAGGCGTTCACCTTCGGCAATGGCGTCTGCCTTGCTCACGCCCAGCACATGAATGGGGGCTTCGGTGATATTCTCCAAAATGGTCTTGTGTGGCCATAGGTTAAATGATTGAAACACAAAGCCAATCTCAGAACGAAGTTTTTCAAGTTGTTTGGGATTTTTGGCGGTAAGCTCGCCTTTTTTGGGGGTGAGTTGTAGCTCTTCATTGCCCACAAAAATCTTGCCAGCACTGGGCTTTTCTAATAAATTGATACAGCGAAGCAGGGTAGATTTACCCGAACCTGATGACCCTAAGATACTGATGACATCGCCGTCATAAGCGGTCAAAGAGACACCTTTTAAGACTTCAAGCGAGCCATAATTTTTGTGAATGTCTTGTAAATCAAGGGCAATGGGGCGGTCAGTCATGAATTTCTCGGTTATTTTTTAAAATCAAAATTTAATCGTATATTTTGAACAAATCTGATAAAAAAGGCAAATCATTTTTACCAAAATCGGCAAAAATTTTTAATTTTTTTCAAAATAATTAGGTAAAAAGGGCAAAATGAGAAAAATTTGTTTTATAAATGAGCGAATTTGACAGATTTTTTACCAAGTCGGTCATTGTTGGTGGTTTATCAATTACTGACAATCGCCAAAAATATGCTATAATTAGCCATTTATTGTCCTATTCTCAATTTTAATCATTACCATTTTAATGCCATTGACATTGTTACGGTGAGCCATGCCAAACACCCAAAAAGCCAATCCCCCAGCCGCCAAAAATACAGGATTTTTTAATCGTCTTTGGCAGGGTTTTTTGACAACCGTTGGCACAGAGCGATTTTTTAAGATTTTCTCGCCGTGGGTCAAGTGGCTTGCCCTGATTGCCTTTGTACTCATGAGTATTGGCACGGTATGGGGACTCATGTTCGCTCCGCCTGATTATTTGCAGGGCAACAGTTATCGCATTATTTTTATTCATGTGCCGACCGCCAGCCTTGCCATGAGCATTTATTTTGCCATGAGCGTGCTTGGGGTCATTTTTTTGGTGTGGAAAATCAAAACCGCCAACATTGTCGCTCAAGCGGTCGCCCCGATTGGCTTTATCTGCTGTGTGCTAAGTCTCTTGACAGGCTCGATTTGGGCGAAACCGACATGGGGGACATACTGGGTGTGGGACGCACGTTTGACATCAATGCTGATTTTGGCGTTTTTGTATGCAGGGGTCATGGCACTTTTTAGTGCTTTTGAGCATAGCCAAAATCGGGGCAAGGCGGCGGCGATTTTATCCATTGTTGGGGCGGTCAATCTGCCGATTATCAAATACTCGGTAGAGTGGTGGAATACCCTACATCAAGGGGCAACGTTTACCGTAACCAACGCCCCAAAAATGTCCGCCAGTATGTGGGTGCCACTGCTTATCATGATGCTCGGTATGTATTTTATGGTGGCAGCTCTTGCCATTTATCGCACCAATTCCTTGATTTTACAACGTGAACACAACAAAGCATGGGTAGCCAACTACCTAAATGCCAAAAATAGCCAGCTCAAAAGGGGCAAGCAATGACACCGTATTTTCAAAATTTAGCAGACTTTATCTACATGAATGGTCATGGGGCTTATGTGTGGACGTGTTATGCCTTAGTGTTTGGGGCGATAGTGCTTATGATTTGGTATGCCAAAAGCGAACGCACCAAGACCATTGCCAAACTGTCCACCCAGACCAAAAAACTCACCAACAAACAACGCCAAGCACTGGCAAAGGGTTAAGTTATGAATAATGCACGCCAAAAAAAACTCATGTGGGTCATCGCCATGCTGGTGGGTGTGGCGGTGGCGGTGGGACTCATTTTGTACGCCATTCGTCAGCAGACGGATTATTATTTTGACCCGACCGCCATTACTGCTGGTAAAGCCCCTGAGAATAAGCGTATCCGTGCAGGGGGCATGGTGGTGGCAGGCTCGGTTAAGCGAGACCCCAATGACCCGTTAAATATCCAATTTCAAATCACCGATTATAAAGCGGTTGTACCAATGACGTATCGGGGTGTATTACCTGATTTGTTTGCCGAAAATTCAGGGGTAGTGGCAACAGGCGAGTTGCAGGGTGGGACGTTTGTCGCCAGTGAAGTGCTTGCCAAGCATGATGAAAACTACATGCCCCCCGAAGTTGCCAAATCGCTAAAAGCCGAACACGCCGAACGGGGAACGGACGTCAATAACGGGCAATTTATCCCTGCCACGAGTATGGCGGAGATTGACCAAAGACAAGCCGAGCAAAGTCAAAGTCAAAATCAAGCCCAAGCCCAAAGCTCAACCCAAAATGAGAGCCGTGCACCTCAGTAGCGTGTAAAAGCCATTTTATTTTACAGAATAAAAAGAGTGTCTATCATGGACACTCTTTTTTGTTAAATGATGATTATTTTAAAATGTTATAATATTTCAATTGGCTCTAGACCATCATAACCACTGGGGCAATCTAGATTATACCTTATCCCTACGAGCCAATAACGTGCTTGATGAAAAAGTGTATATCCATAACTCATTTTTGCCCTTTGTGCCACAAATGGGGCGTAATTTTAGCCTAAGTGCCACCGTTAAGTTCTAGGGCGTGCCTAACCTTTATAACACAATTTAAAATATAGAAATTTTTTAGAAATAAAACAATGTTTTTGCATGAAAAATGGCTAAATCTTGTTTTTCATAATAAAAGCTTGTTTGATAGAACGACCATCAAACTTCACTTTTTCCTTGAAAAACGGGCGATTCCCCTGCTTTTTTAAACGGGCATTTTTCATTGCAAATACAAAAGGCAGGCACGTCCTAGTATGGCATAAAAAATCCCCATGATTGGGGATTTTTGGGTTTATTCAAATGTCTGCTGACCGAACTCGGCTTGCTCGCTGTCTTTTTGTTCATCAACGGTTGGATAGCGAGTGCTGGGTTCTTGGGAAAATGAGCTTTGTTTGTTCATCGCTTTGTCGGCAGTGGCGGTCATGGCGTTACAGCCAGTTAGGGCGAATGCCAATAGGGCAAGTAGGCTAAGATGTTTCATAAAGATACCTTGCTAAAATGGAAAAATAAAAACCATCAATAATCACGCAATAGCCATGCAAGAATCATGCCGATTTTTCATACCGCACAAACTCAAACCCAATCCCGCTCTTATCGTCTGTCTGTCTATCCGACCGCCACACTTCACAAAAATCGTCCGTAACGGTAGGATAATGCGTGTCACCTTGCACGTCCAAATCCACTTCGGTGATTTCCAAAATGTCCGCCATGCTTAGGCTTTGGCGGTAAATCTCGCCCCCGCCAATGATAAAAATCCTATCCTTGCCCAGTCGCACTGCGTCCGTCTTAGCACTGTCGATAGCCGTCGGCAAGTCATGAGCGACCGCCACACCGTCCACCGTCCATGTCTTATCTTTTGTGATGACGTGGTGCGTGCGATTGGGCAGGGGGCGACCGAGCGACTGGAAGGTTTTTCGTCCCATGACAATCACGCCCCCTGTGGTAATTTCTTTAAAATGCTTTAAATCGGCAGGGATGTGCCAAGCCAAATTATTATCCTTGCCGATACAGTTTTGACGGTCTTTGGCGACCACATGGACGATTTTTGTCATAACAGCTCCTTATTTTTTACACCGCCACATCTGCCTTAATTCTTTCGTGCGATTGATAATTCACAATCTTAATATCATCAAAGTTAAATTCAAATAAATCTTTAACATCAGGATTTAACTCTAACTGACAAAGTGGCAAAGGCGTGCGGGTTAATTGCAATTTAGCTTGTTCAAAATGATTATGATACAAATGCGTATCGCCCCCCGTCCATATAAATTCGCCCACCTCTAAATCACACACTTGGGCAATCATATGCGTCAAAAGGGCATAGCTTGCAACATTAAACGGCACGCCCAAAAATACATCTGCCGAGCGTTGATAAAGTTGGCAAGAGAGTTTATTATTCACCACAAAAAATTGAAATAAAGTATGACAAGGTGGTAAGGCAACTTGTCCTGCTTCAATCGGATTCCAACCAGAGACAATCAAACGGCGAGAATTGGGGTTGGTTTTGATTTCGTTTACAAGCCACGCAAGCTGGTCAAAGCCGTCTGTATTATAGTCGCCATTGTCGTTTTTGCTTGCCCCAAAATTACGCCATTGATGACCGTACACTGCCCCCAAATCGCCCGCTTGTCGTCCAAAACGGGCGGTTTGCTCTGCCGTTGCCCACTCGTCCCAAATGGTTACGCCATTGTCTTGTAAATATTTGACATGGGTATCGCCTTTGATAAACCACAAAAGCTCATGCGTGATTGATTTCATATGCACTTTTTTGGTGGTGAGTAGCGGAAAGCCGTCCGCCAAATTAAACCGCATTTGATAACCAAAGACAGAGCGAGTGCCTGTACCTGTGCGGTCGCCTTTGTCATCGCCATTGTTTAGGATATGAGAGAGAAGTTCTAGGTATTGTTTCATGGGTTTTTCTCTTTTAATAAGTGTTCAAAAAATGCCACTGTGGTTTCGGTATCAAAATAATGCTCATCTAGGCGGATATAAGTGGCATTTACTTTGGCAAATTGTTGCCAATCGCCTTTTTCATCTTGATAAATAAACGCTAATGTATATATCAATTTGCCTGTCTTGTAATCTTTTACTTCATGGGCGTATAGTTTAGACGCTTCATAGGATAAATATCTGGGTTTGATAAGTTCATGTTCTACAAAGGCGATTTTGTCAGGATATAATATCAGTTTTGGTTTTTGATATAAAAATGCCATGACAGCAAACAAGATAAACATGACAATGCCAAATATCGCACCAAACGTATTTTTGCCAATAAGACCAGCAATTGCAAAAAATAAAGAAATCAGTGGAAAAAATACAGTAAAAATAAGACCGATACGCCCAAAATAAACATAAACCCTAATTGGAAATTCAAAAGTTTTGCCATCAAAGGTAAATGTATTCATGTCATATTTCCCAATTTAATCTTATTAAAAAATGCTAGGGTTTTTTGTTGGTCAAAATGATGTTTTTGATTGCCAAAATACGCATTTTTTGGATTAAGATAAATAAGCAGTTTTTGCTTATCTTTATCATTCTTATCAAGGGTATAAAAATACAATAAAGACTGCTTGCCGTTTTGGTTTGTTATTGTCTGTTCCAAAAAATACAAGTCTTGCCAAGCGATATGGTGTGGCGTGGGTCTTGTTATGACCACCTTGTCGGTGTGTAATATCATGGCAGGCTTTTTTGCGGATAATAATGCCGACGTTATCAATAGTGCAAATACGGCATATATCGCCAATGTCCATGCGTTTTGAGTAATTGTGGCAAACCCCACCGCCACACCAAAGCCGATAAGGTTTATGAGTATGGCGGTTAGTAATAGGGCTTTTTCCGAATAGGGCGTGGCATAGACGGCAATGGGAAATTCAAAAGTTTTGCCGTCAAAATTAAATGTATCCATTTGATTTTTTCACATTGTTGCAACCGTGCTTTATTTAGGCTTTTTGCCAATCATAAATCGGCTTTTTATAGGCAAGAGCCATTAACGCCACCCCAGCGATAATCATCGGCAGGCTATATAGTTGCCCCTTACTCATCCAGCCAAAGATGAGTTCATAGCCCACGTCAGGCTGGCGGAAAAACTCTGTGGTAAAACGGCTACACCCATAACCGAGTAAAAACAGAGCGGAGACGGCATAACGAGGGCGAGGCTTGCTACTAAACCACCATAAGAGGATAAATAACAGTACGCCCTCTGTAAAGGCTTGATAAAGCTGGCTTGGGTGGCGGGGCAGTAGGTAGTATTCGCCCATTTTCACGGCAATTTCATGTAAACTCGGGTCAGCATTGATAAGTTCATGGTCAGCGTGAACCGCTTGGGGAAAGTACATGAGATGAGCATAATCACCATGTGACACCCGCCCCCATAGCTCGCCGTTAATAAAGTTACCAATCCGCCCAAACAGCAAGCCTAACGGCACGCAAGGGGCGATAAAATCCAGCACGGCAAAGGCGTGTTTTTTGTATTTACGTCCAAAAAAGAACATGGCAACGACCACACCGACAAATCCGCCATGAAAGCTCATGCCCCCTTCCCACACCTTAAACAGATAAGCAGGGTTTGCCAAAAACTCGCCAAAATTGTACAAAATCACATAGCCAATACGACCGCCCAAAATCACGCCCATCGCCCCAAAAAATATCAAATCTGAGACCATCTCGCCTGTAAAATCGCCCCGTTTTTTGCCACGATAAGTCGCCAATATGTAGGCGGATAAAAAAGCAAGCAGGTACATGAGTCCATACCAATGCACTTGGAGAAAGCCCAAATCAAGGGCAACAGGGTCAAATTGGGGGTGTGTGATTGCCATAAAAAATCGTCAGCTAAATTGGTGATATGTAAAAACTTCGCCCGTTATTTACATTTTGTTTAAAATAAAACTCTAACCACCCACAAGAAGTAAAGGTCAAAGTTTTTCCTGTAATGTCATCTTTCTTGGCTAAAGATGAATGTGGCTTAATGGTGCTATAGAAATTGACAAAACGGTTTAGCTCTTGCTTGCGGTGTTCGCTGTCAGTAAATCCTGTTTTATCAGGCAGTATCGCAACAAACAGATATTCTCGTCTGTCTATAATGCTCTGTCCTTTGATCAGGGGTAAGGGAGCAACCCTGTGTTTTTGATGTTCATTTGCAGTATTTTGCCTATCCTGTAAATAACGGTGGTTTGTCTTACAGCTTGGGTTATTATTGTAGCATATTTTGGTTGTGGTGGATATGGTTTGATGATATCGAATAACCCCACTCTCAACTTAAAACCACCAAAGCAAGAGATTTATGGCACCTGTCTAATCGTGTGATTAGAAAACCCTTGGCTTACAGTCTTTGTGTGCAGATTAACAAACAACTTAGCAATCCACCACTTACACCCAAGAAACTTTAAAATTACTACAAATACAATGATGTGTGGACGTAGGGGCGTGCTGAGCATGCCTTGTATAGTAATATCATCAAAGGGTGTGCTCAGCACACCCCTACAAACCCGTGATAAATATCAAGTTGGTTGGGTGTACGTAATTGGTGAAAGCTACCGTAAGTGCTATTAAAAGAGCCTATGTTTAGGCTCTTTTTTATAATCAAGGCAGATTGTCATCTTATCACATCAAAATCTGCCGTTTACCAGCATTATCCATCGGACTGACCAATCCCGCCTCTTCCATCATATCCACGATACGAGCGGCACGGTTATAACCAATGCCCAGTTTACGCTGAATGCTGGATATGGAGACTTTACGGCTTTCCATGACAAAGGTCACCGCCTGATGATAATATTCATCATCACCGCCCTTACCCAGTCCATCCCCTGACCCTTCGCCTTCAAAAGTGTAACTATTTGACAGGTCAATATAATCAGGACTACCACGCTCACGCCACGCATCGCAGACACGGTTAACCTCATCATCATCCACATACGCCCCATGCACACGGCGTGGGGTGTTCTCGCCCGGCCCGATGAACATCATGTCACCATTACCAAGCATACTCTCCGCCCCACCCTCTTCGATGATGGTACGACTGTCCACCTTTGAGTTCACTCGTAGGGCGACACGAGAGGGGATATTTGCCTTAATCAGACCTGTGACGACATTCACCGTTGGACGCTGAGTGGCAAGCACCAGATGAATGCCAGCGGCACGAGCCTTTTGGGCAAGGCGGACAATCGGCTCTTCGGCAGTTTTACCTAACTGCATAATCATATCCGCAAATTCATCCGCCACGATGACGATGAGCGGTAAAGGCTTGAGCTTGGGGGCGGTCTTGATGCTGACATTTTCGTCCGCTCGCCACAGTGGGTCAAATATCGGCTCGCCTGAAGTCTCAGCTTGTAGCACTTTTTTGTTAAATTCTGAGATTTTACGCACACGCAGTAAGCTCATGAGCTGATAACGTCGCTCCATCTCATTCACGCACCACGTCAGAGCAGCGGTCGCCTCAGTCATGTCCGTAATCACAGGCGTGAGCAGGTGTGGTATGTCGCCATAGTTGGCAAGTTCTAGCTGTTTAGGGTCAATCAGCACCAGTTTGAGCTCATCAGGGGTGTACTTAAAGAGCATGGAGAGCAAGATAGAGTTCACAAAAACTGACTTACCTGAGCCTGTCGTGCCCGCCACCAGCATATGCGGGGCTTTGGCAAGGTCAGCGATGACCACCTTGCCGCCGATGTCTTTACCGATGGCGACACCGATTTGCTTATCAGGGTTTTTATAATCAGGTGTATCCAGCAGTTCGATGAGTCGCACCATCTCTCGCTTTTTGTTAGGCACTTCAATGCCGATATAAGGCTTGCCTGGTATGACTTCGACCACACGTAGGCTTGCCATAGAAAGCGACCGTGCCAAATCCTGTGCCGCTCCCGTCACTCGGCTTGCTTTAATCCCTGCCGCCAGCTCCACCTCAAAGCGAGTCACCACAGGACCGACCATGGCACTAACCACACTTGCTTTGATGTTAAACTCTTTTAGCTTAATCTCTAACAGTTCAGATAACTTTTCTATCTCTCGCTCAGTGTAGCTTGGCTGTTTGTTGGCATCAGGCTTATCTAGGATAGACAGCTCAGGAATAGGCGATAGGCTCATGCGATGGGTGAGCGTGTCCATCGCTCGTGACCGCTGTGGGTTTGGTGCATCCGCTCCTACATCTTTAAAATGTGCCTGCTTGGGTGTATCTTCTACGGACAAGGGTCTTTTTGGGATAAAATTATCAGAATGTAAAGGTGGCTGGGTCAGCTCTTCGTCCAATATCCCTGTCATTCCATCTGTTGTCACATCGTTTTTAACATCAGCTTTACCTGATGAATTTATTCGCATGCCCTCATTTAATCTCTCTTGTGTATCAATCTGCAAATCCTGTTCTTGTATTTCTTGATTTAGTAAATCCTTTGACAGTTTCACCCACTCATCATCAAAGACATTATCACGACTGATGTTAGTGGTTTGATTGGTTCGGTTGTTTTGGTAGACAAAATCCACCTCATCATCAACATTTATCTCAATCCCCATCTTTGCATCAACAGTTTGATTGTCATTGATATTTACTTGCTCATCAATATCATTCGTACTAACAATTTTTACCTTAGTTTTGGGCGTCAACTCAACGATATCATCAGAATCATGATTTAAAACCTCAATCATCTCATCATCATTCATGAACTCTAACGGCTTGCTCTTGCTCTCATGATGAATCCCATCTGCCTGCCGAGCATGCAACTGATTGGCGTCCAGTGTCAAATTATCTACTTTTAATACCACTTCATCAGCATGAATCTCCACACGACCCACTTGTGACTCTCCGTCTTGTTTGCCCTGCTGAGTATTTGCCAGTATCTCATCACGCAGTCCTGATGTCTGCAAAAACTCTGATAGGTCTTCACTATTGTGATGAACAGATGACACGATTGGTGCGTCATCCTTGACCACTTCAAACAGCTTGGTGTCTTCTTGATTTGGCTTGACCGATTCGGCAGGTTTGGCTTTTTTATCGCCATCAAGCCAACCCATGAACCAGCCAAAAAATGCTGATGGACGCACTTCAAATGCCAACACCGTGACAACACCCGTTATAATCAGCAAAAATATCGCTGTCGCCACATTGCCAAACTGCTGCACCAATGCCTGATATAATCCAGCCCCCATGACACCACCAGTGATAAGTCCTGTGTCATGCTCGCCTGCTGTCCCCCATCCTGCCAACAGCCCACTAAGGCACACCAACAAAAAACCATACGCAAGCACCCGAAGCTGCCACATGACCTGCGACTGTCGCCACCATAAAAGTGCCACTTCATACATCATGACCAGCACCAGCCACCATGACCCATACCCAAAAAACACGTGCAGAATGTCAGCAACCCAAGCCCCAAGGCGACCGCCAACATTGGTAATCTCCTGTCTGCCACCGACATGCGACCATGCAGGGTCTAAGGTGTTATAGGATAATAATGATAAAAACAAGAACCCAAGCACCGTCGTGCCAAACACGCTAAAAAACAGACGTTTGATGATGGGCATTTGACTGATGAACTCGGCGATTTTTTGATTTTGTAGTATTTTTTTCATGAGTGAATTTTGGGGCTAGGATGGCTTGGATGTTAAGCGGTCTATTATATCGAATAATGGCAGAGTTTATCAAAATTTTTTGATGGCTTGTAGCAGCGTGAATTTTGAAAATCTAATGTAATTTGTAGAGAATTTTACACAACTGCCGTAAGATTGGCAAACTTAGCTAAAAGAAAAACTTACACCCACTCATTTTTCCCTTGTAATTTCCCCCATTTTGTTACAAAATAGGGGGTTAATTTTTAAATTAGAGAATAATGATGAATGTATTGATTATGGCGGCAGGTACAGGCGGACACGTTTTCCCTGCGTTGGCGGTGGCGGACGAGCTGACAACTCGTGGGGCGGTGGTGCATTGGCTTGGCACGCCAAACGGCATGGAAAATGAGCTTGTCGCCAAACACGGCTACACCATGCACCATATTGATATGCAGGGGCTTCGGGGTAAGGGATTGGCACGCATGATTAAACTGCCCTTTATGCTGTTTAAAGCGGTTATGGCAAGTAAAAATATCATCAAAAACAATAACATAGACGTGGTTATCGGTTTTGGTGGTTATGTTACTGTACCGGGGGGACTTGCGAGCAAATTATCAGGCAAACCGCTCATCATTCACGAGCAAAACGCCATTGCAGGCATGAGCAACAAGACCCTAGCCCCCCATTCGGCAAAAGTGTTACAAGCCTTTGACGGGGCATTTAGTGGCATGGGCGACAGACTTGTTACGGTGGGTAATCCTGTACGCACTGCGATTATCAACGCCACACCGCCAAGCGAGCGTTATGACTTGGCGGATACATCGCCCCTAAAAGTGCTGGTGGTGGGCGGTTCGCTTGGGGCAAAAGCCATCAATGAAGCGGTGGTAGAGCTGTTAAAGTTGTCCGACAAGCCCCTAACCGTGCGACACCAATGCGGTAAAGACAACCATAACGCCATGTTGGTCGCCTACTCGCAAGCAGAGATTGACACAAGCCTTCATGTGTTTGAAGTCATGCCGTTTATTGATGACATGGCACAGGCGTACAGTTGGGCGGACGTGATTATTTGTCGGGCAGGGGCTTTGACGGTAACGGAGATTGCCAGCGTGGGCGTTGCTCCGATTTTTATTCCGCTACCGCACGCCGTGGACGACCACCAAACCGCCAACGCCAAGAGCCTAACCGAGCATGGGGCGGGGATTTTGTTGCCCCAACATGAGCTGTCGGGCGAAAAACTTGCACAGATTTTGGGCAATCTTGACCGTCAGCAATGTCTAGATATGGCAAATAACGCCCGAGCCTTTGCCAAAACAGACACGACCACACAAGTGGCGGATATCGTGGAGCGTGTGGTTAAGACATGAGTGATATCTCATTAACCCCTTATCAAGTTGTTAGTACGCCTGTATTTGACCGTTCGTTAAGCAAATTACGCAACAGACGTGTAAAAATGCAAATTATTGAACGCCTGTTTTGCATTGAAAATGAAGGATTTTTTGGCGACATCAATTCGGTCGGTGGCGTAGAGCATATCAAACAAGCCTTTTTGGTGGCTGAAAAAGCCCGTGCCAAACTGGATAAAGAAAATAATGAGATAAGTTTGAATGATTTAATCGCCAGTGCCATTGCCAAAGTAATGACCAATCAAAAAAGTGTTCAGTTTAGCTAATTGGGTATTAAAATGTTTTATTATAAAATCAACGACACATTAAGCCTAACCTTGGTGCATTCATCATTTGCTAGTCAGATGGCTGATATTGTCAATGCTCAAAAAGAATATTTGGGAAAATGGCTACCTTGGGCGAATCATTTTAGCGAAAATAGTTATGGTGAGTTTGTTAAATTTGCCTTGCATCAGTATGCTGATGATAAGGCTATTCATACCCATATTATTTATGATGATAAAATCATCGGGGCGGTGAGCTTAAATAACATTTATCATCATCTAAAAAAGGCAGAGATTGGCTATTGGCTACACCAAGAATATCAAGGGCGTGGTATCATGACCCTTGCCGTGCGTGCGATTATGGACATTGCCAAACATACCTATGGCATGGATGTGGTGGACATTAAGGCAGGCGAGCATAATACCCCAAGCCGACAAGTCGCCGAGCGATTGGGATTTGAGTTTTGTGGTATCATTGCCAATAATGAAAACGTTAATGGCGATATTATTAACCATGCGGTTTATATGTATCGGTTTTGATTTGAAAATAATGGGGTAAAATATTTGTCTTGATTTGCTAAATGAAATTTGATTTATATATTAGACTTCCTGCAAAACCCAAAATAAGGAAAACCGTTCGTGGTGAGCTTGTCGAACCATAACGGTTTTCCGCCACCCCTCAACAAGCTCGGGGCGAACGGAAAGCCTAGTTTTGCAGGAAGTCTATTAACAGTTAAATTTTAAATGAATTGGATATTTTAAATTAGAAGTTATCCAAATAAAAAATCATGGTAATTATTTACCAGCCCTATTTAACACCTAAAATAGAGAAAAAGTTATGCCAAATTCAACCAATGTCAAAACCCTGCCCAAACAACTCATTGAAATCCCAGAGATGAGACGGATTAACACCGTGCATTTTGTCGGTATCGGTGGGGCAGGTATGTGCGGAATTGCCGAAGTGCTTGCCAATCAAGGCTATACGGTTACAGGCTCGGACATCAAAGAAAGTGTGATTACCAAGCGTTTAGAGAGTCTGGGCATTACGGTGTTTATCGGGCATGATTCATCCAATATCAAAAACGCTGACGTGCTGGTGGTGTCGTCCGCCATTGACAAAACCAATCCCGAGATTCAGACCGCCTTGCAAGCCCGACTGCCTGTGGTTCGCCGTGCCGATATGCTAGGCGAGCTTATGCGATACCGCCACAGCATTGCAGTGGCAGGGGCTCACGGCAAGACCACAACCACAAGCCTGCTTACGATGATGCTCACCGAAGCGGGACTTGACCCAACTTATGTGATTGGCGGTAAATTGAACGCCTCTGGCAAAAATGCGTCTTTGGGCAGTAGCCGTTACCTTGTGGCGGAAGCGGACGAGTCTGATGCGTCTTTTTTGAGTTTGCGTCCCATGGCGAGCATTGTTACCAACATTGACGAAGACCACATGGATACTTATGGCGGTAGTTTTGATAAGCTAAAACAAGCCTACATTCAGTTTTTGCATAATATGCCGTTTTATGGGTTGGCGGTGGTGTGTGGCGATGATGATGAGCTATATGGCATGATTGATGACATTGCTCGCCCTGTGCTAACCTTTGGCTTTAAAGAGCATAATGACGTGCAAGCGGTAGACGTGGTGGTGGACGGCACTCGCACGCATTTTACCGTATTGCGTAAAGACCGTGAACCGCTTCGCTTGACCTTAAATATCCCCGGTGAGCATAACGTGCTAAATGCCTTGGGGGCGATTACGCTGGCGACCGATGAAGGCGTGGACGATGAGGCGATTGTGCGTGCGGTGGGTAAATTTGCAGGCGTGGGCAGACGCTTTGAACAGCAAGCGGATGTAAATCATGACGGGGGCAATATCCTGCTCGTTGATGATTACGGTCATCACCCTGCCGAAGTGCAAGCGACCATTCGTGCTGCCCGCCAAAGCTACCCCGACCGCCGTTTGGTGATGATGTTTCAACCACACCGTTACAGCCGTACACGGGACTGTTTTAGTGAGTTTGTCAATGTCTTATCGCAGGTGGATAAGCTTATTTTGCTGGATGTGTACAGTGCTGGCGAAGAGCCGATTAAGGGGGCGAGTAGCAACGATTTGGCTCGTTCACTGCGTGAGCGTGGGCAGGTTGAGCCGATTGTGCTAAGTGTCAATGACAAAGAACAAATCGCCCAAGTGCTAAAAGTTACCCTACACGCCAATGACCTTCTTATCACACAAGGGGCGGGCAATGTGGGGCAGATTTGTTTGGAGCTTCGGGATAATAATTTGTATTTATAGGAGGCGAATATGCAAACACAGCCTATTACTAGTATCAATCAAGCGGTCAATTATATCCAGTCATTACCAATATCCATGCAACAAGAAATGATTGATTGGATAAATGTATTTCAATCAGAAATTGGAAAAGATAAAATGAATACCAGTCAAAACTTTTTTGAATCGTGGCAAAATTGGCATGATAAAAGTGAGGTATTTTTGGATAATGATAATTCTTGGGCAGATACCAAGGATAGAAATGATATTGGGCGAGAAGTGAGTTTTGAATGAAACAGTTAATTTTGCCTGATAATAATATCTTTTCAGAATTGACCAAAAAACAACCTGAAATTAACGTTGTGCAAACATTTGAGCGATGTGCCAAAGATAGAAATAAACAGTTAATTTTGGCAATTACGGTTTGGCATGAATTGTTATATGGCTTACATAATATTAAAGCCGAAGAAATTAAAAAGAAAGAGCGAATTTCTGCCTTTCTTTTTAATAATGTTTTGTCTTTACCAATGTACCACTACACCCAAGAATGTGCCGACATTCATGCCAAAATCCGTGCCGAATGCCGAGCAAAAGGCAAAACTTTATCTTTTGCTGACAGTCAAATTGCGTCCATTGCCTTAGCCAATCATGCCCTTTTGGTAACTCGCAATGTGGATGATTTTAAATATATTGACGGTTTGATGATTGAAAATTGGTTTGATAATTAACCAACAATTAACCTTGTGCAATTTGCACTTATATAGAGAATAAAATATGAACAATGTAACAAAATTTGGCAAAGTCGCTGTGGTTTGCGGTGGGTTTAGTGCCGAGCGTGAAGTGTCTTTAAATAGTGGCAGGGCGGTGCTAAATGCCCTGCTTTTAAAAGGTGTGGACGCTCATCATTTTGACCCACAAGAGACCGACATTTCAAACTTGCGTGAGTATGACCGTGTTTTCAACGTGCTACATGGTACTTTTGGCGAAGATGGCAGTTTGCAAGGCGTACTTGACGGCTTTAAGATTCCTTATACAGGCTGTGGCGTGCTTGCATCCGCCATTGCCATGGATAAATTTCGTTGCCGTTTGGTGTGGCAGTCGCTAGGCTTGCCGAATGTGCCTTATGTAGTGTTGCACGATGACAGTGATTTTGATGCGGTGGAGACTGACTTTGGCTTACCGTTATTTGTCAAACCCGCCAGTGAGGGGTCTAGTGTGGGTGTGATGATGATAGAAGAGACAGGCGGTTTGGCAAAGGCGTATCCTAAGCTAAAACAGTATCATGGCGAGATTTTGGCAGAAAAAGCGATTACAGGGGGAGAGTACGCTTGTTCACTACTTGGCGATGATGTGTTGCCAAGCATTCGCATTATCCCTAAGGGCAAATTTTATGACTATGAAGCCAAATACCTGCGTGATGACACGGTGTATCAATGCCCGTCTGACTTGACGCCTGAGCAAGAGCGTGAAATGGGCGAGCTTGCCAAACGTGCTTTTTCTGCCATGGGTGGGCGTGGCTGGTCTCGTGTGGACTTTTTAAAATCTGATGACGGCAAGCTGTATGTCCTAGAAATCAATACCGTGCCGGGTATGACCGACCATAGCCTTGTGCCGATGGCAGCCAAAGAAGCAGGGATTGAATTTGCTGATTTATGTGTGAAGATTTTAGAACAGACGTTATAAATAATGATGTGTTTGCCATAAAGCCTAATATTGGTTGGATTACTGGGTAAATTATAATTTGCTTATTGATATATTAAACTAGGGCGAGTCTGATTTGCCCTAGTTTTTAAACTTATCATATATTTTAAGTGATAACAATGATTGTTTTATATTTTGAATGTCGGGATTGGTACGAATTAACCCCAACAATTTTATTGGTAAAATGTAACGCCATGTAAAAACAGTCATTTAGTGATGATTTTTACTTTAAATTAAAATAAGAATAGGGTAAAATATATAAATTTTAGCCTTGTTTAATAAAATATGTACGCAAGCGTTCATTTTTAAGCTTGTTTTAGCGATACATTTTTGATATTTGGCTATCCAATTGGGTGCAACCGTGGCAGAGATGACAGCAGACCATATCAACCATGAGCATGAGGGGCATGATGACAAGCATTTGTCAAAATCATGGCGATCGGCTTTGGTGACGCTTGGGCTGATGTTTGCCATTGGCTTTTTTGCCATGCAAACCATCGGCAAAAGCCCTGCCAAACCCATCCATGTGGAAGCGTCAAATTTGACCACACCAGAGAGCCAGTCATTGAAACAGGCAATCGCCCCTTTTGGAGAAATACCTTTTTTTGGGGGTAATTTGCACCAAATCCATGACAGTGTGACAAGCTTGTCGTGGGTGGAGCATGCGACCGTACGCCGTGACTGGTATCAGGGCATTACGGTTGAGGCGGTGCCACGCAAGCCCATCGCCAATTTCGGCAGTCAAGAGATGATTGATGCCAATGGCGTGGTGTTTAGACCTGCCGATAAAGGCGATGTCATGAACCCTGATTTGGTCACATTGCATGGCTCGGCGACACAGGCAGATGCCATCATGCGCCAAATGCAGTATGTCAATCAGCAATTTGCTCCGCTCGGGCTGACGGTGGATGATTTGATATTGACACCACGCAACACGTGGGTTATGCGTTTTCATAACGGGCTTAGGGTGGTTGTTGATGATGAGAATACCACACAAAAACTTCATCAGTTGGCACAGATTTTAAATGAGCGATTTGCTGAGCGTATCAATGACATGCAGTCGGTTGATTTGCGTTATAAAAACGGTTTTTCTATTGCGTGGCGAAATAAGAAATAAAGGCTATTTTAAAATTTGATTTATTTTATTTTTGATAGATTTTTAAAACAAGTGTTTTGACAATCTTGTTTTTGGGCAGAGCGATTTCCCCTAATTTTGGTCAATTATGATACCCGATTCTGACATTCATGCGGTGATTCATCTAAGTTCCACGGCGGTTTATACCGTTGTGGGCTATTTTGACGTTCATCATAAAAAAATCCAAATCATGGGACTTGGACTTGCCAAAACGGACGCGTTTTTTGGTGGTCAAATCGTCAATCGTGAACATCTACTCAGTGCCATTCATAAGTCGTTGCGAGAAGCCATTGACATGGCAGGGGTGCAAGTCTCTTATGTCGGGCTGTCTTTTGCCAGTCCTGCGATGATGGGCGAAAACGGCATTCAAGATAAAATCATCACAGGACAAAATCCCACGGGCGACACCCTTGGACGTAAGATAAACCATGATGATGTTCGGGATATTTTAAATGATGCCAAGGTAGGACTGGCACAAAAAGGACATAAAGACGTGCAGTTGTGCCAACAGCGTTTTTGGCTAGATGATGACCAAAGTGGCAAAGATGTTGTGGGCATGTTGGCTCATAAACTGACCGTTGGCTATCATCTTATCAGCGTGCCTAGCATGTTTTATGCCCAAATCAAGGATTTGATGGTCTCAAATAACCTAGAAGTTCATCCCATGTTTTTTGATGGGATAACCAGCAGTGAATACGCCCTAAGCAGTGATGAAAAACAGCGTGGTGTGTGCTTTATTGACATCGGTGCAGCACTCACCAAAGTGTGCCTGTACCAAGAAGGCATGTTGCTCTACACTCGCTGTCTGCCTGTGGGTGGGCAACTGGTGGACATGGACATCGCCAGTACGCTTGGACTGACTTTATTAGAAGCTGAATCTTTAAAAAAACATCACGGCTCAGCGAACGCCAGCAAACAAAGCAAAAGTGATTTTATCACGCTTAAAAAACGTCATCATGACAGCGAATTGACGGTTCATTTGTATAAACTTGCCAGTATCATTGAAGCACGTTATCTGGCATTGCTACATGAGATTTTTGATGAATTGACCGCCAAAGGACTAGACCAGTTCATGGACATGGGCGTGGTGTTGGCAGGTGGCGGGGCGGACATGAGGGATTTGCCCAGCTTGATAGAAAGACAGTTTGGTGTCGGCGTACGTCAAATGGACATCAACCCAAAGGTGGCGGTGCATACCGAACTGCTTAGCGATGATGATATCGGGCTTTTAAAAACACATCTGTCTGACCCGAAATTACATAGTATCATCGGGGCACTCATGTATTATCAAAGTGAGCAGTATGCTCGCGATGAGCGTGGGCAGTTTGGCGATTTGGATAGAGTGGGCTTTTTTGGTCGTGTTGGGCAAAAATGCCAATCATGGTTTGATAAATTAAGACAGCTACTGTGATGATATTGCGATTTTAAAGGTTAGGGTAAAAGATAATAAACGTCTATCTTGGCTACATTTGCCCATTAACAGCTTATTTCAAGCCAATCATTCACCCTGCTATTTAATATGGGGTGAATTGGTGTTATAATATCAAAATAGTTTCTATGCCAATATGATAAAAGAATTCGGAGAAATAAATGTCTAAATATGGTCTTGATACAGATGACGGTCAAGTAAACTACGGTAAAGCACGCTTTATCGTTTTTGGTGTGGGTGGCGGTGGCGGTAATGCGGTCGAGCATATGGTGCAAGAAGGTCTTAATGGGGTGACATTTGTCGCTGCCAATACTGACCGTACCGCTCTTGATAATCTGACCGTGCCACACAAGATTCAGCTTGGCTCGGAAGGTTTGGGTGCAGGTGGTAATCCTGAGGAAGGTCGCCGTTATGCCGAAGAAGACGAAGATGAAATTCGCTCGATGTTAGATGGCTATAATATGGTATTTATCACCGCAGGCATGGGTGGTGGTACAGGCACGGGCGCCGCTCCTGTGGTGGCTCGTGTTGCCAAAGAGATGGGTATTTTGACCGTTGCTGTGGTAACCACGCCATTTGACTTTGAAGGCAAAAAACGCATGAAGTCTGCCAAAGATGGCGTTAGCCAACTAACAGAGCTTGTGGATGCCATCATTACCATTCCTAACCAAAAATTGTTGAAGATTTATAAGCAAATCTCTTTTACAGATGCTCTTAAAAAAGCCGATGACGTACTTCTGCACGCAGTGAGTGGCTTGGTGCAAATCGTGGATACGGCGGATAACGTGGTGATTAACACCGATTTTAGAGACGTGCGTACTGCCATGACTGCCAAAGGCTATGCGATGATGGGTATCGGTCGTGCCAGTGGCGATGACCGTGCCAGACAAGCTGCCGAGAAAGCCATTCGCTCACCACTGCTTGATGACATTCGCCTTGAAAATGCCAAGGGGCTGTTGGTGAACATTACCGCAGCTGAGCTGATGATGAGTGAGCCTGAGGAGATTGCCGAAGCGTTGTCATCGATTGCTGACCTAGAAGAAGGTAATATCTTCTATGGCTATGTCCAAGATGAGAGCATGGGCGATGAGATTCATGTTACAGTCATCGCTACGGGTTTGACCTTGGATGACCGTCCAAAAGTCGCTGTGCAACAAGCTCCGATTCAGAATCTACAAACTGCCCCCGCAGGTCATGTCAGTGCCTTGGAGAGTAGGCAGCAAGCACAACAGGCTCAACCACAGGCACAGTCAGTGCAAGCACAGGCTCAGCCACAGACCGCTCCACAGGTCAAGACACGCATTGATGTGAATAGTTACCTAAAATCACAACAGCATAATAAGTGATATGTTCTTTGTGTAAACCCTACCATTGGTGGGGTTTTGTTTTATTTGACGGTAAAAATAAACAGTAAAATGAGATAAATAATCTATGATAAAAGTGGACTTACACAGTCACAGCACCCGCTCTGATGGCACATTCGCCCCTGCCCATGTAGTCAAGTTGGCTCATGAGATGGGCATTGAAGTTTTTGCCTTGACCGACCATGACACCACCGCTGGCATTGATGAAGCACGGCAAATGGCGAATGAGCTAGGCGTGCGTTTGATTGATGGGGCAGAGATTAGTTGTCATCATCAGATGAATGGTGGCTATGGCAAAAATAAATCCACAACCAAGACCATTCATGTGGTCGCCCTTAATTTTAAGGATAAAGAGCGATTAAATCAAAAACTTAACCATTTACAAAACTCTCGGGAAGCTCGTGGTCATGCCATTGTGGTAAAGATGGCGAAGATATTGGCAGACATGGCGGATTTTGCTCATATTGATGAGCAGGTATTATGGCAAGCGGTATTGGGTAAGGCAAACGGCAATGCCAAAGCCGTGGGACGGGCTCATATTGGACAAGTATTATTTGAACTGGGTGTGGTGCGAACGGTGCAAGATGCTTTTGATAAATATCTGGCGGATAATAAGCCAGCTTATGTTGCCATTGATAGCTTAACCATGGGTCAGACCATAGAGCTTATCCATGAATGTGGTGGGATTTCGGTACTGGCTCACCCCACTCGCTATGATTTGTCCGCCACTCGTGTGCGTAAGCTCATCGCTGACTTTGCCATGCTAGGTGGTCAGGCGGTTGAGTTGCCCAGCCCTAGCGAGCCCATGTCTACCCGAGCGATGATAGACAGATGTGTAGCAGAGCATGGACTCATGGTGTCGGTGGGGTCGGATTTTCACGGGGCAAACATGCCATGGCGAAAACTTGGACAAGTCGCCACACCTAAGGCGGAGCAGGTGGGAGTGTGGGAGCGGTTTTAACGGTTCTCGACCAAATTCTCACACAAAGCAAACAGCACACTGGTGGCAAAACTGCCAGTGGGCAACTCAAAGTCTAGCGTTAGACTGTCATCATGCCATTGCCAATTTAGCCCATGAACCCTTAGACGTAAGGGGCGTTGAGCCAGTTTGACCCCGACCTTTAAGAGTCCATTTTTGATAAGTTCAAATTCATCTTGTGCCAATACCGCCTGATAAATGCGTAGACTCTCATCGGTATTTTTTGGCTCGCCCACCCCAAACAGTGGGGCGGTGGGGTGAATGTCCTGTTCTGATACTCGTCGAATTATCTCATCATCAATATCAGCACAAAAAATAGAACCCGTTCCGTCTAAGTTGAACACATCTCCTGTTACTGCCTTATTCCAACACCCAAGCCGTACTCGCTCACCAAGCAAGGCATTAAACAGCATGCTTCTGGCGGATGACACATATAGGCTGTGCTTATCCATGTCTTTTTTAAAGGGCTTATAAGGCTTGGCAGATGAGAGTATTTTCTCAAAAAAGGCTTTGGCTTGATTGATGTTATCGCCATCACGCCCAAAGCGTTGCTCGCCAAAATAGTTTGGCACGCCTGCCTGCTTGATATGAGTAAGCTGTGCATTGATGGCGGACATCTCGCCTGCCACTTGTCTTAGCGTAATGGTAAAGGCATTGGCTTTGTGCGTGCCACGGTGGAGTTTTTTGTCGTGCCAGTGATGAGCGATGAGCGTTAGGCTTTCACCCTCTTTTAAATGGTTTTTGACAAACTCATCAAACTCTAATGCAGGCATACCACGCTTGGGCAATCTTAGGCTAAACCATTGATACGTCTGGGCATGGCGGTCTTTTAGTCCCGAGTAGCCGACATCACGCATGGCAATGTCCGCCCAGCCCGCCAAAAGTTTGGTGACAAAGGCGGTGTTCATGCCGACTTTGCAGACATGCACCCACAAATGCTCGCCTTGCCCACTAAAATCAACAGTCATCAGCTCTTTGACGATAAAGTCAGTAGGATAAGTCTTAAAATCAGCCGAGATGATGGCAGGAGCAAAAGGGCGGTGTAGGGCGTGATGAGTCATGACAATTCTCTTAAAATTTAGGGCGTGACTGCTTATAAATTGAAAAACGCTCAAGCACAGACTCGAGCGTTTGTATTTTAGCATGACTGTCAAGTGTTGCCAATTATTCTACCACATAGACAGTACGGTCACCTTGTGGCTGTACAGGGCGATTGTTGCCGTTGTAGAGCTTGCCAAGGTTATTTAGCTGTTCGCTGATTGGCTTGGCTTTTATAGCCATTGCACTTGCTCTGAGCATGGTGGGGTAGTAAGTGAGTCGTTATAAGCATAAGTTTTGCTGTCTTTGGGCATGATGGTGGAGACATCAAAGGCGGATAGTGTGCCTTTGTATCTGCCATCTTTGGATAGGTCGGTTAGGATTTTACCAAGGTCAGCATTGGTCGCTCCTTTTTCTACCAAGACGCCAACCACCGCCAAACCGCCATTGGCATTTTGGTGAACAAAGTGAATCTCTAATGGATAAAACGCATTCATCACGGTGTGTTCACTAGGTACATGGTAGTGAAATTGTAGCAATTTATAGTCCACGCCATTGACATTTGGGGTGTTTTTGTCATCTTTGACATTAAAGACGATGGTGTGACCGTTGTTTTCAACTTCAAAATCGCTGGCGGTGTAGCTCGGGGTTAGGGTGAAGTTGCCTTGTGAGTCAGGACGTGGCTTGACTACGGTGTCGATGTTAATGGGCGACTGCTCTACGCCTGTGCCACACAGTTTGTTCACTTCTAGGTCGCCCCATTTTTCTGGATGGGCATAGTCCCAGCCGTGGTCATGGTCGTGATGATGGTCATGGCTATAAGCATGAGCGTGTTCAGGCTTGACGCTTTGGGTGGTGGTACAAGCAGATAAGGCTAGGGCAAGTACGCTGATGGCAAGAGTAGGCTTTAACATAAGAGATTATTTTGAGCAAAATTAAAACAACTGTCTTTGGTTGAAAACTCTTACATTATATCCTAAATTTTACCTATGCGTTACCCATTTATCCCATAAAAAAACATCTCGAACTTAATAGTAATAAATAGAAAAAATTTTATTATATATCAATTCATTATTCATTAATGATACATATCCCAATCTCCATTCCACTTATTTTAGTACCTTATTTTCAACTTGACATAAATGACTGATTTGTCAAGGGCAAATGTAACTTACCCCTACAATTCAAAAAATAATTATTAGACTTCCTGCAAAACCCAAAATAAGGAAAACCGTTCGTGGTGAGCTTGTCGAACCATAACGGTTTATATTATAGTCAATAAGTTACTAGGGTATGTTGAACATTGATGACATTTTATAAAACAAGATGAGAATTTGACAATATCAATCAATTTTTGCATGAAAAATGGCTATCCGACCGCTTAATCATGTAGATTTTTAAGATTTTTAAAACTTAATCTCTTAAAATTAAGTGGTCGGATTGTTTGTCATAATAAAAACTTGTCTGATAGAAAACTCACAGCCTTTGTTTTTTCCTTGAAAAACGTGCGATTTTTCTTATTTTGCATTGCAAATACCAATGTTCAACACGCCCTATTTTAATTTGAGATTGGAGTAAAGAGAGTAAACCTAAATCTACTCTCTTAATGGGTTAATCTGCCCAATCAACCCTTAACAGTTTTACCTTTTAATTGCATAAAGGCTTGTTCTACACGTTCACTGTGGTCACGGATCTTTTGTTCCACTTGGGCGAACTGTTCTTTTAGGTATTCATCAGCTTCATGCAAGCGGTTAGCAAATTCGGTGCGTTTTAGCTCCATGGATTTGGTTTTAAGGGCGTGCCATTCTTCCACGGTATTGGTAAAGGCGTCGTATTCGGCACTGATTTTATCTTTAAACAGCATGAGCCTATCATCTAAGGACAAATCCCCACCTGCAATGCGAGCTTCGGCACGTTTAAACTGCATGGTAACTTCGGCGTGCTTGATGGTTAGGTCATCGACCGTTTTTAGCTCTTTGGCAAGACCGATTTTAGACAAGCCTGCGATGAGCCATTTGGTTGGGTCGTATTGCCACCATTTGACCCCGTTACGATAGTCGTATTGGAAATAATGATGGTAGTTATGATAGCCTTCGCCCCAAGTAAAAATCGCCAAAATCGGGTTGTCACGGGCGGTGTTTTCATCAGTATAAGGGCGTGTGCCGAACATGTGGCACAGCGAGTTGATAAAAAAGGTAAAATGATGGGTCAGCACCATACGCAGTAGCCCCACGATGATAAATGCCCCGAGCATGTCGCCAATGATAAGCCCGACAGCACTTAGGATGATGACATTGGTCAGTAGCACCCACAGTCCATAATGCTCATGTTGGTGTACCAGCACCTTGTCTTTTTTTAGGTCAGGGATGTTTTTGTAGTCGTATTGACCGCTGGGGTATTTTTTTAACATCCACTGCATGTGGCTAAACCAAAAACCACGACGTGCCGAGTAGGGGTCATCATATTCATCATCGACACGGCGGTGATGGACACGATGTCCTGAACACCAGTCAAAGGCAGAGCTTTGTACCGCTAAGGTCGCCCCGATGAGCAAAAAATATTTGACAACAGGGTGGGCTTCATAGGACTTATGGGCAAATAAGCGGTGATAGCCTGCGGTGATAGACAGCCCCGTCCACGCCATAAACAGCGAAAAGGCAATCCACAGGGCAGGGCTGGTGTCATGCGTCCACAGATACCACGGCACCAAAATCAAGGCGAGCAAGGGCGTGCTGATAAGAAAAACAGCAGGCACCCAGTTAATGGGGGGATTTTCAAAATCTTGGGGGTTGTGTTTGGCAGTCATGGTGTTTTCCTGTGTTGCCTGTTTTGGCGTGCTATTATACATGAATTTGCTAAAGATGTGAACGCCCATACACAAAAAATTTATTAAAAATGAACATTTGTTAAGCAATAAAAAGTGATTGTTTTTTAATAATTTTTTATCAAAATTTTGGGAATGAATGGTGTGTGGTAGGGTGGTTGTTTTTAACATATTTCACAATGTTTAAAATTTTGTTATAATTGAGAGAATTTTACATTTTTTGCCCACTCAGGGAATAAAGACATGAGCAGTCGTAAAGAACAGTTTGAGCACCGAGAGCGGCAGATTTTGGCGACTGCTGAACAGTTGTTATTAGAATCAGGCGACTATGATTTGACCTTGGACAGTTTGGCACGCCATTTGGATTTGGCAAAGGGGACGTTGTACAAGCATTTTGTGAGTAAGGATGAGTTACTGCTAAGACTACTCATAGAGTACGAAAAACGCTTGTATGAGATGAACGCCATCGATGACGGAGTGGGGGCGGGCGTGGCTCGCATGGTGCTACAACTGCTTTTGCGTCCACAGCGAGCGATGATGTTTCACCATCTAGAAGACAAGCTGTCATCGACAGCATCGGGGCTAAACCGTCTGTTCGGTGAGCTGTATAAGATTCGCCGTGAACGCATGAAGCGTATTTATGAGATTGCCGAGCGGTATCTGTCTGAGCAGAACAGCACCATGGCAACCCGAGATTTTTTGGCAAGCATTTGGGCGTTGGGACAAGGCGGGGCAGGGCTGTTCAATTCTAGCTTTTATCAGCGTTATCTGGGTGACAGAGACACCTTAAAGTATGCCTTTGTCGTGCAAATGCTGGACTTACCAAAACTCTACACCCAGGACATTGTCCAACATGCTGTTAAAGACCCCAATCAAGACACTGCGGTCAAGCCAATATCGTCACAGATAAACGACGAGACGGACATTGCCCCCACCAGCGATGAGCAAGCCCCTGCTATCACGCCCAAGCTGATTAAGCCATTAACACCGCCTTTGGTGTGATTTTAATAATCAGGCAAAGCCAACTTCACGGCTGAGTGTTTCATTAATCCACTGGTTTAGGCTAATACCCTTGGCGGTAGCAGTTTCTGCGATTTTTTGATGTAACTCTTTGGGTAGGCGTGTGACAAATTTGCCACTGTACGACTGATAAGGGCTAATGCCCTGTTCTTGACATACATCTAAAAAGGCTTGCAGGGATAAAGCCCCTTGTTCATTGAGACCATCTACGCTGTCAGCATAAAAATCTGCCCCGCCATTTAATCCGATAAACTCCCCCGCGAAACAGTCCTAACTCACTATCAAAAGTGATTAAGGCTTTATGATTGTTAATTGTCGTTGTGTTCATGAGTCTGCTCCTGTTCGTCGGTTTGTTTGTCTGCGTATTCATCTGTTTGGCTGTCGTCATCTAATGGTGTGATACCCATGCCATCAAGCCATTTTCTAATGCTCATAACCGCACCTTTGTCAGTATTTGGGCTTGGGTATGGGCGATGAAAAACCATGACTTGCCCGTTTAGCACCACAGCCATGCGTGAGCCTGCTCGCTCAGAGATGCTACAAATAAGGCCTCAATGTCCTTAAATTTGATGTTGGCGGATATGGGATTTTTAAAAATGGCTTGTAGGGTCTTTTGGTGTTTCTTTTGAATGATATCATCTCATAGTATCATTTTATGATAAACCTAAGTAAAAAATAATGCAATTGCATTTACCCCTGATTTTCGGTACAATCATTCATCACCAATAACCACACGACAATTAAGGATTAATGCATGCTCACCATTCTCACCGCCAACCAAAAAGGAGGCTGTGGCAAGACATCAATCAGTCTGACCCTAGCTGTCGCCTTGGCTCATGAAGGCTATAAAGTCGCCATCGCAGACGCTGACCCCCAAAAGTCCGCCTTGCGTTTTTTAAAATACCGCCCCGATGACGTCACGCCCATCATGGGCATTGACTGGCGAGACAGCGACGACATTGGCGATTTGCCTAAAAAGATAGACAAAGCCAAGCCTGATGTTCTCATCATCGACGCTCCAGGGGCGGTGGCAGGCGAGCGTGCCGAACGGCTTATTGGCGAGTGTGATTTGATGTTTGTGCCGGTGTTGCCGTCCTTTTTTGACATAGACAGCACCAAGCGATTTTTAAAGAACATCGCCGACATCAAGCGAGTCAGAAAAGGCAAAGTGGACGTTCATCTCATCGCCAACCGCATACGCCCACAGCTCATGGATGGGGGCGTGCCAAGCGACAAACTGTTGGCGATATTTGATGAGATAGGGCAACGCCCTTTGGCTTATATCAGTGAAAAAAGTGCCTACGCTCAGCTTGCCGATGACGCCCTAACCATCTTTGACAAGACACAAAAGCCCTATCAAGATGCCAAAGGGCAATGGCAACCGATATTGGCACTCATCAAAAATAAGCTGTCAGGCAACGGCAAATGTTCGGGCATGAGTACGGACGGCAGTTGGTTTTAGGTTTATTTGCCCTTTTTAATATTGGCAATTTAAATTTAACAGCCCACAAAAAATCCCGCCATAAGACGGGATTTTTATCAAGCAGATGATTATACATCTTCTTCGTTATACTGAGGAACAGGTTTTTTAAAGCCGTGTGTTTTGATAAGTAGCCACACAAAACCCACCGCCGCCCACGACAAGCCCAAAGTAAACGCTTGTTGTTCTGATTCGTGAAGCATCCACGCCACCGTAATAAAGCCAAGCACAGGCACGATGACATAATGAAACAGCTCTTTGGCGGTCTTGGTGCGTTTGTCACGGATAGCATATTTAGCAATCACCGACAAATTGACAAAAGCAAAAGCCACAAGTGCCCCAAAGCTAATCATATTGACCGCCGCATCAAGATTGACAGAACCTGCAGTCAATGCCACAAGACCTGCAATGATGATGTTATTGACGGGGGTAAAAAACTTAGGACTGATTTGCCCAAAGATTTTTTTGCTAATCACGCCATCACGCCCCATCACATACATAAGGCGTGATACGCCTGCGTGTGCTGAAATGCCAGACGCCATTACCGTAACAATGGCAAAACCTAGCACCCAACCTTGAAACACCGCACCGCCAACAATTTTCAAAATGTCAGGCTGTGTGCCTTCTGCCACCGCATCACCAAAATACGCCAACGCATCACCTGGGAAGTAGATTTGCATAAAATAAGTGCTGATGATAAAGATAATCCCTGCAATCAAAGCGGTCAAAAATATCGCTTTGGGCAAAGTATTTTTGGCGTCTTTGGTTTCTTCGGCAAGGCTTGACAAGGCATCAAAGCCTGTAAAAGAAAAGCACAAAATGGTCGCCCCACTAATCACCGCTGACAACTGGGTCATCTCATTCCAAAATGGCGTCATACTCCACAGCTGATAAGCATTGGTCGCATCAATGAGACCATCGGCGTTACGCCCAGCTTCAAGCTGATTAAAGGTCATCCACACAAACACAGCAATAATGGCAAGCTGTACAAACACAATCCAACTGTTAAAATACGCCACCACCTTTGAGCCAAAAATATTGACCCCTGTCATCAAAGCGGTCAATGATACCACCCACACCCACGCATTAATACTAGGGAACAAGGCTTCTAAATAAATCACCGCCAGCACAATATTGACCATTGGCGAGAGCAAATAATCAAGCCAGCTTGACCAGCCGACCATAAAGCCTATCGCAGGGTGAATGGATTTTTGGGTATAAGTATAAGCAGAACCTGATGACGGATACGCCTTAATCATATTACCATAACTGATAGAAGTGAGCAAAATGGCAAACAGTGCAAAAATATAGGACATTGGCACATGTCCGTGACTGGCGTCCGAGACCTGACCAAAAGTATCAAGCAAAGTCATCGGCTGAATATAAGCCAAACCAATGATGATGACGTGCCATAGACCAAGATTTCGCCGCAATTTTGCAGCTTGGGTAGTAACAGGTGTACTCAACGTAGAGTCCTCCAAAAAGCGTGCGTAAACGCAAAACTTCAGAAAAGGCGTTGGGGGTGCTAATACTGTTATCAAACGTACTTTTGGCAGATAAAATCTGTTAGCGGGCGTGTTTGAGATTTGATTAAGCTATCAACTCCGAGTTAAAAAATGATTGACCGAAATGGCAATCTCTTTGCAAATTTTTACAGACGTAAAAAACGGCTAATTTTACCCCAAAAATTGACCCATGCCAATGCGTTTTTAAAAATTTCATTTATATCTAACAAGATTTTTGTAACATTGATGGGTTTTTAATCAAAAAAATCCACATAAAAAGTAAGTCTTTATTTCTAAAATATGTCTAAGTTGTAAATAGTGTTATCAAGCACGCCCTAGGTAAGCGTTTTTGACATGATAAATTTGTCATGATTTGACATAAATATCGTAGGGGCAAATTGCAATTTGCCCTATCTGATTTTAAAGCAACAATTTACCAAACGTTTTAATCCTTTATCAATACATAACCAATCCTCACACCTGCCCATGCTCGGCAAGCAGTGCCATAAACTCATCTTCGCCCACCACACGCACGCCAAGCTCATTTGCCTTATCTAGCTTAGAACCTGCCCTCTCGCCTGCCAGTAGTACGCTGGTTTTGGCAGACACTGACCCTGAGACTTTAGCCCCCAACGCCTGCAAGTGGGCTTTGGCTTCGTCTCGCCCCATTGCTCCAAGTGTGCCTGTTACCACCCACGTTTGTCCGTCAAGGGGGGCATTGCCTGTATCCTTGATGACCGCTTGCCAATGCACGCCCAACGCCACCAAATCATCCACCACCGCCATGTTATGCTCGGCACGGAAAAACTCATGGATATTTTTGGCGGTAATCTCGCCAATGTCCATCACCTTTAACAGCTCGTCTACGCTTGCCGATTGTAATTTATCAAGCTCGCCAAAATGCTCGGCTAAGTTTAATGCCGTACTCTCGCCCACCCCACGAATGCCTAAGGCAAAGATAAAGCGTGGCAGGGTTGTAGCTTTTGATTTGTTAATGGCGGATAACATATTGGCAACCGACTTTTCGCCCAAGCCTTCTAGGTTTTGTAAAACTTCCACCTTATCCGCCAAACGATAAATGTCCGCCACAGTCTTAATTAGTCCCATATCAAAAAACTTAATGAGCCACTGCGAACCCAAACCGTCAATGTCCATCGCCTTTCGTGAAACAAAATGTATTAAAGCTTCTTGGGCTTGGGCGGTGCAAACAAGTCCGCCCGTACAACGTGCCAAAGCTTCGCCGTCTGGTAGCACCACGGGCGAATCACAGACAGGGCAAGCGGTCGGCAAATGTATCGCACGCATGTTGTCATCACGCAGATCACTCATCACGCCTGAGACTTTGGGAATCACGTCCCCTGCCCGATGAATGCTCACAATGTCGCCTATCATGACCCCAAGCCGTCCAATCTCGCCAAAGTTGTGCAAGGTAACGTTGCTCACGGTAACACCCCCGACATTGACAGGGTCAAGTTTGCCCACAGGGGTAAGCTGTCCTGTCCGTCCCACTTGCCATTCTACGTCCAAAAGGCGTGTCGTGGCGGTCGTGGCAGGGAATTTGTAAGCGGTTGCCCAACGTGGTTCACGACTTAAAAAACCCAAATCATCTTGTAGGGCAAGCAAGTTTACCTTAACCACCATGCCGTCAATCTCAAAGGGCAAATCATCTCGCCCTGCTATGGTCGCTTGATAAAAGTCATCAATATCTTGTAAATTTGCCACGACTTTAAAGGGCGACACATCAAACCCCTGCGACTGCAAAAAGCTCATCGCCCCGCTTTGGGTCGTGATGTCATCGGGCAAGCCTTGATTGATCGAATAGCCATAAAACGCCAATGGACGGGCTTTGGCAATGGCAGGATTTAGCTGACGCAATGACCCTGCGGACGCATTTCTGGGGTTGGCAAATGTTTTCTCGCCACGCTTTTGGCTTTCATTGTTTAATTTTAAAAATCCTGCTTTTGGCATTAACACTTCGCCACGCACTTCTAAGAGCTTAATGTCCCTGCAATCATCAAGCACCAGTGGCAAGTTACGAATGGTGCGGACGTTGTGCGTGATGTCTTCGCCCACCCGTCCATCCCCACGAGTTACGGCTTGACTAAATACGCCATTGATATATTTTAAAGACACCGCCAAACCATCCAGTTTAAGCTCCATTTCAAATTCGGGATTTTGGTTTTTGCTGTCCAAACGGTCATTGACACGGCGGATAAAATTTGCCATGTCATCGGCATTAAACACGTTACCAAGCGACAACATAGGCAAATCGTGTGTGATTTGGGTGAAAAACGGCAAGGGCGTATCGCCCACGTTATCGGTCGGGCTGTCGGATTGTTTTAGCGTGGGAAAATCATTTTCTAGCTCAATCAACTTGGCACGCAAACTGTCATATTCGCCGTCTGTAATGGTTGGGTTGTCTAGCACATAATAGGCGTGGTTATGGCGTTTTAGGGCGGTGATGAGCTGTCGCATTTGGGCGATAATCGCTTTATCGTCATTGGCAGGTGTATTGGCAGATAAGTTGGCAGAAGTAAATAAATCAGTCATGGTGTTTTTAGGATTTTAATTGAATAATTTAAAAATAGGTAAATTTTAACGTTTAAAAAACCGCCCTATCAAAGACGGCTTTTCAATCATGGTTGATTAACGGTAATCAGCAACTTTGGCACGCAGTTTTGCCAAATACACCCCGTCTAAGATATAGCCTTCATCATCATGCACATCGGCATTGATGTCTTTGGCTATCATCTGAGCGACCGACACCATGCTGTCAAAACCACGCAAGGCATGGGGGTGTGGCAAAGACAAGAACAACGATAATGCACTAAAATGACTGTCAGTTAAGGTGTTTAAATCAAAGCCTTCCACCGAACCGTCATAGCCCACACCCAACATGCTAAACCACAGCTTGCCCGTGCCGTCTTCACGCTCATAACGATGATACATGTTCATCACGCCATATTTTAGCCCATAGGCTCTAACGATATCAAGCACCGCCCTGCCTGAGAGTCCATTGTATTGGTCTTTGGGGGTGATGACGACCGTGACTGTCTCTTGGGCGTTGAGCAAGGGGTCGTTGTCTTGGTCAAAGGCTTGCTGTTCTTCGAGATGACGGTCAAGCACAGGCGAGTTTTGGACAAAGTCACTTGACGGCTCGGTAAACCGCTCTTTTTTAATGGGTTCATCGGCTAGTATGTCGGCATCATCATCTTGGGGGGCGTTATGAGCATTAGGGTCTTGGCTTGCGACCATGGCAAGGCTTGACAGGGCGTCCGCTTTGGCCTCATCAGCCAGCTCTCGCCCTGATTTGACAGGCTCGGCACTGACCGTCTCATTTTGGCTCTGTGTTTCCACTGATAGTGCCGACTGCCCCCGCTCATCTCGGGGCAAAATCGGCAAACCGTCCTTGTACGCCAATGTCTTGGTATCGCCTTCAAAATCCTTGGCAAGCATACTGCGGATAATCAACCATAGCCCCAGCAAAATGACCAATACAATGACTATCGTCAAAAAAGTACTCATAGCACCAAATCCCAAAAATCTTTTTCAAATAAATTTTGTTAGTTTATCACGCCTGCTTGATTTAGTCATCTACTTTGGCGGTAAAATTTTGGTATTTGAGTATAAAATTGGCATAGCAAAGCACACTCACAAATACCGCCCCACCATGTCCGCCATGAGCTTGATATGTCGCTCATCGGTATTTAGGGCAGGGATATATTGATACGACTTACCGCCAGCGTTGATAAAGTTATCACGGTTCTCCACCGCCAGCTCTTCTAAGGTCTCCAAGCAGTCAGCAGAAAAGGCAGGGCTTAGCACTTGTACTGATATGCCTTGATTGCCCCATTCGGTCAGAAGCTCATCGGTGTAGGGTTTGAGCCATTCTTGGGCTCCAAAGCGTGATTGAAAACTGATTGCCCATTCATGCGTGGCTAGCCCTAACTCGCTTGCCACTAGCACTGCTGTTTTACGACACTCATCGGCATAAGGGTCACCCTTGTCAGCATAGGGCTTAGGAATGCCGTGAAAGCTCATGAGTAGTCTGTCCGCTCGCCCATGCTGTGCCCAAAATTTGCGGATACTGTCCGCCAACGCCTGTATATATAACGGGTGGTCGTGATAGTCTCTGGTAAACTGCACGGCAGGCATATTACGCTTTTTCATGCAATACTCTGCCACTTTATCAAACACCGCCCCTGTGGTCGTTGCCGAATACTGTGGATACAACGAAAAGACGATAAAGTCATCATAGCCTTTGTCTTGTAAATCCGCCATGACCGCCTTGATGTTAGGATTGCCATAAGTAGTCGCAGGGACAACAGGGACGTTTTTGCCCTGCTTGGCAAGGTGGTCTTGGAGCAGGCTTGCTTGCTGTTTTAAAATCGCTAGCAGGGGCGAGCCGTCTTTTGTCCACACGCTTTGATACGCATGAGCGACACGTTTGGGACGAGTGGTTAATACAAACAGATTAAGGATAATTTGCCAAATAAAGGGCGGAATCTCAATCACCCGAGTATCGGACAAAAACTCACGCAAATAACGGCGAACCCCCTGTGGGGTTGGTTCGTCAGGCGTGCCTAGATTGACAAGGATAATGGCGGTTTTCATGAATGTTTATCATTTAAAAGTTTAACTTAGTTTATCATTTTTTGGAAAAATTGCGAGAATTATTTGACAAATTTTATCATTGAGAAATTTAATGAAATTTTAATCATCTTTGGATAATCTCATAAAATCCCAATCACTCATTTTTATCAATCACATGACCCCATTTGGCATCATAATCCGCCTTTTGCATTTTATAAATTTCAAATACACACAGCTCATCACAGCCATTATCACAGCATTCATAATCTTCGGGCGGTTCGGGTGGGGGTGGAATGCCGTTTGAGATTTCGGTTTCTAATGAATGGTCGCTTATAATGGTCTTCCGCGGTTTAGGTAAATGATTTTTGATAATTATTTTGATAAATGGTATTATACCCCCTAATTAAGCCTTTTTAAACTTTTTAAACAAATAAAAGCCACATCATGAACACCCAAACCGCCCTAACCCATGCCCTAACCGCCCTGCACCCCACGCACATAACCTTAGATAACGAAAGTCATATGCACGCAGGGTACTTTGACGGTAAAGAGAGTCATTTTAAACTCATCATCGTCAGTGATGAATTTGTCGGCAAACGTCTGGCGTCTCGTCATCAGCTTGTCTATGGTTTGGTCAACCCCTATCTGACCACACAAGGCGGTACGGTACACGCCCTTGCCATTCACGCCTACACGCCTGATGAATGGGCAAGCCTATCATCTGCCCCAAACAGCCCCAACTGTGCCGGACAAAATAAATAATCCCAGCCTTTATACTTTACACACCCTTTTTAAATAGGTATCTTTATGAAAAAAACACTCATCTTACTGACAGTTGTCGCTGTCTCTCTCACAGGCTGTGCCACCACCAACATCGCCCCCCAATACGTCAATCCTGCCAATTATCAAGGCCATGATTGCACCGTCCTACAAAGCGAAGTGGCACGCATTAGCCAAACCGCCAAAGCCACCGAAAATCAAAACATCGGACTGTCCGCCACAGGTATCGGCATTGGTCTTGCTGGCGGTCGTGGCGGTATCTACCCAACCATCAGTGTGGGGGCAGGGCTTGGCGGTGGGGCAAGACAAGCCAAAACCAACACCCTAGCCAAACTCTATGGCGAGCATGATGCGATGATTGTCGCCGCCCGTCAAAAAGGCTGTGCTTTTGCTCAAAATGTCAAGATTTATGGCGAGTAATTAGAGCGTACCTGTCTTTTATATTTGCAATAAAAAACAAGATTTGGTCATGTAGTTTATTTCTACAATATTTCTAAAATTGACATTATGTGATAAAGGCTCAACACGCTCTAGTTAAAAAGGACTTGCCATGCCCCACGCAAACACCTCCAACACCCAAAACCTATTTTCCATGATAGGCTTGGTCATCGGCTGTGTGCTGTTTGGGCTTGGCAGTCTGATTGTCGCCCATGTGGATGGCGTGGGGGCGTATGCCATGGCGTTTTGGCGACTGAGTGTGTCGGCTGTGATATTTTTGTCGCTTGCCCCGAATTTCGCCAGCCGTTTCCTGGTTCACGCCGTGCGGTGGTTTTGGCACTCATCTCAGGCGGTGCGTTGGGGCTTGATTTGGGGCTGTGGCATGAGAGCATCTATGCCGTAGGGCCGGGCATTTCTACTTTATTAAACAGTTTGCAGATTTTCTTTTTGGCGTTCATCGCCTTTCTTTGGTTTGGCGAAAAACAGACCAAATTACAACTGTTTAGCTTAGTGCTTGCGTCCATTGGCGTGGCACTCATCGCAAGCCCTGAATTTGCTCACAACTCGTCCGCTTTGTGGGGTTTTGTATCGGGTATTTTGTCAGGGGCGTTTTTGGCGGTGTCCATGTCCTTTGTCAGACGCACGCATGAAGTGGCAGATGTGGCGATTTTTCCCATGATGACTTTGGTGGGCGTGGGCGGTACGTTGGCTCTGTTGCCACTCATGCTGATGTTTGATGTGGGCAAAATCATGCCAACCACACTGCCCGAATGGGGCTGGATATTGGTCTATGGGGCGGTCATGCAGTGCATGGCGTGGGGGCTGATTGCGTATTCTATCCCAAAAATCACCTTGTCTTTGACGGGGCTGTTGCTTTTGACTGAACCTGTTGCCACGCTCATCATTGATTATTTTTGGCTAGATAAACCGATTAACGCCATGCAATGGGGTGGGGCGTTTTTGGTGATGTTCGCCATTTATTTGGGTTCGCCTAGAAAGGGGTAGTTAAAAAACGGCGGTAAATTGGGCAAGGAATTTACCCAATTTACCGCCGTTTTGAATTATTGTCCCAACACCGTTTTAATCAACTTTTCGGCATTGGCAAGGGTATTTGCCACATCAGACGGCTGTATTTGACTACCTTTAATCAGCTCATTGGTAGGGGTGTAGATGACTTGCACTTGTCCGTTTGTTTCGGTGATGAGTACTTTTAAGGGTAGCACTAAGGCAAACGCAGGGTCTTTTTGCATGAGTGGCGTACCTGCTTTGGGGCTGCCGTAGATAAGGACGGTGGCAGGTTGCATGTTCATGCCAACTTCTTGGGCAGATTTGGCGTGGTCAATGACGGCAAACACGGTCATGCCCTTGCTTTCAATGGTGGATTTTAGGCGATGAACGGTGGTATCAAAATCATAAGGACTGTTTAGGGTGGCGTGGGTCATGGCGATGGCTTTTGTAGGTTCGTGAACAGGATTGGTGGTGGCACACGCACCAAGCGACAAGGCTAGGGCGAGCAGGGGTAGGGCGAATATTTTCATGATAATTTCTTAAAAATAAAAATATCCTAACACCAAATGAGGTGAAAGTAAAGCCAAAAATTTTAGTAAAATTTTAAAAAAATACTTGCAAATGCCAAAAATATGTATATAATAGCAGTCCTTAACACCCTTAGGCGACTGGCTCAATTGGTAGAGCAGCGGACTCCAAATCCGCAGGTTGGGGGTTCGAGTCCCTCGTCGCCTGCCATCTTTTTATTTCCCCCTTTTTTTTAATCATCACTTCCTTATTTTAAGGAAATCTTTTGCATGAGCGACAATAAGAATAATCCCCAAAACGACACCAAAAGCGATTTAGAAACTCGCTTGGCAGACGCCAAAGCCACTGCCGAGAGCCTACTAAATAAACGCAAAGCCGTTGTCGTCTCCGAAGAAAATGTCGTTGATGTGGCAACCACTCGCTCTGGCGTAGACATCGTGCTGTGGCTCATCGCCATTGTTGCTTTAATTAGCTCTACACTCATTTCTACCTATTTGCCACGTTATTGGGCACCTGCCACCGAGTCAATCACTCAGCTACTTATCACGGCAGGACTTGTATTGTTAGCGGTGATTTGTCTTGCTTTTACCCATCAAGGGCGAGCCTTTAATGTATTGCTAAAAGATGCAGGCATTGAGCTTCGCCGTGTGACATGGCCGACCAAAAACGAGACCTTTAAATACACATGGCAGGTCATTGTGGTGATGATTATCGTGGGTTTTATCGTGTGGCTACTGGATAATTTATTTAATTATCTGCTTGGGTTTATTTTGCATTAATCTTATCTCTTATCGGCTTATATCATTAGGAAAATCATCATGCGTTGGTATATCATTCAAGCATTTTCAGGTTACGAAAAACAAGTTCAACGTGCCTTAATTGAACGTATCAAAAGAAGTGAGCTGTCCGAGTATTTCGGTGATGTGCTTGTGCCGACCGAAGAAGTGATTGAAATGCGTGATGGCAAAAAACGCACTGTTGAGCATAAACTATTCCCAGGTTATGTGCTTATTGAGATGGAAATGCGTGAAGATACATGGCACGTGGTCAAAGACTGCCCGAACATCTCAGGCTTTATCGGTGGTACCAAAGACCAACCTGCACCCATCACCAAGGTCGAAGCCGACCGCATTCTAAACCGTATCAACAAAGGTGCAGATGCTCCAAGACCGAAGACCATGTTTGAGCCAGGTGAAGAAGTGCTTATCATTGACGGGCCTTTTGCCGACTTTAAAGGCATGGTCAAAAAAGTGGATTATGAAAAATCCAAACTATCTTTGACGGTCAGCGTGTTTAGTCGCCCAACAGACGTTGAGATTGAATTTACAAAAGTTGAAAAAACAGTTTAATTTTTTATAAAAACCTGTTATAATAGTCTTTTAGCTCTGGACAGATGTTCGGGGCTTTTGATTGACAGACAAATCAGCACCGAGCTGATTGTCATTTAGGTGAATTTGAAAGCATTTTCAGATTTGAACATCATGGGGAGCTATTTTAGCGTTATCACCCACCATTGGAGAGTATTCTCATGGCAAAGAAGATTGATGGCTACATCAAGCTACAAGTGCCTGCTGGCAAAGCAAATCCATCGCCACCTATCGGTCCTGCTTTGGGTCAAAAAGGCGTGAACATCATGGCGTTCTGTAAAGAATTTAACGCCGCTTCTGCAAACATCGAACCAGGTCTGCCAATTCCTGTGGTTATCACTGTATTTAATGACAAGTCATTTACGTTTGTGATGAAGTCACCACCTGCGGCAGTATTGCTACGTAAAGCAGCTGGCATTGCCAAAGGTTCTGCTGTTCCTAACAAAACCAAAGTTGGTACAGTAACTCGTGCTCAACTAGAAGAAATTGCCAAAACCAAAGAAGCGGATTTGACCGGTGCTGACCTAGACGCAGCGATACGTACCATCGCTGGTACTGCTCGCTCAATGGGTCTTAATGTGGAGGGTGTGTAATGGCTAAGCTAACCAAGCGTCAAAAGCTAATTGCTGAAAAAGTAGATAGCAACAAACTATACACCATCGAAGAAGCGGTTGAGGTTCTAAACAGCCTACCTGCCTCTAAATTCAAAGAGTCTATCGACATCGCCATCAACCTAGGTGTTGACCCACGTAAATCAGACCAAGTGGTTCGTGGTGCGACCAACCTACCTGCTGGTACTGGTAAAACCAAACGTGTTGCGGTATTTGCCCAAGGTGCTGCTGCTGACGCCGCTAAAGAGGCAGGTGCGGATGTTGTTGGCTTTGAAGACCTAGCAGAGAGCATTAAAGCGGGCAACCTTGACTTTGATGTGGTCATCGCTTCTCCTGATGCGATGCGTGTTGTTGGTCAGTTGGGTACTGTATTGGGTCCACGCGGCTTAATGCCAAACCCAAAAGTTGGTACAGTCACTGCCGATGTTGCTACTGCGGTTAAAAACACCAAAGCAGGTCAGGCTCAGTATCGTGTAGATAAAGCAGGTATTATCCATGCTTCTATCGGTCAAGTAGGCTTTACTGGTGAGCAAATCGAGCAAAACGCAACTGCTCTACTAAATGACCTAAAACGTGCTAAACCAGCAACTTCTAAGGGTATTTATATCAAGAAGATTACGCTATCTAGCACCATGGGTCCTGGTCTTGCCATTGACCCAGTACCACACCGTGCCAACAAATAATCCTTGATGGATTTGGGCGAAAAATCACAAATTGCTTGCTTTTTGAGATTTTTCGCTTATAATGGTGCAATTTTGTGACAAGTTACCCGTATGACTTACTCATAAAAACAGATTTTAAGACATTAGCTCAGCACAACGGGTTGTGCTGTCTAAGACCGTAGGTGTTGGTGGTTATTCTTAAACATCAGCCTAATGAATGGGTAAAATCATTCGCCTACGCAGACGGTGAAAATCTCGCCGTATATTCGGTGCAAGTCTTTATTTATATTGGCTTGTAAAATTAATTATCACTTAGTGATAAATATGGAGACAACCCATGGCACTAAATCTTCAAGACAAACAAGCAATTGTTGCTGAAGTAAATGAAGCTGCCAAAGTTGCCCTATCTGCTGTTGTTGCCGATTCTCGTGGCGTGACAGTGGGTCAGATGACCGAACTTCGTAAACAAGCTCGTGCAGCAGGCGTTGAGATGCGTATCGTACGTAACACGCTACTACGTCGTGCCTTAGAAGGTACTGACTATGCTTGCATGAATGATGTTTTCGTAGGTCCTACCTTGATTGCATTTTCAAATGAACACCCAGGTGCTGCGGCACGTCTGTTCAAGGAATTTGCCAAAGGTAATGACAAGTTCGAAATCAAAGGTGCAGCTTTTGAAGGCGAATTTATTGATGCAAAATCTATTGATAAACTCGCAACCCTGCCTACTTACGACGAAGCGATTGCACGTCTGATGGGTACCATGAAAGAAGCCGCAGCGGGCAAACTGGCTCGTACACTTGCCGCTCTTCGCGACAAAATGGAAGCCGAAGCCGCTTAATCTTAGACATCGGTTATCGCTTTTATTTAATCAAACTTTTTATTCAATCTTTATTTCATAGGAATAATTGCTATGTCACTAACTAACGAACAAATCTTAGATGCTATCGCAGCTAAATCAGTTATGGAAATCGTTGAGCTTATCTCTGCGATGGAAGAAAAATTCGGTGTATCTGCTGCTGCTCTAGCTGCTGCTCCTGCTGCTGGTGGCGACGCTAGCGGTGCTGCTGAAGAAAAAGATGACTTCAACGTTGTTATCACTTCTGGTGGCGACAAGAAAGTTGCTGTTATTAAAGTAGTGCGTGAAGTTACCGGTCTAGGTCTAAAAGAAGCCAAAGACCTGGTTGAAGGTGCACCACAAACTATTAAAGAAGGTGCTTCTAAAGCTGAAGCTGAAGAGCTTAAGAAGAAACTTGAAGAAGCTGGTGCTTCTGTTGAACTTAAATAATCTAAGTTTAACCGCTTAACTCATTTTTCTTAGATTGATAATCATCAATTTAACACAAGAAATTTGATAAAAACCCCATTTTGTTATTGCAAGATGGGGTTTTTTACTGTATAATTGGGTATTTGACCTTTTGTGTTAGCACGGTCTTTTAAGCTGGTGTCAGCACACTTCAAAAAGGACAAACGCTCCCTATGCACAAGCCATATTTTCAAAGTTTTTGATAAGCTAAATGCGATATCGTGTTTGGCGTGTTTTTGTGTCTTTGATATTTAAAAATGTAGGGCAAAAGAGCGGTGGTTAATTTTTTGAAGGCTGGTAGTTTTCTGGTACTCAATCAGAGTGCTTTTCTTAGTTTAACGTAAGGATTCTTAATGGCATATTCTTATACTGAAAAAAAACGTATTCGTAAAAGTTTTTCTCGTCTGCCTGATGTGATGGACGTGCCGTACTTGCTCGCCATTCAGGTGGATTCTTACGAGCAGTTTTTACAAGAACACAAAAAACCTGCTGCCCGTGCCAACATCGGTTTGCAAGCAGCGTTTTCATCAATTTTTCCTATTACCAGTCATTCTGGCAATGCTGAGCTACAATACGTTGAATATTATCTGGGTGAGCCTGAGTTTGATGAGCGTGAATGTATCATGCGTGGCTCAACCTTTGCTGCTCCCCTACGCGTCAAAATTCGCCTAGTAGTCAAAGACAAAGACGCCAAAGACAAAGAAAGCAAAGCAGCAATTAAAGACATTCGTGACCAAATCGTGTACATGGGTGAGATTCCGCTCATGACCGATAATGGTACGTTCATCATTAATGGTACTGAGCGTGTGATTGTTTCACAACTTCACCGTTCACCCGGTGTGTTTTTTGACCACGACAAAGGCAAATCGCATTCTAGCGGTAAGGTACTTTATAACGCCCGTATTATTCCTTATCGTGGTTCATGGCTTGACTTTGAATTTGATGTCAAAGACTTGGTGTATGCCCGTATCGACCGTCGTCGTAAATTGCTTGCAACCATCATCTTGCGTGCCATTGGCATGAATACAGAAGATATTTTGTCTACATTCTTTGAGACTGTGGATGTCTTTAAAGGTGATAACGGTTTTGAAGTTGAGCTTGTACCTGAGCGCCTACAAGGCGAGATGGCACAGTTTGACATTGTCTCGCCTGAAGGCAAGGTCATTGTTGAGCAAGGTAAGCGTATTAACGCCCGCCGTATTAAGGAAATCCAAGCGTCTGGCATGACCAAATTGGCGGTGCCTGACGAGTATTTGTATGAGCGTATCCTTGCCGAAGACGTGATTTATCATGATGAAGTGCTTGCCCGTGCCAACAGCTTGATTGACCATGAATTGCTGGTTAAGCTGGCTGATAAGAACATCAAAGGCTTTAAAATCTTGTTCACCAATGACATCGACCACGGGGCGTATATCGCTGATACACTGCGTGCTGACACGATTACCACGCGTGAAGAGGCGCTCATTGAGATTTATAAGGTCATGCGTCCAGGCGAGCCGCCAACCTTGGAAACTGCCGAAAAACTGTTCGAATCGATGTTTTTTAGCCATGAGCGTTATGACTTATCAAACGTTGGTCGCATGAAGTTTAACCGTCGTTTGGGCCGTGATTTTGTAGACAGCGACAGTATTGACGTGCAACGTGAGCAGGGCGTGTTGTCCAATCAAGACATCATTGATGTCCTAAAAGAGCTGATTGAGATTCGTAACGGTCGTGGTGAGGTTGATGATATCGACCATCTAGGTAACCGTCGTATTCGTTCGGTGGGCGAGATGACCGAAAACCAATTTCGTATCGGTTTGGCTCGTGTGGAGCGTGCGGTCAAAGAGCGTCTGACCGTTGCCGAATCTGACAACTTATCGCCCCAAGACTTGATTAACTCTAAGCCTGTGGCGGCGTCTATCAAAGAGTTTTTTGGTTCATCACAGCTGTCTCAGTTCATGGACCAAAATAACCCCCTGTCAGAGATTACGCACAAACGTCGTGTCTCCGCCTTAGGTCCTGGTGGTTTGACTCGTGAACGTGCAGGCTTTGAGGTGCGTGACGTACATACCACGCATTATGGTCGTGTGTGTCCGATTGAAACGCCCGAAGGTCCAAACATTGGTTTGATTAACTCATTGGCGGTCTTTGCCAAAACCAATAACTTCGGCTTTTTAGAAACGCCTTACCGTCGTGTTGTAGATGGCAAAGTAACCGATGACATCGAATACATGTCCGCCATCGAAGAAGTGGGTACGGTTGTTGCCCAAGCAGACTCGCCCATGAATGAACACGGCGAGCTGACCGAAGAGATGGTGATGGTGCGTTATCATGGCGAATCGGTGCGTATGAGTCCCGATAAAGTAACGCACATGGACGTCTCGCCACGTCAGGTTGTGTCGGTGGCGGCAAGTTTGATTCCGTTTTTGGAGCATGATGACGCTAACCGTGCCTTGATGGGTTCGAACATGCAACGTCAAGCCGTACCAACCTTGCGTGCTGACAAACCGCTTGTGGGTACAGGCATGGAGCGTCACGTGGCTCGTGACAGTGGCGTGTGCGTGGTTGCCAAGCGTGGCGGTGTGATTGAAGATGTTGATGCCAGTCGTATCATCGTGCGTGTCAATGAATCTGAGATGACCGCAGGTGAGGCAGGCATTGATATTTATAACCTTATCAAATACACTCGCTCCAACCAAAACACCTGTATCAACCAACGTATTATTGTCAATGCCGGCGACGTGATTGCTCGTGGCGACATCTTAGCTGATGGTCCATCTACTGACCTAGGCGAGCTTGCTTTGGGTCAAAACATGCGTGTGGCGTTCATGCCGTGGAATGGTTATAACTTTGAGGATTCTATTTTGCTCTCTGAGCGAGTGGTGCAAGAAGACCGTTTCACCACGATTCATATCCAAGAGCTGACCTGTGTGGCTCGTGATACCAAGCTTGGACCAGAGGAGATTACAGGCGATATTCCAAACGTAGGCGAGGCTGCTCTATCAAATCTTGATGAAGCGGGTATCGTTTATATCGGTGCCGAGGTAGATGCAGGCGACATTTTGGTGGGTAAAGTAACACCAAAAGGCGAAAGTCAGCTGACGCCCGAAGAAAAACTGCTACGTGCCATTTTTGGTGAGAAAGCGGCGGATGTCAAAGACACGTCTTTGCGTGTGCCATCATCAACCAAGGGTACGGTCATTGACGTGCAAGTCTTTACCCGTGATGGATTGGAAAAAGACAGTCGTGCCAAGGCTATTGAAAAAGCCATGCTTGATGACTATCGCAAAGACCTAAAAGAAGAACTTGTGATTTTTGAGGCGGCAGCACGTGGTCGTATCATCACACTATTAGATGGCAAAAAAGTCTCAGGCGGTGCAGGCTTTAAAGCAGGCACGGTGCTGACAGGTGCTGACATGGAGAGCTTGCCCTTGGAGACTTTGCTTGACATCCAACCTGCCGAAGAAGAGATTTCTGAGCGTCTAACTCAAATTGCTGAGTATCTAACTGATAAGCAAAAAGAGATTGATGAGAAATTTGCTAAGAAAAAAGCCAAACTAACCGCAGGCGATGACCTAGCTCACGGCGTACAAAAAATCGTCAAGGTCTATCTGGCGGTAAAACGTCGTATCCAACCTGGCGATAAAATGGCAGGTCGTCATGGTAACAAGGGTGTTGTCTCTCGTATCATGCCCGTTGAAGACATGCCTTATGACGAAAACGGCAATCCTGTGGACATCGTGCTAAACCCACTGGGTGTACCATCTCGTATGAACATCGGTCAGGTGTTGGAGACGCATTTGGGGATGGCGGCACGTGGCTTGGGTGATAAGATTAATGCCATGTTACGCTCGCAAGCCGCTGTTGGCGAGTTGCGTGAATTCTTGGATAAGATTTATAACCAAGTTGGTGGCGAGCAGGTGGATTTGGACAGTTTGTCCGATGAAGACATCCTAGCCATGGCTGAGAATTTGCGTGCTGGTGTGCCAATGGGTACGGCGGTCTTTGATGGTGCCAAAGAAACCCAAATCAAAGAGCTGTTGGAGCTTGCAGGGCTTGATAAATCAGGTCAGCAAACGCTATATGACGGACGCACTGGTAAGAAGTTTGACCGTCCTGTCACGGTTGGCTACATGTACATGCTAAAACTTAACCACTTGGTTGATGATAAGATGCATGCCCGTTCAACTGGTTCTTACTCACTGGTTACTCAGCAACCACTTGGTGGTAAAGCCCAGTTCGGCGGTCAGCGTTTCGGTGAGATGGAAGTGTGGGCGTTGGAGGCATATGGTGCAACCTACACCTTGCAAGAGATGCTGACTGTGAAGTCGGATGATGTTGAGGGTCGTACTCGCATGTATAAGAACATTGTGGACGGTGAGCAGTACATGAATCCCGGCATGCCTGAGTCGTTTAACGTACTGACCAAAGAAATTCGCTCTTTGGGTATTAACATTGACCTAAAAGAGAAAAAGTAATTGCTGTTAAGTTAGGTGCTTGTCTTTGATAAGCACCAGCTTGCGATGACATAAAACTAAGCGGAGAAGTCATTTGAAAGATTTATTAGACATCATGAAAGGCCCTGCTGATGGCGGGGTAAAAGAGTTTGACAGCATTCAAATTTCTTTGGCAAGCCCTGACACCATCAAATCATGGTCGCATGGCGAAGTCAAAAAACCAGAAACCATTAACTACCGCACCTTTAAACCTGAGCGTGACGGTTTGTTTTGTGCCAAAATCTTTGGACCTGTCAAGGATTTTGAGTGTTTGTGTGGCAAATACAAACGTCGCAAATTTCAAGGTATCATTTGTGAAAAATGTGGCGTAGAAGTGACTGCCGCCAAAGTTCGTCGTGACCGCATGGGTCATATCGAGCTTGCTTCGCCTGTTGCCCACATTTGGTTCTTAAAATCCTTGCCAAGCCGTATCGGTCTACTGCTTGATATTACCTTGCGTGATATCGAGCGTGTGCTGTATTTTGAAAGCTACATCGTCACCGACCCTGGCATGACAGGTCTTGAAAAGTACCAACTGCTAGATGATGAACAATATTTTAATGCCTTAGAACAATACGGCGATGAGTTCATTGCCAAGATGGGTGCAGAAGCCGTTCAAGACTTGCTAAAAGATATTGATGTCGATGGCGAGATTGATGAGCTGCGTGCGACCATTCCCCAAACAGGCTCTGAGACTAAACTTAAAAAGATGTCAAAACGCTTGCAACTATTAGAGGCGTTCCGTGATTCGGGTAACAAGCCTGAATGGATGGTGATGACAGTTTTGCCTGTATTGCCACCTGATTTGCGTCCATTGGTACCACTTGAAGGCGGACGTTTTGCCACGTCTGATTTGAACGATTTATATCGCCGTGTCATTAACCGTAATAACCGCCTAAAACGCCTGTTGGAGCTAAATGCCCCCGACATCATCGTGCGTAACGAGAAGCGCATGCTTCAAGAAGCGGTCGATGCTTTGCTTGATAACGGTCGTCGTGGACGTGCCATCACAGGTTCAAACAAGCGTCCATTAAAATCGCTTGCAGACATGATTAAAGGTAAGCAAGGTCGTTTCCGTCAAAACCTTTTGGGTAAGCGTGTGGATTATTCAGGTCGTTCGGTGATTGTGGTAGGTCCAACCCTACGTCTGCACCAATGCGGTTTGCCTAAGAAAATGGCATTGGAGCTATTTAAGCCGTTTACTTACGCAAAATTATTGCAAAACAACATTGCCCAGACCATCAAAGCTGCCAAAAAAATGGTAGAGCGTGAAGAGCCTGTGGTGTGGGATATGCTCGCTAGCGTCATTCGTGAACATCCTGTGCTACTGAACCGTGCCCCAACACTTCACCGTCTAGGCTTGCAAGCCTTTGAGCCTGTGCTTATTGAGGGTAAAGCCATTCAGCTCCACCCACTTGTGTGTGCGGCATTTAACGCTGACTTTGACGGCGACCAAATGGCGGTACACGTGCCATTGACCCTAGAAGCTCAGCTTGAAGCTCGTGCCTTGATGATGTCTACCAATAACATCCTATCGCCTGCTAACGGCGAGCCGATTATTGTGCCATCACAAGACGTGGTGCTCGGTCTGTACTACATCAGCCGTAGCCATGTCAATGCCAAAGGCGAAAATATGGCGTTTAGTACGGTCAATGAAGCCTTGCGTGCCATCGGTTCTGATGACTTATCTGTCAATGCCAAAATCAAAGTACGTGTTACTGAGACGATTTTGGATGAAAGAACTGGCGAGAAAAACACCAAGACCGAAATCAAAGACACGGTTGCAGGGCGTTTGCTGATTTGGAACATCATGCCAGAGGGCATGGCATTTGAAGAATGCAACAAAGAGATGACCAAGAAAAACATCTCTAAACTGCTAAACTCATGCTATCGCAAACTGGGTGTTAAAGAATCTGTTCTGTTTGCTGACCATTTGATGTATCTAGGCTTTGCCCAAGCGACCTTATCAGGTATCTCAATCGGCATGGAAGACATGGTGATTCCGCCGAACAAGAAAGAGATTGTTGATACTGCGGACGCTGAGGTGCGTGAGATTGAACAGCAGTTTGAGGGTGGTTTTGTTACCGCAGGTGAACGCTATAACAAAGTGGTTGATATTTGGTCTCGTACGTCTGATAAAATCGCCAATGCGATGATGGATAACTTATCGACTGATGAAGTGGTGAACAGTCAAGGTGAGATTGAGAAAGAAAAATCCTTTAACTCTATCTACATGATGGCAGACTCGGGGGCTCGTGGTAGTGCCACGCAGATTCGTCAGCTTGCTGGTATGCGTGGCTTGATGGCAAAACCAGACGGTTCTATCATTGAGACACCGATTAAAGCGAACTTCCGTGAAGGCTTGACGGTATTGCAGTACTTTATCTCAACACACGGTGCCCGTAAAGGTCTTGCTGATACCGCCCTAAAAACTGCTAACTCGGGTTATCTGACCCGTCGTTTGGTAGACGTAGCACAGGACTTGGTGATTACGCATGATGACTGTGGCACCGATGCAGGACAGCTTATGACCCCCGTGATTGATGGTGGTGAGATTGTTGAGCGTTTGGGTGACCGTGTATTGGGTCGTGTGACCGCCAAAGATGTCATCAATCACGATGGCGAGGTAGTTATCCCCACAGGTACGCTGATTGATGAACGTCTGGTTGAAGTGCTGGACAACAACGCCATTGACGAGGTGTATGTACGTTCAGTTATCACCTGTGAAGCAATGCAAGGCGTATGTGCTAAGTGTTATGGTCGTGATTTGGCTCGTGGTCATCTTGTCAATATCGGCGAGTCAGTTGGTGTTATGGCAGCCCAGTCCATTGGTGAACCAGGCACACAGCTAACCATGCGTACGTTCCACGTGGGTGGTGCGGCAAGTGCAGCATCAGTAGACAACAGCGTATCAGTGGGCAATAACGGTACAGTGCGTTTTCATAACATGAAAACCGTAGAACACACTGATGGTCATTTGGTGGTCGTCTCTCGTTCGGCAGAGATTGGTGTGGCAGATGCCCAAGGTCGTGAGCGTGAGCGTTATAAAGTGCCTTATGGTTCTAACATCTTGGTGCGTGACGGTGCCGAAGTGGGTGCAGGCGATGTTATTGCCAAATGGGATCCGCATACTCATCCAATCATCACCGAGTTTGCCGGTACAGCACGATTTAGTGATATTGCCGATGGCATGACCGCAACGGTTAAGGTGGATGAAACCACGGGCATGAGCTCCTTTGAGATTTTGGCAAGTAAAGACCGCCCAAGTCTCTCCAAAGACTTACGTCCTGCCATCATCCTAGATACGACAGATGGGCGTGAAGTGGTATACTTCCTACCTGCTGAGACCGTGATTCGTGTGTCAGAGGGCGAAACGGTAACCGCAGGTTCGGTGCTAGGTCGTGTGCCACAAGCCACATCAGGTACCAAAGACATTACCGGTGGTCTGCCACGAGTGGCTGATTTGTTCGAAGCTCGTAAACCAAAAGACCACGCCATTATGGCAGAGGTGAGTGGTACGGTGTCATTTGGTAAAGAAACCAAAGGCAAAAACCGCTTTGTCATCACCGATGAAGAGGGTAACGAACACGAAGAGCTCATTCCAAAATGGCGTCAAATCAACGTCTTTGAGGGCGAGCATGTCGAGCGTGGTGAGATTGTCTCTGATGGTCCACAAAATCCACATGACATCTTACGCTTAAAAGGCGAGACGGCATTGGCGAATTACGTGGTTAATGAGGTCCAAGAGGTTTATCGCTTACAAGGCGTGAAGATTAACGATAAGCACATCGAGGTTATCGTTCGTCAAATGCTCCGTAAAGTAGAAGTGATTGATGGCGGTGATTCTAGCTACTTCAAAGGCGACCAAGTGGAATACACCAAAGTGCGTGCCTTAAACGAAGAGCTTATCGCCAATGACAAATTCCCAATCGTTTATGAGCGTCAGCTACTAGGTATCACCAAAGCATCGCTTGCCACCGAGTCGTTTATCTCGGCAGCGTCATTCCAAGAGACCACACGTGTCTTGACGGCGGCGGCAACGATGGGTAAAGTGGACGATTTGTCTGGTCTCAAAGAGAACGTGGTGGTTGGTCGCTTGATTCCTGCTGGTACTGGTTTGGCGTATCATCAAAACCGTCAACGCCTTGCTGAGCGTGGTTTGGAACCGGTCATTACCGTAACCGAAGACCTGTACACCAAGCCTGCTGACCCACTACTGGCTGGAACAGATGTTAAAGATGACTTTGCAGCGGCATTTGCCAGTGAATTTGGTCAAAGTGAATAATCTCTAACAATAAAAAAGCTCGCTTAGGCGGGCTTTTTTATGCCTTCTAAAATTCAAAACCAAAACTGATACAGCTAACAAATTTGAATTTTACTACGGAAACCGCAGTGCTTTTTCATTTTGTAGAGCGTGCTTTTTATCAAGGCAAATTGCCATTCATTTGATGGATTATGGGTAATCTGTGTGTTGATTTTAGGGCGTGCCTGCCTTTGGTATTTGCAATGAAAATCACGAAAAATCGCCCGTTTTTCAAGGAAAAAACTTGAGGCTGTGAGTCTTCTATCAGACAAGTTTTGGACTTCGAGCCACAAGATTTAGCCATTTTTCATGCAAAAATTAATTTAAAATGTTAGGTTTTTAACTTATTGTATAAAAATGTTATCAATGGTAGGCACGCCTAATATTTTTAAAAATTTATTTAACATAATATTTTAAAATAGTCCATTTTCATTTGTTTCTCAACCAATCATCAAATTATCATTTATACTAATGATATATCAATAAAAAATTATGAATAAATTCTTTTTTATCAAAATAAATCGTTTTTCATTTGAGTGAAAATTTGCCATACTATGCCCAACTTATAATTTTTCATTATCTACCAATAGGATAATCTCATGAAAATGATTAGCGTGGTGTTAAAACCATTCAAGTTAGACGCAGTGCGTGAGAGCCTATCGGAGCTTGGCGTTGCGGGTATGACGGTTAGCGAAGTCAAGGGTTTTGGTCGTCAAAAAGGACATGCCGAGATGTATCGTGGGGCGGAGTATGTGGTGGATTTTTTGCCAAAAATTCGTCTGGACATTGCTGTTAGTGATGACATGGTACAAAGTGTGGTGGCATCTATCATGAGCGTGGCACAGACAGGTTATATCGGTGATGGTAAGATTTTTGTTATGCCGTTAGAGCAGGTGATACGCATTCGCACTGGCGAGATGAATGAGCAGGCTCTATGACTGGGTGAATGATGGATTGGTAAATTTAATAAAGGGTGATTATGAAAATTTTAGCAAACAAATGGCAAATCGGCTGGCTACTGCTACTTACCACAACCGTCCAAGCTGATGACGGCATCAACCACGGCAATAGTGCGTGGGTGCTGACCGCCACGGCGTTGGTGCTGATGATGACTTTACCAGGTTTGGCACTGTTTTATGCTGGCATGGTGCGTAAGAAAAATATCTTATCAACCATGATGCACAGCTTTGGGGCGACAGCGGTGGTGTCGGTGCTGTGGGTGGCGATAGGTTATTCGTTGGCATTTAGTGATGGTGGTGCTTTGCAAGGGTTTATCGGTGGCACAGCACACGCCATGCTCTCTGGGGTAGGCATTGCCGAGAATAGTGGTGATATTCCTTTGGCGTTGTGGGTGATGTTTCAGATGACATTTGCGGTGATTGCGGTGGCGATTTTGGCGGGGTCATTGGCAGAGCGGATGAAATTTGGCTCATTTTTGTTGTTCTCAGGCTTGTGGGTATTGCTTGTCTATGTGCCAGTATGTCATTGGGTGTGGGGCGGTGGCTGGCTGACAGGCGATGCGTTGGACTTCGCCGGCGGGACGGTTGTTCATATCAATGCCGGTGTGGGCGGTTTGGTGTTGGCACATCTGCTTGGCAAGCGTCAAGACTACGGGGGAGCCAACCTTGCACCGCACAACCTTGTCTATGCCTTAATTGGTGCAGGGCTATTATGGGTAGGGTGGTTCGGCTTTAACGGTGGTTCGGCTCTGGCAGCAGATGGCGTGGCAGCGATGGCAATCATCGTCTCGCAGGTGGCGGCAGCGATGGGGTTATTGACGTGGCTGTTGTGTGAATATGTGGTGCGTAAACGGGCATCGGCACTGGGCGGTGCATCAGGGGCGATAGCAGGTTTGGTGGGCATCACGCCAGCGGCAGGATTTGTGGGTGTGTCAGGGGCGATGGCGATAGGCGTGCTGACGGCATTGGGCTGTTTTGCGATGATACATTATGGCAAAAAACGCCTAGGCGTTGATGATACGTTGGACGCTTTTGGACTGCATGGCGTGGGCGGTATCATTGGGGCGGTATTAACTGGTGCGTTTGTCAGCCAAGAGTTATATCCTGATGTGGGACATGAGAGCCCACTAACACAGCTGTGGCTACAAACCGAAGGGGTGCTGGCAACCATGGCATATTCGGCGGTGGCAACTTTTATCATTGGCATGGCAATCAAAAAGACCATGGGACTGCGTGTTGATGATGAAGCTGAGTATCAAGGGCTTGACTTAGCCATTCATGGCGAGAAAATTGGTTAAATCGATAAGCAAGGGCAGGATTTGTCCTTGCTTTTTCCAAAGGGTTTTTCCAAAGGGTTTATTTAACACAATCTTTTTTTTGACAAAACAAAACCGCCAATGTTTTGACGGTTTTGCAATCAAGTAAGTATTAAAACCTTAAAACTCGCCCGTTACCGACCAGCCATTGACTAGCGGATAACGGCGTTCACGTCCAAAGGATTTTTTGGTAATCTTAGTGCCGATTGCCCCTTGACGGCGTTTGTGTTCGGCTCTGTCTACCATGGTCAGTACACGTTCAACGACCGCAGGGTCAAAACCTGCCGCACAGATGGCTTTATAGCCCAAATCTTCATCAATGTACATCTTTAAGATGGCATCAAGTAGGGCATAGTCAGGCAAGCTGTCTTGGTCTTTTTGGTCGGGACGTAGCTCGGCCGATGGCGGACGAGTGATGATACGCTCAGGAATGACAGGGTTGTCTTCTAGGCGATTGCGATAATCGGCTAGGCGGTACACGTCGGTCTTGTAGACGTCTTTTAGCACATCAAATCCGCCAACCATGTCGCCATATAGGGTAGAGTAGCCGACCGCATTTTCTGATTTGTTGCCAGTTGAGATGACCATGTGTCCAAATTTGTTGGATAGAGCCATGAGTATCACGCCCCTTGCCCGAGCTTGTAGGTTCTCTTCGGTCACGTCAGGGGCTGCCCCTGCAAAGAGTGGGGCGAGCGTGGATTTGAGACCTGCCACCGCATCATGGATGGGGCAGATGGTATAAGAGACGTTGAGACGGGCGGCTTGGGCGGCGGCATCGTCCAGACTCATCTGCGATGTATATTCATAAGGCATCATCACCGCATAGACTTTATCAGCACCTAATGCATCCACAGCGATGGCAAGGGTCAAGGCACTGTCAATGCCCCCCGAGAGTCCGACAATCACACCCTTAAAGCCTGAGCGATTGACATAATCACGAAAACCGACGACTAAGGCTTGGTAGATTTGCGACTCTTCAGATAAGTCAAGTGGTGGTTTGGCTTGGGTGTCAAAGCGTCCGCTTGATACATCAAAGGTCGCCATAATCAGCTGATTTAAGAATCTTGCCCCTTCGTGAGCAATCTCGCCGTCCGCTTGACTGACGATAGAGCCACCATCAAAGACGATGTCATCTTGGGCGCCGACGGTATTGACATAGATGATGGGTAGCTTGTGCGTTGATGATTGACGGGCGATGAGTGCTTTACGTTCGGCTTGCTTGCCGACTTCAAAGGGTGACGCATTTAGCACGACCACCATTTCTGCCCCTTCGTCTTTGAGTGCTTTGATGGGTGCTTCATGCCAGATGTCTTCACAAATGAGCAGTCCGATGGTCAGCCCTTTGTAGTCAAATAAGACTTGATTGCGACCTTTTTTAAAGTAGCGTTTTTCATCAAACACGCCATAGTTTGGCAGGCATTGTTTGTGATAAAAGCCTTTTTGATTACCGCTTTGTAATATCGCCGCCGAGTTAAACGTGCCGTGATTGTCCACGTGTGGATAGCCCAAAATGGTGACAATGCCGTCTATCTTGGCAAGTTCATTCATGGCAATCTTAACACGCTCAGCCAAGGTAGGACGCAGTAGCAAATCTTCTGGCGGATAGCCGATGAGTGCCAGCTCAGGAAAGATGACGATGTCTGCCCCACGAGCTTTGGCATCTAGGGCAAGGGCTTTCATCTTGCCCACGTTGCCCTTGATGTCGCCCACCCAAAAATTTGTCTGCATGATGGCAAAAGTAATCGTACCGTTTGGGGTGCTAATTTCGCTAAAATTTTCTTGTATTGACATTTGTAATTATCCAGTAAATGTATTGGTGGTTGTCGCCTGTCGTCAATCCATGTTTATCGGCAGGCAATGATGAGTTTGATTTGTCAAGTCAGCTTGATGTTTGTATAAAACTAATTAAAACCAATCTACACAAATCAACTTAGTATAGCACACTATCGCTTATTTTTGTGATATAGTAGGCATTATTTTGTGACTTTGATGTTTGCCATGTTTGCTTTTTTAATCAATCTTATCATCATCGCCATTGTGATGAAAATCTTCTTTAAATTCATGTATCCAAAACCGCCCAAGCATTTTTTTCCAAAAGCAGGCGATGATGTCAGTATCAGACGATGCGATTATTGTGGGCATGAACTTGCCACCTATCGGGGTATTTTGCAGATGGATGTGGCAGGCGATGGGCGTGAGTATTTCTTTTGCAATGGCGACCATCAAAGTGCTTATTTTCGTGGTGATGTCTATCAAACCGATGATGACTATGATGGTCTGCCCACCAAAAAGCCGTTGAATGACGATTAAAGACGTTTAGAGAGAAATAGTAATTTAAAAAAACAAAAGACGTCCTAAAAACGTCTTTTTGTCATTGATAATTAAGCAACTCATCAAGCCATGTTTGCCAACTCTTCTTGAATGACGGATTCCATCTCTTTGGTACTGACTGTCGGGGCGAAACGCTGGGTTACTTTGCCGTCTTTATCGACCAAAAATTTGGTAAAGTTCCATTTGATGTCATTGCCTGTACGGGTCTCATTCATCTGAGCAATGATCTCAAGCAGTATCTCATATTTGCTGTTGGCTACTTCTTCACCTTTTTGCTCTTTTAGATAAGCATAAAGTGGGTGAGTGCTCTCGCCATTGATGTTAATTTTGGCAAAGATGGGAAAGCTGATTTGATATTCTTCTTTTAAAAATTTGGTAATTTCTGCATTGTCTTCGACCGCTTGTCCAAATTCGTTACTGGGAAAGTCCAAAATAACCAAACCTTTATCTTTATACTTCTGATACAGCTCTTCTAAATCATCATACTGGGGTGTCAGACTGCATTTGGTCGCAGTATTGACAATGAGCAAGGTCTTGCCTTTAAAATCGCTTAATCTAACTTCTTTGCCATGAATGTCTTTAACTGAAAAATCATGGATTGACATCGCTTAATGCATCCTTAAAAGTGTGCCAAAAATCATTGCAAAAACCATCATGCAATCTACCAACAGGGATAAAATCATACAAACCCATAAGACTATTATATATAATTTTTTGGAAAGTAAAAGTGATAAAAAACGATGGATTAATTAGTAAAAATTAATAATATGAGTATGATTCTAGTGGTAGCCATCAAATTTTGTAAGTTAGATTTTTTAGAAAATCTAAAAAGCCAAAAATAAAGGACGATTTACGCCCTTTATTTTAATTTAACCCATATCACATATTCGGATAATTAGGCCCGCCACCGCCTTCTGGCGTTACCCATGTAATGTTTTGGGCGGGGTCTTTGATGTCGCAAGTTTTGCAATGCACGCAGTTTTGACTGTTGATGACAAACCTAGCTCCGTTTGGGTCATTCTCATCCGCCACCACTTCATAGACTCCTGCAGGACAGTACAGCCGAGCAGGTTCGCCGTAGAGCGGTAGGTTTTTGGTAATTGGCACAGTCGGGTCGGTCAGTTTTAGATGACAAGGTTGGTCCTCGGCGTGGTTGGTGTTTGAGATAAACACGCTGGATAATTTGTCAAAAGTCAGCTTGCCGTCAGGTTTTGGATAATCAGGCTTATAAGCGTGGTCGGCTTTGTCAAGTTGAGCAAAATCATAACTGTTGTCATGAATGATAAGGGGCATTTTACCGCTTAATAGGTTTTGCTCCACAAAGATAAACGCACCGCCCATCCACGTTCCCATGCGGTGCATGGCAGGCGAGAAGCTTTGGGCGGATTTGGCATCATCAAACAGCCACGAATTTTCAAAATTGGTCTGATACTCGCTGACTTCATCGTGTTGTCGTCCGTCTTGGATTGCCTTAAAAATCGCCTCACCAGCGAGCATGCCCGACTTCATGGACGTATGCGTGCCTTTGATTTTGGCGGGGTTCAAAAATCCTGCGTCATCGCCCACCAGCACACCCCCTGCAAAGGTGAGTTTGGGTAGGCTATTTAGACCGCCTTTGACCAACGCCCTTGCCCCATAGGATAGGCGTTTGCCTCCTTCTAGGATAGGGCGGATAAGGGGGTGTAGTTTAAGCCGTTGCAATTCATCAAAGGGCGATAGGTGCGGATTGGAGTAAGACAAATCCACCACCAAGCCAAAGCTCACTTGATTATTTTCGGCAAAATACAGCCACCAACCGCCAGTTGCCCCTGTGTCATTTAAGGGATAGCCCGAGCCGTGCAAAATCACGCCTTCTTCGTGCTTATCAGCGTCAATCTCCCACAGCTCTTTTAGTCCAATGCCATAATGCTGGGGGTCTTTATCCTTGTCAAGATGAAAACGGCTGATGAGACGTTTGCCCAAATGCCCACGACAGCCCTCGGCAAACACGGTATATTTGGCAACAAGCTCATAACCTGCCTCAAAAGACGGCTTAGGCTCGCCCTTGGCATTGACCCCCATGTCGCCCGTTTGGATACCACGCACCGAACCGTCAGCGTTGTAGAGAATTTCACTGGCGGTAAAATTAGGAAACAGCATAATCTCCATGCTTTCGGCTTGTTCGGCAAGCCAGCGAACCACGTTGCCAAGCGAGACGATATAGTTGCCTTCGTTGTGCATACTGGCAGGGACGATGGAGCTTGGCAGTTTGATTGCCTTTTTGGCGTTGGGGAGCATATACACACGGTCTTCGGTTGCCTTGACTGTGATTGGGGCATTCATGTTTTGCCAATCAGGGAACAGCTCGTCCAAGGCACGGGTTTCCATGACCGCCCCCGATAAGATGTGGGCTCCAAACTCCGAGCCTTTTTCCACGACACAGACCATAAATTCATCAAGTCCTGCATCTATGGCAAGCTGTTTTAGGCGAATGGCACAGGACAGACCCGATACGCCACCGCCGACCACGACCACGTCAAATTCCATTGACTCACGTTGTATCTCTTGCATGGTGTTTCCTTTTTGGCTGTTTAAGGTGAAACCTTGTAATGGCTAAAAAACAAATGATTATCAAATACAATGTTTGATAAATCAAATAATTATAAAATGGTATATTTTACCAATCTTGTCAAATTAGGCAAGTTAATTATACCCTTATTTTTGATAAAATCATGACTGATACGGTTGTAAAAAGTTGTTGGGGGAATGGGTTGTGCTTTTAAAGGCTAGAATTTGGTAAATGTGATTTGTTGTGCTTTTTAAATCCTTAAAATTTATTTGCTTTTTTATAAAAATTTAGGCAAAATTAAACACTCTTTTTAAATGATGAGGTAAGGATTATGATGGATAATATTGACAAAAATGCCAATAAAGACAATGATTTAGCCAAAATCATCTCATCGCTTGGCAATGAGCGTAAAATTCCGCCATTAGATAAATGGACACCTAAGACGATAACGTCTTTTGACATTGTCATTAATGATAATGGCGAGTGGCATCATGACGGGGTTAAAATCGCTCGGCAGTCGCTTGTGGATTTGTTTGCTAGCGTGCTGTGGGCGGACGTGGACGGTGAGCAAAAACGCCACTTTTTAAAAACGCCCACCGATAAATACGAAATCACCGTGATAGACACGCCACTTTTCATCAATACTGTGGATAAAGTTACCAAAAATGGCGATGAATGGATAGTGTTTGGCACAACCAATGGCGATAACATTGTGCTTGATGATAAGCCGTTGTATTTTAAAACCGTGGTGCGTGATGATGTGGCGGACGATAGGCTATATATAGACACCCGTTTTAACCTAACCGCTCGCATTGGGCGTAATGTGTTTTATCATCTAATAGAGCTTGGCGAACTGTCGGACGAGCAGGGGCAGACGGTTTTGACCTTGCAAAGTGGCGGTAAAACGCATCGTATTATCGCTCCAAATTTTAATTAGAAAAATTAAACAATATGATAAACCAGCGCCCTGATTTTAAAGATGACCCTACCACCCCGATTGGCGTATTTGATTCGGGCGTGGGAGGCTTGTCGGTGTATTTGCACCTAAAAACACTCATGCCAAACGAACGCTTTATATACTATGCCGACACCGCCAACGTGCCGTATGGGGGCAAATCAGGCGATGAGATCTTGCTTTTGACCTTAAAAGCGGTGGCACGGCTGTGTAAACGGGGCTGTAAACTCATCGTCATCGCCTGTAACAGTGCGTCCGCCCATGCCCTAAAAGCGTTGCGTGAGCGGTGTAGCGTGCCGATTGTAGGGCTTGTCCCTGCGGTCAAACCTGCGTGTAGCCTAACCAAAACCCGCCAAATTGCCGTGCTTGCCACTCGGGCGACTTTAAATGGCTATCTATTAAACGATGTCATTAATGACGTTGCCAAGCCACAAGGGGTCATGGTGCATAAGCATTTTGAGCCGACATTGGTGCCGTGGGTGGAGAGCGGTATGCCGATTGACAGTCAAGTGGCAAATCTACTCATTAGACAAACCAAACAATGGGCGGACATGGGCGTGGATGTCATTGTGCTTGGATGTACGCATTATCCGTTTTTTAAGGAGTTTTTGCAGACCTTTATACAACAAGAAAATCCGGACGTGCAGTTGATTGACTCAGGACTGGCAATCGCCCAACGGGTCAAATCCTTGCTTGATTTTTTTAATATCGCAAGTCCCACACCAAACACCGCCCCCATGCAGTTGTATGCCACACGCTTGGATGATGACCTGCTTGCCACCGCCGAGAAGTTAAGCGGTGAGCCATTTATTGAACTGATTAATTATGATGAATGACTCTGTAAGGCAAAAGCACGGTAAATGATGTGCTAATTTTAACCATTTATATGTTATTGTGTTACTTTTGCAAATTTTGGCGTTTTTGTTCATCTTGGGTATTTTTATTTTGATAAAAATTCTTTATAATAAGGGATTATTTTGATAAAAAAATCACTTGTTCTACTATTTTTAAATTGTCATACTTTTATCACTGATTTTGGGCGGACGTTCCTTAACACCAATCCACTATTAACCTTGGGGTTTTTGTGTCAAATCATCGTTATCATGTTCATGTCGCTTGTGTGGCTGATGACCCACTGTTGGTTACTGCCCAAGATGATGTGGCGATATTTTTTGAGAGTCGGGCTTTTTTAACCAAAGACTTGGTGATTGCTCGTGCCGAATCTGCCAGTTATAGTTGGCGATGTGTTAATTCTGCCGATGTGGTACTCATACTCATTGGTAACAGCTACGGCAAAGTCAATGCGTCAGGGGTGAGCCAGCTTCACGTTAGCTATACCAATGCCAAAGCTAAGAATAAGCCCATGCTGATATTTGTACACTCGGATGTACTAAATAAGCCAACGGGCAATCGGCTGATTGATTTTGTGGGGTCACTAGAATCCCAAGGTGGCGATGTCGTTCATTATTTTGATGATAATACCAATTTCCCCAAGCTCTTAGAGATGGCGTTTAATACGCTTGATTTTGACAAAACCAAAGGGTGGCAGACAGTAGGGGTAAGCATTCGTAGTACCCTCCTTACCTCACCCCAAGAGAGTCAAACAGCCAATATAGACAAAACAGAGAAAACAGTGGGGGTAGATAAGGCAAAACCAGCCATAAATTTTGATGAATCGCACCACGCCAAAAACCCTGATTTGCATTCTGCTTTAAAACCCGCCTTGGTGCTTGATAGTGAATTTTTGGTAAGTTGTACCGCTCATGCGTTTCGCGGTGGTACGCTCATTGAAGTATCTTTTGTTATCCCACTACGCTGGCGACACATCGTTGCCATGCTTGCCAATGTCGTCATGCCATTTTCCGAGCAGGGGTTGGGGCGCGCCTTAAATGAAATCGTGGATAAGAGTCTAGCAAGCCAAATCGTCTCTCGCCAACACCCTGATGTCCATGCGGTCAGTCGCATACAGGTTGTTAAGGCGGATGCTTTATGGATATTAGATGAGCTAGAGTTGGCAGGATGGATTGAACCTGTGGGGCAAGGCTCACTATGGCAAGCGACAGAAAAAGCCTCAGGTGTGACTAAATAGGCTTGGCTAACAAAAGTCATATTCTGTCATGATGTGTACATACTTAGCAATAATACAGCAATAAAGCCTTGTTATGATGACTTCATCATTTTTGTTTTTAAGGAAAAATTATGTCAAACCAAGCAGACAATCCAAGCATTAACACTCAAGAGCTAGACAAGCTCACCGATACCATGCATGATGCAGAAAAATCACGCACCTTAGAAGAACAGGTGGCGTATCTCAAATCACAGGGCATTAACCCATCAAAGACTTATGCCAAATGGGATGATGATCCAGAAGAGTAGCCTTCTCTCGACTTGACTCTAAGCACAGCCGATGACGACTGTGCTTTTTTATGATTTTTATAATACAATCAAAATGGGAAAAATACTACCCCAAATGCTGTTTCTGGGGGATTATTGTCGTGGACAAGTGTTAATAGTTTGCTATAATATAAAACTTTATGTTATTAACCCACGTCTTAACTTGCACAAATTAAATAAATTTTGTTTGATACTAAGTGACTAAGTTTTGGAGGTGTGTTGTCAAGTTGTTAGAGTCTACACAGCATGGATGGCATCGTCAAGCCAGTTTGTGCAAAGAGATATGTTATGATTACCCTGCAAAAATTTGAACGCCTAATTACTGCACCATTGGCACAAAAATCCATCGCGCTGACCTATTTTGACCAGACAGGTGCCAATCTTAGCACATGGGCAACCATGCTTTCTGCTAAATCTAAACATGAGCAGTACACTGAGCTTAGGGTAGCACTTAGCGAGGTGTTGGTCTGCGACATCCATGATGGTCAAAAATTGACACTCATGGATGAGCTGATGGTGGTTGTTGAGCGTGTGGTTGGGCAAATGCACACTAACTATGTCTATGAACATCAAAGCTTATCCGATGAACAGCAGTCGTCAATTCATGAAGTGCGTAGTTTGTACTTTTTGATGATTTTGGTGTATCGCAACATTGCCGTACGCCATCAGAAAGCTGTTGTTTTGGCAAGTAGCGGGAGCAAAAAATGGCTTAGTAGAATCATTTCTGCCAAAAAAGCAGGCGTGCTTACCGCCGAGCGTGACATCTTTATTTATGCTGTACATCAATTTATGGTGCTGTATGTCAAGCTTTTGATGGAGTATGCGTTAACCTATCAAAGATCTCCTAAGGTTATTTGGCGAGAAGTAAATATCTGGTATCTGACCACGCTTAATCTGGGGGTTTGCCATCAAAATATTCAAGATTTTGATAAAAATTATCCCAAAACGTCCATTCATGACAGATACATGCAGGCGTGTGGGGCAAGTTTCGGCAACTTTTTTGCCTATCGTCGTCAAGATATTTTAAATGCTTTTAAAGTTTTGCCTTTGTGGGTTAAATATTTTAAAACAACCTTTGATGCCAACCCTGAGTTTCGTGTTTTTGTCAATCTACAAGGTGTCGAGCCACCTGAGGTTATCACGCCATACGCATCGGTCAATCCGTACAGTGATGAGCATCGCTGTTTGTTTTTTGATTTAGAGAGTTTTACACGGCACATGGAGCAGGTGTCATCAGGCGAATACATAGATGGCACGGCACAGTCGTTGTTTGAGATGCGTTTTGCTAAAATGGTGCTACTTGCCTTTGAACAGCGTGCATCACACGAAAGACAAGGCGGTGGTCACGAAAGAAAAGCTGAGCTACTGGTGGGGTTTGCATCCATTTTTAATGAAATCTCTGGCGGTCAAAATCTATCTAACGTCATAAGAGAACGGGGGTTGCCTGCTGATTTTCACGTCAAAATCAGTGCATCCGCCATCGGCATGGTCGCCCCCAAAGAGATTGTTAAGGTAAGTTATAAAAATGAGGCGGTGGCTCGTTTTCGCTTTGGCGAAGAGGGTGTGGATGAAAAAGAAGAGGTGCTACCATCTCGCCCACTCATTCATCTTTACGGGCTTTTTGCCTTAAAATCAGCAGTCTCAACCAATAAAAATCCTTGGCGTCTGGGCATGGCACATTGGGTGGAAAAATCGGATAACTCAGTGGCGGTGGATGGGCGTTTTTTGGGACGAGTACTGATGGCGGTCGGTGTGCGACTACGAAAACAGGATGGTCGAAGTCAAGAATTTGTTCATGCTTTATTGGTCGATGGTGACGAACTCAACGAACAAAGTACTCTCATTATGCCTCGTTATCATTTTAAGGTGGGAGATTATGTTGTTTTGCGTATTGATACCAAGGAGATGGAGCTAAGATTGGAACGCAATCTTTTGACCACTGATGAGATTGAGCAATACCAAATCGTGCGTTTAAATGGCTAATTGATTAAATGTCTGTTATAATATGGCATCTTTTTTGATACACCCACCATCAGTCTTTATTGTGGTTTGTAATGTTTTGTAAAAATATTTCAAAATATTACAAATTGGTACAAATATTGCAAATATTTTGGGTAATCTAACGCCAGTCTTTCTGCATCGATTTTAATACACTGTATGTCTATGAAAAAAAATATCCTAAACCTGTTGTTTATTGATGAAGAGCAACTCTATGCTGAGCATCTTATCAGTCACTTGTCAGAATATTTTGATGAGGTCAATTTGGGCTTTTGGGATGAAAAGGCAGAGTTTGTCAAATCCCTACGCCAAGACTGGGACGTGCTTGTTTTTCATCGTGCCTATGACATGAATTTTGCAGATGTGGTGGGTATCCTACAAGAAGAGCAGATAACTCTGCCTGTCATTCATTTGGTGCATGATGATACGCAGGCAGCTGTTAATGGACATGGCAATCCTGAGGTAGTTCATGGCGACATGATTAAATCATTGGCAAAAGGCGATGACAGACTTATCGTTTCTGCCATTTGTCTGCAGACGGATTATGTGCGAGCCAAACGCCAAACCGCCCATCTAAAAGCCATCTTAAAAGAAGCCGAACAACGTGCTAATATTTTGATAAGAAACTCAAAATCTGCTGTGGCATACATCGATCAAGGCGTACATATCTTTGCCAACGACCCATACTTGGAAATGTTTGGCTATAACAGCATGGAAGAGATTATTGGTGTGCCGGTGGTGGATTTGATTGCCGGTGGGGACAATGTCAAAGGCTTTAAACAATTCTTACGCAAATTTGACAAGGGTGACCGCTCACAGGTGGAGTTTTCCTTCGAGAGCAAACGTACAGATGGCTCAACCTTTGCATCCAAATTGCAACTGGCGGCGGCGACCTTAGATGGCGAGCCTGTCACGCAGATGATTATTCAACAAAATGAAAATAACAGTGCTGAGCTTGCCAAAAAACTTGCCGAAGCAGAGCGTCAAGATGCCCTAACAGGACTCTCCAATCGTCTTGCCTTTACCGAATCATTACAGGGCACCCAACAAGAAGTTGCACGTGGTGATATTAAGTCAGCTGCTTTGTTATATATTCGCATGGACGGCATGGGCAAGATTCATTCAAGCACAGGCTTAACGGGAATAGATACCGCAGTCAAACAAGTGGCTTGGGTGCTTGATGAGACCGCCAAAAAAGCACATGATGCCAGCGTGAGTAGATTTAGTGATACCAGTTTTGCGTTGGTGGTCGATGAGATAAACAAAGAGCAAGCGATGGCTTTGGCAGAGCAACTTGCTGAGCGTGTGGCAAATATGCTCATCGAGGTGGGCAGTCGTACCGTTGCTGCCACACTGTCCATCGGTGTGGTAATGATGGATGTCAATGCTCCTGAGGCAGGCGTGGTATTAAGTCGTGCCATGGATACTGTTCAGGACATCAATCCTGATGACGAAGGCATAAAGGTCAAAGCTTTTGATATTAGTGCCATTGCAGGCGAGGATGATACAGTGATGGCGGAGTACATCCAAACTGCCTTAACCCAGAATAAATTTGTGTTAAAATATCAGCCGATTTATGATATTGATACCGACAGTAGTAGCTTGTTTGAGGCGTTTATAACGTTGCCTCAAGCTGATGGTACAGAAATGACCTACGATAAGCTAACCCCCATTGCTAAAAAACACAATCTACTTGAAAAAATTGACCGTTGGATGCTTATCAATGCCAGCAAACATTTGGCAAGCATTCGCCAAAGTGAGCCTACCGCACGCCTGTTAATAGGGTTGTCATCGGCATCACTGGCGGATACTAATTTGGCAGGCATCATCACTCAGCTGACCCGAGCCATTGGCGGTGGTAGTGAGGTGCTGACATTGCAGTTTAGTGAACAAGATTTAATGGATTATATGGCGGTCGCCAAACGTCAGTTTATCGCCCTAGCCAACATCGATTGTCCTGTGGGCATGAATGGCTTTGGGGTAACTGCTAAATCCGCCGAGGTGCTAGATTATCTGTCGCCCAACATGGTGCGTCTTGCCCGTAGTTATACCAAGGACTTAGACAGAGAGGCGAATTTAACGGCCTTGCAAGGGCTGGTCAATACAGCAACCGAAAAAGGGGCAAGCACGCTCATGCCATACATCGAAGAGGCATCCACCATGTCTATGGCGTGGTCGGTGGGGGCAAGATACCTACAAGGCGACTATCTGCAACCTGCCAATACCGAGATTACTTTCCCGCCCCCTGCTGAAGCGTAACTGCCATAATAGCGAACACCCAACACATCGTTGGGTGTTTTTTATGTAAAAAGTTTGCCACAATAACGCTTGTCATACAAAAAATTTTTAAAAAAATTGATATAATTATTAGGGAATGCCTGCCCTTTATAGCACTATTTACAATACAGAAATATTTTAGAAAAACCAATCGTTTTTGCATGAAAAATGGCTATCCGACCACTTAATTTTTAGATAATAGTCCAAAAAGTATGCCAAACTAGGTTTTCCGTTCGCCCTGAGCCTGCCTGCGGGTAGGAAAACCGTTATGGGCAGGCATAGCTCACCACGAACGGTTTTCTTTATAGCATACTTTTTGAACCAGAGCCAATATTTTTTATTCGAGTGTTTCATGTCACACATCCAGCCCAAAATCCAAACCTTACTTGACAAACTAAACCAAATCGTCCTTGATAAAGAAGAAGCCGTAACCCTTGCCGTGTCCTGCATTTTGGCGGATGGGCATTTGCTACTGCAAGACTTACCTGGTATGGGTAAGACCACGTTGGCACACAGTCTTGCTATCCTGTTAGGGCTAGATTTTAACCGTGTGCAGTTTACCAATGACATGCTTCCTGCCGATATTTTGGGAATGATGATATACAACCAAAGCGAGCAGAGTTTTGCTTTTAGAAAAGGGGCGGTGTTCACTCAGCTACTTCTTGCTGATGAGATTAACCGTTCAAGTCCCAAAACGCAGTCAGCACTGTTAGAAGCGATGGAAGAAAAACAAGTAACCCAAGATGGACAAACGTATGTTCTACCCAAGCCCTTTTTTGTCATCGCTACCCAAAACCCTGCCCAACAAGCAGGCGTGTATCCATTGCCTGAGTCACAGCTTGACCGCTTTTTGATGTGTGTCTCGCTCGGCTATCCGTCACCTAAAGCTGAGCGTGAACTGCTAGAGGGGAGAGACCGTAGAGCGATGATGGGCGAGCTTGTCCCGATTTTGACCAGCGAAGAAGTGACACAAGCTCAGCGAGAAGTCAAAGACATCTACATCGCCCCTGTGGTGCTAGACTACCTACAAAAACTGGTCGCCAAAACCCGTTCAAGTCAAGAATATCACGGCTTATCCCCCCGTGGCGTGTTGGCGTTAAAGCGTGCTTGCCAAGCCTATGCCTATGTATTAGGGCAGGACAATGTGGCGATAGATGACGTGCAGGCGGTGTTCTCGGCGGTCGCTGACCACAGGCTAGGACAGCGGTTTGTGCCGTTTCATCATCTGGGTGGTCTGACTGAGATGACCATTGCCAGACGTATTTTGGACGAAGTGGCGATTGATTGATGGCGGATTTGCCATTTGTCATTAACCCAATCAATCTATCTGTATGCCCATGAAATCATCTGCTCATCGCCTAACTCGCCCACTGACCAATCCCATAAAGAACAAGCTCAACGAGTTCTTTGCCAGACGCTCGCCACGCAAAGATACGGTGTCGCTCGGGCTACGTAATGTCTATATCTTTTTTAGCCGTCAAGGACTGCTGTTTGCTCTACTACTCATCGCCACTTTTGTGACGGGGGTCAATTATGGCAATAACTTGGTACTGGGGCTGTGCTTTTATCTGTTCGGCATTTGGCTTGTGACGGTGTTTTATACCTTTGTGCAGGTGGCGAGCATTGATGTGCGGTTTGTCGAGTCTAGCTTGTCTGAGGCAGGGTCGATAGGTTATGTGACTTTGGAGTTATCCACCAGAAGTGGCAAGGCGTCACGGCAGATAGAAGCGGTGTTTGATGATAAGCATGAGATTGTCCAAAAAATGCTCAAAGGGCAGGCACGAGAAGACTTCATGAATGCTCGCACTATCATCACGCCAACGCTGGGCAAATCGGTGCTGGTCAGATTGCCTGTCTATACGCCCACTCGGGGGGTGATGACCCTGCCCCGTTTGGTCATCAGCAGTTGCTATCCGCTCGGGGTCATGCGTGCGTGGGCGTATGTGTATTTGGCAAGTCCGATGTTTGTACATCCCAAGCCTACCCCCTTTGACTGGCAAAACGACAAGCGAGCGGTGGCAAGCGAGAGCGATGAGCGAAGTGCCATTAGTGTGGCAGGGCAAAGCGACTTTGAGATGTTGGACGAATACCAAGAAGGCGAGAGTTTGGCACGGGTGTCATGGTCGCACGTGGCACGGGGGGCGGGCATGCTCACCAAGCACTTTGGTGACTCGCTCGGGCGTGAGTGGTGCTTGCACTATGATGACATGCCGTCAGGGGTGCATGAGACCCGCCTAAGTGAGCTGACCCATGCGGTGCAAGCCATTGCCAGCCAAGGCGCGCCCTTTATGCTTGTTTTGCCCAGTGGGGCAGGGCAGATAGGCGTGGGCGATGAGTTTGTCCGCCAATGTCTGCTAAGACTTGCCAAAGAGCCTTGATGGGTTTTGGCAGTTGGCAAAATTGGCGGTTTATATTATCCGTTTTAAAGTCCTTTTAAAGCCGTTTAAAAGCATTTTTGAGTTATTCTATTTATAAAAAAGATTTGGTTTGATAGTTAATAAATTGATGATAAATAAAAAGGTTGGTATTTGCCTAATTTCACCAAATCATTTACCCTAATTTTACCAAATCATTTATCGGGCAAAACCACACGACACAGACACCATGAACAGCACTTTTCACGATTTTGGTCAAGGTAGAAAAACCCTAACCACAAGCCCCCAAAAATTTTGGCAAAAAATCCTTGCTCTGCCTGCCTATCACTGGCTACTGCTTGCCATGGCATCGCTTGTGTTTCCCCATGCGATGGGCGTTCCTGCATGGCTACTGGTCGCACTCATCATTAGCATCATCATGCAAAAACCCAGTATCAAGGCACACCTGCACCGTCTAAGTGGTGGGCGACTACGCCGTATCTATCAAGTGGTGCAGGTGCTACTGTTTTTGGTTGGCACGGTGGCGATTTGGGTGGGTTTTGGGCAGGCGTTTGGCGTAGATGTGGCGGTCAGCTTTTTGGTGCTGTGCTTTGTGGCAAAGGCGTGGGAGCTGTATGAGAAGCGGGACGCTTATGTGGCGTTAAACCTTGCGTTATTTACGCTGGCGTCGGCGTTTTTGATACGGCAGGATTTGAGCGTGGCGGTGGTGGGACTGCCGACACTTATGATGATATTGGTGGGTTTTATCGCCATTAGTGATGATGATAATGCTGATAGTTCGGGGCGACTGCGTGCACTGGCTATGATAACTCTGCCTGCCATTCCCCTGCTTGTGGTGCTGTTTTTGTTTTTTCCCCGCCTGCCCCCGATGTGGTCACTGCCGATGGCGGGCAAATCTGTGACAACGGGTGTTTCAGATAGCATGTCACCGGGGGATTTTTCTAATCTGAGTCAATCGACTGAACTGGCGTTTCGTGCCGAATTTGATGGGCAAATGCCAAGCCGTCATGAAATGTATTGGCGTGGGCTGGTGTTTAGCGATTTTGATGGGGTGACGTGGCGACAAAGTGAGTTTTCGCCTCATTTTTGGTCGTCACGAGATAGTGATAAGCCCCCAGCATGGTCGATGAGTGCTTATCAAGGCATGGAACATCATTATCGGGTTATCTTGGAGCCAACCGAGCAAAACTGGCTGTTTGCTCTTGATTATCCACGCCTGCATCCTGAGCGTGGCATGGGCATGACGGGCGATTTTACTCTGCGTCATTATTACCCGATTAGTACCCAAAAACGCTATAGTGCCAGTTATTTTAGCCAGCCTAAGGTGGATATTGAGCTAACTGACATCCAAAAACGCATTAATCTACGCCTGCCCGAAGATGGTAATGAGCAGGCTCGTGCCTTTGCCAGTGAACTCTATGCCCAGACAGGCGACCCTGTCCGCTATGCACAAGCGGTGCAAAACTTTATCACCACGGGTGGATTTAGCTATACGCTCTCACCTCCTGTACTGCGAGATGACCGCATTGATGAGTTTTTGTTTGGGACGAAGGCGGGGTTTTGTGAGCATTATGCGTCCAGTTTTACCTTTTTAATGCGGTCGGCAGGCATTCCTGCTCGAGTGGTGGCAGGCTATCAAGGCGGTGAGCTTGGGCGTGATGGGCAGAGCTGGGAAGTGCGTCAGATGGATGCTCATGCATGGACAGAAGTATGGTTTGATGGGCAGGGCTGGGTGCGTATTGACCCGACCGCCTTTGTCTCGCCTGACCGTGTGGAATTAGGCATGAATGCGGTAACTGAAATGGGCGGTGCGTCCATGTTTGGCGATGGTATGACAGGGCAATGGAGTTATCAGCAGTTTAAGATGCTACAAACATTGAGACGTTACTCTGACCAGATGGGCTATTATTGGCAAAAAAACGTGGTCGGCTATGACCAAGATGAGCAAAAAAACTCGCTCTTTAAATGGTTTAATATCACAAGTTTTGCTCAGCAGTTTTGGATATTGGTTGGGGGCGTGGGGGTGCTTGCTGTCTTATTTGTGGGTGTGATGATGTACCGACGCAGACGGCAGTATCATGGGCTAGACGTGCCACTTGTGAAGCTCTCGGCAGGGCTTGCCAAGCAGGATAAGGCATGGAGCAAGGGGGCGAGCGAGCCTTATTTGACTTGGCTTGACCGTCTAAAAACGCCAAATAATTCCGAAGACATTGATGAATTAAAGGGTCTGTATCGCAAACACCGCTATGGGCGAGACGGACGGGTAGATAAAGCGGTAGTCGGTCAAATGATGGATGTCGTCAAGCGGTTGGTGGGGCGTGCTAGATGAGCGTGGCTGAGATTGGGGTTTTTTGTGTTTTTCGATTGTGCTACAATGACTTATCTTTTAAAAGGAGTCATTCATGATAGCCCTAGACCTACCCCCACAAGTAGAAACGCAGATTGTACAAATTGCCAAACAACAAAATATGTCGGCAAGTGATTATCTTGTGTCAATGGCAGAAAAGTTGGTTGCTGAGCAACAACCCCCAATCCTTTTTAGCAACCCAAGAAGAGATTGGTGATGACGGTAAAGAGCTAACGGGTATTCGCTCTTTACCGTCATCAGCCAATGCCCAGCCATAGTCATGTCTTCATTCCCGACAACATCAGCTTATTGCAAGATGAACTTATCAATTGGCAACATATTCAAGGCTCAAAGCAATTAACGGACGCTTGTCAAATACAACCACGCTGTTTTTGTATCGCTTGACAACCGCATTGCCACGCATACCGCTATCGGTATTGGAAGCAGGATTTTATCAGTTTAATGGATTGACTTATTTAAAAAATCGATACCAACGATTTTTCAAATACATCGTCATCGCTGTTATTTTACGTTATAATAACCCAACCTTTTTTTGGAGAAAACCCATGACCAGACATTTTGATTATATTACCATCGGTGGCGGTAGTGGCGGTATCGCTTCTGCCAACCGTGCCAGTATGTACGGCAAAAAAGTTGCCGTGATTGAAGCAAAACACGTTGGTGGAACGTGCGTTAACGTGGGCTGTGTGCCAAAAAAAGTGTTGTGGTACGGGGCGAACATGGCAACCGCCATTCACAACTATGCCCCTGATTATGGCTTTGATTTGGACGTCAAAAACTTTGATTTTGCCAAACTCGTTGAAAACCGCACCGCCTACATCAACCACATTCATCAATTTTATAAAAACACCTTTGAAAAAAATGGCGTAACGCTCATCAACGGCTTTGCCAAATTTTTGGATAAAAATTCGGTAGAAGTCAGCTATGAAAATGGCGAGACCGAGACCATTACCGCTGACCATATTTTGATTGCCACAGGTGGTCGCCCACACCGTCCCAACATACAGGGGGCAGAATATGGCATTGACTCGGACGGCTTTTTTGATTTGACCGAATTGCCAAAATCGGTGGCGATTGTTGGTGGTGGCTACATTGGCGTTGAGATTGCAGGCGTGATGAATGCCTTGGGTGTGGATACGCATTTGTGCGTGCGTAGCGGTATTTTAAAGAGTTTTGATAAAGATATTGTAGAAGTTTTGCAAAATGTCATGGTCAAAGACGGCGTTACGTTCCATGCGGGCGTAAATCCTGTTAAAATTGAAAAAAATGACGGCTTGACCGTGTATTTTGACAATGGCGAAACCCTAAATGTGGACTGCCTGATTTGGGCGACAGGGCGTGTGCCAGCGACTGATGTCATTGACTTGCACAAAACAGGCGTGGCAACCAACGAAAAGGGTCAAATCATCGTGGATAAATTCCAAAACACCACGGTGGACGGCATTTATGCGGTGGGTGATATTATTGAAAACGGCATTGAGCTGACCCCTGTGGCGGTGGCGAGCGGTCGCAGACTGTCTGAACGCCTGTTTAACAATAAGCCCGATGAACACCTAGATTATAGCAATGTCGCCACGGTCGTGTTTAGCCACCCACCCATTGGCACAGTCGGCATGAGCGAAAAAGACGCCATTGATGAATTTGGGGCGGACAAGGTCAAGGTCTATAAATCCAGCTTCACGTCCATGTACTCTGCCATTACCGCTCATCGTGAGCCGTGTCGCATGAAACTTGTGTGCGTGGGCGATGATGAAAAAGTGGTCGGCTTGCACGGCGTGGGCTTTGGCGTGGACGAGATGATTCAAGGCTTTGCTGTCGCCATCAAAATGGGGGCGACCAAACGTGATTTTGATAGCACTGTTGCCATTCATCCCACAGGGTCTGAAGAGTTTGTTACGATGAGATAAGTATTTGTTTTATCATTAAAAAGACAAATTGCCTAGGCAATTTGTCTTTTTGTTGTTGGAGTTAAAGTTGCCATTGAAAGGCCTATAAAAAGCCCATTTAAAAAACAATACTAAATGGGCTGTGTGTCTAAATCCGTGGTTTGCTTTGGGTGAAATCACATCCCATCCAAGTACTTCTCCGCATCTAACGCTGCCATACAGCCTGTCCCTGCCGATGTGATGGCTTGGCGGTAGATATGGTCTGCCACGTCCCCACAAGCAAACACGCCGTCAATGCTGGTGGCGGTGGCATTGCCGTCCAGTCCGCTTTTTACCACGATATAGCCGTCTTTCATAGTAAGCTGACCGTCAAAAATGGCGGTGTTTGGCTTGTGTCCGATGGCGATAAACATTCCCATGGCGTCTATCTGTTTGGTGGTGCCGTCTGTGTTTTGGATAATCACGCCTGTTACGCCCATGTCATCGCCCACGACTTCTTTGACACTGCTGTTCCATTCAATCGTGATGTTGCCGTTTTTGACTTTTTCAAACAGTTGGTCTTGCATGATTTTTTCGGCTCTAAGGCTATCACGGCGGTGGATTAGGGTAACATGGCTTGCGATGTTAGATAGATACAAGGCTTCTTCTACGGCGGTGTTGCCCCCACCGATGACGACGACTTTTTGGTTTTTATAAAAAAAGCCGTCGCAGGTGGCACACGCTGACACGCCACGCCCCATAAATGCCGTTTCACTCTCCAAGCCTAGATACTGAGCAGTTGCTCCTGTGGCGATGATAAGAGCATCACAGGTATAAGTGCCGTTGTCGCCTGTTAAGGTAAAAGGGCGGTTTTGTAGGTCGGTGGTGTGGATATGGTCATAGATAAGCTGTGTCCCAAAACGTTCGGCGTGTTCTTTCATGTTATCCATGAGTTCACCCCCCGTTAAGCCCTCTTTTCCGCCTGTCCAGTTGTCAATCTCGGTGGTGGTGGTAAGCTGTCCGCCCAGTTGTAGCCCTGTGATAATGACGGGGTTTAGGTTGGCACGGGCAGCGTACACCCCTGCTGAGTAGCCTGCTGGTCCTGAACCTAGAATGATGAGTTTGTGATGAGTGGTCATAATATTTCCAAAGGTAAAAAGGTAAGATGATAAGATGAATGCGTTTAACTTTTAACTGTAAGTCATCAGTCACTTAAAGTTAAAACCAAGGCAAAAAGCCAAAGAGTAAAGCCATAATATGCGTCTGCCCGCCCAAATTGCAAGCACTACGCACGCTAAAATTTAAAATCCGATGATTGATAAATACGATGATGGCTTGCTTGGATAAATTTTAAACAAAGTCAGGCACGCCACTATGAAAGCGTAGCTCCCCATCAGGGCTATCTATCAGCTCCGCTTCCACCGCCCGAAAAAACGCCACTCGCTCATCTATTGGCTCATCAGATACCGACTGGGCAAGGGCAAGATAATCTTCATAATGACGGCTTTCGGATTTGAGTAAGTATTTATAATACTTTGATAACTTTTCATCATCAATCACATCCGCCAATGCCGAAAATCGCTCACACGAACGAGCTTCGATAAACGCCCCGATAATCAGCACGTCTATCATGCCGGCAGGCTCCCACGTGCGTTTGTGCTTTAATAGCCCCTTGGCATATCGCCCCGCAGGCAGGTGCGACCATGCGATGCCACGCTCTTTCATGAGTTCTAACACCTGCTCATAGTGGAGCATTTCTTCACGTACCAGCTGGGCAAGTTTTTCTTGCAAATCCCTGTGAAACTCATAACGAAAAATCAAATTCATCGCCGTCCCTGCTGCTTTTTTCTCGCAGTTGGCGTGGTCTTGCATGAGTAAGGGGAGATTATCTTTGGCGACAGCGAGCCATTTATCGCTAGTTTTTGCCCCCAAAAATGCATGAATATGGCTGATGTCGGTTTTGGCTTTGGCACGGCTAGCGATGACGTGCAAGTCATCTTCGGGCAGTATGTCAGTCATAAATATTTCCAATATTGATTAAACATTAAAATTATGGATATATTTTAGCATGATTTAACCATCTGTGAACCCGTTTTGGTTGTCACGTACAGCCCCAAATTGATTATTTTTCACACAATAGCGCAATATAACACATATAAAACATTAATACATTGATCTAAAATTAACGCTATATAACTTCATGTCATGTCAAAAAACACCATCCAATTAAAAAATATTCTCAATGCTTACAAAATTTTTGGAAATCAGTAATATTATAAATTATTGATAAATATAATATTTTTAAAATTTATGCAAAAAAGTGTGAATTTTTGTGATAAAAGGTGTTGCAAAATATGACAAAATTGCTATTCTATACACACGGTATGGAATTAATGACTGTTTTTGTCTATTGTGTTAAGCTTATGCAAAATTTGATACATGATTATCAAAAAATGTAAAAGTTATCACAAATATGTCACGAAACTATGATGAAATACCCATATTGGCAATAACTTAAAAAAGCCGTGATAAGCTGTTAAGCGATTTATGGTTTATCACACTGGGTGCAAGCGTACAGCAGCCCCATCACTAAAAATGTCAGTGGAGAAACCCATGAAAAAACTACTTTTAGCGTCAGCCGTTGCTGCTCTGTCTATCACAGCTGCTCAAGCTGCCCCACAAGTTTACGGTAAAGCGTTTTTAACTCTTGACGTACAAGACGGCAATAGTAACAGTGCAAGCAGAGACTCTCGTAGCCAACTAAACTCTAACACCTCTCGTATCGGTTTTAAAGGTTCAGAAGCTCTAACTGCCAATACTGACCTTGTGTATCAATTAGAATATGGTATTGATGTTGATGCCAATGAAGATCAATTCTACTCTCGTGATACGTTCCTAGGTCTATCTAACAAGCAATATGGTACTTTGCTTGCTGGTCGCTTGAGTGCGATTGATGGCATGGTTGACTATGCTAATGTAACAGAAGGCGGTGTCATCGGTGGTGATAATGTGCTAGCCACTATTGATAGTCCACGTGCTAACAATACCCTTGCGTATGTCTCTCCAAAATATAACGGTCTTAACTTCCTAGGCATGTATGTTCTTGATGAGAACAACAATACAGATACTTTGGCTCGTGATGCATGGGGTGTTGGTGCTCAGTTTGAACCCGAGAGTGCCCCATACCGTGCAGGTGCTACTTATGTCCAATCAGGTAAGACTAAAGCGATTCGTGTTAGTGGTGCTTACGACCTAAGCCCTGCTACTACTGTAGCTGCCCTATATCAAAATACTCAATGGAGTGCGTTACATCGTACCGCTTTGGGTGCTGGTACCGAGAAAGAAAATGCATTCACTCTATCTGCTGAGCATAAACTAGTACAAACTCCTTGGTCTACTTATGGTCAGTTAGACTATGTTGATAATGCACGTGGCAACAAAGATGCTGAAATTTTCCGTACTGTAGTTGGTGGCAAGTATGCCTTTAACCAAGCAACCACTGGTCATCTATATGGTGCTTACCAACGTTCTGAAGGTGTTAACCTAAGAAATAATGCTACTGGCAACAAAGCAAATGCTTATGGTGTCGGTGCAGGTCTAGAATACAAATTCTAATTTGTATCACACCCTTACAAAAACCCGCCTGATGGTGGGTTTTTGCTGTTTTATGTCCTGTCTTTTTTAGCCACCCTTTAATGTCAAACTTCGTCCACCGTCCACCGCCAAAATCTGCCCTGTGATATAAGGAGCAGTTGCCAAAAATAGCACCGCTTGGGCGATGTCATTGGGCGTACCGATTTTTTGCAAAGGAACCGATTTTGTTAGCTTGTCTTTGATGGTGTCGTTTAATTCATTATTTTTATTGTCTTCTGGAAAAATGTTCACACCAGGGGAGACGCCATTGACCCGTACGCTTGGAGCAAACTCCAACGCCAAGGACTGCACCATGCCCAGATGTGCCGATTTTGCCATGTTATAAATGGGATAGCCGATAAAGGGTTTATCTCGTGCATGAATGTCAAGCAGGCTAATGATTGCTCCATGATTTGTGATAAGCTCATCTTTAAAAACATGACTTAAAAATAGTGGAGCTTTGGCATTGGTCAAAAACAAATCGTCCCAGTCCGTTTGCCATTTATCAAACTCATCATTGACATCACTTGGATAAAAACTTGACGCATTATGCACCAAAACATCAATCCGCCCAAATAAAGCTATGGCGTGATTTTTAAAATCTGCCAATGTATTTTTATCATTAACAACACTCAAATCCGCCTTGATGATTTTGGCACTATTATCACAAATGGCATTTAATTCATCTGCCAAATTTTGAGCATCTGTTTGGCTATGATGATAATGGATAATGACATTAAAGCTGTTGTTGTGAAAGGCTTGGACGATTGCCTTGCCAATGCGTTTTGCTCCGCCTGTGATTAGGGCGACTTTTTTCATAAAATTGCCTTTTTTAAAAATTCGCTTAATTTTAATAAGCGTAACCGTGTCAGCTCATCGCCAATTTGTTTGCCTTTTAATGACTTATCAATATCATTAATCGTTACCGATTGATAAAGGCTAATGGAGTGATGAAAAAATTCACGATTGATTGTTTTATTATTCACTATTTCTACCGCATCAATCAAATCAAATAATATCGTTTTGTCTTTTTGGGCTTTGGTATTTTCTATTAACATTAATAATTTATCAGCAGAAATGTCTTGATAATGGGTTAATTCATCAAAATGCGTGATGAATAATTGGGCAAATTGCGTAATGGCTTTGGGCGTTAATAACCGCTCGCACAGTTTTGATAAATCCGCTTTATTGTCCAAAAATCCATAGGTTAATATGGCAAATTTGATATGCAATGGCTTATCGTGGGCGGTTTTTAATTTATCAAATGTGATTTGGCGAATGGTGTTATCTTGCCAAATGGTGTTTAGCTCGGGTAGAATTTGTTTTAAAATATCTAAGTCAAATAACAACTCAAAAAACGCAAACGCACACATCTCATCAAAAGCCTTCACGCATTCCGTCCAAATCCGCTCACGGCTAAGGTGCAAAAGCTCCCCCTGACTGGCAATGGCTTGCATAAGGCGAGCGGTGTCAGGGTCGACCGTAAAACCCAGCTCATAAAAGCGAGCATAAAAGCGAGCGACTCGCAACACACGAAGCGGGTCTTCGCTAAATGCAGGGGATACATGGCGTAAGAGCTTGTGGCGTAGGTCATTTTGTCCGCCATAAAAGTCCACCACTTGCCCTGTGCGTGGCGTGTCGTCAAACAGCCCGATGACTTCTATGGCAAGGGCGTTTATCGTCAAGTCTCGGCGAGCTAGATCGTCTTGTAGGCTAACCCCGTCCGTCTGTACGGCAAAACCTTGATAGCCTTTGCCGTTTTTGCGTTCGGTGCGGGCAAGGGCGTACTCATTATGGGTGTGCGGGTGTAAAAACACAGGAAAATCCGCCCCCACTTGGGTAAAGTCATGAGCGAGCAGGTCGGCAGGTGTTGCCCCTACCACCATAAAATCTTTGTCTTTGATAGGGCGACCTAAGAGCGTATCACGCACCGCCCCACCAACTAAATATACTTGCATGGTAAATTTTTTTTGATAAATTTGGCTCATTGTAGCGTAAATTTAAGCATAAAAAAAGCACCCTGATGAGTGCTTTTTTGGGGTATGGTAGGCTTATTTTGCCATTTCTTGAGCGTCCGACACCGTCAGAGCTGTCATATTGACAATGCGGCGAGCGGTCGCAGAAGGTGTCAAGATATGCACGGGCTTATCCGCACCAAGCAAGATAGGTCCTAGGGCAGCCGAGCCTGTGGCAGATTTTAGCAAGTTGAAAGCAATGTTAGCACTATCAAGCGTTGGCGTGATAAGCAAGTTGGCATTGCCTGTCAAGGTGCTAAACGGTGCTGCCATCTCACGCAGACGGCTATCTAGGGCGGCATCGCCGTGCATTTCGCCATCAAATTCAAAATCCACGCCTTTTTGGGTAAGGATTTTGTGAACTTCACGCATCTTAACGGCAGACTCTTTGTCGGACGTACCAAAGCTTGAGTGCGACAACAAAGCAACTCTTGGCGTTACCCCAAAACGGCGTACTGCTGCCGCTGCCAAGATGGTAAGCTCGGCAAGCTCTTCGGCAGTTGGGTCTTCGTTGATATAAGTGTCAGCAATAAAGATGTTGCGGTTTTGCATGAGTACGGCATTCATGGCATAGAAGTTTGAGACGCCCTCACGCTTACCGATAATGCGTTTTAGGTAATTTAGGTGCAAATCATAAAATCCAAACGTACCGCACACCATGCCATCGGCATCGCCAAGCTCCACCATCAACGCCCCATGCAGGGTTGTCTTACGGCGAACATCACGGCGAGCAAGCTCCAAGCTTACCCCTTGACGTTGCACTTTGCCATAGTAATGCTGATAGTAGGTGTCATTTTTGGGATTGGTATGTGGATCGATGATGGTGATGTTCTGACCGTCCACCAAACGCAGTCCCAACGATTTGATTTCTTGATTGATGATGTCATGACGCCCGATAAGAATCGGCTCGGCAATCTTCTCATCAACCACCACCTGCACCGCACGCAAGACGTTGATGTCTTCACCTTCGGCATAGACAATGCGTTTTGGGTTGGCTTTTGCTTTGTTGAAAATGGGCTTCATGGCAAGGGCTGAGTTATAGACAAACTCAGACAATTTTTGGCGATAGGCATCAAAGTCTGCAATCGGCAAGGTTGCCACGCCTGTGTCCATCGCAGCCTTGGCAACAGCAGGGGCAATCTCTAGGATTAGATTTGGCTCCAAAGGACCGGGGATAAGGTATTCACGCCCAAAGCTTTTGCCAGTTTCGTCTTTTTGACTGTCTACAGACGGGGTGGATTCGGTGTGAGCCATCGCTGCGATGGCGTGTACGCACGCAAGCTTCATCTCTTCATTAACGACAGTCGCCCCAACGTCCAATGCCCCACGGAAAATATAAGGGAAACATAGGGCGTTATTGACTTGGTTGGGGTAGTCTGAGCGACCTGTTGCCATGATGACATCATCACGCACCGCATGAGCAAGCTCGGGCATAATCTCAGGGGTTGGGTTGGCAAGGGCAAAGATAATCGGGTCTTTTGCCATTGAGCGTACCATGTCTTGGCTGACCACGTCTGGCCCTGACAGACCTAAAAATACGTCGGCACCGTTCATGACTTCGGCAAGGGTGGTCTTGTCGGTATCACGAGCAAAGCGGGCTTTGGATTCGTCTAGGTTTTCACGGCTTGTCGTGATAACGCCTTTTGAGTCAAGCACATAGATGTTGTTTTTGTTGGCTCCAAGTGCCACAATCAAATCAAGGCAACTAATCGCTGCCGCCCCTGCCCCTGAGCAGACAAGCGTAATCTCGCCGATGTTTTTGCCGTTAAGTTGTAGAGCGTTTAGCAGGGCAGCGGCTGAGATGATGGCGGTACCATGCTGGTCGTCATGGAACACAGGAATGTTCATGCGTTCACGCAGTTCACGCTCGATTTTGAAGCACTCAGGCGCTTTGATGTCTTCAAGGTTAATCCCGCCAAAGGTTGGCTCTAGGCTTGCCACTGTCTCGATGAATTTGTCGGGGTCGGTCTCATTAATCTCAATGTCAAACACATCAATGCCAGCGAACTTCTTAAATAGCACGCCTTTACCTTCCATGACAGGCTTGGACGCCAATGCACCAATGTTGCCAAGACCGAGCACAGCAGTACCGTTGGTAATCACGCCAACTAGGTTTGAGCGGGCGGTGTATTTGGCGGCAAGTTTGGGGTCTTTTTCGATTTCAAGACAAGGCACCGCCACGCCAGGGGAGTAGGCAAGAGCTAGGTCTCGTTGGTTGGCGATTTGTTTGGTGGGAGTGACAGAGATTTTACCAGGACGGGGGTGTTCGTGGTAATGTAGGGCGTTTTGTTCAAATTGTAAACGCTGAGCATCCGCTTCGGATAAAAAAGCGGTGTCGTGAGTTTTGTCCTGTGCAGGAACATCTTGATGAGTCATAATGCTTTTCCAGGTTGTTGAGAATAAAAACTATGAATAAAAATCGCTTTATTTTAACATGATTTTGGGGGTCATGCTAGGATTTGTTTATGGGTGTTTCTGTCTATTTTTTGGTTTGAAAAAAAACACCGCCCAAAGGCGATGCATGGATTAACACAGCGCAGTTTGTTTTTTTTTGCCATTTTAACATTCAATAGTAACATGGCAATGACCACCCCAAGACCAATAACGTCCGTCATGGTCTCAGGCACGATAAGGCAAAACGCCCCAATAGCAGTAACAACCCTCGCCCATGTCGGTAGCGTGGTCTTAAAGTAACCCTCTACGGACGCTGATAGAGCAAGCACGCCAATGATGGATGTGGTGACAACAGTAGCAATAACGTGCCATGCTGGCATGGCAAACTCTTTGGCGGTAACTGCCATGTCGGTAACATCAATCATCATCATGTTGGGGTTATAGACAAACATAAATGGCACGATAAAGCCAGCCAATGCCAGTTTGAGTGACTGCCAGCCTGTTTTCATGGGGTCACCCCCAGAAATACCCGCTCCTGCAAAGGCGGCTAATGCCACAGGTGGTGTGATGTTGGCAAAAATCCCAAAATAAAACACAAACATATGAGCCACCAAAATCGGCACATCAAACGTTGCCAAAGCAGGGGCTGCCATGGTTGCGGTGATGATATAAGCAGGAATGGACGGCAAGCCCATGCCAAGCACCATGGACGCAAGCATGGTTAGGAGTAACGTCAAGAACAGCGAGCCTGCCCCAAGCGTTACGATGGACGATGTCATGACCGTGCCAAAGCTTGTTAGGTTTACCACGCTGATGACTACGCCCACGACCGCACACGCTGCCATGACCGACAGCGACTGTTTGGCACTGTCTTCAAATGCCCCTAGAATATCCTTAAAACCCATGCGAGTCTCAGGGCGTAGCCAGTTAATCACGATGGTCGCTGCGATGGTATAGGCAGCGGTATAGCCAATCGGCACGTTTTTGGCAAGTAGTACCACCAAAAACACGATGGGCAGGAGCATATGTCCACGAGCTTTTAGAACTTCTTTGGCACGGGGCAAATCCGCCTTGGGGATGCCACGCAAGTTAAGCTTACCTGCTCTAAAATGCACCTGAGCAATCACGCCCAGATAGTACAGTAGGGCAGGCAGTACCGCCGATAGGGCGATGGTGCTGTATTTGACCCCTGTGGTTTCTGCCATGATAAAGGCGGCCGCTCCCATAATGGGTGGTAGGATTTGTCCACCGACAGACGCACTGGCTTCCACCGCCCCTGAGAACTCTTTACTGTACCCCACACGCTTCATAAGTGGAATGGTAAACGCCCCTGTGCCAACCACGTTAGCAACAGCAGCTCCATTAATAGAACCCATAAAGCCACTAGAAATCACCGCTACCTTGGCAGGACCGCCTTGTTTATGACCTGCCAACGCCAACGCCAAATCGTTGAACAACTGTCCCATACCAGAGCGAGCCAAAAACGAGCCAAATAAGATAAACAAGAAAATAAAGGTAACAGACGCACCGATGGCGGTCGAGTATAGCCCTTCGGTTTTTAGGTATAATTGTCCAAAAATATCGCCAAAATCATAAGGGCGTGTCAGTAGGCGATCAGGCATAAAATCCATGTGGCTGATAAATGGATACGCCAAAAAAACTAAGGCAAAAATTGGTAAAATCCACCCTGTAATCCGCCGTGCCATTTCCATAACCACCACCACCGTGATGATGGCAAAGACGATGTCCATTTGGTTGGGGATACCACCCCGTATGGTAACGATGTCTTGGTATTGCCATATCAAATAGCCAGCACCGGACAAGGCAAGAGCCGTCCAAATCCAGTCATACCAAACGACCTTTTGACGGCTGGATTTTTTGGCGGGGGGATAGATTAAAAAAATAAGAGCCGCCCCCACCGCCACGTGGATAGAGCGTTGCACTAGTTCGGGCAGGGGGTTGAAGGTGATGTATAAATGAAAAATCGAGTACAAAATGGCAATGCCAGCAATCAGATAACGCACCCAGTTGTCTTTGGGGTTTCGAGTGACAGATTCTCGGTCAAATTTTTCTAAAATCTCTTGAGCTTTACTGTCTGATATGCCAGTATCGTCAGGGGTTTTTGCATTTGTCATGTTATTCTCTTTGTTGTTTTAAACATGAAGGGATGTGATAAAACTGCCAAAAATTCAGCTGCTCTGGACTGATATGGATTTGGCTATATTCGGGGACGATTTTATAAAGCGATAACGTGTGAGTGTCGCTCAAAATCTCGCCTTGCATGTTGGTTGAGACTATCCAGCTGATTTGAGGTGTGGACTGATTGATAAGTTGTCCCACATAGCCTTCGGGAGCGCTGATGGTCTTGCCTGTACTAGGCACGCCCGCTCCGAATGTTTGGATATAAGTCTTGGTCAAAACCAGTACATCCTTGTCTAACTCATACACTTCTTGCCAATACTGCTTTTCTACTGAATGTCGCCATTTTAAAATAAAGCCATCAGGCAGACGACAACGAGCGAGCGTGTGGTGATGAGTGTCGGTGGTTAATATTACCGCATTGTTGGTAGGGGCAAATATCCCCGTCAGACAAAGGATAGCCATAGCCATGCTGATGATGACTATGGTTTTTGGGTGCTTGATGATAATGACTTACTTCTTCTCTTCGGTGGTCGTTTTAACAGTTTCGGTAGTTGCTTCGATCTCTGTGGTTTGGACGGTGTCGCCAGAGATGGGCTCGTTGGCAGTAGTAGCACTCATTTCATCATAGTAACGTTTTGCCCCTGCATGTAGTGGTGCAACCAAACCTGTCTGAGCCTTAGCAATATCAATGTCTTTGGCGGCTTGGTGAGCGTTTTGCAGGGCAGGCAAGTTTTCAAAGAGTGATTTGGTTAAAAGATAAACGTCATTTTCGCTCAAATCACTACGCACCACAAGGGCGTTCAAAATCGCCGCCGTTGGCACATCTTCGGTATTGCTGTAGGTACCTTTGGGAATATTCATGGGGACAAAGTAAGTTTTGGTTTTGGCAATCTTGGCAAGTTTGTCAGCAGGGACGGCAACCATTTGTAATTGAAAGCCTTGTTCTAGCTCCATGAGCGATGAGTTAGGCAGACCACTGGTCAAAAATGCCGCGTCTAACTTGCCTGATTTTAGACCGTCAGCCGCTTCGGCATAGCCTAAATAATCCACCTTAACATCGTTATAAGTGATACCAAAGCCCTCAAGCAAAGCACGAGTGGCAACTTCTACGCCTGAGCCTTGGGCGCCAACAGCGATACGTTTGCCACGCAAATCTTCAATGCTTTTAATTCCCGAGGCTTGTGAGGCAACAATCTGCACATAGTTGGGTATAGCGTGGCGATTTGTGACACGCTGGTAAGTGGGGTCTTAAAGTTACCTGTACCGCTTACCGCTTCATTAAGAGCGTCGCTCATGACAAATGCCATTTCTAGTTTTTTCTGGTCAAGTAGGTTTAGGTTCTCAACCGATGCCCCTGTGGTTTGGGTTTTGGCGTTGGCACCGAACTGACTGGCATAGCCTTCAGCAAGTGAGGTGCCGATGATGTTATAAGGACCTGACGCACCGCCTGTGCCGATGGTTACAAATTTGGTTTCCAACTTATCGCTTGCAGTATTGCTTGTGTTTTGGCTACTGTCAGTTTTTTGCTCGGCAGATTTGTCGCCACCACAAGCGGTGAGCAGGGTAGATATACCGATGATACAGGCGAGGGTAAGTTTGTTGAATGCTTTCATGAATTACTCCTAAAATAAAAAGAATTGACATTGTCATCATTTAGACACAATCTTAACAAGATAATACAGTCAAAAAAGTTGTCAATAAAAAAATTATGTTTTTTGAAATCATGGAGTATTTAATTTGCCAAAAGCACAAAAAACACCACCCAAAGGCGACATTTGATTTGGAGCGATTTGTTTGGGTTTTGTGGATGGTTTTATGTGTAAGCTGTGGTTTTAAGTGATAATGGCATGATGACTTAATTTTATTAAAACATCGCTCCCAACCACCCAAATTTGACCGCATTGTCATGGATGATTTTTAGGGCGATGATGGTCAAAATATAGGGTAGGGCAGTTTTTAGCCATGCCATTGGGATTTTGTGGCGAAGTTTGACCCCAGCCCATGAGCCTAGCGAGGCAGAGATTGCCATCAGTACAATGACCTGCCAATATGCCAAAAATTGAAATCCCAATATCGCATAAATTACCAACTTAAACACATGAACAATCGTCATCATGAGCGAGCCTGTGGTGACGATGACATCATTATCCTCATATTTTTTCATGAGTAAGGGCATATGAAGTGGACCGGGAGCTCCGACAAATAAACCTATGCCCGTTTGTAAAAAACCAATTAAATAAAAGTTTTCAAAACTTTTTAATAAGCGATTAATGGTTTTTGACCATTGGGTAAGTAAAATATAAATCGCAATAAATAACGGAATAAGTTCTAAATGGATAAATTGCACCATCGTACCAAATACTAACATACCTGCCACCGCCCCCACCGCAAAAGGATGGACATAGGTAAAATCCATTTGATGACGACCAAACCAAATGCGACTGACATTGCTGGCAAGCTGTGCTGAGCCATGCACGGGAATGATGGCACTGGCAGTTAGAAACATTGGCATGAACCCCAGTAAAATCGTGCCACCGCCAAGCCCTGTAATGCCAGCAAGAGCAGATGTAAAAAAGTTGATAATCCCTAAAATAAACTCATTGGACATGGCAATATCAGCATCATAAACATGGCATTAATGTAGCAATATTTCATATAAAATACAATCATGTATTTTATATATTGCACCATTTTTTTTATAAAATTTATATATTTTTTTGTTGCAAAATGTTTTTTATTTTTATATGATAAGTGAAGTTTTGTGATAAGCCGTTTAGATTAATGATAAATTATCGCAAAATGAATATTGGACTTATCCCAATAAAGCCACTGAGTTTAGGTATGAAGGGTGTGGTTTTATTGGGTTTTTATACCTTAAAATATCGGAGTGGTATATGAAAGCTTTTAAATACGGAGCGATTGCCCTATCTATCTTGGCACTGACTGCATGCGGTGGCGATAAACAACAAGCTCAATCAGGCACAACAGGCGGTGATACAAGCGTAGCAGGCGAAGCCCCAAAACGCCCTGAATGTATCGCCCCTGCCAAACCAGGTGGCGGTTTTGACCTAACTTGTAAACTTGCTCAATCAGGCTTACAAGACTTAGGTCTGCTTGATAAACCCATGCGTGTTACCTACATGCCCGGTGGCGTGGGTGCGGTGGCATACAACAAAATCGTTGCCAACGACCGCAAAAATGGCGATGCGATTGTGGCGTTCTCCACAGGCTCTATCCTAAACCTATCACAAGGCAAATTCGGTCAATTCACCGAAAAAGATGTGAAATGGCTTGCGGCGGTGGGTACAGATTATGGTATGGTGGCGGTTAATGCTAACTCGCCTTACAAAACCCTGAACGACTTGGTGGATGCCCTTAAAAAAGACCCCAAATCCGTCTCCTTTGGGGCAGGTGGTAGTGTGGGCGGTCAAGACTGGATGCAAACAGCTCTACTTGCCAAAGCGGCTGGCATTGACCCAAATACTATGGGTTATGTGGCGATGGAGGGTGGCGGTGAGGCAGTAACAGCGGTACTTGGCAACCACATTCAAGTGGTGTCAGCAGGTATTGCTGAGGTCATGCCTCATGTGAAAGCAGGCAAATTGCGTGTACTTGCGGTGTTTTCTGCCGAGCGTTTGGAAGGCGAGGGCTTTAAAGACATTCCTACCGCCAAAGAGCAGGGTTTTGACATTGAGTGGCCTGTGATTCGTGGTTACTACATGGCACCAGAGGCATCTGATGCGTCCTATAACTGGTGGAAAGGTCAATTTGACAAAATGCTGGCTGACCCTAAATTTGCTGAACTTCGCACCAACCGTGAACTTCTGCCATTTGCCATGACAGGCGATGAACTTACTAAGTATGTCTATGAGCAAACAGAGGAGCTACGTGCTTTGTCGGCTGAGTTTAACTTGGTTGAAGGTAATGTAACCACGCCAAAAGCAGAAGAAAAGCCTGCTGATGCTCCTGCCGAAGAAGCTAAACCTACTGAAAAAAAATAATCATCTCATGATGACAAAACCAATCCTGTTTTGGGATTGGTTTTTTAAAAAGGAAATTTTATGGTAGATCGTATATTTTCAGGGCTTATGCTTTTGGTGTCGCTCATTTTGCTTGTCATGGCATGGGGCTATACCGCACCCATCTCTTACGACCCCATCGGTCCCCGCCCTTATCCTGTCATGCTATTGACTCTTTTGGCGGTATTGAGTGCGGTGATTGCGTTTCGTCCTGCCAAATTTGCCGAAAAAATCGAGTTGGGTCTCAATAAGCCCATCATCAAAAACCTAGCGTTTTGTACCATTGCCATGACTTTGTATGCTGTGCTGTTTGAAATGCTTGGCTACATCGTGGCGACCACGCTCATGGCATGGGCGGTGGGTGTGTTGTTTGATGGTAAATGGCACAAGACACTCATCGCCTCTTTGGTAATGGCGGTAGGCACATATTATTTGTTTAATGGTCCGCTAGAAGTGAGCCTGCCTGCGGGTATTTTGAAGCCAATTTTGGGGTAAATCATGGATGCTTTAAATTTTTTAATACAAGGCTTTGCCGTTGCGACCACACCTCAAAACCTAATCATCGCTTTGGTTGGGGCATTTATTGGTACGATTGTGGGTATGCTCCCTGGGCTTGGCCCGATTAACGGCGTGGCGATTTTGCTACCGATTGCTTATGCGATGGGTCTGCCACCTGAGAGTGCGTTGATTTTGCTTGCTGCTGTTTACTTAGGCTGTGAGTATGGCGGTCGTATCTCAGCGATTTTACTAAATGTGCCGGGGGATGCGGCGGCGATCATGTCCACGTTGGACGGTTATCCGCTTGCCAAACAAGGTAAGGCAGGGATTGCCTTGTCATTATCCGCCCTAAGTTCGTTCATCGGTTCGATGATTGCCATCACAGGGGTGGTGTTGTTTGCACCGCTTTTGGCAAACTGGGCGATCAGCTTTGGTCCTGCTGAGTATTTTGCCCTCATGGTCTTTGCCTTGACCTGTCTTAGTGGCTTGGTGGGCGATGCTCCCCTAAAAACAGGTATTGCGGCAGTCATTGGGTTGCTGCTTGCCACTGTTGGTGTTGATGCGGTAACGGGTGTGTATCGTTTTACCTTTGGTTCGGTCAATTTGTCTGATGGCATCGCCTTTACCACCATCGTCATCGGCTTTTTTAGTGTGAGTGAAATTCTCATCATGCTAGAAAAGACAAGCGTGGGTCAAAAAGCCCTAGAACAAGGCAAGCGTGGCATGGTCAATGTCAAAGAGTTCATGTCGGCAGTAGGTGCGATTGTGCGTAGTGGCTTAACGGGCTTTGTGGTGGGTGTACTACCAGGGGCGGGTGCGACCATCGCCTCAGCGATGACCTACTCAAACGAGCGTAAAATCGCAGGCGAGAGTGGCAAGTTTGGCGAGGGCGACCTACGAGGTATCGCAGCTCCTGAGGCTGCCAACAACGCCTCTGCTTGTGGTTCGTTCATTCCCATGCTGACGCTCGGTGTGCCAGGTTCGGGTACGACTGCCGTGATGATGGGTGCTTTGACCCTGTACAACATCACGCCCGGTCCTCAGCTTTTTGCTGAGCAACCTGACATCGTGTGGGGCTTGATTGCGTCTTTGTTTATCGGTAATGTGATTTTGCTGGCGTTAAACTTACCGCTTGTCAAATTCTTTGCCAAACTGCTCGACATTCCAAACTATATCCTAATCCCAGCCATTGCCGCGGTGAGCTTTGTGGGTGTGTACTCAATTCACAGCACCACTTTTGACCTCATGCTGATGATTGGTTTGGGTATTTTTGGTTATTTCTTGCGTAAGCTGAACTTCCCATTGTCTGCCTTGATTTTGGGTTATGTACTTGGTCATTTGATGGAATCTAACCTACGCCGTGCGTTGTCCATTTCACAAGGCGATTTGGGTATCCTATGGCAAAGTGGCATTTCCATGACTTTGTGGGTGCTTGCTATTATCATGGTGATTTTGCCGATTTATCGTGTGATTAAAGGTAAAAAAGTGAAAAAGATTCACTAATTGCCTTATTGCCAAAAAATCCGTCCAATGATAGGTGAACCGCACCCCAAAAGTTAGACACCAAACTAACCTTTGGGGTGCTTTCTATGGCAAAATACACCACCGACTTTAAACTTTCTGTCATTGCTCATTATCAAAGCAATCACAGCTACAAACGCACAGCAAAACATTTTGGTTTAGACCACAAAACCGTAGAGCTGTGGGTCAAACTCTATCAAACACACGGCATTGATGGTATTCAAAGACGAAGTACCAAAGCCGTCTATGACACAGACTTTAAACTTAATGCAATCAAACAACTTCAAAATGGCAAATCCTTAACACAGCTTTCCATAGAGCTTAATCTACCAACCCCATCTTTACTGTCAAACTGGTTAAAATCCTACCAAACCTTTGGTATAATGGGATTAGAACCCAAACCCAAAGGCAGAAAAGCAATGTCAAACAAACACAACGCCAATCAAAACAAATTAACAAACAAAACAACAAGCAAACCAAGTTGGCAGGCCAAACCAGACAATGAAAAAAGCGTTGATGACTTACTTGCTGAACTTGCCTATCTTAGAGCAGAAAACGACTACCTAAAAAAGCTCGATGCCTTAATTCGTCAAAAGGAACAATTAAAGAACAAGTCCTGATTGTTCAAGAATTAAGGCATAAACACAAACTTAACAACCTACTGGCAGTTTCAAACCTGCCAAGAAGTGTGTTTTACTACCACATACGCCAAAGCACAAAA
>NZ_AUGF01000005.1 GCF_000426885.1 Moraxella caprae DSM 19149 | reverse complement strand
AATGGACTTTTCAATCTTAGCTAAGCGTTTAATGCCATACTTGGCTTGTTTAAAGCGATTGTTGGTACTGGTTTGGGGTTTAAGCAGTTTAACACGAGCAAGTTTTAAGACCTTGTAAATGGTAGGTCTTGATACTTTGTACTCGAGTGCCAGTGAAGTCAATGATTGCTTGTTTTTGTGATAAGCAGTCCAAATGGCTTCCCTATGGTGGGGAAGCAGTCTTGTGTTTTTGTGTATGTTCATTTGCAGTATTTTACCTTAATACTGTAAATAACGCGACTGTTTCTAACAAGTAAGTCGCTAATGCCCTTATTGCCAAAAGCTGAGCTTTGTAGATTGGTTCTGATGACGATGGTTTCATGTGCTAATTCTACAGTTGGCACGCCATCGTCGTCTTCTGGTGACGTGATTGTTTCATCAGCCATTGCTGTCTGACTTAAAATCAAGAAAATGGTTAAAGATAGGTTTTTGTAATTAAACATAATAAATCTCCTATATGATAGGATATATTATAACATAATAATAAATAATGTTGCAGTATGTATCTAAATATTTTTAGAAATTCTTAAGATTTAAATGTATACGAACATTGTGGTATAGGAGTTGTTTTTTTGATGCAAAATCTAAAATATGGTTAATTAAACTCAAGGATAGTAGTCCAAAAAGTATGCCAAACTAGGTTTTCCGTTCGCCCTGAGCCTGCCTGCGAGCAGGAAAACCGTTAGGCTTCCCAAGCTTACCACGAACGGTTTTGGTGGTTTTTGAAGTTAAATAGCTATATTTATCATTTGCAAATAGTGCCATAAAGTCTCAGCACGCCCTAATGATTTGGAGTTTGTCATGAGACCCATTTGTTTGAACTTGGTCTTAAACTTGCCAAAAAGTGGATTTTGTCATGATTTAATGAATTTGCTATGAACGAAAATTGCATCGCTCAATGGTGTGTTTTGTTGTAATTGGTAATTAAAAAGACCTATCATAAGATAGGTCTATAACAAAGGTTGGGCTTATTAGAACTCATAGGTTAGCGATAATGCGTAGTTACGACCGGGGGCATAAAACCGCTCTAAGCCTTGACCTTGTCTGTCCACCGAATTGCTTGCCCCTGCCTTGCCTTGGTCAAGTGAGTTAATGCCACGCAAGCTGTCCCAAGTGTGGTATTTTTTATCAAAGACGTTGTAAATCCCTGCACGCAAAGTAACATTATCTTTGATGTTGTAATAACCAAACACGTCAAACGTTACCGCAGATTTATTAAGCCATTTGTAGTTTTCAACTGTGGTGTCAGGTACTTCTGTCAAACACGTTGATGTGTCTTGACCGTACCAGTCTTTTTTGTATTCTAAACAATTGGATATGGCACGCACATATTGAGCATCTTTGGCTTTTTTGCCACCCATGTAGGTTGTGCGAGTAAACACGCCCCATTTGTCCGTTGGGCTTTCATAGTCAAGTCCTAAAACCGCTTTCATGGGTTGGATAGAGAGTAAACTGGCGTTTTGCAACCCTGATAATTTGCCACGGCTATAACCGACATTCAAAGACCCTTTAAATCCTGTGGGCAGGGGCGTTACTTTGTCTAGTGCCAACTCACCTTTAAATTCAATGCCAGAAATATGGGCTTTGTCTGCATTCACCATTTGTTGATAATAGGTTGGATAAGCTTTTCGACACGCATCACCACCCCAATAATCACAAAAAATTTCATCGTAGTTTTTGTTGGGTTCGTACTTGATTGTCTCTGTTTCAAACAAAAAGTCTTTGTAATTGCTGTGATAAATGCCCACGTCTAGCTTGCCATAATCGCCGTTGCCTTGCAAAAATAGCGTGTGATTTAGGCTTTTTTCGGCTTTTAGGGTGGGGTTTGCTGACCAGTTGCCAAAGCCACTTTGGAATGTAAAAAACATCTCGGACGATGTGGGATTGCGATAGCCTGTACTGGCAAGATAGCCCGCTCGCCATGTGTCATTTAGGCGTTTGTCCACACCAAACTGTCCTGTCCAGTTTTTAAAGGTTGCTCCATTCATATCTACATTCTCGCACAATACCCCAAAGCCGTACTTTTTGCCACAAGTAACATCAAGGGGTTGTGGTTTGATTTTTTCGTGGTCGTAGCGTAGCCCTGCATTGACCGACCAAGCATTACCAAAGCGGATATTATCCTGCAAGGTAAAGCCGTATTGACGGGTATTCATGGGGTGCTGAATGGTGTAAATCTCACGGTCAGTCATCACGCCTGCACTGTTATAAATGTCATCGATGTTGATGTTTTTAAAATCTCGTTCGGCAACAAACACTTTGGCACTCATGCGATGTTCGGTGTTTTTAATGCCAAAAGTCGGCGATTCTACCCCAATGCTTAGACGTTTGTATTTGTTGTTAAATAATCGGTCGTCCAGATTGACAAGGTGTGTGCGACTGTTATCGCGCCAGTTTTTATTGCCCTTATAATTGATAGAACGGTTATCGACTTTTTGATAATCAATGTCGGTGCGGATTTTGCTTAAAAAGTTGGTATTTAGTAGCCATTCATGATAAAGATTAGTGTTGGTAATGTCTTGCTTATCGGTAGCATCACGCCAGTACGATGTTAGCGAATATGAATGCTCGGTGGTATCCGATGAATTTTTCGCTCCATTGACTGATAAGCCGACTCTGTGGTCGTCATTGATTTGCCAGCCCAATTTTGCCAAATAGCTCTGATTTTTGTGCTTTTCGGGGTCGGGTGTCATGCGTGAAGCCCCATAGGTGGCGTACTCTTGACAAGCGGATTCGCTATAACAGCTGTACCAAGGCGTAACATCACCGCCACGACTTTCAGTCTCACGCCCACGTCTTTGGGAATATACAAGTGCCATGTCTATGATGCCGTTATCATAACCCATGCTAAGCGTGTGAAACCATTCGTTATTTTTGGTGGCGTATCCTGTGCGATATACTCCGCCAAAATCCCCACTTTGAATCAAATCGCTCGCTTGCAAGGTGCGATAGTTCACACCCCCACCCAAACTGCCCCCACCCATGTTAAAAGAGTCAGCACCTTTGACCATGTCAATACCACGAACCAGCTCAGAGTCCAACGTAACCCGAGAGCTGTTAAAGTTACCATAACGCTCATACAATGAGTTTTCTTCTGAATCAGGAATACTCACCCCATCAATGGCGACTGCCACTCGGTTGCCTTCCACCCCACGCATGGCAAAACCTTTTAAACGGCGACCGCTATCAGCAATGCCGACATCAGGGCTATAACGCACCAAATCTTTGGTGTTTTGGATAAGTTCTTGGTTTAGCTCTTGCCTAGTAATGATTTCTTTGCCGACCTGCTCTTGGGGTGTGCGACTAATGGTAATCGTCTCATGTCCAAGATGAACTTCGGGTTCTGGGCTGTCATCAGCATGAGCCTGTATGGCGTGGCACATCATGGTGGGGATGAGTAGGGCGAGCAATGATTTTTTGGGAAAGTTGTATTGACGCATAGAGCCATGCCTATAAAAATAAAACAAAAGTCCTGTGGGTATTATCAAGCTGTAAGAATACATACAAAATGACAACAAACAAGGCATTTTACCTTAAAAAATTATCTTTGTAAATAATAACAGTTATTATCTTTATATTTATTTGTAAAAATCTAGCAAATGCTTTTATTTGATGTTTGGGTGTTTATCGTTTAAAAAATAAGCGTATGATGATGGATAAAAGGGAAATACAGCTTGGCAGTTTACTTGAAATTTACCGACATAACCGCCATAATATAAAGATGGTTTTTAATGATATAAAAGTACGCTAAGAGTGGGCAATCTTATGGCAAAGCAATCCGACAAGCAGGCAGAGCAGGGCGTAATGACAGATGATGTGTCTGTCTCTGCCCAAACGCACTCGCAAGACAAACCCAAACGCACCCGCAAGAAAAAAGACCCAGCAGATGTCGCCCTTGATGTACAAGTAGGCGATGTGCCAGCGGTGAGCGACACCGCAGGTCAGCCAAAAAGCACAAAAGCAAAAGCTAAGGCAAACCAAAACAAGCCAAAACAAACCAGAGCCAGTCAAGCCAAAAACACCAAAGATACTGACAATCAAGCCAAAAGCCAAACCGATAATCAAACTGCCAAGCCAAAACGCACCTGCAAAAAAGCGGTCAAGGCAGACATCAGCGAAGAAGTTTATGCACAGCAGGGCGATGAGTCAGCCATAGATGAGCGGGGCAGACCACGTTTTGGTGCCAAAGAAGCCATTTTGGAATTTGTTGAAGTGGAGAGTGGCTCGCTCGTCCTGCGAGAAGTGGGGACGGATGAAGCATTGGTAAGTATTGCCTTTGCTGATAAGGTCAAGGACATGGTTGGAGCGGAGCATATCCAAAGTATCGGACAGCACATGATTTCGGCGGCGATAGCCACGGTCATGGAGCGCCAAATGCGACAATACCATGCCCATGTCTATGACGAAGCTCCCAAGCGATTTAGTTGATTGGTTGATTAAATAAAGTGGGGCGGTTGTCCCATTTTGTTTTTATTCCTTGCTTTTTTTCTTTATAATATCAGATTGTCCAAGAGATAATTTACCCAAATTAGGAACATCATGTCCAAGATTCATATCACGCACCCCAAACCCACCCAAAAACCCAAAAAAGCACTCATTTGGATTGACTTAGAAATGACAGGGCTTGACACTCAAAAAGATGAGATTATTGAGATTGCGACCATTGTTACCGATGATAATCTTAATATTCTTGCCGAAGGTCCTGTGTTTGCCATAAAAGTACCCGATACGGTGCTAAACGGCATGGACGAATGGTGTACTCGCCAGCACCGAGAATCAGGTCTTACCGACCGTGTCCGCCGTAGTACGGTAGCATTGGCAGATGCCGAGCAGGCGACCATTGAATTTTTGTCAAAGTGGGTGGATAAAGGGGTGTCACCCATGTGTGGCAACTCCATTTGTCAAGACAGACGCTTTTTGGCAAGACAAATGCCCACGCTTGAAGCGTTTTTTCATTATCGTAACTTAGATGTGTCTAGTGTCAAAGAGCTGTGCTATCGCTGGCGACCTGATGTCGCTCGTGGCTACCAAAAGGGCGGAACGCATTTGGCGTTAGATGATATTCGGGATTCTATTCGTGAGTTACGCCATTATCGTGAGCATTTTTTTAAATTACTAGATTAATTTGACGTTAGTCATTCTCTGATTTGAATAAATAAATGACGTTGTTAAAAATCATTCGGCTGATGATATTGGCAAGCGTGGTGTTGGTGCTTGGGTTTTTCTCCTATCAGACCCACACCGAGCCACAGGTTCGCTATAATAGTTTGATTCATCGGCTGACTTATCCAACCGATTTGCGAGTGCGGTATCGTATTGGCGATGTGGACGAGCGTTTTGGATTAAGCCATGATGAAGTCAAACGCCTTGCCCATGAAGCGGTGATGATATGGCATGACGGCACAGGTCGGCAGTGGTTCGTCTATGATGACAGTGCAAAAGTGAGTATCAACCTCATCTATGATGAGCGACAAATGGAAACCACAGCACGCCAACAAATCAAACAGGAGCTTGATACCCTACAACAAAATCACAGACGAGACTCGGACAATCTGGCACGCCAAAGACAGGCGTTGCATGATGAGTTTAACCGTTTGCAAACCGAGCTGACCGCTTGGCAAGAGCAATATAACCACACCATTCATCTTATTAATCACACCCACGACCCAAACGAACGCCAACGCTTGCTAGGCATAGAAAAGCAGTTGCGAGCCAATCAGCAAGCCCTAAATGCCAAAATTGACGCTTATCAGCTCTCCCAAGACGCCTTTAACCAAGCGGTAGATGACATCAATCACAAGGCAGGGCATATCAATCACGCCATTGACCATGCCAATGCTCGCCTAACACCCCGAGAGTTTCACAAGGGGCAGTTTGACGGGCATAAGATTGATGTCTATGAATTTGAAAATATCGATGATTTGCGGTTGGTGTTGGCTCATGAGCTGGGTCATGCCCTTAGTATCGGGCATAATGATGACCCTACTGCTCTTATGTACCCCTATGCCAGTGAGCAGGATTTGCATAATTTTGAGCTAAAACAGGCGGACATTGATTTGTTAAATGAGCGGACGTTGTATCGGTAGTTTATTGTTATAAAAGAACTTTTGTTTAATATAGGGTGTGCCTGCCTTTGGTATTTGCAATGAAAAATGAGAAAAATCGCACGTTTTTCAAGGAAAAAGTGAAGTTTGATAGTCGTTCTATCAAACAAGCTTTTATTATGAAAAACAAGATTTAGCCATTTTTCATTGCAAAAATTGGTTGAAATTGTCAAATTCTCATCTTATTTTATAAAAATGTTATCAATGGTAGGTGCGCCCTAATTCACTTTTGGCAAATTCACATCATGACTGTCATGATATGCTTGCATAGTGTGTATGATGTCGCCTACGATATGATTTGCTTGCTCACCCATGCCAAATAGATTGCTTGCATAACCAATCGTGCTTTTGTGCTTTTTGTAATAAAGACCGTCATCGCTAAATTCCGTTTGGGTGCGTTGTTTTAGCTCGGCATGATAAATCCTATCAAAACCGATGACCGTTTTTTCACGGTCGGTATAATGCTTGACAAAAGCAATATACTCTTTATCAATCTCAATCATCGTATTATGATGTCGCCACATAAAAATATGAGCGTACAACAAAAACAAGGCAAATCTGGCAAGCAATAAATAAATCACCGTAAAGGGCAGGGCGTTCCAAAACGACTGATTGCCCATAAAGATATTGAGCCACACATTGCCAAGGCTGATTGCCAGTACACCAAATATCAACAACGTTGGTAAATGCTGTGACAATACCATGCTGTCATCAAAATCATGATAAATCGGGTAATCTCTGGGGTGGTTTGGGTAAAACTCATACATGACCGAAAAGCCGTCTTTGGCGATGTCGGCGGTTTTACCGTCCATGTGGGTGGGGATTGGCATGGTTAGATTAGGCGGTCTATGCTAGGTAGTTCAAAAGGCGGGTGGGCGGACATGTCCACGATGACAATCTCATCATCAAAACGCTGATAATGCAAAATGTATTCACTGGTCATGTCGCCAAATTCGCCTGCATAATCAGGTATGCCGATATGGTAATGCCACAGGCGATAGGCTTGGGCATATTTGACTTTTTGTAGCCAATTGGGTCATCGGTGGGGACGTTGTCTGATGATTTGTTGCGTCCTTGCAAGTTGTTAAGTCCAAACTGTTTGACGTGTTCTACGAACAAACCGATTTTAATTTGGTCGGCTTTTGGATAATTTTTTAGCCATAATTTAAATTGTGGGGTAAAAATAACTTTCATGAATTTACCCATGCCAAAAATTCATCCATATCATCAAAATCAGGCACATCAATACGTCCGCTTTTAATAGATTGGTCTATGCGTGCCAAATCAAAATTAAAATCGCCATTGGCATAACTTGGATTGACCGCCTGCTCTAAGGTTTTGACGGCAAAGGCGTGTGATGATATGCCTTGTTGTTTGGCACGGTACTCTATCATCACTTGTAATTCTTGGGGGATTTCTACAATCATGACATCTCCATGATAATAATATATCGCCCATTATACCAATATTTTTCACCAATAAAAACCCACTGCATGACAGTGGGCGTTGGTGGGGTAGGACGTATCACGCAAATAACTGCTTAATATCATCTTTATCAAAACGGTATTCCCTACCACAAAAACCACAATCGAGCGTGAGTGTACCGCCATGAGTGTCCACGACTTCTAGGGCTTCATCATGTCCTAGTTGCAAAATCGCCCCTTCGCTTTTTTCGGGCGAGCAAGTACAAGCAAAGCCAAGCGGGGTGGGTTCGGGCAGTACCACATCTTCTTCGTGATACAGGCGATATAGGATTTCATCGGCAGGCAATTCGGTCAGCTCGTCCGCCTTGATGGTGCCAGTGAGTACGCTTAATCTGTCCCATAGGTCAGGGTCGTTCTCTTTGTCGGTGTCCGATTGAGGCAACAGTTGCACGAGCAGTCCGCCTGCTGTGGTCTCATCGGTGGCAAGTTTGATAATGGTGGGGATTTGGGCGGATTGTTTTTGGTAGTGGGCTAGGCACTCGCCTAAGTTGTCGCTCACACGCTCGACAATGCCTTGATAGCTCTCGCCAAAGTTGGGGTGAATGCTGATAAATAGCACGCCTGTTTTGATGACGGCAAAAGCATCATCACTGGTGCCAAGCGACTGCCAAAACGCCTGCTTATCATCGCTGTTGTCAAAACTTGCCAACGCACGCACCTCCCCCAGCTCTTGTCCTAATGAGTGGTCACACTCTGCCATGGCAAAACGCAGGGGTGAGCTGTCGTCTGATGATTGCAGTTGAATGGATAATTTGCCGTCAATTTTGAGCGTGCCGATGAGCAGGCTTGCCGACACCAACATCTCACCCAATAAGGCTTTGATGGCAGGGGGATAATCTTTTTGGCTAATCACGGTGGTAAAACTGTCGGACAGTCGCACCACATCGCCACGCACGGGCGAATGCTCAATAAAAAAGCGTTGGCGATAATCTTTATTTAACATAATGTTCTCTGTTTTGTTGAATTAAAAATAACACTTGCCATTAATGGGGGTGTGTTTTAAAATTTAAAGCGGTCTGAATGATGGGTTGTTGGTGGGGGTAGATTTTTGTTTTATGAAATTGATTTAAAATATTATCAATGGTAGGAATGCTCCAAGATGTTTTTTTAAAATGATAAATGGGAAAATAAATTTACCCAAACTCACTGATTGATCATAAAATTGTTCAGTTGAAAGATACACTCTACAAAATGAAAAAGTGCTACGGTTTTTGTTCGTGGTGAGCCTGTCGAACCATGACGGAAAATAGCTTAGGGCGAACAGTTTCCGTGGTAAAATTCAATTTTGTTAGCTGTATATTGTAAAATTTGCCCCCTACAAAACCACCCATAGGTATATTGAATTAACAATGCCAATCATAATTTATCACACCTTATTTTTTATTTTTTAAATTTTTAAATTAACCTTTTTATTTATGATAAACATTCACCAAATCCACGCCTTAGCCGATGATTGCCATTATGATTTTAGACAAGGGGTGCAAACCTTATCTGATGACCAAGAGTGTTTGGGCGTGGGGGCGGATTTGTCGGTGGCAACGCTGTTGCACGCTTACCGCTCTGGGGTGTTTCCGTGGTTTCATGACGAGCCGATAGCATGGTGGTCACCCAATCCCAGATGTGTGCTAACGCCCAGCGACTTTATCCCTAAAAAATCGCTCATTCGTAAGGCTCGCCAGTCCACATGGACGCTGACGACCAATCACGCCTTTGCCGATGTGATACAGGCGTGTAGTGAGCCACGAGCCTATGCCGATGAGACGTGGATAGGGCATGAGATGATACAGGCGTACACTGCACTGCACGAGCTTGGTGTGGCGGTGAGCGTGGAGATATGGCAAGGTGAGCCACAAGCTAGTGCGTTGATAGGCGGGCTGTATGGGCTAAATATCGGGGCGATGTTCTGTGGTGAGAGTATGTTTCATCGGGCAACGGACAGCTCAAAGGTGGCATTTTGGGGGCTCATGCAGTTATGCCAACGGCAGGGCGTGGCACTCGTGGATTGCCAACTGGAAAATTCGCATTTGATGAGTTTGGGGGCGAGCCTGATGGGTAGAGATGAGTTTTTGGGTCGGGCGGACACACTCATGCGTACGGACGTGGCAGGACTGGGCGGACGGCGATTTGTCATGGCGGTGCGTGAGCTGTGTTGATGGGTTGGTGTTTTTGTATTGCTATTTTTGTGTCCTGCTGTTTTATCAATTTTATACCACAAAATTTATTTGATAAATTTATTTTAATATGACAAAAATCATTCCGTCAATTAACTTTCACTTTCACTTTCACTTTTTAGCATTTTATCACCATGACCTTAATACAACTCTTTAAAATCGCCCCGACAACCTTACTGCTTATCATCAGCTTTGTGGCGGTGATGGGCGTACAAGTCATGAATGGGATAAACATTGATGAGCAGACAGGGCAGGAACTGATTCGCTATGGGGCGAATTTTTTGCCATTGACACTCATTGATGAGCCGTGGCGACTGGTGACGGCAGGGTTTTTGCATATTGGGGTGATTCATCTGCTATTTAACAGTTTTGCCATGTATTATTTTGGCATGGTCAGCGAGCAGATATTGGGATGGTGGCGGTTTTTGGTGGTGTTTTTGCTGTCGGTGGTGGCGGGCAATCTGTTAAACCTATACATGACCCTAAGACGGATAGAAGAAGAGGGCGTGCAAGGGGTGGGGCTGTCGGCAGGGGCGTCGGGCGGTATCATGGGGCTGGGCATGTTGCTTTTGACTTTATCAATGTTTGGCTCGGCAAAGAAGTGGCGACTAAACACCAAGAGCTTGGCACTCATTATGGGCATTAACTTTGTCATGACCTTTGCCATACCTGATATCGATGTGGCAGGACATCTTGGGGGTATGATGATGGGGGTGGTGCTAGGGCTGTGCCATGCGATGAGTCAGGAGTTAGGTCGCACCAGTCAGGGCGTGTTTGCCCTGTGTGCGGTGGTCAGTGCCATTGCCATGATGGGGGTGTGGCAGATGATGAATGGTGTGGTAATGGGGTGGTAAAACCGCCAAAATCACGCACTATTTATAAATGCACGTTATTTATACCATTTTAAAAAATCCGCCCGCTTACCCCTTTGTCAAATTTGCCTATTTGCCCATCAATATTTTTGGCGATATTTTCATAATACACCGCAAAATCATCACCTGCCATGACAGACGGCTCGCCCTTATCCATTTGGGTGCGAATATCGGTGGCAAGTGGCAGTTGCCCCAAAAGTGGCACTTGGTATCTCTCTGCCAGCTTTGCCCCACCGTCCGCCCCAAAAATGGCGTCCACATGACCGCAGTTAGTACAGGTATGCAACGCCATATTCTCAACTACGCCGATGACGGGAATATCAGTTTTAAAAAACATTTCCATGCCTTTTTGGGCGTCTAGTAGGGCGATGTGTTGGGGTGTGGTAACGATGACCGCCCCTGTTACGGGGATACGCTGGGCGAGCGTGAGCTGAATGTCGCCTGTGCCGGGGGGCATATCGATGATGAGATAGTCAAGCGTGGGCCAGTTGGTTTGACTGTACAGTTGCATTAACGCCCCTGTCGCCTTGACCCCACGCCACGCCACAGGGGTGTTATCGCTCTCAATCAAATTGCCAATGGAGAGCATGGCAATGCCGTGTGCGTCTATCGGTACGAATTGGTCGTTTTCAACGGCAGGCTTGACCCCTGCCATGCCCAGCATGTCAGGTACGGACGGACCATAAATGTCCGCATCTAGGATGCCGACTTTTTTGCCGAGTTTTTGTAGGGCAAGGGCGATATTGACCGTGGTGGTGGATTTGCCGACACCGCCTTTACCGCTGGCGACTACGATGATGTGGCGAATGCGGGGGTGGGGGGCGATGTCCGACTGTTTGGGGGCGGATTTGGTGGGGGTGTCGTCTGTGGCGTGGTTTGGGATTTGATTTGATGACTGGGGCGTGTGGGTTTGCACGGCACTGGCGGTTGTGGTGGGGGTGACTTTGTCGGATAAGACGACATTTAAATTCACTTCTGCCACGCCAATGAGATGTAATCTGGCACTCAGGTCGTGATACACACGTTCAAGCTCGGCTTGGTCGGCGTCCTTATGCACTCTTAGGGCGATGTCTAGCGTGTCATCATGTAGGGATTTATCATCAATAAAAATCGGCAGGGCTTGACCATACAGGCGAAAATCCTGCAACACCTTGTCAATGTCGCTCATATTAATGTGGATTTTCTTTTTAAAAGGGTTAAACATAATCGTCTCATTGCTCATATTTTCATTATTTTATCATGTTTTAAAATCCTTGCCTATCAGCCAAACAGTCCATCAGTGCGTGGTTTTGCCAAAATTCCCACATACGACACGCAAAACAGCCCAAAGGATAACACCCACGCCACTTGCGAGATGAGTACCCACGTCATATAATCACCGCCAAACATCGGCATGACCACACGGCATAGGGCAGAGATTATCATCAGGATAAACATCGCACTCACGGTTTTTGGGGGCTGATGAATGTTTCTCCCCGTATGTCCAAGCGACACCCGAGCCATCATGGCAACAGTCATTAGTCCCACGCCAAACAGGGCAAGCCCATGCAAGCCGAGCGAATGCACATTGACACTCGTATCAACAAAAGGCAATACGACAAAGAACGCCAAACTTGCGGTCATGCCCCCAAAGGCGATGATAAGCGACCACAGTAGGGGCTTTTGCCAAATGGCAGGGTGATACCAGTTTTTAAGACGGCAAATGTTGGCAATCACACAAACCAGAGCAAAGGCACTGGCAAGCATGGGCGATTTGACAAATAAATCAAACACGATAAAACCAAAAAATCCGACTAGGTTCATTCTGTCTAATAGTACCGAATTTTTTTGTTCTATATTTAAGCCGTTGGGTTTGCCGTTGTTATCCACGCTAATGCCCTTGACGATAAAAAACGGCAACACCCGTCTGGCAATGGTAAATACCACGCCGATGACGAGATATAACGCCCCATACAGGGCGATTTGTTGTGTGGTGGTGCTGTCCAAAAACACCCCTGTATAAAAGGCGATGTTGGCAAGCATGAGCAGGGTAAGTTTGGCAACGATACCGATTTGGCGTTTTTGGCGAGCGACCCACACCGCCTTGATGACCGAGTAGGCGGTCATGCCCCAAAATAACAAGTCAAACAGAAATGCCACACTAAGCATGGTAACACTAGGCGTGGCGTGTAATCCAAGCCAGAGCAGGCGAGAGACCGCCCACGCCCCAAATATCGCCCCCAAATGCCAACCGTAGGGCATGGGTTGGCTTGTCCAAGTCTTGACGGCGGTCAATAAAAATCCAGCAATCACCGCCAACGCATAACCAAAAATCATCTCATGGGCGTGCCAATAAAAGGGGTTAAACGTGCCTTTAAATGGGGCAAAACCCTGCAAAATCGCAAGCCACAGCAACATGGCAAGTATGGCAAAGACCGCCGACCCCACAAAAAATATGCGAAAACCTAAGTTTAAAATGGGGTGGGGCGATTTGGGGCGTGGGGCGGTGTTTTGGATATTCATCAGCATGGTAAAACATTCATTAAAAATAATGGTTATATGATACGCTTTTTTTGCCGACTTTGCAATTTAGCCAAAAGGCTTAACTTAGGCATGAAAAATGCAAATCTGAAAACATGAGAAATGCAAGCAAATCGCTAGGCTTTTTGATAAAATAAGCCATTTTTATTGTAACACAGCCACATCATGAACACACCCCTACTCACCGCCGATTTTGATTACCATTTGCCCGACGAACTCATCGCTCGTTATCCGCTTGCCGTACGGTCTAGCTCTCGCTTGCTACACGTGCAAGGCGACACGCTTGCCGACCTAAATTTTAGCGATTTGCCTGATTTATTAAACAAAGGCGATTTGCTTGTTTTGAACGACACCAAAGTCATGAAAGCCCGTCTATTTGGGGTCAAGGACACAGGCGGAGCGGTGGAAGTGTTGATAGAACGCATTACCGACCACGACAATCACATCGCCCATTGCCATGTACGCTCTAGCCGTGCGTTAAAGGTGGGGCAAACGGTGAGTCTGGCAGACGGGGGTATGACGGCGACCATGTGCGGACGGGCGGAGAATTTGTTTATCCTGCAATTTGATGCACCGATTTTGGCGGATTTGGAGCGTTATGGACAAATGCCGATTCCGCCTTATTTTGAACGCACGGCAGACGATACGGACGACACCCGCTATCAGACGGTGTTTCATGACCCTACCAAGCAGGCAAGTGTTGCCGCCCCGACCGCCAGTTTGCATTTTGATGATGAAACTTTGCAAAAGCTTGCCGATAAAGGGGTAGAAATTGCCTTTGTCACCTTGCACGTGGGGGCAGGTACGTTCGCCCCTGTCAAGGCGGACGATTTGACTGACCACATCATGCACGCCGAATACGCCCACCTGCCACAGGCGACTGCTGACAAAATCAACACCACAAAAGCACAAGGCGGACAAGTCATCGCCGTGGGGACGACCGTAACTCGCACGCTTGAAACTGCCCATTTGCACCGTGTGGACGGACAGCTTGCCGAGTTCGCTGGCGATACGCAGATTTTTATTTATCCGCCTTATGATTTTGGTGTGGTGGATAGGCTGATTACCAATTTTCATTTGCCAAAATCCACCCTGCTCATGCTCGTATCCGCCTTTGCAGGGGCGGATAACATCAAAAACGCTTATGCTCATGCCATTGATAAGAAATACCGCTTTTTTAGTTATGGCGATGCGATGATTTTAGATAAAGGTTAATTTTGACATTTTACAAATTTTCCAATGTAGGGGCGAGTTGCGATTTGCCCTATTTCTCATTCATAAATAAGGTTTTTTATGAGCGACAATAAAGACACCCAAAACGATGATGTTGAATTTAGTCAAGACGAACTTGAAGAACTCAAAAAACAAGGCATTGATGACGATGAGCTTGATGAGCTTGTCAAAACAGTCAATGATGAATTGTCCGATAATGCCAATGCCAAAGACGATGACAAAGAAAAAGAAACCGATAAATCAGAAAATAAAAAAATTGATATAAAAAATGATGAAGATAAAATTACAAACGCTGATAAAATCAAAACTAATTTAAAATCAAATGATGAAATCAAAAACATCACTTTAAATAACCAATCCAATAAAAAAGAAAATAACAAAATAGATGATTTAAAAGACAATAGCCAAAAAACCGATAAAGAATCCGACAAAAAAGAATTAGACAAAATCGAACAACAGCAAGCCGATATTGTTCGTACGCTTATCGCCAAAAAGCATGGCGAAAAAACCATCAATCACAAAAACGTGCGAATCAGCATAGAAGCAGGGGCATTACCGACCAAAATGTTCTTTATTATGAATGGCTTATCGGCGGTGATTGCAGGCTATGGACTGCTTGCCAACTCGCCTGCGGTGGTCATCGGGGCGATGCTTGTGGCGATGATGCTCTCGCCCATTACCAGTATGGCGTTGGCGGTGATTGATGCACGGCTATCCTTGCTCAAAACTTCGCTCCAAACCTTAATTGGTGGGATTTTGCTGATTTTTGTCATTGGCATGGTGCTGGGCTTTTTGTACCCTGACCATGTGATGACGGGCGAGATTTTGGCACGCACATCGCCCACGACCATGGATTTGGTGGTGGCATTGGCAGGCGGTACAGCAGGGGCATATGCCATGGTCTCGCCCAATCTATCGGTGGCGGTGGTAGGCGTGGCGGTGGCGACAGCCCTTGTTCCGCCTTTGACGGCAAGTGGGATTTTGCTGTCGGCAGGACATTTTTCGTTGGCAATGGGGGCGTTGTTGCTTGCCATTACCAACATGCTTGCCATTCAATTTACCAATGCGTTGGTATTGTGGCTGTTTGGTTTTCGCAGAACGCTCAATGATGATGAGGTGGGCAAATTGGGGCAACTTGGGCAGTTTTTAAAAAGAAATTTTGCCGTGTTAATGGCGTTGGTGGTGATTGGTGGGTATTTGTCATTTAATTTTAGCCATACTTTAAATGAACAAAATTTTGAACGCCAAAGCAATGCTTTAATTGAAAAAAGCATAGAGCACCAAGCCAATTATTTGGTATTATCAAGCATTAACAAAGAACAAAAAGTGCATGTCTTGCGAGCGGTCATTCAAGGTACCGAGCCACCAAGCCAAGCTCAAGTTTATGAATTAGAAAAAGCCATTCAAAAAATCGCTGATGATACCTTTAAAAATCGCACGATTAAATTACAAATTCGCTTTGTTCCTGAAACGGTTATTGAATCCACGCCAAGTAGTGAAAGCGAATTAAAACTAAGCCCCAATGATATTAAAAATTTGTAATGAATGCCAAATAATTAGGGCGTGCTTGCTATTGATGATATTTTTATAAAACATGATGAAATTTAACATCTTAACCCATTTTCATAAAAAACTGGAAAAATACGGCAAAATACCGTACAATAGCCGTATATTCATGACAGGAGAACATCATGACCGCCCAAACCCAACTCACACAAACCGCCCGTTTTGAAGCCCGTGTCCCCAAGCACGTTCACGACACCATTAAGCTTGCCAGTCAGATGACAGGGCGGACGATGAGTGATTTTGTGATGAGTATTGCTTATGAACACGCTCAAAACGCCCTTAAACGCCATGATGAAACCATGGAGATTTTGCGATTGTCAAAAGAAGACAGTAGGCAAGTTGCCCAAAATCTCATCAATCCGCCACCAATGAATGAAGCGATGAGACGAGCAAAAGCGGAATATGAAGCATTCGTTCAGGAAAGCAAATCATGACGTTGCCTTTTCAAATTGTACCATTTAGTCGTGAATATGACCGCACCAGTTTTTGTAGTTCATCGGTGCAATTAAATCAATATCTACAAAAACAAGTGTCGCAAGACATTAAACGTAAATTAGCTTCTTGTTATTTAATGGTTACGCCTGATAAGCAAATTGTTGGTTTTTATACTTTATCATCTTATGTAGTTGAGTTTTGCGAGCTTTCGGCAAAACATCAAAAGAATTTGCAGTTAGTTTGATGATTCAAGGGTCAAAAAATTGGAAAGCTTTTATTACTTGACGCCTTAAACCGTGCCAATCAATCACAAATTGCCAGTGCCATGCTTGGTAGAAGCCAAAGACGGCAACGCCATTGCCTTTTATCGGCATTTTGGCTTTTTAAGTTTTGGGAGTGTGTCAGACAAATTGTATTATCCTTTAACATAAAAACCCACACTTACCATTGTGGGTTTTGCCATTTCAAGTTAGTCTTTATTAACGCCTTTATCGAGTCCATTTGTCAGCCCGTTAATGTCCGCTCCATTTAGCCCAATCTCTTTTAGTAGATTGTCCACAAGCGGGGCTTGGCTACGATACCGCAGGGCAGAATTGACCATTTGGTCGGCAAGGCTGGCGTTTCCTGTGGTATCAACCGTCTCACCACTCATCCCAAAACCGCCCAAACCACCCACTTGCAAAATCTTAATGTCATCAATGTTCTCCATGGGTTTGACACTTTCACGGATAATCTCGGGCAAGTGTTTGAGCAGGGCAAGGCGAATTTGCATTTCAATCTGCTCACTTGACAGCACGTTGGACGCTTCATTGACCGCTTTTGTTCCGTCAGCATCCACCTGATATTGACGCTCTTTGGCTTCGGCAAGCAGAATTTGAGCCTCCGCCTCCCCTTTGGCTTGCAGGCGTAATTTCTCCGCTTCGGCTTCGGCACTGATACGCACCGCTTCGGCTTGGTCTAGGGACGCTTGTTTTTGAGCTTCGGCGGCAACCGTAATGGCAATCGCATCTTTTTGGGCAAGCTCGGTCGCTGAGATAAGCTCCACCGCCTTGGCTCGCTCGGCTCGCTCGGTCTCACGCACGGTAATCACGCTTTCTTCTTCTTTGACTGCTGCTGCTCGTGCCTTGTCGGCTTGGGCTTTGGCTTCACTCTCGGCACGGGATTTTTCGGCAACGGCAATGGCACGGTCTTGCTCGGCAAGCTCAATCGCCTTTTTACGTTCTACTTCGGCTTGCTCAATGCGTTGTTCTTTTTGGATTTTTTCGTTTTCAATGTCTCGCTCGGCTAGGATTTTTTTCAAATCCACTTCACGCTTGGCGGCAATTTGAGCTTCTTCGGCTTCACGCTGTTTGCTCGCCTCTTGACTGGCAGTCTCAGCCGTCTGCTCGGCACGGCGAACGGCAATCTCACGCTCTTGCTCGGCTTTACGAATCTCAATCTCACGCTCTTGTTCTAGCTTGGCGTATTCTTCTTCACGTAAGATTTGTAGGCGAGTACGTTCAGCTTCTAAGTTTTTGGTTTTAATCGCCAAATCGGTGTCTTGCTCAATGTCGTTTCGCTTTTTACGGCGAATCTCAATGGTCTCGGTCAAGCGTGTCAAACCCTCCGCATCAAAGGCGTTTTGGGGATTAAAATACTCAAATCCCGTCTGGTCAAGCCCTGTCAAGGACACTGTTTCAAGCTCCAAGCCGTTTTTAAATAAATCTTCTGACACGACCTGCTGAACTTTTTGCACAAAATCCACCCGCTTTTCATGTAGCTCTTCCATTGCCATTTCAGCGGCAACGGCACGCAGACTATCCACAAATTTACCCTCCACCAAGTCCTTTAAATCCTGTGGCGACATGGTTTTCATACCCAGCGTTTGGGCAGCTGTGGCAATGGATTCGGCGGTTGGTTTGACACGCACATAAAACTCGGCGGTTACGTCCACACGCATTCTATCCTTTGTGATGAGTGCTTGCTCACTGGCACGGCGTACTTCAAGGCGAAGGGTGTTCATATTGACAGGAATCACCTCGTGCAAGACGGGCAGGACAATCGCACCGCCGTTTACAATCACTTTTTCGCCACCAAAACCCGTTCGTACAAAGGACACTTCCTTGCTGGCACGGCGATACAGGCGGGTCAAAATTAAGCCTAAGATGACTAGGGCAACCAAAATCACCCCTGCGGTGATAAGAATTGAGATTAGGTTCATAGGGGTTCCTTATGTGGTTAATTCTTTCAACATTAACTGTCTTAATAATTGATTAGCACGAGTTTGATAACCCTTGCCGTCTTTTTTAAGCCACGCCACAATGTCGCTGTCAAGCCTTAATGTGATTTGTTGCTTAATGGGCTTGTACAAACGCAAATTGGCAATTTGACCGTCAGTTAATGGCGCAATATCATCGTAGTTAATGCTATCATCGCTCATTGATTGCAGTTGTGCCAATTCATCTTTATCAATGGGTGTGTGTTTGATGTCGTCTAAGGTTTTTCTAACAATAGCCATAGCGTTCTATTTCTCCTCTGCTAAGTTTGCGTGCTGAGATAATGCGAATGATTTCTGTACCGTCTGTATCAGTATGGGTGTGTACAACGAGTAAAATCACCACGCCATCTACACTACCCACACCAAGCCACCGCACTTCATCGGAACTTGTGTCTTCTGTAACAATCAAAAATGGGTCAAGAAAAATACGGCTTGCACTCTCAAAGCTGACACCGTGCTTTTGCTTGTTTGTCCGATTTTTGTTGTCGTCCCATTCAAAAATCATTGATTTTACTCCTATTTTTGTAATTACAAAATTATAATTACAAAATTGTAATTACATTCTAACAAGCCACACAACAACTGTCAATCCACCAAAACCTCATTCATATTTTTAATTGCCACAAAATACATTTCTTTTTGTAAGACCAGTAACACCGTTTCGCCCTGTATTAAATCTTCATCATCGGCATACGCCATGACATAATGCGTTTGCCCGTGCGTGTCTTTAACTTTAATTTGGGCGAGGGTGTTTTTTGTTGCCTTGCCTATGACAACTGTGCCAATTCGCCCCACAAGCTCGCTTTGATTAATGGCAGTGGTTTCATCTTTGGGTAGGATTTTATATAGCCCTTTGGCAAATAGGCGAACAATGGGCAAACTTAAAAACCATACCACAATCACGGCAATGATTTTTGGCAAATAAAATCCCAACAGACTATATACCACCGACTGAAAAATAAATCCTGTCAATCCAAATATCGCCAAAAACACCACCATAAGCATAAGTAGCGGTATTTTACCCACATATAGCCAGCTTAAAAAACGGATAAATACGCCCGTATCCACATTGGGGCTGTCAATACCAATCTCGGCATGGGCTTCGGTCAAGCTGTCAGGCAAAAATCCATCCACCCAATCATTTGCCCCACCAATCATCAATGCCACAATTTCTAGGATAAATAACAAAAACATCAGCGTAATTGCCACACCGAATATAAAGTTTTGAGGTGCAAAAATTAAATCAAGCATGATTATCCTTATAAAATTTATTGGCAATTTTAATGGAATGATTAAATAAAAAATAGTTAAATAAAAACAGGTTTTGATTTAAATAAACATTGATTTTAAAATTTGGGCGTAGGGGAGAATTATATTCGCCCAATGATTAAATTTACCATAAGGCAAATATAAATTTACCCCAACAAATATTCATTTAAAAAAACAAACCCTATTTCATTTTTAATTGTGCGAGCCGTTCAGCAATGCGGTTATTTCTGGCAAGCTCTTCAAGCTCTTTTAGACTTTGGGCGTTGCCATTGCCATTTGTATTATGTGCCATGCCTGTTTGACGGCTCATGGTGCGGTCAAAAGCATTGGATGCTTTGTCGGCTCGTTGGGCGATTTTATCAAGACTGCTTGCACCAACCGTCTGCCCATTTGCATCGCTTGTCGCCACGGTCTGCTGATATTGCTCAATGGCTAGGCTTATCTCACGGCGTTTGGCTTGCAAGGCGATGATAAAGCCTTCTAGCTCTTTTTCTTTGTCGGTGCAGTCGGCAATGGTGTTTTCAAGCACAGGAATGCGTGCCTCAATGTCCATTTGCTCGGCAATACCCACCTGTGCCAAATCATCTCGCCCCACATTGACGGCGGTCAAAATACTTTCATTTAAACTTTCGTGGCGGGTGTTTTCGTCATTTAATTTTTTGCTGGCTAGGTGCTTTTGGGCAACGACTTTGCCAAGCTCGCCACGCACTTCATCAATCGCCTTGTCAAGCTCACGCAAGTTTTCGTTAAAGGCAAGCATGGGGGCTAGGTCTTCGGCTTTGTCTAGCATGGCATGAAATCCGCCACTGACTAGGCGACCGACACGGTAGGATAGGGTTTCGCTCATGGTTTTTCCTTATTGGTTGGGTTGAGTGTTTTGATTGTGCTGATAAATCAAATTTGCCAACTGTAACGTATTATCCAGCTCGTCCAGCACGCTGTCATCATAGCCCGCCCCTTTGCCCGTAATGGCAAGCTGTAACACGCTGTCCATCAGGCGAACCACTCGCCACATCGCCTGTTTTTCAAAATTGACAAGGGCGGATTTGTCGCACGTTTTGGGGTAATCCGCCATCATGGTTGCCACCAAATCAGGCAAAATCTCAAAAATTCTCGCCACAATGTGCGAATGTACACCTAGCTCCTTTTCAAGTGCCAAAATTTCATGGCGAGCGGTGTAAAGCTGTTGTTCGGCAAGCGATAGACTGGTTTCATAATCTTGCCCTTGGGTATGCAAGGTGCGTGCTTGGCTCAGCAGTTCACGGATTTTGTCGGACGGTGTATTCGTCCCTTGTATCTGTAAACTGGCAATAAAATCAGCGTCTTCTTGGCTAATGCGGACACTTATCGGCACTCGGCTATTACTTGGCGTATTTGGCATACAGACACCTGTATTATTTTGTATTCATTTGCATGCGAATATAATCTGTCGTGGACGGTTTGTCAAGTGGTTTTGAGAAAAATTGTTATCTGGTAGATTTTTGGCGATAAAAAAGCAACCCAAACAGTTGCTTTTTATAAACACCTATCACTCTTCATCAAGTAAGTCTTTTTCTCGTGCCACCGTCAAAAGGTTGTTTGAGCGGTTACCTGTACGGCAAAAGATATGCAATGGGCGTTCGGTTTCATTAAAAAAATCAGCAAAGGCTTGGACGTGGTTCATGTCCATCATACCACCTGCAAAGGCGATTTGCTTGTAGGCGATACCGTGAGCTTGGCACGCCTGTTCAATCTCAGCAGATGTCGGCTGTCCTTCTTCCTCAAAGTCTGGGCGGTTGTTTACCACAGTTTTTACGCCCATGCGAGCAAGCTCTGCCACGTCAGCAGGGGTGATTTGACCTGATAAGGTAATGCGAAATTCGGGGGCGATGTCGCTCATAACTTTTCCTATTAATAAAAATAAAAGGCATATTACCTGTTTTTGGAGTGTTTGGCAAATGGATTTTTGGGATAATTTTGTTATAATGATACCTATTTTTTGGGGTAAAACATGACCTGCACCGACCACCACAACCAAATCACTCACACCCTACACGCCACTTGCCACGCCCACGCCATTAAGCCGTTACACGCCATAGAGAGCGGTAGTCGGGCGTGGGGTTTTGCCAGTTTTGATAGTGATTTTGATGTACGGCTCATTTATCATCATACGCCCGATTGGTATTTGCAGATTTATGATGACAAAGACACTTTTGAATTTATCAATAATGAGTTATTTGATGTGCCATTTGATATTGGCGGTTGGGATATTAAAAAGACTTTGATACATATTCATAAATCCAATGCCGTGATTTTTGAATGGTTAAATTCGCCCATTATTTATCACAGCGATGATGAATTTATCAAAGATATTAAACATATTCAATCAGACTTTTTTAATCCCCAAGCAGTTTATCATCATTATCAAGGCATGGCAAAAAAGGCAAATGGCGAGCTAGACATATCACGCCCCATAAAACTTAAAAAATGGTGCTATCTGATTCGTGCGTTACTTGCAAGCCTATGGATAAAAGAACATCAAACCATGCCTCCTGTATGCATGAATGAAATGTTTGGCTTATTAAATCCTGATGATATTGATGAATTAAATCATATTATCCGTTTAAAACAATCGCATGATGAAAAATATTTGTATCAACTGCCCCTATCCATGCAAATATTCACCCAACATCTTTGGCAAATAACTCAGAATTTAAATTTTGATAAAAAACAAAAAGGCGATGCTGGTGTATTAAATGAGTTGTTTAGAAAAATTGTTTTTAAATAAATTTATCAAGTCTATATTTTAAAAATTGACAGATTGAAATACATTTGTAGAGGGCAAATTGCAATTTGCCCTTCTATATTAAAAATCACATAAAACCAACGAGAATCCCCATGATAACCATTGATTACCTAAAAGCCAACAACCTGATTTTATTAGAATGTATCTCAGGCAGTCGTGCCTATGGATTAGACACACCGTCATCGGATATTGACATTAAAGGCGTGTTTTATTTGCCCAAGCCCTATTGTTATGGTCTGCATGATGATTATGTGCCACAGGTGAGTAACCAAACCAATGACGTGGTTTATTATGAGCTAGGACGGTTTGTGGATTTATTATTACAAAATAATCCTAACATCATGGAACTGCTTGCCACGCCAAGCGATAAGATATTATACAAACACCCCATTATGGATAAATTTAATCCTGATTGGTTTATTTCAAAATTATGCCAAAAAACCTTTGCAGGATTTGCCCTTAGCCAAATTAAAAAATCTCGTGGCTTAAATAAAAAAATTGTCAATCCGATGAGTAAAGAAAAAAAGAGCCTATTGGAATTTTGTGTGGTATTTGACAATCAAAAAAGCGTGGATTTGACAGACTGGCTAAATAAAAATAATCTTACCCAATCGCAAATCGGCTTATCCAAAATGTCCCACGCCAGCCATATGTATGCGATGTTTGTTGGCGATTATCGGGGGATTATTCATGATGATAGCCAAGAGGTCTTATTAAGCTCTATCCCCAAAGATGTATCGCCCATTGCTTATTTGTCATTTAATCAAATGGGATATAGCAAATATTGCCAAGATTATAAAGAGTATTGGGAATGGGTAGAAAAACGCAATCATGAACGTTATGAATCCACCGCCAATCACGGCAAAGGCTATGACGCCAAAAATATCATGCACACCTTTCGGCTGTTATATACCGCCTTAGATATTGCCAAATTTGGCAGGGTAATTGTCAAGCGTGATAATCGTGATGAGCTTTTGGCAATTAAATCAGGGCAATTTGATTATGATGATTTATTACAAAAGGCAGATGAGTTAATAAAAGACGTGGAATTAGCATTTGACCAAAGCGATGTACCAGAAATCCCCGAGCATTATTTGGCAATAAAAACCTTAATTGAAATACGAGAGCAATTATATGGCTGATTTGCTAAAATTGGTAAATGTGCTATAATACGCCACTTTTTTATTTGATGATAATATGAAATTCACGCTACATAAAACCGACACAAAAACCCGAGCCCGTCGTGGCACGGTACACCTAGCTCATGGCGATGTCGCCACGCCTGCCTTTATGCCTGTGGGGACGTATGGCACGGTCAAGGGCATGCTCCCACGAGACATTCACACCATTGGGGCGGACATTATTTTGGGCAACACCTTTCATCTATGGCTACGTCCGACCACAAGCGTGATTGACGAGTTTGGCGGATTGCATGAGTTTATCGGTTGGGATAAGCCGATTTTGACCGATTCGGGCGGTTTTCAGGTATTCAGCTTAGGGGCGATGAGAAAAATCACCGAAGAAGGCGTGCATTTTCGTTCGCCTGTGGACGGCTCAAAGGTGTTTTTGTCGCCTGAGATTTCCATGCAAATCCAACACTCCCTAAACTCCGACATCGTCATGCAGTTTGACGAATGCACGCCTTATCCTGCCACGCACACCGACGCCCAAAAGTCGCTTGAATTATCACTCCGTTGGGGGCAACGCTGTCTTGATGAACATCACAAACTGGGCAACAAAAACGCTCTGTTCGGTATCGTGCAAGGCAGTATGTACGAAGATTTGCGGATGCAGTCCTTGACCGCTTTGACCGACATGCCCTTTGACGGCTATGCCATTGGCGGGTTGTCGGTGGGTGAGCCAAAGGACGAGATGATAAAGGTATTAAATTATCTGCCAAACCGTATGCCGTCTGATAAGCCACGCTATCTGATGGGCGTGGGGACACCGTCTGACATCGTGGAGGCGGTAAGACGGGGCGTGGATATGTTTGACTGTGTTATGCCGACCCGTAACGCTCGTAATGGACACCTGTTTACCAGTACAGGGGCGGTTAAGATAAAAAATGCCGTTCATCGCCATGACAAAAACCCATTAGATAGCGAGTGCGACTGCTACACTTGCCAGAATTTTAGCCGTGCCTATTTGCACCATTTGCACAAATGTGGCGAAATGCTCTCAGCCCAGCTAAACACCATTCATAATTTGCGTTATTATCAAAATCTCATGAAAGGCATTCGTGAAAGCCTAGAAAATGAGACGTTTGATGAATTTGTGGTGACATTTTATGCCAAGCAGGGCTTGGATGTGCCTGAGCTTGGTTTGGTGTAAACCGCCTATAAAATGGGGTTTTGCTTTATTTTTAAACTTATACAAGTAATTGATTTACCAAGCGTAAATTGCTATTTGTCCCCACAACCCAAAAAAATAATTATTGAACAATCAATAAATTATCATTTAAGTTGAGATTGGGGTAAGATATGATATACCAATGATGGGTGTTAGCTCAAACCCAACTTAACAAAGCCCCTGCAACAGCAAGGGCTTAATTTGGCAAATAACTGATTTAGGCGTCATAACCCTCGGTTGGTGTTAGATTAATCCCTGCCTGTGCTGCCAGTCCATCAGGGCTAAACACCCCTTCATAGACAAAGGATGTTGGGCCTGTCATCATCACCGAGTAGCCCTCTTGATAACGCACGGCAAGGCTACCGCCATAGAGCTGAACTCGCACATCAACGCCTTCATCAATCCAACCTTCACGCACGCCCACAGCGACCGCCGCACACGCACCTGTGCCACACGCCTGCGTCTCGCCCACACCACGCTCATAGACACGCAAGCGGACATGACGTTGATTAACAATTTGGACAAAACCGACATTGACCCGCTCAGGGAATGCGTCATGACTCTCAATGAGCTTGCCCAGACGTGCCACATCAGCAGTCAGCACATCATCCACCAAAATGACCGCATGGGGATTGCCCATGTTGGCAAGGTAGAGCTGAACAGGCTCGCCATCGACATTTAGGCGGTAGGAATTACCCACTTTGGTGATGGCTTGGGGAGTAAAAGGAATCTCAGCAGGCTCAAATTTGGGCTTACCCATGTCCACCTGCACCCAACCATAACGGTCGGTGGTTAGTGTGATGACCCCGCTTGCCGTCTCCACACGCAAACGCTGTTTAAAGGAGAGTTTACGAGCCTGTATAAAGGACGCAAAACATCTTGCCCCATTGCCACACTGTGCCACTTCCTGTCCATCGGCATTAAAAATACGATATTTAAAATCCACATCAGGGCGAGACGGTGGCTCAACGATAAGCAGTTGGTCAAAGCCCACACCCAGATGGCGGTCGGCAAGCAGTCGCACCAGCTCGCTTGTCAGGTTCATCCGCTGTGTTACTAGGTCAATCACCATAAAGTCATTGCCCAAACCATGCATTTTGGTAAATTCGATTAACATTGTCGTTTTCCTTTTGTTTTGGCTAAGTTATAAAGTCACACCGTCTATCTTAACATGATACGCCCAAATTGTTAATATTAAAACCAAAAATAAACGCCATAAAATCAGTCAACCCAACAAACCACCCATCAAATTACACACATTTCTCTGATTTTGGTGTAAAATTAGGGGAATTTTTGACACACAGACCTGCAATGACTGATTTAAAAAACCCTGCCAATTTTAGCTTTCCCCACGCTCATCTTAGCGATGATGAACAGCACGCCCTGCTTGATTTGCCGACCCAATGGGTGCGGACCGATGATGAGCTGTATGAGCTCATTGATGAAATTGATAGTATTGATACTGTAGCGTTAGATACTGAGTTTATCAAGCGTGATACTTATTATCCGATATTGGCATTGGTGCAGGTCAATACCGGCAAAGGGATATACCTTGTGGACGCCCCACGTCTTGATTTGACCGAGTTTTGGCAAGCTCTGTGCGAAGTGCCGAGCATGGTGTGGTATGCGTGCGGAGAAGATTTGGGGATATTTTATTTGCTTGCCAATAATCCGCCCTTAACCAATGTCTTTGATGTACAAATTGGCGTGGCGTACCTGACTGGCAAATTGCAAGTGGGTTATAGCCAAGCGGTCAGTGAGATTCTGGGCGTGGTGCTAGATAAAGGCGAGAGTCAGTCCAACTGGCTTGCCAGACCACTCACGCCCGAGCAAGAACTGTACGCGGTCAATGACGTGCGTTATCTGCTCGCCCTACATCAGGCGGTTGTGCAGGCACTTAGTGATAAGCAGGTGCTGGACTATGTCAATGAAGACAGCACGCTCTACGCCAAAGAGCTGTACGACACTCAGCACCTAAGCGATGATAAGCTCTATCTTGACCATGTCGCCCCGACCTATACCAGACAGCAACTGGCAGTACTGCGGGGCTTGACCATGTGGCGAGAGTCACTGGCTCGGGCAGTGAACGAACCACGCAGTTTCATCATTGGCAAACAGCCGCTACGTGAGATTATTGAGAGCCTACCGACCAGCATGAAAGATTTGGCATACACCACGCTAAACCGCTCTGCCCTACGCCGTTATGGTGCTGAGATAATCCGTGTCATCAAAGAAGCCAAAGCCCTGCCCCAAGCGGACATGCCTGTCAAAATCCCTGTTTATACCAGCAAAGCCAAGCCTTTTCGCCATGCCCTAGACGAAGCCACCGACGTCCAAGCTCGCCTGCTAAACATTCCTAGCAATCTATTGCTAAAAGGGCGTTGGATTAATGAGCTTATGTATCACGTCTATCAAGGTCTGCCCATCGATGACACGCACGCTCTATCGAAGGGCTTGCAAGGCTATCGGCGGGCGTGGGTTGTCGGCACGGTACTGCCCCTACTTTATGAGCATGAACAGTCCATTCGTGATGGGTTTGATTGCGGTGCTAAGATGTAGTATGGTTAAGGGGGTAAATGCAAACGGCAAAATTACAACCGCTTTGGCTTGTGTGAGTGTCATGTCCAGTACCGTCATAAACTCAGGCAGATTCATGCCACGACTGGTCATGCTAACATAACGGTCGCCCGCCACGAACTCGCCATGATAATAGACATCACCCTTTTTATCGATAAGTTGCTCAAACCTTAGGGGCGTGCCGTTCATGTCTTCACGGTACAGCTCTTTGATGAGTATTAAGGGCTTGTCGGGATGAATGTGGGTTTCGGTGATTTCAAGGCGTGCTTTGGTGTTAGGGTGTTCAAATAGGCGGTACACCCCATCAAAACCCGTCTCGCCAAGCACCCCTTCATACGCTCGCCCTGTCAGCACAAAGCCTAACGGCAAAGTATCTTTGATTTTTACCATTTCAAAGGCAAGGGGATGTTTTCGCCCAAAGCGATAAGACATTTTGGCATGCGTGGCGGATTTGAACTCATGGGTCAATACACCACCCGATGTACTGCCTGTGTGTTCTAAGTTCTTGATTTGGCGTGAGATGTCTTGTTTTTGGGCGACATCAAGCGTGGCATCAGCCAAGGCGACATAACTCACCGCTTGCGTTGTTTCTTTGTTGTTTTGAATATCAGGGTTATCCACACTTGCTGTGGCAGGGGTAACAACCATGCTTGCCACGTCTGCTGACGATTCGGTATTAACAGAGTCTTTGGCGGACTTTTGGTTTCGAGATAGATTGCCTGACAGACTGCCCGATAAGGCAATACCGCCCACCGTCAGACTAAGGGCAATGACACCGATGAGCAAGGTTTTTTTATTGATGGGAAAACGGGTTAGGGTCATAGGGCGTTTTGAACCTTTATAACACAATTTACATTTTAGGGTGTTTATAGAAAGAAAATAATGTTTTTGCATGAAAAATGGCTAAATCTTGTGGCTTGAAGTCAAAAATTTGTCTGATAGAAAACTCACAGCCTGCATTTTTCCTTGAAAGACGGGCGATTCCCCTGCTTTTTTAAACAGGCATTTTTCATTGCGAATACAAAAGGTAGGTACGCCCTAAGCAAAAGCACATCATCCGTCTATTTTATAAAAAATCTGACGGCTGATGATAGATGTTTTTTGTAAATGCCAAGCCCCATCTGTACGCTGATGTTGCCATGATTTGTTTGGTTTGTCCGTATCATAGCTGACCACCATCGTCCCTGTCGGCACACAACAGCACGCCAGCACTTCATCATCATCTAGGTGTGCCAGTGGGGTTTGTTTGGCTTTGGGGGCGTCTGTTGCTCCTTTGACACGCATTTTGCACGCCCCACAAAAGCCCTGACGACACATATAACGCACGTCTTTATGTTCGGTGCGTAACATACCATCAAGCAAGCTCTCACCTTCATGCAGATAAAACCGCATTTCGTCTGTAAAAATCCACGGCATGATTGATACTTTTGTGATTAGAGTTCAAAATCGTCCAAATCCACCCCGTCCAAATCACTGTCAATCTGACCGACCAGATAAGTGGTGATTTCGGTTTCTTGGGGGGCGACTTGCACGTTGTCCGATGATAGCCACGCATTTATCCAAGGAATGGGGTTGGATTTGGTGTTAAAAATGGCAGGCAGACCAATCGCCAACATGCGGGTGTTGGTGATATATTCAACATACTGGCACAGGATATCACGGTTTAGTCCGATGATTGAGCCGTCTTTGAACAGATAGCTTGCCCAGTCTTTTTCTTGTTCGGCGGCGACACGGAAAATCTCAATCGCTTCATCTTGGCATTCTTTGGCAATCTCGACCATCTCGGGGTCATCTTGACCGTGTCGCATGAGATTGATGATGTGCTGTGTGCCGTTTAGGTGTAAGGCTTCATCACGGGCAATCATCTTGATGATTTTGGCGTTACCTTCCATAACCTTATTTTCGGCAAAGGCAAATGAGCAAGCAAACGACACATAAAAACGAATGGCTTCTAGAACATTGACCGCCACGATACATAGGTACAGCTTCTTTTTAAGCTCACGCAAATCGCCCCTGCCTGTCAGGTTATACAGCTGACTGGCTTCATACAAATCATCATAATACACGGCGATGTCTTTGGCACGGGCAAGGATATGCTCGTTATCCATAATGTCATCAAAAATCACGCTCGGGTCATTGACGATGTTGCGAATGATATGCGTATAACTACGGCTATGAATGGTCTCACTAAATGACCACGTCTCAATCCATGTCTCAAGCTCTGGCAAGGACACAATGGGCAATAGCACCGCATTAGGGCTACGTCCTTGAATGCTGTCAAGCAAGGTTTGGTATTTTAGGTTAGACAAAAAAATGTGCTGAGCAGGGGCGGATAATTCACTAAAATCAATCCTATCACGGCTGACGTCTATCTCTTCGGGTCGCCAAAAAAACGACAACTGCTTTTCAATGAGTTGTTCAAACACAGGATGACGCTGTTGGTCATAGCGAGAGACGTTCACCGCTTGCCCAAAAAACATGGGTTCTTTTAGGGGGTCGTTTTTGGTTTGGGGAAAGATAGAATACTGCATGATGCTCTCTGATGATTGATTTTTATAAATAAAGGGAAAGCTGGGTCTTGTTATCTAAATATGGTGTTATTTTAAAATAAAATCACTATATCATGTGTTTGATGGCGCGCCATTTTAGCATAATTTTTGTGTCTTAGCAGGAATTTTTTGGCAAAATGGGGAAAATTTTGGATAAGGAATTGATTTTTGTGAGATTTTAGCCAAAATAATGGTGGGATTGGTAAAGCCTGAAAAACCAATCTATTTTTCATGCAAAAGTGGTTGATTTATTTGTAAAATATTTTTAAATGGCAAATGGTGTTATAAAGGTCGGGAGAATATCATGGGCAAACAACTGTTTAAAAAATACCCACAATCAAAACCCAAAAATTGTGTTACAATAGCGATACATATAAATCATTCATTTTAAATCAATTTTTGTTCACACAGGGGGATTCTCATGATTTATGCAGTATCGGTGGTGTGGTATGCACTGATTTTTATTCTTGGCATGGCGTTCATCAAAAAAATGCCAGACCGTGCCGAGCGATGGGTGGGTATTTTGGTGTTTATCGGTTTTTGTACACAGATTTTGATTAATTATGTTGGGCTTGGGCATTTGGGGGTGTTTGAGTTGTTGGCTCATCTTGACCATGACCGCAGTGCCTTTAATTTGATGGTGCTGTGTCTTATCAGTATTTTTTGCTACTCAGCATTGTTTGTGATGCTAATCAAGGCTTATGATTATTATCAAGAGTGATGATTTGTCTTGACGTGAGATTGATAATTATTTTGGATTAAAAGCCTTAATTTTTGTAAGCTCTTATCACGAGCGTAAAATGGATTGGCAGGGGAATTTTCCATGATTTATTTAGTGTCGTTTATTGTCTATCTTATCGTATTTGCCATTGGTGTTTATTTTATTGTCATTCATTCCACAAAGGCAACCGCCATCACGCACGGGGTTTGTGCGGTGGGATTTGTCATACAGTTACTTATAAACTACCTGTTTTGGGGCAATGTGTCGGCATTTGGTTTTTTGTCAAACATCATCAATAACGAGCGAACTTTGACCAATCTGCTGATATTGTTCGTGACCAGCGTGGTGTGTTATGGACTGCTTTTTGTGGTGTTTGCTAAGTTAAACGACTATTATCATGAATGATGGGCTAGGGGCGTGATAGAAAAGCCGTCATTTGGCGGTTTTTTCATGTGTTTAAAAAAGCCAAGAATTTTGCTATAATGTTTTGTCCCATATCATAAGAGAATAACATGTCGATTAAGTCAGACCGCTGGATTCGCCAAATGGCGACCGAACATGAGATGATTGCCCCGTTTGAGCCTAACCAAGTCCGCCATAATAGCGATGGCGAGAAAATCGTAAGCTACGGCACGTCAAGCTATGGCTATGATGTCCGCTGTGCTAATGAATTTAAGGTGTTTACCAACGTACATTCTGCCATCGTTGACCCTAAGAACTTTGATGAGAAAAGTTTTATTGATATTGTTGGCGATGAGTGTATCATTCCGCCCAACTCATTTGCCCTAGCTCGCACGGTGGAGTATTTTAAAATCCCCCGTGATGTGCTGACCGTTTGTCTGGGCAAATCCACCTATGCTCGCTGTGGCATTATCGTCAATGTCACGCCCTTAGAACCTGAGTGGGAAGGGCATGTTACCTTAGAATTTAGTAACACCACCAATCTACCTGCCCGTATCTATGCTGGTGAGGGCGTGGCTCAAATGCTGTTTTTCCAGTCTGATGAAGTCTGCGAAACTTCCTATAAAGATAGGGGTGGTAAATATCAAGGGCAAACGGGCGTCACCTTGCCAAAAACTTAACTTGTCATTTAGCATTTATTATTTAAAGAAGAGAATATTATGTCTGATTTACGTATTGAAAAACGTCATAACTTTGACCTTGCCACCGCTCGCACCAAAGCCAAAGCATGGCTAGAAGAGGCAAAACAAGAGTTTGATTTTGAGGCGACCTACCAAGAGGGAGCGGACAGCGACACCGTAAACATCACTAAGGCAGGCGTGGACGGACGTGCGTTCTTGGACAGTGATAAGGTCATCTTTGAGGCGGATTTGAACTTTTTGGCAAAGCCGTTTAAGGGTGTGATTAGTAGTGGTATCCAAGAGGGTTTGGATAAGTATTTTGCTTAATCCATGTCTGCCATGACCATGTCTTATTCACTTATCATTAGCACGCTAAGTCTTAGCGTGCTTTGTGCGTTACCTGCATTTGCCAATACACAGCCTGCTACTCCTGCCAACTTACAGACATCAGCCAGCCTGCCATCTGCCATCAGTGATAAGCTTAGCAAAAGCGGATTATCAAGCGATGACATCAGTATTTGGGTAATGGCAAACGATGGGTCGGCACCGCTCATCAGTCATCTGGCGGATAAACCACGCACCCCAGCATCCACCCAAAAGCTCATTACCACCGCCATCGCTTTGGATATGATGGGGGCGGATTATCGTTGGCAGACACGGCTATACACCGATGGCGTGGTGGTTGGCGATACTTTATATGGGAATCTTATCATCAAAGGCAGTGGCGACCCATCGCTGACTCATGACCGTCTTAGTGCCATGTTTTCACAGCTGACGGCTCGAGGCGTGCGTCACATTAAGGGCGACATCATTGTGGATAATACTGGCTTTGTCAATGTTGCCCAAGATGTTAATGCTTTTGACGGGCAGGGATTGCGAGCCTACAATGCCCAGCCCAATGCCTTTTTGATAAATTTTGGTACGCTTGAAGTGAGTATGATACCATCGGGAAATTGGCAATTTGGGCAGTCGCCAGAGATAGTGCAGTTTAGTCCGACAGATGGTGCGGTTGCGGTACAAGTACTGCCAAAATTGGCAGATTTTCACGCACCAACCATGATACAAGGCGATATCCAGTCATGTCGCACCAAGCCAAAATTTGGCTTATCTGCCGATACTTTGACCATTACAGGGCAAGTGGGTGTGGGCTGTGGGAAGGCGAGTGAGTGGCTGACCTTTGCTGACAGCGAAGCGTTTATTACCAAAGCGGTCAAAGGTGCATGGCAAGCCCTTGATAAGGACTTTGTTGGGCAGGTTAGGTTGCGACAGCCTTATGATGGGGTAGGGCGAACGTTATCGCCTTTGCTGTCCTTTGCCTCCAAACCTTTATCTGAGCAGATTTATCAGATTAACCAATACTCCAATAACGTCATGACCGAGCAAGTGGCGTTATCTTTGCCCCTGATGATGGGTCAAAAAACCAGTGATTACCCCAAAAGTTTTGCCCTGATAAATACATGGTGGCAACAACATCTTACCACGCCTGCCCCCATCATGAGCCGAGCGTCAGGACTGTGCCGAGATTGTGTGGTTGCCCCTAGGGCGTTGGGCGAGCTTCTGGCATTTAGTCAGACCAAGCCGACATTTGAGACATTTAAAGCGTCTTTGCCGATTGTGGGGCGGACAGGCACGATGACAACCTTTGCCAAACGCCGTCCCCATAGCCCTGCGATAGAACGTGCTTTTATTAAGACTGGCAGACTAAACAACGTGGCAAGCATTGCAGGTTATGTCATGGGGCAATCAGGCAAGATGTATGTGGTGGTCGCTATCATTAATGCCGATGGAGTAGGTAATAGCACCCACGCCCATGATGTGCTAGATGAAGTGATAGAGTGGACGGCAGGACAGCCTTGAAGTGCCATGTCTAAGCGTTACAATAGACTAAAAACCCCTGCCGCTTTTGCCACATCATAATCAGGTTGGCTAATTTTATTTTGTTGGTATAGCCAGTCTGCCACTTCATGCCAAGCGTATAGCAAAGATCCTGACAATACTCCTGCCACAGGTTTAGGAAAGTTACCCATGCCACGGGTACCATTGGCATAATGACTTAATGTCATGCGTGACACACCAAGGCGTTTTGCCATTTCACTTAGGCTTGACACCCCTTTTTCTTGTAAAATCAAGTCGTAAAACCCTGCTTTATGTAAATCATCAAAGGCACTGGCGATGGCTGCTTTGGCACTGTCGCTGGCTCGGTCAAACTCCAAATAAACAAGTTCATCCAAACGGCAGACTAGGGCATCATCACAACCTGCTTCAAATAGTCTGTCTTCTAATGTGCTATCTTGGCTGTTTGCGTCCCTAATGATGATATTAAAGTGGTAGGTGTTCATTGTTTTCTCCTTGGCATTCATTGACTTTGCGGATGATTTGTTTGGCATGATTTTGTGGGTTTTTGGGTGTACTCCAAATGCTCATTTGGTGTTCGCCATGCCCGAAGTTGCATCGCAATCGGTAATAAGCATGAGATGATTTGCCACTGGCGATGACATGCCAACCGTGTTCTAATGCATATGCAATGGCATCGCTGATTTCTTTATTGGGATGGTGTTTCATGATATTTGTCTTAATTGTATTATAAATAAAGTGTTGTCAAATGTAAACACTTGGGTAAAAATAAAAAAATAAAGCAGTCCCAAAAACTGCTTTATTTTTATACATTTAACAAACCGTTAACAGCGACGATTGATACTATCGGCAAAGACATAAGAGAACTCTTTGTTTTTGCCTTCAAAACGCCAGTGCCACGACTCTTCAGAAACGCCACTGTATCTAGAATAGTCGGGGGTGAAAGTTTGGTAAAAACCGTACTCATGAGCATGCTGTTGTAACCAGCGATATCCTGCTGTTTTGGCAAAGCTGTGGTCAATCGGTGAGAAATCCACCGCAAGCCCTGTATGATGTTCGGAGTAACCAGGGTGTGAGGATGTATGATAGATTTGCTTGGCACTTTGTCCTTGTTTTTTCTTATTGGCAACGATTTGGGCTTGACGGCTTGACGTGCGTAAGATAGAGCCAGGGGTTAGCGTAACCCCGTCAGCACGAGCCGCCTTAATCATCTCTTGTAAGGCAGGTTTGGCGGCACGATGAATCTTAAATTTCGGGTCACTGCCATAGCCACTAGGCACAAGGTCGCTAGGGTCGGCATCGGCATATCTAAAATGCTTGATACCCACTTTTAGGGCTTCGGGGGCGCATATCGAGCCTATGGCATTGGTATCATATTGGGGTGTTGGCGTGTTAAAATTGCCTTGCTCTACTTGATAGGCAGGACCTTGGTTCATCGCTTGTGGTGACTGGTGCTGATGATGGGTCGGTTGGTTTTGGTTATACCCTGTATAAGACCGCCCACTTTGGTCGGCAATGGCGGTGGGGTTGGTGGGCTGGCTGATGACGTGGACGGTGTTTTTGCTTGGGCTTGCGATATACCCCGAGCCTGATTGGTTGTTTGTAAACATCGCAATCGCACCAACCGTGCCAATCCCCAAAAGCCCTGCACCAATCAATAAATCTCTTGTGCGTTTTTTCATAAAATTACCTAAATCAGTCATTATTAGATTACCATTACTAAGTGGATTGTTGTGGATTTTTAAAAATACCTAGGTGAAGAAATTTATTAACTAAATTACAAAACGAGCAATGCAAAAAATGCATCGCTCGTCTTTTAAACATCATGGATTAACTGCAAATATAATCTGAGCGAGCCCAGCCGACACTGCGACCGAATTTAACTTTGTACCACACCCAACCATTAGAGTTGCGTTCGCCAATGATGCTAACATCACTGCCGTTAGGCATGCGGGCTAGAACTTTATAATTCTGACCAGGGCCTGAGCGGAGCAGTACATTACCATTGGTTTGGTGAGTGCAAGCATATCCGTATGAGCCACCGCCGTTATAGGCAGGACCTACTTTGGCAGAAACGTTGGTATAAAAACCGATGGCACTGGTCGCAATCAAAGCGATAAATAATGATTTTAACTTCATCATCAATACTCCATAAGCAGATAAATATTGGGCGATACAGGTATTGTAAAATACATTTGTATTCTATGAAATATTACCATGATTTCTTGTTTAAAACAACAAGATTATTGTAACAAATAAGCAACAATTAATCGCCAAAAAAACAACCGTTTATTCAACTGCTTATGATGGCTGATTAAAGCTGATTAAAGTTATTGGTCAGCTTTTTTGCAGACATTTTCCAAGGCTTTTTCTATTAACTGCTCGCTGACGCCTTGTTCTTTGAGTTCGTTAATAAAGGCGACATCATCACTAAGAGAGTATTCGGAATTATCACGGTCAAGCCCTTGACGGATATAAAAGCGAATGAGTGGTTGAATGCACTCAAAGCCATGCTCGCCCTTGACTTTTTCCAAATGTTCCACAATCTCGCCCGTCAAACGCAGATGAATGGGGCGTAAGGTGTGGTTGTGATTAAGATACATAAAACACCGTCTTTTTAAAATGATTAAAATGGGGGCTTATGTTACCAGTATTTGGGTGAAATTTCAATGAATATTCCTGATTGGCATTCATTTAACATTATTTAAAATCATTTAAAAATTAGTGATTGTCTGCATTTGATTCGTGCGATGGTTTTGGTAACATGGCAAAAGTTTTGATAAAAATGATAAAAACAAGCCAACATTGATAAAATTACGGCATGATTATCAATGTTTGACACGCCCTAGCCACATAAATGCAACATTACCCCCAAATTTTTGCAAAACTAGGCTAGATTGCAACATAAAAACATGGCACAATGACCCCACTTTCTAAGAGTGCCTTAAATTGTATTGATGACTTTTTAAGAGCTTTTAATGACTGATTAATGATTTTTTAGGATAATCAATTTTAATTAGTTTTTGAATCAGTTTTTAAAAAGTCATAAAAAGTGGCACAAGGCATTAAAACCAACCATTTTATGATTTGGAGTTATTATGAATACAAAAATCGCCCTAAGCACATTGGCATTGACTCTACTTCCCATGACGGCGTTGACTGCTCATGCCAATGACACGGCAGTGACCAATTTAAATAACCTGCTTAAAAACACCAAATCAATGACTGCCGATTTCTCACAAACGACCAAAGCGAGTGGTAAAAGCCAAAGTTTTAGCGGTAGCATGGCACTAGAGCGTGGCAACAAATTCCGCTGGGACACCAAATCACCATCAGAACAGCTCATCGTGGCAAATGGCAGTACCATGTGGGTGTATGATAAGGACTTGCAACAAGTTACCAAGCAGTCGGTAAATAACCAAGTCGGGGATGCACCTGCCTTGTTATTGTCAGGCGACCCCAATCAAATCACACGCAATTTTACCGTCAGTCAGCCAAGCAAAGGCAAAAACTACTATGTCCTAAAACCCAAATCAAGCTCGGCTAATTTTAGAGATTTGTCCATCAGTTTTAATGGCGGTAAGCCTGTGATGATGGTGCTAAATGACAGTATCGGACAGACCACGTCGATTCGTTTTAGTAACATTAATATTAATAAAAGCATTCCTGCCAGTCAGTTTAGCTTTACCCCGCCTAAGGGTGTGGACGTGATTAACCAGTAAGGTTAAAATACCAAACCGCCATCGTAATGCAATGGCGGTTTTTGTAAAAATATCAGATAAAGTAAAATCCCCAAAAATCAGCGTTTTTGGGGATTTGGTTGTATGATATTTAATCAGCTCACGTCCATGCACCAGTATTTTGTGGTGAGATATTCATCCAAGCCATATTTTGAGCCTTCACGCCCAAACCCTGACTGCTTAACCCCGCCAAACGGAGCGACTTCGGTAGAGAGTAGCCCTGTATTTTGGGCGACCATGCCGTATTCTAAGGCTTCACTTACTCGCCATGCTCGTGCGTGGCTTCGGGTGTAAAAATAGGACGCCAAACCATAGGGGGTGTTATTGGCGTGGCGAATGACTTCTTGTTCATCATCAAACACAAAAATCGGAGCAATCGGAGCAAAAATCTCTTCGTGGGCGATGTCCATTTCGTCTGTGATGTCCGTGATGACCGTTGGTAAAAAACAGCGTGCGTGTGTGGGGTGAGATTTACCCCCTGTGATGAGTGTTGCTCCTTTATCTAGGGCATCTTGGAGTAGTTTTTGGGTTTTTTGCACGGCGGTGTCATTGATAAGACAGCCGATGTCCGTGTCATCTGACAGTCCGTCGCCAACATGTAAGTTACTAACTTCTTTGGTAAATTTGGCGATGAACTCATCTTTTATCGTTTGATGAACATAAATGCGGTTGGCACACACGCACGTCTGCCCTGCGTTGCGATATTTGGACGCTATCGCCCCCTTGACCGCCTTATCAATGTCGGCATCGTCAAACACGATAAAAGGAGCGTTACCGCCAAGCTCCAAGGAGAGCTTTTTGACCGTGCTGGCACATTGCTCCATGAGCAGTTTGCCGACCCGAGTAGAGCCTGTAAAGGAGAGTTTTTTGATGCGCTCATCGGATGTAAGTACACCCCCGATAACGTCTGCTTGCCCTGTTACGATTTGCAAAACACCCTTAGGAATGCCTGCTTGAATGGCAAGCTCGCCCAAGGCAAGGGCGGAAAAGGGCGTTTGGCTATCTGGCTTGACAATCATCACGCACCCTGAAGCTAGGGCGGGGGCGACTTTACGGGTAATCATTGCTGACGGAAAGTTCCACGGCGTAATACTGGCACACACGCCCACAGGCTGTTTTAGTACCACATAGCGTAGGTTGGCGTTCGGGCTGGGTATCACGTCCCCATATGCTCGTTTGGCTTCATCGGCAAAAAAGCGGATAAAACTGTTGGCATAGCCAATCTCCCCACGAGACTCTTTTAAGGGCTTGCCCTGCTCTGTGGTCATGATGATGGCTAGGTCTTCACGATGTTCATCAATCAAATCCGCCCAACGGTGCAAAATAACCGCTCGTTCATTGGCGGTTAGGCTCGCCCATGATTTTTGGGCATCATCGGCAAAACCGATGGCTTCTGCCACTTCATCGGCGGACAAATCAGGAATGGTGCCGATTTTTTCATCATTAAAGGGGTTAAACACGTCTATGGTGTTGGCGGATTTGGCGGATTGCCATGTGTTATTGATGAGTGCGTGTTCGTGGAATAGCGTAGGGTTGGATAATTTCATAAAAATTCCTATTGGTTGGTGGTTATGCTGTGTATGGTGGTTATGCAATCATATTTATAAATCTAATTTCTCAAACACTGCCCTATAAAACTGTGCCTTTTTATCAAGGGCCAATGGATACGCCCGTGATGATGACGGCAGACGGTGTAGAGTAACAATTTTATTATCAAATGTTAAATTTACCGATTGCCCAACTTTGGGTATTTTAATATCAAAATCGGACAATAAAATCTCACTCGCCTTTTCGCCTGTGGTGATGATATGATTGCACTCGGGTAAGGTAGCTAACAAGCCTTTGATGTCTGATTTTTGGATAATGGTTAAAAATTTATCGGATGCATTGTTATTTTCACGAATGACGATTTTGGCGGTGTCATAAATGGCAATGCCTTGTTTGTTTAAAAAGTCTTTTAAAAGCGTCTCTTTAAATCGTTTACCGTCAATAAAATAATCTTTATCATCAAAAAACACCAAGCCCATAATCCGCCACATGTCATTATTTAAATTGGGATAATAAAAATTCATCGCCCAGCGATTAGGCGGTGGCGGAAAACTGCCAAGCATCAGCACTTTGGCACAGGAAGGGGTAAATGGGGCTAGAGGGTGGGCTTCTTGCATAATATTCTATAATAAAACAAACCCTTCCGCCTGACTTGCTTTTTTATCAAAAGTATAAACAGGTAAATTATCCAAACTGCGACTTTTGCACGCTATCAACAAATCAGATAAATCAAAAGTATTATTTTGGGCGTATAGTAGGGTTTGTTGTAAATGATTGGCTTGTTCAAAAGTTAAAAAAGAAAAATTTAATAAAGTTAATGGCGAATGGATAATTTCATTTCTAGGAATTTTATAACTAAATGCCAATACCCAATTTACTTCCAAAACTACCAATAAAGAGATAAAACCTTGTTCATTATCGGTATGTAATTTTTGAAATAATGCCACCACTTTTTGATATTGCATGGTATCATCTGGTCAAATAACGCACCAAAATATTGGTATCAAGGCTAATCATAACTCCGCCTTATTCATTTGTGAAAAATGGTGGTTTATACCGTCATTCATCTCATCAATGGTTAGCGGTTGTTTGACATAAGGGGCAAGCAGTCCGCCTGTATTTTCAATCATGGCAAGAACGTCATCTTCTTTGGTGGTTTTTTGATTGTTTTTTAAAACTTACCAAGCGATGAGAATGGGTTAAGTCATCAATCAACCACTTAGGAAACACCACGCTACCGTCTACATTGAGTGGCAACATGATAGACAAACTGCTGTCGGTGGGGCTATTGATGATGATTTGGGTCATGGCATGCTCCTTAGGTTGTCCGTTAAGTGTACCACAAAAAGGCGTGTTTTACAGTTTGTTAAACTCATCTTTTAATGCCAGCACGGTATCACGTACTCTCATCGCTTCTTCAAATTTTAGCTCGCCTGAGAGTTTTTTCATTTGTTTTTCTAGGCGGTTAATCTCTTTTATCATCAGCTCAGGACGGCGTAAGATTTCCACGTCAATATCATTTAGGGCAAATGGTACGTCAATTTTTGGGGCGTCCACGCTCTCAATCTCGCCCGTGTCAATCTTATCGGTGATGGCACGGCTTGCCGATTTTGGTGTAATGCCATGCTCGGCATTAAAGGCGATTTGTTTGGCTCGTCTGCGTTCGGTCTCATCTATCGCCTTTTGCATGGACGGGGTAATGCTGTCAGCGTATAGGATAGCCTTGCCATTGACATGGCGTGCCGCTCGCCCAATGGTCTGAATGAGCGACCGCTCCGAACGTAAAAAGCCCTCTTTGTCCGCATCAAAAATCGCCACAAGCGACACCTCGGGCATATCCAAGCCTTCACGAAGTAGGTTAATGCCTACCAGTACATCATGCACCCCTGTTCTGAGTTCGTGAATGATTTTCATGCGTTCTACCGTGTCAATGTCGCTGTGCAGATATGCCACACGCACGCCATATTCTTTTAAATAACTGGTCAAATCCTCCGCCATGCGTTTGGTGAGCGTGGTAATCAACACTCGCTCGTTTAAGGGCTTACGCAGGTTTATCTCGCCCAGCACGTCATCGACTTGGGTGAGTACGGGGCGGATTTCTAGTATGGGGTCAATAAGTCCTGTGGGACGAACGACTTGCTCGACCACTTGCTCGCTATGTTCCAACTCATAGAGGGCGGGGGTTGCTGATACAAAGATGCGAGTTGGCACAACCGCCTCCCACTCCTCAAACATCATGGGGCGATTATCCATGGCGGACGGTAAGCGAAAGCCATAATTAACCAAGTTTTCTTTGCGACTTCTATCGCCCTTATACATCGCTCCAATTTGGGGGATGGTAACGTGGCTTTCATCCAAAAATACCAACGCATCAGACGGCAGGTAGTCAAACAGCGTGGGTGGTGCCTCGCCTGCCTGTCGCCCTGACAGATGACGAGAGTAGTTCTCAATGCCGTTACAGTAGCCTAACTGCTGTATCATCTCTAAGTCATATTGGGTGCGTTCTTTGATACGTTGGGCTTCTAGTAGCTTATCATGTGAGCGAAAATACTCTAATCGCTCGGCAAGCTCTTCTTTAATCGTCCCCATTGCCACTTCTAATTTTTCTCGGGGGGTAACATAGTGCGACTTAGGATAGATGGTAATGCGTGGCACGGATTTGATATTTTTGCCCGTCAAAGGGTCAAACCATGTGATTTTTTCAACTTCATCATCAAACATGCTAATCCGCACCGCCAACTGTTCACTCTCAGCAGGGTAGATGTCCAAGGTCTCACCATGCAAGCGATAGGTACCACGCCCAAAGTCCAGCTCGTTGCGTTCGTACTGTAACTCAACCAAGCGTTTGATGAGAGCGGTTCTGTCCACGACATCGCCCACGACCACGTGCAGGAGCATTTTTAGGTAGCTCTCAGGGTCGCCCAAGCCATAGATGGCGGACACGCTCGCCACAATGATGGTATCACGGCGTTCGAGCAAGGCACGAGTGGCGGACAGTCGCATTTGGTCGATGTGGTCGTTGATGGCGGAGTCCTTTTCGATAAAAGTATCGCTTGCCACGACATACGCCTCAGGCTGATAATAGTCATAATAGCTAACAAAGTACTCTACCGCATTATGGGGGAAAAATTCCTTAAATTCGCCATAAAGCTGTGCTGCCAGTGTCTTGTTGTGAGCCATGATGATGGCAGGTCGCCCCAGACTCTCAATGACCTTTGCCATGGTATAAGTCTTGCCTGAGCCTGTCACACCAAGCAAAAGTTGGTCTTTTTTGCCTGCCTTGACCCCGTCCACTAGGGACTGTATGGCGGTCGGTTGGTCGCCACTGGGGGCAAAGGGCGTAACCATTTTAAAGACTTTATCGTCATCGCCTAGCTGTTTGGTGAGCTGACTTTCGGTGATTTTGGTACGAGTGGTTTTGGGCTTTGGCATGGTGTTGTTTTTATAAAAGAAATCCTTATCATAATGGGGGTCATGATAAGGATTTGCAAGTGATGGCAGGCACGCCCTATTTATTCAAAATCTTTTTAACATCATCCTGCATTTTTTTAAGATGTTTGTTTTCGTAGGTTTCTAAGGTTTTTTTGTTGCTCTCGCCTGCACTTTTCATATAGGACTCAAAGACGGCATCTTGTTTTTTTAAGGCACTTTGCCCGTCTTTGCTGCCATAAAAAGCAATCATGGCGTCCACTTCGGCTTGGCTAAACGATTTGGCGGCGTTAAGGTAGGATTTTTTAAGTCCGTCTTTGGTCGCTTTGGTGTCTAGGCTTTTAATAAGCCCTTCGGCATAGTCGTCAAAGGCTTTTAGGGCTTTTTTGCGTTGGTCATCGGTGAGTGTGTTGTCCTGTGCCATGCCCTGAGCGATTGCCATGCGTTCCATTTCAAGGGGGGCAACGACCGCTTGGTAAAATGTGGATTCGTAAGGCATGATTTTGGCAAGTTCTTCTAGTGACTGATTGCTCGGTGTGGCAAAGGCACTGGCACAAAATAGGGTGCTAAGCAGTAGTAGGGATTTGATTTTCATAACAGCTCCAAAGGTTAAAAGTGCTATAATCTAACAGATTTTTATCAAGATGAAAAGTTTTAAATTGTTATCATTTGCAACGATGACTTAACCGCATGATGAATGATTTAAATAAAAGTCGGTACATCACGCACCGACTTTTGTATTACCAGACCAAGCCACGCACCGAGTTTTGGGTGATAAAGCCATCAGGCACACGTCCGTTATCCGCTTGCCAACGAGCAAAGGCACGAGAGGTGTTCGCTCCTGCCACGCCGTCTGCTTTGCCGGCAGAGTAACCTTTGGCGTTTAGGGTTTCTTGTAAGCGAATGACTTCTGAGCGAGACAGGGGCTGTTCGTGGCGTGGCCAGTTGCCACTAATGCCAGCACCGCCAGCGATACGTTTTGCAAGGGTTGCCACGGCTAGGGCGTAGCTAGATGAGTTGTTATAGACTTTGATAACATCAAAGTTGGGCGTGAGTAGCAGGGCAGGACCATTCACGCCCGCAGGTAGCCATAGCTCGGCTTGGGCATGACCGCCAAAGTACTCGCCATTGGCAGAGACCATGCCTAAGGATTTCCATGATTCTAGGGATTGTTTTTGTCCTAAGAGTTGGTAGTTAAAGCCAGTCGGCAGGCGAACTTCATAAAAAGCGTCCACGCCTGACACCCAACCGCTCGCCCCTAGATAATGGGCGGTGGAGGTGAGGGCGTCCGAGATTGTCCATGGGCTTTTTTGTCCATCGCCATTACCGTCCACGCCATATTTTATCCAAGTAGAGGGGATGAATTGGGTATGACCCATGCCCCCCGCCCATGACCCACGCAGTTGTGAGCGACTGACATCGCCACGCTCTATCATCTGTAACATGGCAAGCAGTTCGTCTTCGGCAAACTCACGACGGCGACCATCAAAGGCAAGGCTGGATAGAGCATCAACTAAGTCGGTTGAACCAGTGCCTGTCCCATATGAGGACTCAATACCCCAAATGGCGACCATTACTTCTTTGGGGACACCATACTGGCTTTCGGCTCGTGAGAGTAGGGAGGGGTATTCACGCAGTTTGGCTCTGCCGTCAGAGACACGCCCTGAGGTAACGGCTGACTCAACGTATGACCACGGCATTTTGGCAAATTCGGCTTGGCGACCGTCTAGGCTGATGACCTGTGAGTTAAGACTGGCACTGCCTAGCAGTCCATGCACCGCATGAGAGGCATGACCGCTGGCGATGGTGCGAGTGATAAAGTCGCTTTTCCAGTCGCCAAAACTGCCATAGTAGCGATTTTCTACCGATGGGGCAGGCGTGGAGGTGGTTACTGGGGCTGTGGGTGTTTGGGGTTTGACAATGACCACCCGAGATGGGGTAGGTGTGGTCGTTGGTGTCTCAACCACGATGGGTCGCTGTGGTGTTTGAGGAGCTGAAGCACAGGATAGCAGAGTGATAATGGCAGCAGCCACAGCGGACAGGCGAAAAGCAGGGTGGTCTAGCAGGGTTTTTACAGGATGAGTCATGAGTATTTATTGGTAAAAATTTGTTGTCATTGTACACAGTTATGAGAGTTTTGGCAATGATATTTACATACTTGGCAAAGCAAGGATGAATAAAGCAAAAGACGGAATAAAACATCTATATCCGTCTTTTATTTACCCTGCTAAATCTTGTTAAATGAGTTTATTGGTGTCATCAACACTGGCTAAATCCCACGCCCACATGACCGACCACTGCCACAGGAATGCGGTTATCGGCATGAATGGCAAGCCCGCCACGAGCGGTTTCTTTGTATTTGTCCATCATGTCAAGTCCGGTCTCTTTCATGGTCAAAATGGCTTTGTCTAGTGAGACGTGGTGCGAGCCATCGCCACGCAGGGCAAGGCGAGCGGCGTTAATCGCCTTGACGGATGCCATCGCATTGCGTTCAATACAAGGTACTTGCACCAGTCCTGCAATGGGGTCACAGGTCAGCCCTAAGTTATGTTCCAACCCAATCTCGGCAGCGTTTAGACATTGGGCGACTGTACCGCCCATGACGTGAGCCAGTCCTGCTGCTGCCATCGCACAGGCAGAGCCAACTTCGCCTTGACAGCCAACTTCCGCCCCTGAGATGGACGCATTTTGTTTGATTAATGCCCCAATCGCCCCCGCCACGAGCAAAAACTCACGCACGCCTTGATAGCTAAATGATGGAATAAAGCCTTGATAATAGTGTAATACCGCAGGGATAATACCCGCCGCTCCGTTAGTGGGAGCGGTAACGACCCGCCCGCCCGAGGCGTTTTGTTCATTGACCGCCAGAGCATACAGGTTCACCCAGTCCATTGCAAGCAGTCCGCCATCGGCTTTGCTGTATTCTTTACTAAGCTGGTCATATAAGGCTTTGGCACGACGTTTGACGTTAAGACCGCCGGGCAGGATACCGTCTTTTTGGTAGCCGGCATTGACACACGCCTGCATGGTCGCCCAGATGTCATTAAGATAATCTTTAACTTCTTCTTCGTCTCGGACAGCAGTTTCGTTATGAAGCATAAGCTCGCTGATACTAAACCCATGCGTGTGGCACAGCCGTTCGATGTCTGCTCCTAGCTCAAAGGGATAAGGGTAGGGCGATTTTTTGGGGGCATCTAGTTGCTCTTGTGCGGTTTGGGCTTTAAATTCGTCATTATCCACAACAAATCCGCCCCCGATAGAAAAGTAAGTCTCGCTGATACGAGTGCCATCGGCTAAGGTGGCGATGAGTGTCATGCCGTTGGGGTGTTGGGGCAGGGTAACATCGCTATACCACAAGATGTCGGTGGTTTCATCAAAATCAATAACATGGCGATCGCCCAAGTTCATCTTTTGGTGCGTGCGTATGTCTGATAAATACTCGTCCGTGCGTTCGGTGTCTATCGTGCGTGGGGCGTGTCCGAGTAGCCCAAGCAAGGTGGCGGTATCGGTGGCGTGTCCTTTGCCTGTGGCGGACAGCGAGCCATATAGCTCTATGGTAATGCCTGTAATTGGACTAAAATCGCCATGCAATTGCTCCCCTAACAGTGCCAAAAACCGCCCACTGGCAACCATCGGGCCGACCGTGTGCGAGCTTGAAGGGCCAACACCGATTTTAAACATGTCAAAAATACTAATCATAAAAATTCCTTTAAAGTTATTTTACCGTGTATAAGAATGGGTTGTTAAATGGGATAGTCTGACGGGCAGAGTGTGCAAACAATCCTATTTTAAAAAAATGCACAGATAGCCATATCAGAAGTTGCTATTTTAGCATGATTGATGGGGTTTTGGTACAAAAGTATCCGACCAAATGTGGGTTTGGTCGGATGTAAAATAATGGCGTATTTTAAAATCAAAAACCCTAACAAGCTACATTGACCCCTTGCGAATTGATACATAGTTTGTCGCCATTATTTAGATTGCCAATCCATGCCTTGCCATTTTTAAACATCAGTGGTTCGGGCAGTTCGGGATTTTTGGGGCTGTCCAAGATAAACCCGTCTTTATGAAAGCGAAAATCGATGACCAGTTGCCCGCTTTTATCAATAAAGCCCCAATTATCGCCCATGCGTACCCCTGCCAGATTCTCACTATAAGCTCGGACATCATCAAAGGCGTAAATAATCATCGGTACGCCCTTATCATCGACAAAGCCCCATTTGCCGTCTTGTTGTCTTGGCGTGAGTGTTAGGTGTGTGCTAGGGTTTGGCAGACTGCCTTGGGCAGGTGTCGGCTCTGGGGTGGGCGATGGGTTGGGGGCTTGCCGTGTGCGATTGCCGTTTTTGTCGATGGTGTAGGTGCTACCACTAGCGGTGACGGTGGCAAGACCTTGAGAGAAGTCGCTAATGTGGCTGATGGCTCGCTCGGGACGGACGATGATCTTACCCTGAGTGTCTAGCACGCCAAAGCCACGGTTTTGTTTGACGATGATACGTTCGCCCCGCACGCCCCTTGCCCATTGGTTGCCATTCATACGGTCGTAGTTAAAGGCGATGATGGTTTTGCCTTTGTCATTGATGTAGCCGACTTTACCGTTTTTTAGGGCGGGGAGTAGCCCACTTCTAAACTCCGAGCCCAGCACCGCGTCATAAGCGAATAAATCGGCTGTTTTATTGCCTTTTTTGTCCAAAAGTGCCACGGGCGAGCCGTTGTCTTTGACCGCCAAAAATACGCCCGAACGTGCGGTACAGCTGACGTTTTTATAATGGCTTTTGGGCAGGGCACAGGCATAAGCTAGGGGTGTGAGCGAGCCGAGCAATAAGGCGGTGACTAGGTATTTTTTCATAAAAACAATGCGTGAGAATTTGGGCTATTTTATCATAAGTGGCAAGATTATCATGCCAAAAAAAATTTTTCCAAAAAGTTAAATAAACCATAAAAATTATAAATTATTGTTATTTTTAAAGTGTGTTATAATCTTTTAAAATTTACCATACCCAGACCATTTTAATTTGGAGAATAACAATGGCAGGCAAAACCCCCCAAGCGGTAGCGAAAACACTGTACGACAAACTTTGGGACGACCATTTGGTCAAAGAGCGTGATGACGGCTCGGCACTGATTTATATTGACCGCCAATTGTTGCACGAAGTAACGAGCCCACAAGCCTTTGAAGGCTTGACTTTGGCAGGGCGTACCCCTTGGCGACTCTCGGCAAATATTGCCACGCCCGACCACAATGTCCCCACTTCCACCAAAGAACGCTCGCAGGGCATTTTGGGCATTGAAGACAACACTTCTCGTATTCAAGTCAAAACTTTGGACGATAACTGTAAAACCTTTAATGTCGTGCAATTTGGCATTAACGATGACCGTCAAGGCATCGTTCATGTGGTTGGACCTGAACAGGGGCTGACTTTACCTGGTATGACGGTGGTGTGTGGCGATAGTCATACCGCAACCCACGGGGCTTTGGGCTGTTTGGCTCACGGCATTGGCACCAGTGAAGTTGAGCATGTACTTGCCACGCAATGCCTTGTCGCCAAAAAAATGAAAAATATGCTGGTGCGTGTGGACGGCAAACTTGGCAAAGGCGTAACGCCCAAAGACGTGATTTTGGCGATTATCGGCAAAATCGGCACGGCAGGGGGGACGGGTTATGCCATTGAATTTGGTGGACAAGTGTTTCGTGATATGTCCATTGAAGGGCGTATGACTGTGTGTAATATGGCGATTGAAGGCGGTGCAAGGGTTGGGCTTGTGGCAGTGGACGACAAAACCATAGACTATGTCAAAGGTCGCCCCTATGCACCGACTGGCGAAAACTGGGACAAAGCCGTTGCCTACTGGAACACCCTAAAATCAGACGATGACGCCCAGTTTGATGCGGTGGTGGTGCTAAATGGCGATGAGATTGAGCCACAAATTTCGTGGGGGACTTCGCCTGAAATGGTCATTCCTGTGTCCGCCAATGTACCAACACTGGATATGGCAAAAGACGATGTGCAAAAAAATGACTGGACACGAGCCTATCAGTATATGGGCCTCTCGGCAGGGCAGTCGCTGTCGGAGATTACGCTTGACCGTGTGTTTATCGGCTCGTGTACCAATTCACGCATTGAAGATTTGCAAGAAGTTGCCAAAATTGTCAAGGGCAAAAAAGTCGCACCCACCATCAAGCAAGCGATGATTGTGGCAGGTTCGGGTCTTGTCAAAAAACAAGCCGAAAAAGAGGGTTTGGATAAGATTTTCCTAGACGCAGGTTTTGAGTGGCGGCAGCCGGGCTGTTCTATGTGCCTTGCGATGAACGCTGATAAACTGCAAGCAGGCGAGCATTGTGCCAGTACATCAAACCGCAATTTTGAAGGTCGTCAAGGCAATGGCGGTCGCACGCACCTTGTGAGTCCTGCAATGGCGGCGGCGGCGGCGATAGCGGGACACTTTGTGGATGTGCGAGCGGTGGTGTAATCGTGAAAAATAAGACAATCTGTGGTAAGATGGGTTGTCTTGTTTTAAAATAAAATAAAGGTATTTTTATGAAAACCGCAGAGCAACGCAAACAGCTTTCTATTGAAAAACTCAAAAATGAAGGTATTGCCCATATTGATTGTTTGCCAGTCATAGAAGATGAAAGCGAAGCTGAATTAAAAACACCATTGGAAATCGCAAAACGCTTAATCGCCTGTATGCTGTGCATTCAAGCAAGTTTTGACCAAAGAAATGATGATTATGATGTAGAAGTTGTTATTTTTTATCAAAAACCATTAAAGCAATTTCAAATTGATAATTTAACCGAAAAAGAGTTGATTGTCTTTGAGCAAAAAGGCGATGAACAAGATTTGCTTAACATGACTTGGAAATATGAAGCGTGTTGGGCATTATTATGGGCATTGGGTTTAATTGATGAATTAAAATTCCCCAATGAACCCATGACCCACGATGAATGTCATTTTGCAATTGATGTGGTTTCTAATAATGCCAATATGGATGAATTTTTATCAAAAATCAAAATGCGTTCTTTGGATGAAATTTTAGACCAAGCCGATTTGATTTATCGTTATCATTGGGCGTGTGTGAATGCTCGTATTAACGGTAAAGAAGTAAATTTATTTGAAAGTGTGGTAATGGAACGCCGTGCAGGATTGGATTGGTTGTTTAGAGTAGATGCGGATTGGGATAATCCTGATTTAAATACCTAATGTAAAATGAATTATTCCGAACTTATCAAAACCCTAATTGCCAACCCCGTAGAAAGTGTCTTGATGACGAATTTAATTGTTAAAAGGAAAACTGTATGAACGATTTAGCCCAAAACACCTACCTAGATGTACGCAATCCCACCCAGCCAAAAGGCAATATGGTGCTAACTTGTGATGATATTGGCGAAGGTAGCACGCTGTCCAATGACTATGTCGCCAACATTTGGGGCTTTACAGGTAATAACATCAGCCCAGAACTTGCGTGGAAAAATGCCCCAAGCGAGACCAAAAGTTTTGTGCTAACAATGTACGACCCAGACGCCCCAACAGGCTGTGGCTTTTGGCATTGGAATGTGTTTAATATTCCTGCTGAGTGGAGTGAATTACCAAAAGGTAAGTCCAATGAGTTTGGCAATGGTATTATTGAGCTAAAAAATGATGCAGGACTGGACGGTTTTATTGGGGCATTCCCTCCAAAAGGCGATAAACCGCACCGTTATATTTTTACCCTATATGCCCTAAATGAAGTCCTTGATTTGCCAAATAGCATTAGCCCTGCGGTTTTGGGCTTTAATTTAAATGGTAAAGTTTTGGCAACAGCAAGTTTGACGGCTTATTATAACTGGTAAATGGAAGCCTAAAATGCCTATTGAAATTGTGGAGCATTATTATCAAATGATACAGCATTTGGACAATGCTGATAAAATGGCATTGGTTGAAAAAATCAATCAATCAATTGCCGATGACTATTCAAAATACCCTAAGTTATCACGATTAAAATCTCGCCCAAATGTGGTGATTGGCAATTCTGATGACTTGGTTAATATCAGTTGGGAAAAGGAGTTAAATCTTGATTTCTCAAGCTGATATTTATCTGGATACTCATACGGTCGTTTGGCTATATACAGGGCAATTAAAAAAGTTTTCCAAAAATACCTTAGATATTTTAGAAAACAATAATCTTTTTATTTCGCCTATGGTTAAGTTAGAATTGCAATATCTGTATGAAAAACAAAGAATTACTGATACAGCAGAACAAATTCTCAATGCTTTGCAAGAAGAAGTTGATTTAAAGATTTGCCATAAGAACTGGCTTGATATTGTTAATATGGCATTAACTTGTGATTTTACTCGTGATGCATTTGACCGTTTGATTATTGCTCACGCAATGCTAGATAATAGACTTCCTGCAAAACTAGGCTTTCCGTTCGCCCCGAGCTTGTTGAGGGGTGGCGGAAAACCGTTATGGTTCGACAAGCTCACCACGAACGGTTTTCCTTATTTTTGGGTTTTGCAGGAAGTCTAATAGCGTTTTAATTAGCAAAGATGAAAAATTAACCGAGCATTATAAAAATTGTGTTTGGTAATTGACTGAAATTGAAAAGGTAAACTTATGAAACAATACACCACCGAAATTGGCATTGTTGCCCCATTAGACCGTGCCAATGTGGACACCGATTTGATTATTCCTAAGCAGTTTTTAAAATCCATTAAACGCACAGGTTTTGGCGATAATTTGTTTGATGAACTGCGTTATTTGGACGAAGGCTATTTGGGGCAGGATATTTCAAAACGCCCAAAAAATCCTGATTTTGTGTTAAATCAAGACCGCTATCAAGGTGCAACGATTCTCCTTGCTCGTACTAATTTTGGCTGTGGTTCATCTCGTGAACACGCCCCTTGGGCATTGAATGAATATGGCTTTCGCACCGTGATTGCCCCAAGTTTTGCCGATATTTTTTATAACAACTGCTTTAAAAACGGTATGCTTCCTGTGATTTTGTCTGAAAGCGAAGTGGACGAACTGTTTAATGAATGTTTTGATACTGTCGGTTATCAATTAACCGTTGATTTACAAAATCAAAAAGTGATTAGCCCAAGTGGTAAAGAATACGCCTTTGAAGTGGATGCATTTCGCAAGCATTGTTTATTAAATGGGCTTGATGATATTGGACTAACTTTGCAAAATAGCGATGACATTAAAACCTTTGAAAACAAAGCCCGTGCGGATAGACCTTGGGTATTTAAGGAATTGATGGCTTAATCTGAATTCTTAAGGACTTAAAAGATGACAAAAGAAGAATTTTTGACAAAACTTTATGAATTGAAAGATTTGGCAATATCAGATGATTTTTTAAGTAGAAATTTGCATATTGCTGTATTAAAATCAAGTTATGGAAACCCAACAACTGCAATATTGGAAGTTGAGGGTTCTCCACCTAAATTGAGAATTATTGTTGATGTTGAGCATATTTCCAATGATTGGAAAATTTTTGAAAACATAGATGATGACCGCCTGTCAAATACATTATTTGTATTTCATTCAAAAAGTTTACCAGCCAGTCATAAGAAAAGAAAAGAAATGTTGCTTTTGATTTATGAATTTTTACAATCAAATTCTTATCTTTCTTATGACAAGAGTGCTAAATTTGGTTTTAATTCAATGTAAGAATTTTTAAAAAGGAACACTTTATGAAACACATTGCAGTCCTAAATGGCGATGGTATCGGACCTGAAATTGTCGCCCAAGCCGTTAAAGTTTTGGATAAACTCATTGAACAAGGCTTACAAGTTTCTTATGAATACGCCAAATTGGGTGGAGAAGCCTATGATGCTTATGGCTCGCCATATCCTAATGAGACCCAAGAAATCGTACGAAAAGCCGATGCCGTGCTTTTGGGGGCGGTGGGTTCTCCGCAATACGACAATTTAGACCGCCCCTTACGCCCAGAGCGAGGGCTTTTGGCAATTCGCAAAGATTTAAATTTATTTGCCAACCTGCGACCTGCTATTCTTTATAAAGAATTAGCCAATGCATCCACTTTAAAGCCAGAAGTGGTGGCGGGACTTGATATTTTAATCGTACGAGAATTAACAGGCGATATTTATTTTGGCGAGCCACGGGGTATTATTACCAACGATAAAGGCGAGCGAGAAGGCTTTAATACCATGCGATATAGCGAGAGCGAGATTCGCCGTATTGCCAAAGTATCCTTTGAATCTGCCCAAAAACGAAATAAAAAATTGTGTTCGGTGGATAAAGCCAATGTGCTAGAAACCACTGAACTTTGGAGACAGATTTTTAATGAAGTTGCCAAAGACTATCCGGATGTCGAGCTTAGCCATATGTATGTGGATAATTGTGCAATGCAACTGGTCAAAAACCCCAAGCAATTTGATGTGGTGGCGACAGGCAATATCTTTGGCGACATTCTCTCCGACCAAGCGTCTATGCTGACAGGCTCTATTGGAATGCTTCCATCGGCAAGCCTTGATGAAAATGGCAAAGGGCTTTATGAGCCAAGCCACGGCTCTGCTCCTGACATTGCAGGTCAAAATAAGGCAAACCCTTTGGCGACCATTTTATCGCTTGCGATGATGCTTCGGTATAGTTTAAATGACGAAGTCCGTGCCAAACAGGTAGAACAGGCGGTACAAAAAGTGCTAGAACAAGGTTATCGCACGGCGGATATCTATGAAGACGGCACGACTTTGGTTGGCTGTGCGGACATGGGTGATAAAGTGGTGCAGGCGTTGTAAGGTTGTCAATCTAACAAAAAGCCCATGATTGTGGGCTTTTTTATTTGCCAAGTGGTTGATTTTGCTTTACAATGCTAGGGCGTCTTGAGCATTGATAACATTTTATTTAAACTTGGTAGGGATTTAAAGCCTTGATTGATTTTCGCATGAAAAATGGCTATCCGACCACTTAATTTAAAAAATTAAGTGAAAATCTTAAAAATTTAGCCGTTTAAGTGGTCGGATTGTGGCTCGAAGTCAAAAACTTGTCTGATAGAATGACTATCAGTCCCAAGTTTTTTCCTTGAAAAACGTGCGATTTTTCTCATTTTTCATTGCAAATACCAATGTTCAACACGCCCTATCGGTTTTAATTTAAAAAGGGGTAAGATGATGAAAAAAGTATTGGTGCTGGCTTTGGCGGTGTTGATGACTGCTTGTAATCAAGATGAAACAGTCAAAAACAATCAAGTAGAATATCTAGATGCTCAAAAAAGCCAAGTCATGCCTGCCAATGAGCCAATGACAGCAACCGAGACACTAAAAGCGATTGATAGTAGTCTTGCCAAAGTAAGCGGTCAAGATGGTAAAAAGATCAGCTTTGCGACACAAAAATTAGACTATACCCTGCCAAAGGATGTGACAAATAACTGCGTGCCTGAATTGCCTGAGAATTGGGATGAAAACACCATCCAATGCCCGAGTGTTAATATGACGATGGCAAAAATCGAACCACGCTGGATAAATGACATCATGCGTCGTGAGATGACGGGCGATGACAATCCTGAGCTTGTCAAATTCCGTCGTGATTTGGATGATTTTGTCCGTTCGCAAATCCAAGATGAGATATCTTCGGGCTATTCGTGGAGCATTACCCCTGAATATCTGGGCATGCACAACCAAGTGGCACAGTTTGCAGTAATGCATGATACTTATTTGGGTGGGGCTCACGGCATGGCGGTGATGAACTATTATTTGTTTGACATGGATTTGCAAAGCCAAATCACCCTAGCTGACATCCAAGTGTTTGACTCAGAGCGTGGGACAGAGCTGTTTGACTTGATGGGCGATGCATACCAAAGCTATCTAAAAGGGCATGAGATGAGCGAAGAAGAGATAGCGGGGCATATGGAGACTTATCCACTTGATGTGAGTGAAGATTTCTATTTTGGTAAAGATGGGTTGGTGTTCTCGTACGCACCTTATCATTTGGGTCCTTATGCCATGGGAGCTGTGGAGCTTGTCATTGCTTATGACAAATTGCAAGGCATTATCCGAGAGGAATACCTGCCTAAGCAGACAGCCAAAACAGCGAACCAAGAGACAGTAAGCCAAAAGTCGGCAAGCAAAGAGGCAGCAGGTCAAAAGACGGAGTAGGCAAGCCAAACGGATAAACCTTGATGTATCATTAACCAAACATTGACAATGCGTTTCTTAATCGTGCTTGTTTTTCCTAATCAGTCTTGTTAGAATTTATCGCATTGGTGTTGTGCCAATAACATTATTCGTCAAACCCAAGGAGTTGTTATGAAAAAGCTAGCCCTACTGTCTCTTGTCGCCCTAGCAGGCATGGCAAATGCCGCCACTTATGAGATTGACCCATTTCACACCAATGCCCGTTTTGCTATTGATCATTTTAAAACCAGCACCAACGTGGGCGGTGTGTATGGTCTGACAGGTGAGATGGAGTTTGATAAAGCCAAACGCACGGGTAAGATTGACATTGAGTTGCCATTGGCAAATCTACAATCAAGCTCTAAGGAGTTTACCGAACATCTGCTGAGTGCTGATTTGTTTGATGCTGAAAAATACCCCACCATGCGTTTTGAATCTACCAAATTCAACTACACAGGCAAGGGCAAAGTACGCAAACTAAGCTCAGTAGATGGTAACCTTACCCTACTTGGTCAAACGCACCCTGTTCGTCTGCATGCCAATAAGTTTAACTGCTATGACAGTCCCATGGCAAAAACCGAAGTTTGTGGCGGTGATTTTAGCACGACCATTGACCGCACCAAATGGGGCATGGATTATTTAGTGAATGTTGGCATGGCAAAAAATGTCCGCATTGACATTCAAGTGGAAGCCGCTAAGAAATAATTTGTTTTAACTAAATCTTAACCAAAATCAAAAATCACCCCAAATTGTGTTGGAGTGATTTTTTGTGGTTTTATAAAAATAAAAAGCGAATGATATGGGCGGTATTTAAAGTTATCACAATTTAACCATGTGGACGTAGGGACGTGCTGAGCACGTCCTTTGGGCTTTAAAAAATACGGTTCATGCCATTTAACGCTGCCACACGATAGGCTTCTGCCATGGTGGGGTAGTTAAAGGTGGTGTTGATGAAGTATTCTAGCGTGTGACCACACTTCATCACCGCTTGCCCGATGTGGATAATCTCGGAGGCGTGGTTGCCGTAGCAGTGAATGCCTAGGATTTGCAAAGTTTCACGGTGGAATAAGATTTTTAGTACGCCTGAACGTTCACCGATGATTTGGGAGCGAGCCAGATGTTTGAAAAAGGCTTGTCCGACTTCATAAGGGATTTGGTCACGGGTTAAGTCTTCTTCGGTCGCCCCAATGCTTGAAATCTCAGGAATGGTATAGATGCCAGTAGGCACGCTATTGACAAACTCGGCGTGTTTATCACCCACCATAAAGCCGGCGGCATTTCGCCCTTGGTCGTAGGCAGCGGACGCCAAAGACGGCCAGCCGATGACATCGCCCACGGCATAGATATGCTCAGCTTTGGTGCGGTAGGTTTGGTCAACTTCAAGCTGTCCACGACTGTTGGCAGATAAGCCAACCGCTTCTAGATTAAGCCCGTCGGTGTTGCCCGAACGTCCGTTACACCAAAGGATGGCGTCGGATTTGATTTTTTTACCGCTTTTTAGGTGCAAGATCACGCAGTCATCAAAGGTTTCTAGGCGTTCAATCTCTTCGTTGCTACGAATACGCACACCAAACTGACGAAAGTCGTGCGATAGGGCGTCTGAGATTTCATCATCAAGGTAGCTTAGCAGTTGTTCTTTGTTATTAATCAAATCAACGACATAGCCTAAGCCTGTAAAGATGGACGCATACTCACAGCCAATCACGCCTGCCCCGTAGATGATGATTTTACGAGCGACATAGTCCATTTGCAAAATCTTATCTGAGTCAAAGACACGGGGGTGGTCAAAGTCAAGCAGGTCAGGACGGTAGGGGCGTGAACCCACGGCAATGACTGCCTTTTCAAAGGTAACTGTCTTGGCACCTTCGCCATGAACCTGTTCAACTTCTAGGGTGTTTTTGTCAATAAAACGCCCCCAACCTTGGATAATCTCAACACGGTTACGCTCATAAAATAGCTTATGGGTATTGACTTGACTGGCAATCACTCGCCGTGCTTTGCTTAACACCTTATTTAGGGGAACCTGAAAGTTGTCGGTAAATGAGCTAAAAATGGGGTCACGTCTCATGCTGATGATGTTAAACACCGATTGGCGAAGCGCCTTACTGGGAATGGTGCCGACATGAGCACAGTTGCCGCCTACTTGGTCACGGGGGTCGATGACTGCCACTTTGAGTCCTGATTTGGCAAGCTTCATCGCTGCTGCTTCACCAGCAGGCCCTGCTCCTAGCACCACGGCGTCATATTCAAAGCCGTGACGGGCTTTGCGTTTTTGGGGAGCGATGGCGATACGCTGACCGTCAAGGGGGCTAATTAGCGGGTGACTGAGGTCATGCTCTTCATGAGCTGGCGTGTTTGTGCTGTCAGGGGTTTTGATTTCTGCTTCGGGTAGGGCGGAACGTTTGGCTTGTTCTTTGATGGCGTGTTCTGCCTTGGTCTCATTTTTGGCAGGGTTTGGGGATTTACTTACCGTCTCGGTGGGGTTGGTTTTGGTCATGATATTACCTTTTTGTTTATTTTAATTAACGAATATTTTGCGTTAAAATCTCATCTAACTGCCACAGTCCTGTGGGTTTACCAGTATTTTGGTCTATCTCTTGACGCACCTTAATGGTGTAGGCGGTGCCAACAGTTGGCGTAAAGCCAATGATGTCATTATAGCCAATACCGAACAGCTTATCATCATCTGCCCCGACGGGCTTGACCAGTAGGCATTGCATGGGTGTGGCAGAATGGCAAGCACTGCGATAAGGCATGACTTCTAGTGTTTCACTGGCATTTAGGGCGACATTAGGGGTATAACGTGGCTCAGGCACAGGAGGACGACTTTGGCAGGCACTCAAAGAGATGATGAGTGTTAGGGGTAAGAGTAGCAAGTAGCGATGTTTCATATTTTTCTCAGGGTTTATCAGTTTTAAATATTTTAAAAATCAGCCAATTCGCCGTGCCAAACCTGTAATTTGTAAAATCCGTGTGGCAATCTCTTCAACGCTCATTTCTGATACATTAAGGTTGGGGATTTTTTGGGCGGTGTAGATGGCTTGGATGGCACGCTGTTCTTCTTGGCACTGGGCAAGGGAGGCATAGCGAGAGCCTGCTTTTCGCTCTTGGCGGATACGCACCAATCGTTCAGTGTCAATGGTCAGACCAAACAGTTTGTGGCGATAGGACTGTAACACTTTGGGTAGATTGCTACTATCTAGGTCATCTTCAGTCAAAGGATAGTTGGCGGCACGAATGCCAAACTGCAAGGCAAGATATAGGCTTGTGGGGGTCTTGCCTGAGCGTGATAAGCCAACTAGGATGATGTCTGCCCCGTCATAGTGATTGGTTCTTGCCCCGTCGTCATTATCCAAGGCAAAATGCACCGCGTCAATCCTTGCCTTATAGTCTTCGCTGTCCACTTGTCCGTGTGCCATGCCTGCATGGGAGTCAGGAGCCTCGCCTATTTCATTGGCAATGCGGGTAATTAACCCTTCATAGATGTCAAGGTTGGTGGCGTCCGCCCCATTGATGATACTGCGAATCTCATCGCTAACGATGGTGTCAAAAACTAAGGGTTTAAGTCCTGATAAACGATGAGCTTCGTTGATGCGTTTGACCGCTTCATAAGCCAACTCGGGAGTGTCCACATAGGGGATGATTTTGACGTCAAATTTGACATTACCAAACTGGCTAAGCAGTGATCGTCCAAGTGTCTCGGCAGTGATGGCGGTGCCATCAGAGATGAAAAAAGCACTGCGAAGTATCTCGGGGGCTTTAAACTGCTCGTCTTGTTGGCTGGGTGTGGGGGTGTGAACGTACATGGCTATCCTTTATGTCCTGTGCCATACATGGGTAAACTTAAATGAGAGTATAGCACAAAAACAGGGGGTTTTGTAGAGAAAATTATCAACTGCGGTATGATGAGCAAAGAACGTGGCAAGCAAATAACTATTAATAAAACAGCATAAAAGTGCAAGAAATCCCATTGCGAATTTTTGGTAATTTTGTTAAAATAAGTTTATTTTTGTAAATATAAAAAGTGTAGATGTATAAAAGACGGTATCAACCATAATAACAATTACATCTTTTGGTAAGATGTATTCATGATTTCTCAGATGGTTTATGACCAAGGATTGTAATGTTTTCATTTTTATCGGTAGAATTTGCTTTATTGTTCATAGCATTTTTTATGCTTTATTGGGCATTTAAAAAAAGACCAGACATTCAAAATATGCTGTTGCTCATTATCAGCCATGCCATTATTTATTTGATGGCAGGCATGATGGCAGTTGGCATACTGTTTGTTTCTGGCATTGTCATTTATTTCATTGCTCGGCAAATCATCATCAGTCATCACAAAAAAACGTGGATGACGACGGGTATTATCATCACTTTGATAAATTTATCTGTATTTAAATATTATGAATTTTTCCGTGCTAATATTATTCGTGCTTTGGAGATGTGGCAATTAGATAATACGGGACTTATGGCAAATATTATTTTTCCATTGGGTGTTTCTTATTATTCATTTCAAGCCATTAGTTATTTGGTAACGCTTTACCGACAAAGCGTGGTTTATGAGAAAAATGAACAAACTAAACAAAGCGAGCAAGAAAAACAAGATGAAAATAATGAAAATCCTATTTCTTATTTATATTTTTGGCAAGCATTAACGCACTTTTCGTTTTTTGCCACAGTTTCGGCAGGTCCGATTACCCGTGTTAATGAAACTAAAGGTTTGATTGACATTATGGGTAAGCCTTGTGGGATGTATGACCAATTAAATGAGCCAGAGCCACGCCAATTATTATACCCAAAAATCGCCTTTGCCTTGATTGTGCTTGCCCTTGCCAAAAAATGGTGGCTGGCAGGATATTTGGCGGATAATTGGGTCAATCCCGTTTTTGCCAATCCCACAGGATTCCACAGCTTGGAAGTATTGACTGCCATTTATGGTTATACCTTGCAATTATTTTTGGATTTTTCAGGATATAGTGAGATGATGGTGGCATTTGGGTTATTGCTTGGTTTTCGCTTACCCATGAATTTTAATGCCCCATTATTGGCTCATAATATTAGAGATTTTTGGGACAGATGGCATATTAGTTTATCAACATGGATACGAGATTATATTTATATTCCCTTAGGCGGTAGCAGAAAGGGTTTTTGGTTTACCCAGATTAATCTTATTATTGCGATGGTGTTATCAGGGATTTGGCATGGCTCAACCTTTAACTTTTTCTTTTGGGGGTTGTTACACGCCTTAGCCATTGCTTTATTAAATGTTGGAGATTTGGCTTGCCAAAAAATAAGCGGTCATGCCAAAGGGCGTAATTTTTTGACAAATACAGGCATCATTGGTAAAACGCTAGGCGTATTAATTACTGTGCATTTTGTGGTATTTGCTTTTGTGTTTTTTAGAGCGACAACATTAGATGAAGCATTATTGGTTTTTAATGCTTTATTTTCTAATCATATTAATGTAGCATGGACCAATAATCCGCTTTATCTATTGGCGATATTGGCATTGGCATGGCTGGTTTATCCATTATTTCATCGTCATCAAAAAAATGTAGGTCGGCTGATACTTAAAATGCCAAGTGTGATTTTTTATGTGTTATGCTTTATGATATTTATGGCGGTGGTAATTTTGGCTCCGTCTGGCATTCCCGGTTTTATTTATGCAAATTTCTAAAAGATAAGATAAAGGGTATTATCATGAGCGAAAACAAACAAGATGAGATTAATCATATTGACAAGGCTGATATTGATGGTCAAAATGACATTAATCAAGAAAATAAAAATATTGATACAAAAATCATTGATAAAGAAAATACAGAAGAAGAAATCATTTATCAAGAAGATAGTGATGATTGGGATAATGAATTAATTAAACCAGATGATAATTTTAAACAATCCTTTATTAACACGCTCATGTTTTTGGTATTATCTACCGTCATGGGTATTTGGATAATGCAAAAATCAATCAATGCCTATTATCTACAAACTTATCATCAGCCTAGTCCATTAAATCTAATCAATCACCCTTTATGGCAAAAAGGGGGCAATATTGGCGATGGGTTATATACCTTGCATGATAATATTGCCAATAATATCGACAATATGAATAAAAGTATGATTGATGAGTTTAATGATAATTATGCCTATACCCCTGCTTATAAAGCCCAAATGGCAGAAAAAGCACGCCAAGAGCAATTACGCCAAGAGCAAGAAAGGCAATTAAAAGCCCAAGACCTAAAAGAAAATCAAGCCCAAAATGAATTAGAACAATCCTTAACGTTAAATAAAAGCCAAAAGGTATTTTTTGCTGGCGATTCGATGATGCAGGGCATTGCCCCACATATGCAAAAATATTTACAGGGCTTAGGCGTAGATTCGATCAATCTTAGCAAACAAAGTACCGGCTTGGCATATCCTAAATTCTTTGATTGGAATAGCACCATTAAAAATACTTTGAGGTCAGATAGCAATATTAAAGTACTCATCATCATGCTTGGGGCAAATGACCCTTGGGATATACCAGATAAACAGGGAAAATACCTAAAATTTAATAGCGAAGAATGGATAGCAGAATATCAGGCACGCATGAAAGATATATTGGATTTTGCCAAAGAAAGACAGGTGGGTGTGATTTGGGTAACGCCGCCAAATATGAAAAAAAATAAATTAAATGAAAAAATGGTTCAGCTCAATGATGTGATGATGAATGAGCTGGCTCGTCATAATGTTAAAGTGATTGATGCACGCCCTATTATGGGTGGGTGCAATAATATTTACAATGATTATCTTGAAAAAGATGGCAAAAATATTAAAATGCGTAGCACTGATGGCGTTCATTTTTCTGGCGATGGTCAGCGGATTCTTGCCAAAGAAGTGCAATCTTATTTAATCATTGAGTGATATTATCATTTGATAACTAAAAAGAGTATTCATGAATTTAACAAAATTTAGCTTTAAGCTTACCTTATTAATCATGGCGTGCGTGTCGGTATCGGCTCATGCCAATCTAGCCAATTTTGGTGAATCCAACACCAATGCCCTAGCACAGGCAATGGCAAATCACTCGGTGCATATCGTCCAACTGGGCGACAGCCACACCGCCGGCGATACCATGACGGACGCTCTAAGAAATCGCTTGCAGGGCGTGATGGGCGATGGTGGCATGGGCTGGGCGATGCCGATGTATTTTAGCGGTCAGCGTATGACACGGTTTAGCTATGATAATGTCGATTTTTCGCCAATTTCTAGCCGTACCAACCAAAGCGAGTACTATACGCTGGGCGGACTGATTGCCAGACCCAAGGTCAATGGGGCAAGCCTCACTCTAAAACCCAAAAAAGGGGCAGAACCTGCTCAGCGTATTTGGGTGAGCATTCGTCAGCAACCGACAGACGGCAGATTTACAGGGGTGGACGCTTATGGTAAGCGGTTTGTGTTAGAGACGGCACGTAAGGACGGTACATGGCAGATGGTGAGCGTGGACGTGAATTTGCCGTTTACCATTTATAATGATAATGCCACAGGCTCGGCGATTGGCGGTTGGTGGGCGTTTAATCCTAGTGGGCGTGGGGCGGTGGTGTCGGCATTGGGTATCAATGGCTCTGAGCTGTCGCATTGGAATAGGTGGAATACGCAGGCATGGCAAAGCGAGCTTGCCACCATTCGCCCCACGCTCATCGTACTCGCCTATGGCACCAATGAAGCCTATAATGGTGTTTCAGGCGAGAGCGTGCGTACGACTTTGACCGAAAAAATCCGCCAAATCCGTGCCGTCAGCCCACGTTCGGCGGTCATGGTGTTAGGCTCGCCAGAAGCTCTAAAAAGCACAGGCGGAAGCTGTGGCACACGCCCTGCCACGCTCACAGACGTGCAGACTGCCCAACGGCAAGTCGCCCAAGCCGAACGTACGCTCTACTGGGATTGGCAAGGGGTGATGGGTGGCTCTTGCACCATGAAATCGTGGATAAATCGTGGGCTTGCCAGTAAAGATGGCGTGCATTTTAGCCAGTCAGGCTACACTCGTCTGGGCAATGAGTTGGCAAATGAGTTATTGGCATTACAAACGCAAGCCCTCACGCAGTACCCCAATGCCACGCATCCTAACACCACTCCGACATACACCCCCAATGATGTGCCGAGTATCAACTCAGGGCAGGGCGGTCAAGGGCGGGGGTTTATCCGCATTGAACGAGTTAATTAGTCTTATCAAAAGGTTGAAATGAGTGTATTTAGATAATAAATACACTCATTTTTATAAAAAATAAAATTGAGTATTGGCAAATTTATCGTTATAATTTGACAAATTTCATAGATTAAAAAAGGTGTTCGTATGGCACAAGTTATCCCTTTTAACAAACTTGGTAAAGACGATGTTGAGATTGTCGGTGGCAAAAATGCGTCTTTGGGCGAGATGATTAGCAACCTTGCCAATGTTGGCGTGTCTGTGCCAAACGGCTTTGCCACGACCGCAGAGGCGTTTAACCGCTTTTTGAACGAAACAGGTTTGCTTGACAAAATCAATGCTGAACTAAAAGGCTTGGACGTTGATGATGTCGAAAAACTTGCCGAAGTGGGGGCAAAAGTGCGTGGTTGGGTCATCGCCCAAGCATTGCCAAAAGACTTAGAAGACGAGATTCGCACGGCATTTGATGCGCTTACAGGCGGTCAAGATGTGGCGGTGGCGGTGCGTTCGTCAGCGACTGCCGAGGATTTGCCTGATGCGTCTTTTGCAGGTCAGCAAGAGACATTCCTTAACATTCGTGGCATTGACAACGTGCTGATTGCCATCAAAGAAGTGTTTGCAAGCCTTTATAACGACCGTGCGATTGCCTATCGTGTACACAAAGGCTTTGAACACGCAGGCGTGGCGTTGTCGGCAGGCGTTCAGCGTATGGTACGCTCGGAGACGGGCACGTCTGGCGTGATGTTCACGATTGACACCGAAAGTGGATTTAATGATGTGGTATTTATCACGGCAAGCTATGGCTTGGGCGAAATGGTGGTGCAAGGGGCGGTAAATCCTGATGAGTTTTATTTATCCAAAAAACTTCTTGCCGAAAACCGCCCTGCGGTGGTTCGCCGTAATCTTGGTTCAAAACACATCAAAATGGTCTATGGCGATGAAGGCACGACCAAACGCTCAACCAAAATCGTGGACGTAGAAAAAGCCGACCGTCAGCAGTTTGCCCTAAATACCGATGAGCTAACTCGCCTTGCCAAACAAGCCCTTATCATTGAAAAACACTACGGCTGTCCTATGGACATTGAGTGGGCAAAAGACGGCGATACTAATGAGCTTTTCATCGTACAAGCTCGCCCCGAGACCGTCAAATCTCGCCAAGACAAAACCAGCATGGAGCGTTACGTCATCAATAGCAAGGGGGCAAAAGTGCTATGCGAAGGGCGTTCTATTGGTCAGCGTGTCGGTGCAGGCAAGGTGCGTATCGTAACGAATTTGAACGAGATGAGCAAAGTTCAAGACGGCGATGTGCTGGTATCTGACATGACCGACCCCGATTGGGAACCTGTGATGAAGCGTGCCAGTGCGATTATCACAAACCGTGGCGGACGTACCTGCCATGCGGCGATTATCGCTCGTGAGCTTGGCGTACCTGCCATTGTCGGTTGTGGTAATGCCACCGAGCTTTTGACGGACGGACAAGCGGTAACGGTATCGTGTGCCGAAGGGGATACAGGCTTTATTTATGACGGTGTTTTGGATTTTGAGGTGCAAAAAAATTCTGTCGCCAGTATGCCCAAGCTTGGCTTTAAGGTTATGATGAACGTGGGCAACCCCGACCGTGCCTTTGACTTTGCCCAAATCCCGAACGAAGGCGTGGGCTTGGCTCGCTTAGAATTTATCATCAACCGCATGATTGGCGTACACCCAAAAGCCTTGCTTAACGTGGACACCTTGCCCCAAGAGACCCAAGCCCAAGTGTTTGAGCGTATCGCAGGGTACAACTCGCCTGTGGAGTTTTATATCAACAAACTCATCGAAGGCATCTCAACGCTTGCCGTAGCGTTTAAAGACAAGCCTGTCATCGTGCGTATGAGCGATTTTAAATCCAACGAATACGCCAACCTAATCGGCGGTAAGTTGTACGAACCACACGAAGAAAACCCCATGCTCGGTTTCCGTGGGGCGAGCCGTTATATTTCGGACAATTTCCGTGATTGCTTTGAGCTTGAATGCCGTGCGTTGAAATACGTCCGTGATGACATGGGGCTAACCAACGTCAAAATCATGATTCCGTTTGTGCGTACCACAGGCGAAGCCCGCCAAGTCATTGAATTACTTGAAAAAAATGGGCTAAAACGTGGCGAAAATTCTCTTGAAATCATCATGATGTGCGAGTTGCCAACCAATGCCTTGCTTGCTGATGAATTCTTGCAATACTTTGACGGTTTTTCAATCGGTTCAAACGACCTAACTCAGCTTACGCTAGGGCTTGACCGTGATAGTGGCATTGTGTCGCACTTGTTTGATGAGCGAGACCCTGCGGTCAAAAAACTGCTTGGCATGGCGATTGAAGCGTGTCGCAAGCAAGGCAAGTATGTCGGCATTTGCGGTCAAGGACCGTCCGACCACCCAGACCTCGCCAAATGGCTCATGGAGCAGGGTATCAGCTCAGTATCACTAAATCCTGATACGGTGCTGGATACTTGGTTATTTTTGGCGGATAAATAATACCTATAAGATTGGGCTGTCCAATCAGTCCAGTCTTTAAAATAATTTTAAAATTTTTATAAAAACCCCTTGACGAAATTTTAAAATAAGCTATAATACGCACCCATAGCAAACAAGCTAACCGCTCATGCCAGTGTGGTGAAATTGGTAGACACGACGGATTCAAAATCCGTTGCCTAATAAGCGTGTCGGTTCGAGTCCGACCACTGGTACCAACTATAAACCCTTGATTTTTCAAGGGTTTTTTGTTTTTAAAAGCAAAATCATATCCCCAACCCTTTAATCTGCTCTGTCATTCGCCATTTATCTGTAAAAATCTTAACAACTTAAAATTATAACCATTTTTTATCCTATCCATTTGTGTTAAAATAACTCATTTACCAAAGCCAAAAGTGATGACCATGACACAAACATCAAAACAACCACTTACCTTTCAACAAATTATCCTAACTCTACAAAACTACTGGGCAGAGCGTGGCTGTGTGGTCTTGCAACCTTATGACATGGAAATGGGGGCAGGGACGTTTCACACCGCTACATTTTTGCGTGCTTTAACCCCCGAAAAATGGAACGCCGCCTACGTTCAGCCGTCTCGCCGTCCCACAGACGGGCGTTATGGCGACAACCCCAACCGCTTGCAACATTATTACCAGTTCCAAGTCGTCTTAAAACCAAACCCTGCCAATATCCAAGAGCTGTATTTGGGCTCTTTGCAGGCGTTGGGTATTGATACACTAACCCATGACGTGCGTTTTGTGGAAGACAATTGGGAGAGTCCAACGCTTGGAGCGTGGGGGCTTGGCTGGGAAGTGTGGCTAAATGGTATGGAAGTTACCCAGTTTACCTATTTTCAGCAGGTTGGGGGTATTGAGTGTTTCCCTGTAACGGGCGAGATTACTTATGGGCTTGAACGCCTTGCCATGTACATTCAGGGTGTGGACAGCGTCTATGACCTTGTGTGGACGGACGGCGAGTTTGGGCGTGTAACTTATGGCGATGTGTTTCACCAAAACGAAGTGGAGCAATCTACCTATAATTTTGAATATGCAGACGTTGCCAAACTTTTTGAATTATTTGACTTTTATGAGCATGAAGCCGAACGTCTGGTGGGCGTAAATCTGCCCCTGCCTGCCTATGAAATGGTGCTAAAAGCAAGCCATACCTTTAACCTACTGGACGCTCGTGGGGCGATTTCGGTTACCGAACGCCAAAGATTTATTTTGCGAGTGCGGACTTTGGCAAGAAAAGTGGCGGTCAGCTATGTGCAAGCTCGTGCTAAACTGGGCTTTGTGCTTGCTGATGAAGAACATAAAGCAGAAGCTCTTGAAAAATGGCTTGCCAAAGAAGAAGATTGATTTGACCATCACAACCTTTTTGTTAACTAGGACGCATCATGAACACCAAATTCATTAAATCACTATCTGTATTATCACTTATTGCTCTTTTGACTGCTTGTGGTTTTGGTGGTAATAATGATAATGACAATAACGAACGTGAAAACGACCGCACCGAATATTCCGACCGTCAAGACCGTGATAATGACGATGACAGAAATGACAATCGTGACAATCAAAATGACGACCGTCGTGATAATGATGACGATGATGACCGCAATGAGCGTGATGACGATGAGAGAAATGACAATCGCAATGACGACCAAGACGGTGACAGAGATAACGATCGTGATAATGACGACGATGACAAAAATTAATACCAAATAAATATCATATCGGTTATTGATAAAAACCTGTATCGTGTTTTATAGTTAATTAAATGTAAAAGGTTAAAATGAACACAATCCTATTTGAACTTGGCACCGAAGAATTGCCCCCAAAATCCCTAAAAACCCTACAAAATGCCCTATACGACCACGTCAAAACGGCATTGGGCGAGCAAAACATCGCTTTTGATGACATCAAGGCATTCTCTGCCCCACGCCGTTTGGCACTACTTATCAAAGGTGTGGGCGACTATCAGCCCGACCGCACCGAGACCAAAAAAGGCCCAAACATCAAGGCAGGTTTTGACGCTGACGGGAATTTGTCTCGTGCAGGGCAGGGCTTTTTGCAGGGGCTTAACGCAAACGGTCTAAATCTCACCAAAGATGATTTAATCACAATCAGCGACAAAAAAGGCGAATACATCGCCTACAAGCTGACTATTAAAGGCGAGAAAATTACCAACCTGATGCCACGCCTTATCCAAAAGGCATTGGACGATTTGCCGATTGCCAAACGTATGCGTTCTGGGGCGAGCAAGGACGAGTTTGTCCGTCCTGTACAATGGGTGGTACTCATGGCAGACGATACTGTCATTCCTGCACGCATTCAAGGACATGACACAGGCAAGCAGTCTCGTGGTCATCGCTATCACGCCCCTGATTTTTTTGTGATTGACCATGCCGAGCATTATGAAAGCCTGCTTGCTGAGCGGTTTGTGGTGGCGGATTTTGCCAAACGCCAAGCGGACATTGTCGCCCAAGTCCAAAAACTCTCCGATGAAATCGGTGCGACCGCCATTGTCCCTGATGAGTTGCTGGATGAGGTTACCGCCCTTGTGGATTATCCTGTTGCCTTGCGAGCGGGTTTTGAAGAGCGTTTCTTAGCCGTTCCCCAAGAAGCCCTTATCAGCACCATGCAAGCCGACCAAAAATATTTTTGTCTCACGGACGACAACGGCAAGCTAAAACCCAACTTTATCTTTATCAGCAACATTGACAGCCTTGATAAATCTGCGGTGATTTTGGGTAATGAAAAAGTGGTACGCCCACGCCTGTCGGACGCTGAATTTTTCTTTTTGCAAGACCAAAAACGTCCGCTTGCCGACTTTGCCGAAACCCTAAAAACACGAGTGTTCCAAGACAAACTTGGCACGATTTGGGAAAAGGGCGAGCGTATTGCCAAACTGTCTGCCTTTATTAGCGAAAACTTGCGTCCGCACGGCTGGGACGTGCCGACCGATGACGTGGTGCGAGCGGGGGTTTTGGCGAAGGCGGATTTGGCGACCACGTTGGTGGGCGAATTCCCCGAATTGCAAGGCATTGCAGGGACGTATTATGCCCACAAGTCAGGCGAAAAAGCGGACGTGGCGAACGCCATTAGCGAGCAATACCTGCCCAAATTTAGTGGCGATGAATTGCCAAAAACACCAATCGGTATCGCCCTTGCCTTGTCCGACCGCCTAGACACTTTGGTGGGGATTTTTGGCATTAACGAAGCTCCGACAGGCTCAAAAGACCCATTTAGCCTAAGACGAGCAAGCATTGGCGTTCTGCGTATTTTGATTGAAAATAAACTGCCATTAAACCTAGCAAGCCTTGTCGGTGAGGCCATTAAAAATTATGGCAATAAAATCAATAACATGAGCGAGACTTTTAATGCCGTCATGGAATTTGTCAGCTCACGCTATCGTGCCATGTATACCGAGCAGGGCGTGAATGTGGACACCATTCAAGCGGTGCAAGCGATAAATCCGCACATGCCCCTTGATTTTGATGAGCGTATCCGTGCGGTGCAGGCGTTTCGTGCGTTGCCACAGGCACAGGTGCTGGCAGAGAATAACAAACGTGTTGCCAATATCCTTGCCAAAGCCGACAATGTGGGCGAGAATGTAGATGAGAGCCTATTGACCGAGACGGCAGAAAAGGCGTTGTATCAGGCGATTCTGAGCGCCAAAGAGACGGTAAAACCCTTGCAGGACAATGCCGATTATCAAGGGGTATTGACCGCCCTGACCGCCTTGGCAAGCCCATTGACCGACTTTTTTGATAATGTCATGGTAAATGCCGATGATGAAAATCTCAAAAACAACCGCCTAGCCTTGCTTGGGCAGGTGCGTACGCTGTTTTTGAGCGTGGCGGATATTGGGGTGTTACAAGGTTAAACAAGTCTTGCCAAAACCAAAACCCTATCGCAATGATAGGGTTTTTGATTAACTCTACAGACAACCAAAAAAATCCGCCCCATGACATCATCAAGGGGCGGATTTGATTTAGGACTTATTTTTGATTGATTTTCGCCATCGCTTTTTCGTAGAACTCATTGAATTTGTCTTTGGCGGTGTGGACAAATTCACTGTCAGCTTGCTCATCAATCATATCACTGATTTTGGAGAACAGCTCTTTGGTTTTGGATTTTTGATAAACAGGCAGTCTTTGACATACTTCGCTAACTTTGGTACGCACCTCACCAATCACCTTTTCATCGCCTTTGGCGTCTAAAATATCGCACACCCAGCCAGCCAGCTCCACGCACTCAGCTTCTTTAAAACCACGAGTGGTAACGGCAGGTGTACCAAGGCGGATGCCACTTGTTACAAAGGGCGATTTGGGGTCATTTGGCACGGAGTTTTTATTGACGGTGATATGAGCATCGCCTAGCCATTTGTCCGCTTCTTTGCCTGTAATGCCTTGCTTGATAAGACTGATAAGCATAAGGTGGTTTTCGGTACCGCCAGACACCACGTCATAGCCACGAGCGATGATCGTGTCTGCCATGGCTTTGGCGTTTTTGACGACTTGTTGTTGGTATTCTTTGAACTCTGGTGACATCGCTTCTTTAAAGCACACGGCTTTGGCAGCGATGGCGTGCATGAGTGGACCGCCTTGCGTGCCAGGGAAGACGGCTGAGTTGAGTTTTTTCTCAATCTCTTCGTTGGCACGGGCAAGGATAAGACCCGAGCGAGGGCCTCGCAAGGTTTTGTGAGTGGTGGTGGTCGTTACGTCTGCAATCTGCACGGGGTTCGGGTACACGCCTGCCGCCACAAGCCCTGCCACGTGTGCCATATCTACCATAAGATACGCACCGACTTCATCGGCAATCTCACGAAACTTTTGCCAGTCCATGACTTGACTATATGCCGAAAAGCCAGCGATAATCATCTTAGGCTTATGTTCACGGGCCAGACGAGCCACTTCATCATAATTAATCAAGCCGTCATCGGTAATGCCATAATGCACGGCATTGTACGTCTTGCCCGAGAACGACACGCTTGCCCCGTGTGTCAAGTGTCCGCCGTGAGCCAAGCTCATGCCAAGCACAGTATCGCCTGCTTCTAGTAGGGCAAGATACACGGCAGCGTTGGCGTTAGACCCTGAGTGTGGCTGTACGTTGGCATAGTCCGCCCCAAACAGCGCTTTGGCACGGTCAATGGCAATCTGCTCAATCACGTCCACATGCTCACAACCGCCGTAGTAGCGTTTGTTAGGGTAGCCTTCGGCATATTTGTTAGTTAGGTTTGAACCTTGGGCTGCCATCACGGCAGGCGAGCAGTAGTTCTCACTGGCGATGAGCTCAATATGGTCTTCTTGACGCTTGCCCTCGGCATCAATGGCGATGGCAATCTCGGCATCAATGGCGTGTAGGGAGATGTCTTTGAACATAAAAAATCCTTAGATTAGATTGGAAAGATTAGAGATGAAAGGGTATAAATAAACATGCTAAGTGTATCATATTTTACCTAAAATGGTAGGGGTATTTTGGTATCAGAGATGATAAATAGACCAAAATCATACCAAGATATTAGCCGATTATCAATTTAAAAAATCCGTCAAAAATACCTCTTGCACCAACACCGCTCGCCCTTGCCAATCATAGACCGTATTTCGCCCCCAATGTTCATTATTATCAAAAAAGTAAGTGCGAGTATGGGGTAGATTTTTGTTGTGTTTAAACATGACATAGCCAATCGGCGTGCGTTTTAAATGGCGTAGGCGTTTGGCATTACCGACTAGGCTTGTCAAGGGAAATACGCTTTTGGCACGCACCCATGCTTTATCATCATTGCCATAAAGCCCCACTTCACGTACCCACGCAAGGGTAGGACGGTGGACGGGCAATCCTAAGAGTTTTTTGGTGGTAAAATCAATGACTTGATACGATTCACGTACCACATTGACACGCAAGGCTTGCCCTGCTCGCTGTTCTAATAAGGTGGTGAGCGAGCCGTGAGAATACAGATAAGGGACTAGGGTGGTGGGTGGTGTGGTCATGATAAAATGGTGTGAAATTTGGCAAATTTTAGCATAAAATGACAATAGTGGGGGTCAGATGGGGTGGTTTTTGAGATGTTTTGTTACAATTTGGCAGATTTTTCAAAAAATTTTTATAAAAAATCAAACATCATCATCAAGATAATTTATACACCCCATTTTGAGAAAATCACCTTACTTTTCAAAGGGTTGTCATCTTGCTTGTCTTAATTATCATCAATTTTTATAATGAAAAATCCAACATCATTTTTTTAAAAAATAATGACAATTTAAGCAGGCTATTGGATAAATGCCAAACTTTTGGGTATGCTAGGCACATGAAAAACAAACGAGCAATACAGATGGTCTTGCATTGCTTTTTTTCATAAGTTGGCAGTTTTATCATTCACGGTCCTAGACCCATGAACTTTAAGGAAAATTCTCATGACTTACCAATCCGCCCTAGAACACGTTCGCTCTGTTAAAGCCAGATTAGGTGGCACTTGGGACGCTATCCGCCCAGAAGATGCCGCTCGCATGATTGTCCAAAACCGCTTCAAAACTGGTCTTGACATCGCCAAATACACCGCAAGCATCATGCGTCGTGACATGGCAGAGTACGATGCTGACAACACCAAATACACACAGTCTTTGGGCTGTTGGCATGGATTTATCGCCCAACAAAAAATGATTGCCAACAAAAAATACTTCGGCACTACGAACAAACGCTACATCTACCTATCAGGCTGGATGGTTGCCGCCCTACGCTCTGAGTTTGGTCCACTGCCCGACCAATCCATGCACGAAAAAACCGCCGTGCCAAAGCTGATTGAAGAGATTTACACTTTCTTACGTCAAGCCGATGCCAAAGAGCTAAACGATTTGTTCCGTGCCTTACAAAAGGCTGAGCAAGCAGACGACACTGCCAAAGTTAAAGAAATCGAAGCGCAAATTGACAATTTTGAAACTCATGTTGTGCCAATCATCGCCGACATTGATGCAGGGTTTGGTAACGAAGAAGCGACCTACCTACTTACCAAGCAAATGATTGAGGCAGGTGCGTGTGCCATTCAAATTGAAAACCAAGTATCAGACGCCAAGCAGTGCGGACACCAAGCAGGCAAAGTTACCGTACCACACGAAGATTTTCTTGCCAAAATCAATGCCGTGCGTTATGCGTTCTTAGAGCTTGGCGTGGACGAGGGTGTGATTGTTGCCCGTACCGACTCAGAAGGTGCCGACCTTACCCAAAAAATCCCTGTAAGCCGTGAACCCGGTGATTTGGCGAGCAAATACATCAGCTACCTAGAAACCACTGAGATTGACATTGCGGACGCCAAAGAAGACGAAATCCTTATCAAGCGTAACGGCAAGCTACACCGCCCAACTCGCCTAGCGTCTGGCTTGTATCAGTTCCGTGAAGGCACACAGCACGAGCGTGTGGTGCTAGACTGCGTAACTTCGCTCCAAAACGGTGCGGACATGATTTGGATTGAGACCCCAACCCCAGACGTGGCGGGTATCGCAAGTTTTGTCAACGACATCAAAAAACAAGTGCCAGATGCTAAATTGGTGTACAACAACTCTCCGTCATTTAACTGGACAATCAACTTCCGCCAACAAGCCTACGACCGCTGGGTTGCCGAAGGTAAAGATGTGTCAGGCTATGACCGTGCCAAGCTCATGGACGCTCAATATGACGACAGCGAGCTTGCCCGTGATGCGGACGAAAAAATCCGTACTTTCCAAGCGGACGCTGCCCGTGAAGCAGGTGTGTTCCACCACCTCATCACGCTACCGACTTACCATACCGCCGCTCTATCTACGCACGAGTTGGCAAAAGGCTACTTCGGTGATGAAGGTATGCTTGCGTATGTGGCTGGCGTTCAGCGTAAAGAAATCCGTGGCGGTATCGCTTGCGTGAAACACCAAGCCATGGCTGGCTCGGACATTGGTGATGACCACAAAGAGATTTTCTCTGGTGAGAACGCTCTAAAAGCAGGTGATGCGAGCAAAAACACCATGAACCAATTTGGCGGTTAATCTAATCGGCTAAATGAAAGAAACGGTGTTTTGCTGTAAAGTGGAACACCGTTTTTGTTTAAATTATCCGTTCGGTGCGGATTTGTAGGGACAAATTGCAATTTGCCCTATTATCCAAATTTCATCATTATTTTATTTTAAGGACAAAATTATGGCTACCCAACGCATTACCAAAGGCTCACTTGCCATTGACAAAATCTTATTTGATTTTATTGAAAATGAAGCCCTACCTGTCGCCAAACTTGACAGCGATACTTATTGGAAAAACTTTGAGCAGGTTGTGCTTGATTTGACCCCAAAAAACAAAGCCCTACTTGCTCGCCGTGATGAATTGCAAGCCAAGATTGATGACTGGCACAAAAACAACGCTTATGAGCTGTCGGCGTATAAAAATTTCTTAACTGAGATTGGCTATCTTGAACCCGAAGTTGCCGATTTTACCATCACCACCGAAAATGTCGATGATGAAATCGCCACCATCGCAGGGGCTCAGCTCGTTGTGCCTGTGCGAAACGCCCGCTACGCCCTAAACGCTGGTAACGCTCGTTGGGGGTCGCTCTATGATGCTTTATATGGCTTTGATGTGATTCCCGAGATAGACGGAGCCGAGAAAGGCAAGGGCTATAACCCTGTGCGTGGGGCGAAAGTGGTGGCATTTGCCAAAAATTTCCTTGATAAAACTTTTGCCTTGCAAAACAGCTCGCACGCTGATGTAACGTCTTATACCATAAAAGACGGCAAACTATCCGCCAAAGTGGGCGAGACTGACACCACTTTAACCGAAAATAAAGTGGTCGGCTACAACGGCGCGCCTGACAATCCTAGCGAAATTATATTAAAAAACAATGGCTTACATGTCATTATCCAAATTGACCCAAATAGCCCAATCGGTAAAGATGACAAAGCAGGGGTTAAGGACGTGGTGCTAGAATCTGCCGTTACCACCATTCAAGACCTAGAAGACTCTGTGGCGGCGGTAGATGCCGAAGAAAAAGTAGAAGGCTATCGCAACTGGCTGGGGCTTATGAAAGGCGATTTGTCCGAAACCTTAGAAAAAAATGGCAAAACCATTACCCGTACGCTAAATGCCGACCGCACTTATACTGACCTTGACGGCAACACCCAGACCTTGCACGGGCGTTCGGTCATGCTACTTCGTAACGTGGGGCATTTGATGACCAACCCTGCGATTTTGGTCAATGGCGAAGAGATTTTTGAAGGCATTATGGACGCACTTATCACGCCCATGCTGTCCGCCATTGACATTCGTGGCGAGAACACCTTGCGTAACTCTCGCACAGGCTCTATGTATATCGTTAAGCCAAAAATGCACGGCTCAGAGGAAGTGACATTTGCTGTTGAGCTGTTCTCTCGTGCCGAAGAAGCCATTGGCTTGCCCAAAAATAGCCTAAAAATGGGCATCATGGACGAAGAGCGTAGAACGTCCGCCAACCTTAAAAACTGTATCGCCCAAGCTCGTGAGCGGACGATTTTTATTAACACAGGCTTTATGGACAGAACGGGCGATGAGATTCACACCGCCATGCACGCAGGGGCGTTTGTGCGTAAGGGCGAGATTAAGGGGCAGACGTGGTTTGGGGCGTATGAAGAGCGTAACGTCTCAATCGGTCTAAAAGCAGGACTGCGTGGCAAAGCCCAAATCGGTAAAGGCATGTGGCCTAAGCCTGATGAGCTTGCCGATATGTACCGCACCAAGATTGAACACCCTCAAGCAGGGGCAAACTGTGCATGGGTACCGTCTCCAAGCGGTGCGGTGATTCACGCCATTCATTATCACAAATGCAATGTCATGAGTCGCCAAGAAGAGCTTGCACGCCTTGCCACGCCTGGCCTTGATGACCTTTTGACCATTCCACTTGCCACCGATACAAACTGGACAGCAGACGAAAAACGCCGTGAACTTGAAAACAACTGCCAAGGCATTTTGGGCTATGTGGTGCGGTGGGTTGATTTGGGTGTGGGCTGTTCCAAAGTGCCTGACATCAACAACGTGGGGCTGATGGAAGACCGTGCCACCTTGCGTATTTCATCTCAGCACGTCGCTAACTGGCTTGCTCACGGTATCGTAACTGCCGATGAAGTCTGGGACACCCTAGAACGCATGGCAAAAGTCGTGGATGAACAAAACAAAGACGACCCTGCCTATCGTCCGATGTCGGCTGATTTTGACAATAACATTGCCTTCCACGCCGCCGCCGACCTTATCTTTAAAGGAGCGACCGAGCCGTCTGGCTATACCGAGCCACTGCTACACAAAGCTCGTTTGAAGTTGAAAGGTTATCAGAGCGATTAATTGACTTGAATTGGTTGTAAAAACAAAACCCCAAATTTAGGTTTGGGGTTTTTGGTTTTTTAGGTGGGGTTGGTAAAAATTTATCCACTCTTGACTATTTTTGCAAGGCATTAACCAATTTTTCCAATGTTTCAATCTGTGCTTGTTGCCTATCTATGGTTTGTTTTTGATGTTCAATAATAAGTTTGAGTTTATCATTTTCATGTTCTAAGGTATCACCTTGCCCATAATAAGAATTGATATTATTGTGAGAATTTCCATCTCCAAGTACAACAATGCTATTTGGGCTAACAAGTTCGGTAACGGAAATGCCAAACACATTGGCAATTTGCTTTAATCTATCCGTATTAAGTCTTGTTTTGCCTTGTTCAATCTTAGCATAACCATTTTTAGACATATGAAGTTGGTTTGCCATATCTTCCTGCGACCATTGGTTAATTTCTCGGTATAAACGAATTTTTTCATGAGTTTCCATAAAACACCCAATTAGTGTACAAAATAAACTTTTTGTTGTTTGAAAAATATTTATCAAAATTTTATCATATACAAATCTTAAGTCAAGGCAAAAACTGTAATTTTGCAGTAAGCCGTTAATTGGAGAAGTCAAATGGCAAGATGTCCAGAATGTAGAGGTTCAGGCGAATCGTCCTGTGATGTGGATTATGGTGAGTGGCCACATCCAGCAGGGTGTCCCGCGTGTGGCGGTAGTGGGTGTTCAACTTGTTTTGAATGCGGTGGTACTGGTCAAGTTGATGATGATTAAGAACCAAAAAATCCTTAACGTTTTGTTGGGGATTTTTTTATTTAAACTTGCCAATATATTTTATATAATTTATATTAGACTTCCTGCAAAACTAGGCTTTCCGTTCACCCCGAGCTTGTTGAGTGGTGGCGGAAAACCGTTATGGTTCGACAAGCTCACCACGAACGGTTTTCCTTATTTTGGGTTTTGCAGGAAGTCTATTATCAACCAGCCCAATTTTAAAATTTACCCCGACAAATCCACATAACAAAATCACGATACATTATAATTAAATCCCCAAATCACAACCTTGCCAGCCACAAATTCACCTCAAACCCAATAAACAAACACCCCACCCCAAACATCGCCACAGTCATAATCATCGGGCGAGAGCTAAAGATATCCGCCAGTTTTTTGCCACTAAAAATCAGCAAAGTCAAATATAAAAAGCTGACAATTTGCAAAATGACCGCCAAAATAAAAAAGTCAAAAAGGGCTTATCATAATCAGGGCGGACAAATTGCACAAAAAATGATAGGAAAAATAAAATCGCTTTTGGATTGGTAAGGCTAAGTGATAATGAGCGATAAAAATAATTTTGCTTTTCAACGGCTGGCGGATTAAAACTTTTATTAGCGATGGCATGGCGATTTTTAAAGGTGTGATACGCCCCAATGATAAGCCGTACCCCCAGATATGCCAGATAGCACCCACCGATGAGTTTAATGCCATTAAACACACTTGGATAGAGTTTTAATAACGCCCCCGCCCCAAAGATGGTCGCCAAAATCAGCAAAGTATCGCCCACCAAAATCCCCGACATCGCTCCCATGCCTGCTCGCCTGCCTTGATTTGCCGACATCGATAGGCAGTAAGGTTGTTTGAATGATGACAATTACGTCAGCAAGGCAGAAGACTAAGTTCTGTGAAGTTCTGAATTAAAGAACAATTACACAAAACTTAGTCCTTAGTGGATACAGCTAGCTTTACCAACCTAACCTTTGATCTTGTGTCTAAGATTTGGATTGGTTCATTTTTCGGTTTTTTTGTGTGTGTATTGGGGCGTGCTGAACATTGATAACATTTTATAAAAATAAGATAAAACTTATTGTTTTGTCAATTTTTGCATGAAAAATGGCTATCCGACCGCTTAATTATGCAAATACCAATATTCAAGCCCAGGCAAGACTAAAAACGCTTTTTAAACTTACCGCCCATCGCATTACTGGCATTTTGTAACTCGTTCATTTTTTGGCGAACTTGCTCTTCACTCATGCCCAGATTGATGGTGCTGGGGTCTACACCCATCTCATGAATGTCACTGGTCATTTTGGCAAATTCTTGTTGTTTGTTACCGCCAAACAAAGGACCGCCACCACCACCAGACATGCCACGAGTCAGCCCTTGCACCGCTTTCATCATTTTCTCGATGCCATCAGGGCGACTAATCATTTTCATCATTTTTGCCATCTGCTTGTGCTGTTTTAGCAGGGCATTGACGTCTTGGATTTGTTTGCCCGAACCTGCGGCGATGCGACGTTTACGGCTAGGGGTGATTTTGTCGGGATTTTGGCGTTCAAAGGGTGTCATGGAATGAATGAGCGCTTCCATTTCTTTGACTTTCTCTTCGGGTTTGGCTTGGGCGAGTGCGTCTTGGATGTTTGCCCCGCTCATGCCTGGCATTTTGTCCAAAAATCCTGCCATGCCCCCCATGTTTTTCATCTGTTGGAACTGGGTCAATAAGTCTTCTAAGTCAAACTCACCGCCTTTTTGGATTTTTTTCGCCATGCGTTCGGCTTTGTCACGGTCGATTTTGTTTTCAACTTCTTCAACCAATGACAACACGTCCCCCATGCCCAAAATACGCTGGGCGATACGCTCGGGGTGGAACAACTCCAAGGCTTCTAGTTTTTCGCCACGACCCAAAAATTTAATGGGCTTGCCAGTAATCACACGCACGGACAAAGCGGCACCGCCACGAGCGTCACCGTCTGTTTTGGTCAAAATCACGCCTGTTAGGGGCAGAGCGTCGTTAAAAGCTTTGGCGGTGTTGGCGGCGTCTTGACCAGTCATTGAGTCCACGACAAACAAGGTCTCGGTAGGATTGACGGCAGCGGTTAGCTCTTTGATTTCGGTCATCATCGCTTCATCAATGGCAAGGCGACCTGCGGTGTCGATGATGAGAATGTCAGCAAACTGGATTTTGGCTTGTTCGATGGCACGATGAGCGATGTCAATCGGATTCTCGTTCACGCTCGATGGCACGAACATTGCCCCCACTTGCCCTGCGACAAATTCAAGCTGATTAATCGCGGCAGGGCGATACACGTCTGCTGACACGAGCATGACTTTTTTCTTTTGTTTGTCTTGTAGGAACTTGGCAAGTTTACCTGCGGTGGTGGTCTTACCTGCCCCTTGCAAGCCTGCCAGTAGATAGACCACAGGCGGTTTGCCCGTCATCTCTAAGCCTTGGTTTGCCGAACCCATCATCTCGGTCAGCTCGTCATAGACGATTTTGACAAAGGCTTGACCAGGGGCGAGTTCTTTTAGCACTTCTTGCCCGAGGGCTTGTTCTTTGACTTTGGCGACAAAATCACGAGCCACAGGCAGTGCCACGTCCGCTTCTAGGAGTGCCATACGCACTTCACGCAAGGTGTCTTTGATGTTGTCTTCGGTTAGGGTGCTTTGACCTGCCAGTTTATGAAGTGTGCCAGAGAGTCGTTCGGTTAAGGTGTCAAACATGATGAGTTCCAAAAAATTAATAGAAAAATTTGGGTTATTTTATGCTAAATTTAAAAATTATGCTATTATTATTGCATATTTTGTACCAATTTTATGATAAAGGGGTGGTTGTGTTCGTTTTATACCTGATTGGCGTGATGATTTATGCAGGGGTGGGGCTTCATCTGTATCACGCTTTGGTTAAAAATAAGCCAATTTTTAAGACCGCCACGTTATCCGCCCTAGCCATCGCCATCATCTTGCATGGCGTGATACTCGCCCCACAAATCATCACGCTCTATGGGCTTAATTTTAACATTTTTAACGTCCTTAGTCTAACGGGGCTGTTTTGCCTTATCTTTTTTGTGCTGTTTAGTCTGTATCGCCCCATTTTGAGCCTAGGCGTGCTTGCCGTGCCGACCGCCATTATTGGCATGAGTTTTGGTGAGTTCGGACAAGCCCCGTATCAGCCGATTACTGACATGAACATGGGTCTACAAACGCACATCCTACTGTCGTTTGGGGCGTACTGCGTGCTACTGATGGCGTGCGTGCAAGCGGTGATTTTGCGACTACAAATCCGTGAGTTAAAGCACCAGACGATACACCGCTTTTGGGTTGCCAAACTGCCGTCTTTGCAGAGCATGGAGAGCCTGCTGTTTGACATGATACTCATGGGTTTTGTGATTTTAAGTGTTGCTATTGGGCTTGGGCTTGTGACCACTTATGACATCATGGCTCAGCATGTGGCACATAAACTCGTGTTTAGTGTGCTGTCGTGGCTCGTGTTTGGGGTGTTCATTGCGGGGTATTACCGTTTTGGCTGGCGGGGCAAAAAAGCGTCCAATTTTGCCATTTATGGCTTTATTCTGCTTGCCATTGGGTTTGTGGGGTCAAAGGTGGTGTTGGAGTTGATTTTAAAATAAATTGGGTTATATGGGGGTAATTTATTCATCCAAAAACCAATCTTTTATCACAGGGTAAATTGCAATTTGTCCCTACAAGCCTATCTAAGGCATAATTTATCAACAACGCCAAACATTTAAATAAATATTACACCAAAAAAGGATGAATCATGATAAAAAATCACTCTGTATCATTATTGGTTTATGTATGGCAATGTCTGCCCATGCTCACTGTATTTATGAAAAGCCCTTGGATGAACCCATAACCGATTTTCGCTGTGTTGGCAATCTCATCGAACGCAATCACGATTATGAATATTATAGTGTCATAGATAAACAGGGCAATGTTTTATTTGCTAAGGTGGATTTATTATATGATGAGTATGATAGAGGGATTGACATGGTTGTGAATGGTGAAACAGGATTGATTGATAAAGACGGTCGCATAAAACTGCCTTTTAAGTATGAACATATCGGCATCTTTGAAAAAGATGACAATCTTATCTTAGTCAAATGGTAAATTTGGCTATATCAATCAACAAGGCGAAACGGTCATTGATTTTATCTATGATGATGCTTGGGGGTTTGGAGAAGGTTTGGCTTGGGTTGTACAAGAAAGAGCGGATGGCAAAGGTCTTGGTCTTGATGTTTATTTTATCGATGAAAAAGGCAATAGGGTATTTGATGTGCCAAAAGATGTCTCATCAATGGTGATGGTTTTTAATGATGGGCTTTATATGGTTAAAAAGGATGGCAGGTTTGGCTATGTCAATAAAGAAGGAGAGCTTGCCATTGATTATCAGGATTATGATTATGTTGAGGGTTTTCAATATGGGCTAAATGTTGTCACTAAAAATGATAAAGAAGGTGCGATTGACCGCATGGGTAATATTGTCATTCCCATAAAATACGATAATATCGAATATGTGGATAAGCATTAGACTTCCTGCAAAACTAGGTTTTCCGTTCACCCCGAGCTTGTTGAGTGGTGGCGGAAAACCATTATGGTTCGACAAGCTCACCACGAACGGTTTTCCTTATTTTTGGGTTTTGCAGGAAGTCTATTATTTGATATTAACCTTGGGTGATGATATTTTTATTGCAAATTTTAATGGCGATATTTTAAAAAAGGACATGAGACTATACCGCTTATCTGACCTTTATGATAATAACAACCACCCCATATACATCGAAACTTTGACAAATGAAGAAGGCTATCCAACTGCATTGGTCAATCACGAATTAAAAGAAATTGTCCCTTTTCATCGCTACGATGATATATTTGTATTAAACGCTAATTATTTTGAAGTAAAAAACAAGCGTTTAAATCAAGATGAAGCCATGCCAATAGATGATGATAGATATGGCATCATTGACAATCAAGGCAGGCTGATATTTGAGCCTGATTATCAGATTGATAAAACCTATCATGGTAAGGTTATGGCTGATTATTATATTTTAAAAAACAAACATCATGCAGGCGTGATTGATAAAAACATGAATGTGCTATTGCCTTTTGATTTTGATGATATTTATTTGCCTGACATGCCATTTTTTATTGTCAAAAAGGATGATAAAGTGGTATTGTATCAATATGACAAAGCCATGACGGGTTTTGATTATCAAAAGATTGAATTTATCACGCCAACGCTATGGGCGGTTCAAAAAGATGATAAGTGGGCGTTAATCAATGAACAAAATAAGCCTTTGACCAAATTCATATATGATGACATGGATGGGTTAAAATATGGCATGATACCTGTTTTAAGACAAGGAAAATGGGGCGTGCTTGATGAGCATTACCAAGAAATCATTGCTCCTGTGCATGATGGTTTATGGATTTTGGATAATGGGGCGATTGGCGTGAGCAAATCAAGTGATGGTTATCATAAGTATGGCTTGGTGGATAAAAAAGGCGTGGCATTGACTCAGATTGAGTTTGATGACTTGTCAAGTTTTGGGGCGACAACAATAAGAGTAGCAAAGCAAATCGGCGATAAGCAGTACTATGGACTGCTTGATACCACGGGTAAGGAGATTTTCCCTGTCAAATACGACTTCATCACGCAGTCAAATGGGGCGGTCGAAGAGATGCATCTTAATGATGAGACCATTACCATAAATAAGGCAGGCAAGATATTGGCAAATAGATAAATAGGTAATGGCTAAGTAACCGCTAGGTAACAGCTAGGCGATGTGTATCATCACAGCCCATTTTGGCTAAGTACGCTCTCGCCTGCTTGCTTGATGTCGTCCACGGTAAGATTTCGCTTACCGCTCAAATCCTGTCGCCATTTTCTTGCTCCTGTCAAGCCTTGAAATAACCCCAAATAATGCCGTGTCAAGGTTGCCAAATTCGCCCCTTGCTCGGCTCGTTTTTCAAGATAAGGATAGAGATTTTCTAGGATTTCACGGTGCGTTGGGATAGCCTCGCCCCACAGCTCATTGCACGCCCCCATGAGCATGGGATTGTGATAAAACGCCCGTCCTATCATCACGCCGTCCACATGGGTTAGGTGGGTTTTGATGTCATCAAGATTGTCCACACCGCCATTGATTTCTATAAACAGATGGGGAAATTCTGTTTTTAGGCGGTAAATATCATCATAGCGTAGGGGCGGGATTTCTCGGTTTTCTTTGGGGGATAAGCCGTTGAGCCATGCGATACGAGCATGAGCGATAAAGTGCGTACACCCAGCGTCCGCCACCGTCCCTACAAAATCACGCATAAACTCATAACTGTCAAACGTGTCAATGCCAATACGGTGCTTGACGGTAACGGGCTTATCCGTACTGTCTTTCATTGCACGCACCATATCCGCCACCAGTTTTGGCTCTGCCATAAGGCATGCCCCGATTTTGTTGTGCTGAACACGGTCGGACGGACAGCCCACGTTGATGTTAAATTCATCATAACCCATCTTATCGGCAATCTGTACGCATTGTGCCATATCGTTAGGATTTGACCCACCAAGCTGTAATACCACAGGATGCTCGCTGTTATCATATCGCAAAATATACTCGGTATCTCCCTTTAAAATGGCACTCGTGCTTATCATATCGGTGTACAAATGTATGTATCGGTTAAAGAGCCGTGCAAAATAGCGAAAATCGGCTGTCGTCCAATCTATCATGGGTGCAAGGCTAATGCGTTTATTATCTTTAAAATCAATCATTTGGTAAAATCTTGTGGTTGTATTAGGCAGATGGTTCACGGCTGTTTTATGCATTTATGGTTTTAGGGTATGGGTTTGAATAACCAATGTAACGCCAAATCATCTCGTTTGGGTTTGCCATTATTGCCATCATCAGGAAAAGGCATGCTCTCGCCCGTGAGCTGATAACCACGCCGTTCATAGTAGGCGAGCAGTTCGGGGCGGTGCGATAGGATGGACATGGCACAGCCGTCTAAGGCGTGGCGTGTGGCGTGTCGCCCTGCAAAGGTTTCGACCGCTGTCAGCAGGGTGTTGCCCACGCCTTTGCCTTGGAGTTCGGGCGAGACGGCAAAGGTGCCGATGTAGGCGACATTTTTGTCGTGCATGGTGGTAAACTGCACTCCGATACATGCCAAGATTTGCTTGTCATTGTCAAGCTCTGGCTCAAACACGAAGACATACGACCCATCGGCGGTGATGGTCTTTTCTATCTCGGCTAAGGTGGTGCGAATACCACCGATGAGCTGACTTTCGTTTGTCCAGCCTTCATCGTTACGATAACAGCGGTTTAGGAGCGTGACCAAAGCTTGAGCGTCGCTGATGTCGGCTTGGCGTAGGCGAATGTCATCGGTGCGGATGGTTGGGGCAGATGTGGTCATGATATGTCCTTGGTGTGTTGGTGTTATGGCAATGAGTGTCGCCGATAGGGCAGGCGTGGCGTTAGCGTAATTTTTCCATGTTGCCCAGATGGGTCAGCAGGATGTCGCTGAGCTTGTCCGACAGCTCGGAGCGGACGGCTTTTTTGTCATCATAACGCCCGTCCAGACTGCTATAATGCGGATAGGCACGAGCTTTTTTAAGCGGCGTGGGGAGCTTGCCTGCTTGCCACACCAGCGTGTCATGATGATGAGTGCTGATGATGTCAAGGCTAGCATGCCCTAGGTGGCGTAAGGTGTAATGCAGGTTTTGGCTTTGGATGGCGAGCAGGGCAAGCGTCTCATTGTTGATGGTCAGGGTCTTAACGCCCATCGCTTTGTCCTTAATGGTACCGCTGTTAGGCAGCAGTCCACCAAGCACGCCCCCGATGGCGGTGCCTAACCCCAGACTTGCCCCAAGGGTCGCCACGTCAATGCCTGCCCCAACTATCATGCCTGCCATGCTACCACTGGCGGTGCGAATGCCATAACGGGCAAGCAGTTCACTGTCAAAAATATCCTGCTCGGCACCTGTGACGGCAAACTCGCCATGCTCGGTCTGTACATGATAAAATTTATACAAATCCAACAGCTTTTGTTGCATGATGTCAAAGGCTTGACGGGTGGCGTGTTGCATGGTAGTGAGAGTGGGCGTGGGGTCGTCATCTTCCCCGATTTTTTTGTGAAAACTTGCCACATTAACGAGAAAATCAGCAATCACCAAACTGCCCATCTCCGCCATGTCTTGCCATAGTTCGGTACGTTCGTGCTTCAAGGTGGCAAAGGCAGGATGATGAGTGAGCGTGCCTAGGTTGTCCCATAACGCCATCTCGCTGGCAAAGTCAAAAGCGATGGTATCAAAGGGCTGATAAGCATGCAACGCCCGCCGTGTTAGGGTCTCACGCCAGTCATCGAGGTTTGCCCGCTCATCTTTGATGAAGTTAAATACAGGCAACACAGGCACGCCCGAGCTTGCCAAAATCGCCAGTTCATCTTTGTATTTGGACAGCACAGGCTCACGCACGTCTACGACATAAATGGCGACATCGGCAGAGAGTAGGGCGTTAATGACTTTGGCTTCTTGACTATAATCATCGCTCAGTTTGGGGTCACTGCTTGCAACCGCTCTTAGAAAGGCTTGCAACCGCTCCACGCCATCAGCTCGCCCGTCGGTGTGTTCATGCAAAAAATCCATCACACCCGAGCCATCTTCTAAGCCGGGGGTGTCACATAGGGCAACCAAGGGCTTACCATCGTTGGCATAGAGCGTGACAGCTTCGACATGGCGAGTGGTGGCGGATGCATTTTTGACTTCGCCAAATTCACCATCTCGGAGCAAGGTTCGCATGAGTGATGTTTTGCCGACATTGGTGTGTCCGATGACGATGAGTTTGATGGGCGTGGCAGGTTGGTGTGACATAATGAACGGTCGTGATAAATTGGCTTTTATTATAAAATAAATGGCAAAAGAATGATAGTCAGATGATGACTGATGGCAATTTACTTTTAATAAAAGACTACAAATGTATGCTGTTTTTTATGAAAAAATATGTTAAACTAGGCAAATAAATTTGTAACTAAATTTTTCAAACACAACATAATACATAAGGCAAAAGCGGAGTATCTATGACCATTTGCATCACCGCCACAGGGCTACACATTCCCAAAGACAAAATCACCAACGAAGAGTTGGTAACGGCATTTAACACTTATGTGGATAACTATAATGAAGCCCACGCCCAAGCCATTGAATCTGGCGAAAAGACGGCTTTACAGCATTCTACCGTGGAATTCATCGAAAAAGCGTCAGGCATCAAATCTCGCTATGTCATTGATAAGAAAGGTATTTTAGACCCGAACATCATGGCACCGATTTTCCCTGCTCGCAAACTTGGTGAGGAGCTGTCTATCATGGCAGAGATGGGGACGGACGCACTCAATCAAGCCTTAGCTAATGCTGGCTTAGAAGGCAAAGATTTGGACGGGATTATCTGTGCTTGCTCCAACTTTCAGCGTGTCTATCCTGCCATTGCCATTGAGATTCAGCATGCCGTGGGTATGGTGGGCGGTTTTGCCTTTGATACCAACGTGGCGTGTAGTGCGGCGACTTTTGGTATCGCCCAAGCGGTCGGTATGATAAAAGGCGGTGTCGCCAAACGCATTGCCGTGGTCAATGTCGAGATTACGTCCGCTCATCTCAACTGGCGTAACCGTGATAGTCATTTCATCTTTGGCGATGTGGCAGCGGCGACTATTATCGAAGAGACCGACACACCAAAAGGCTATGAAGTGCTAGATAGCAAGCTGTGGACAGAGTTTTCAACCAACATCAAAAACGAATTTGGCTTTATGGACAGAAGTGAATTTTTGCACGCCAAAACGTCCATGTATCCTGATCTAGACGAGCCTGTTACCGATAAATTATTCTTACAAGAAGGGCGTAAAGTATTCCGTGAAGTCTGCCCCAAAGTGTCCGAGATTATCAGCACGCATTTGGCAGAAAACAACATCAGCACCGATAAAGTCAAAAAACTGTGGCTACACCAAGCCAACATTAACATGATTGATTTGATTTTACGCACCGTGATGGGTAAAGATGCGGACAAATCGATTGCTCCGATTGTCATTGATGAGTTTGGTAATACCAGTTCGGCAAGTCCGATGATTGCCTTTCATCGTTGTCAAGACGGCATTGCCAGCGGTGATTTGGCGGTGATTTGCTCGTTTGGGGCGGGATATTCTATCGGTTCGGTGATTGTTAAGAAGGTGTGATAAAAATCATTGACCATTGATATAATAAAAAGAGCGGATGATTTTCGCTCTTTTTATTGTTATTAAAATTTATAAAATTAAAGATTTTTTAATAATTCCCCAACTTGTTTTATTCTATTTTCCAAATTTCCCGAAATGGCGTGATAAGTTAATTGGCGGTTTTCTAATTCTTTAATAATCGTTTGTCGCATTTGCTGTCGCCCATTGGGTAAATCTCTCATGCCATCATCTATCCATGTAATGCCAATCTCATCGGTAACTAAAATTAAATCATATTGGTTATTTAAATTATCCAAAATAATATCAGGCGTTTTATTAAAATAGTGCTGACTATAAATATGTAGTAGTAATAATGATGTATCTATAAAACAATAGCGATGGGCAGTGGCAACCGCATGCTTCTCACTGTCCATTTGTCCTTGTGCGATGGGCGTTAAATCATCAAAGGTGCAGACATAGCCTGTTGGCTTTTGTTCTAGGTAGGTACGCAGGTATTCGGGCGTGTAAGTGGTGTTGTATTTGTCCGCTAGGGCGTGGGCGAGCGTGGATTTGCCAGTGCATTCGGCACCGATAAGCAGGATTTTCTTGACGGTCATTTTGGGCATTATGATTTGATGGATAAATAGGCTATTATAGCGTGCCATTTGCTTTTTGGCGAATATTTTTATAAAATGGCGGTTTTATTTGACATTAGCCATATTATGACACACACCGCCTTTACGCACGATGATTACCACGCCCAATTATCCGCCAAAATTGACCGCATTAGCACCCAATTCGCTCCGTTTAATCCGCCTGCCTTAGAAGTCTATGAATCGCCGATAAGCCATTTTCGCCAGCGTGCCGAATTTAGAATTTGGCATACCGAGCGAGACGGGGCGGACGATATGTTTTATGCGATGTTTGAGCGAGACGGCAAATCAAAAAAGGTGATTGAAATTACCGATTTTGCTATTGCCAGTCGTGCTATCAACGAGCTGATGCCTGTTTTATTAAATGAATTAAAACAAAACAGCTTATTAAAAGATAAACTATTTCAAATTGATTTTTTAAATACCTTGCATGGGCAAATGCTCGTTACGCTCATTTATCATAAAAAATTAGATGAAAACTGGCAAGCATTGGCAAATTCATTGGCGGATAAATTGAGTATAAAACTCATTGGGCGAAGTCGTGGACAAAAATTGGTATTAGATGATGATTTTGTCATTGAAAAAATGAGCGTGGACATTAAAGGACAGTCCCAAGATTTTTATTATCAACAAATAGAAGGCGGATTTAGCCAGCCCAATGCTTATGTGTGCCGTCATATGCTAAACTTTGCCTGTGATGTGGCGGATAATATTAGCCAACATGATAAAAAAGATTTGTTAGAATTATATTGTGGTAATGGTAATTTTACCTTGCCGTTATCTAGGTATTTTAATCAAGTTCTGGCAACCGAAATGGCAAAATCATCGGTTAATTCTGCCAAATGGGCGATTGATTATAATAATATCTCCAATATCGCCATAGCTCGCTTATCTGCCCAAGAATTTAGCCAAGCTCATAATGGCGAGCGTGAATTTAGAAGACTTGCCGAGAGTGATATTGATATTAAATCTTATGACTTCAATACTGTCTTTGTCGACCCGCCCCGAGCAGGGATTGATGATGAAACTTTAAAGATTTTGGCAAATTTTGATAATATCATTTATATTTCATGCAACCCCGATACTTTATTTGAAAACTTGCAATTTTTAAATCATACCCACGAAATAAAACGCTTTGCCTTATTTGACCAATTTCCCTATACGCACCATATAGAAAGTGGGGTTTGGCTTAGTAAAAAATAAAGCTCAAAAAGTATAAAAGCGGATAAAAATTTTATCCGCTTTTTATTGTGTTACTCAATCACAAGACTGGGCAAATTATTCACGATATTCATGCTCTCAATACTTACCGTTATGACACGAAGTAATAACTCTAAGGGATAACGAGCATTATTCATCGTCTCTATTGCCCAATCATTGGCATTATTGGTGATGCCACTGGTTTTATCGGTTTTAATGGACTGGCGTTCCATTACCCATTCTACCCCTGATTTGCCATTGACGATATAATCATAGGCTTGTAATGGAATGTTACTTACAGTAAAATTATCATTATAAATAATCACTGTTTTGTCATCTTCATTTTTGCCTGTTTTGGTATTTTTACGCTTACCAAATTTCATTTTACTCACATAAAAATCATCATCGCTACCACCAATAATTTTATCATCAGAAATATAAATACCGCCTTGTAATTTCACATCACCATACATTGCCACACTTTCATAATTTAAATGCAAATCTGCCAATGCTCGTCCTGCCTGTTCAAATGCCAAAAGTCATCTAGCGATTTGACTCGTGGAATGCGTGGTAATTGCTTAGACAGATTATCGGCATAGCGTTCACGATAATCGGTGCTATGGAGTAAGCCATAGATATAATAAAAAATCTGTTCTTTATTTAATTCTGCATTGTAATAGGAAGAAAAATGCGTTAATGCGTCATCAGAAATGGCGGATTTTTGGGTATAATTGCCATTTTTGTCATTTTCATAGAGATATAAGGGGTAACATTTTGTATCGCCAATCAAATGATAGTCTGGTATTGAATTTGTTATAATCACTGAAAAATATTTTTTATTAGCCAATGCCAAACAAATAACCAAGTTATTGCAAGATGAATTTGGGTAAATTTTATTATTTAAAGTTCTTTCTATCCAAAATTTATCAAAATAAATAAACTGAATAGAGAAAGGTCTGTATAATGATTTTGTTATAAAGTTTTGGTTGAGTTCCGATTTTAAATTTCTTTTAATGTATTTTTTTGTATTATCACTCCAACTGATTTTCTTTTCGTCTAAGTTTAAATTGTATTGTCCATTATTGGAAATCCAGTTTTCTCGCTCTAAATTGTAAAAATCAATACAAGACTGCATTTGTTGCAATAAATTATTTCTTGAGCTATTATAAACCCACTTATCACGACTGCTTGCAACCCCATTAGAGTAATCTAAAAATACATTTAACTCATCAGAGCCAGTCATTGAAATGTAATTATTAAAGTTAGTATCACGATGATTAAGCCAGTCATTAAATTCATCAGGAATTATGGTTTGCCAATTTTTAATACCATCAATAGACTTAAATTCACTAATGATATTCAATTTTTCATCACGGGTTAAATAGTCCCCAATATTATAGAAATTTATTTTTCCATTTGTTGGGTAATTTTTATTTTTTACCAAAATAGATATGGCAACTGGTTCTTTGATTGAACCTTTATTTTTATCATCACTTCCAAATACATTGTCTTTTTCTTTTCTTCTTAATTCGCCAGATGTGTTCGCATTGCCACGCAAATGAAAAATATATAGACTGCTACATTCATCAGCTAAAACTTTTCTTAATCCGCTAAACAGCTGACTTTCAATAAATCCAGCACTGGTAACAAAACCAATGATGCCGTTATCACCTATTCTATCATTTGCCCAACGAATTTCACGGATATAGCTATTGTAGTACCCCTTTTTTAAAGTGCTGTTTGAGTGTTTGATATAGGTATTTTCAATTCTATTATCTAAGAAGGGATATTTAAAGTTTTCAATATTATCATTTGCACTTTTTTTGCCAACAGAATAAGGCGGATTGCCCATAATCACAGTAATGTCCAATGCTTTTTGGCGTTTTTGGCGTTCGCTGTTGTCGCTTAATGTAATTAAGTCATTTTCATACATCGCAAAAGTGTCCGCCAGACAAATGCCATTAAAGGGTTTATAATCATCAATAATTAAACTGTGATACACACTTTCTATATTAATGGTAGCAATATAATAGGCGAGCAGTAGCATTTCATTGGCGTGGATTTCTTGATATTTTTTGGGTAGGTTTTTATTATCAATAATGCCACTTTGTAATAGCCGTGTGATAAAAGTACCTGTGCCTGTAAATGGGTCAATGATTTGTACGCCCTGATTATTTAGACTTGAATTAAATTCGGTTTTTAAAATATGTTCTATGGAATGTATGATAAAATCCACCACTTCTATGGGTGTATAAACAATGCCCATTTTTTCAGAGAGTTTTGGGAATGCTGTACGAAAGAAATTATCATAAAGTTCTTTGATGATTCTTTGGCGGTGGGCAGGCTCTTTAATACCACTAACCCGAATGGCGATGGCGTGATAAAACTCATTTAATTCTTTGGTTTCTTTATCAGAAATGTTGGTTAATGCTAGGGCATTGATGACTTTATCCAATGCCACAGACATTGGATTTTTTTTGGTAAATTCTGGGTCATCAAATAATGCATCAAAAATTGGCTTGGTAATAAGATGTTGGGCGAGCATTTCTATTGCATCATTATCGGTGGTTGCGGTATTTAAATCATTTTTAAGCTGTTCTACAAATTCATTAAAGGCTTTGATTTGAATAACATTGTCTTTGTTTTCTAATATTGCTTTAATTCTATCGCTGTGAGTGCCCGCAATTTCGGCGACATTTTTTGCCCATTCTTGCCAGTGCATGCGATTACCGCATTTTTTGACGATTTTGGCAATTAATGCCCGTTCAATATCGCTGACATTAAAATCCAATTCACCTTGTACTGCTGGCTTATTCTCTTTTTGACCAATGGTGGATTTGCCACGAGTGGTTTTTTTATTGCTTGTGGATTTTTTGCTAATATTATTGGTAACATCAATAATTTCAATTTTATCTTTACTTGCTCCAAATTCTAATTTATTGAGCATTGCATCAAATCTATCATCGTGTGAACGCAAGGCGTTTAACACTTCCCACACCACTTTATAATTTTCGTTATTATCAAGAGCGGTTTCAGGCTCTACGCCAGCAGGAATGACAATCGGCAATATCACATAGCCCCGTTTTTTGCCTTCGGCTTTTCTCATTACTCGTCCTACCGATTGCACCACATCAATCTGTGAATTACGAGCGGACAAAAATAACACAGCGTCCAATGCAGGCACATCAACGCCTTCGGATAGACAACGGACATTAGAAAGTATTCGGCAGGTATTGTCTGGGGTGTTTTCTTTTAGCCAGTTGATTTTATTTGCCTTTTGGCTGGCGTTCATTGAGCCGTCTATATGGTTGGATTCACAGTTTAATTGCAATGATGGGTTTAATATTATTTCATCTGTTTTAGATTTTTCTTTTAGCAGTTTGATTTCTTGGGCTTGATAAGCACTCACCACTTCATTAAACATACCACTAATGGCTTTTGAACTGACTTTATGTTTGCCTGTATATTTGTCAATCACTTGACAAAAGGCAACCGCTCGTTTCATTGGGTTATAATCATCGGCTAATTCTGTTTCTACACCATATTTTGATAAGGCTTTCCAACAGCCGATGATTTTGGCGACATCATCAACTTTATATTCGTTTTTATCATCATTTAATAATTTTTCTAATCGGCGGTTAATATGACTTTCGGATATGGCTAATACCAAAACTTTATAATCTACCAACAAATCTTGATTGACCGCACTGCTAAAACTGATGGTATGAAAAATTTTGCCATAATATTCTTCATTATCCATAGAATAAATGGCTTCTACACCTTCAACATTTTTGGCTTTATCGCTATATATTCTTGGGGTGGCGGTCATATACAGGCGTTTTTGTGCTTTAATAAAGTCATTATGATGAATTTTGACAAAATGGCTTTCGTCATTATTTTCAAAAGTTGCCCCTGTGGTGCGATGGGCTTCATCACAAATAATCAAATCAAATTCTTTTAAGCCTAATTGTTGGGCTTGATGAATAACTTCAATGGAATGATAGGTGCTAAAAATAACCGTCATTCCCATATCATTATCTTTGAGGTTGATTAATTTTTCGGCTAATTTTTGGGCGTTGGTGGTGGCAGGGTATTGTAGTTCGTGTAATTGGGTTTGTAACACATCATCGTTTTTTTGTTTACCGACATCGCCGTCCGAACACACCGCATAGGCATAAATAGGTATATCAGATTGCTGTGTCCATTCGCTCAAAGATTGGGATAATAAGGATAGGCTTGGCACACAAAAAAGCACCAATTTGCCAGCCCCAGCCAGATTTTCGGCGATTTTTAGGGAAGTAAAAGTTTTGCCTGTGCCACACGCCATAATGAGCTTGCCACGATTGGCATTAAGAAAACCTTTGGTAACATCAGCTAGGGCTTGTTGTTGGTGGGGGCGTAGCGATTTTTTGGCGTGGAGAATGGGCGTGCGGTTGGGGGTGTATTTTGCCCAGTCAATGACGCTGTTTTCAAGGTCGCTACGGCTGATGATATTGACGGGGATTTTTTGATTTTCAAGGGAATTTTGGGCGTTTGCTGTCCAATGATCAGTTGTGGTGATGATAAGGCGGTGGCTAAAATCTGTCTTGCCAGATGCGGTAAAAAAGCTGTCAATGTCAGATTTGGCAATGTGATAATCGGCAGAATAATTTTTGCATTGAATGGCGGTCAATGTGCTGTCCTTGCCAATGGCGACAAGGTCTATTCCTGTATCAGTTTTGGGGAAATCGGGTTTGTGCTGGCTTACCCATTTGGTAAAGGGAAGTACGGTATCATAAAGGGTTTTGTAATGATTTTCGGTGCTAAGATAATCAATGCACAAGCGTTCAAAATAAGTGCCTTTTTCACGCTGAGTGTGAGAAAGTGCTTGATATTGCTCTAAAATGTCCGATAATGTGGTTGGTTGGTTGGTTGGTTGGTCATTTTGCAGTCCTACTGTATATATATCAAGAAAATTTTTTCATTTTAACAGATTTTTAGTGATAAAAGAAAGGGGGTTGCGATTGATAAAATTGCCAATAAATTGGTAAAACTTAATGCAAAAATTTTAAAAATATGGCAAAATAGCCTGTTTTAAAAGAATTAAATCATCATCATGAAAGAATCCCTACGCCACCGCCTAGACCAAATGGCGGACAGATTTGAAGAAGTTACCGCCTTGTTGTCCGACCCTGACACCATTTCTGACAGCAAAAAATTCCGTGCCTTGTCGGTGGAGCATAGCGAATTGTCCGAGCTTGTGGATGCTTGGGGGAAGTTTTGCCAAGCCGAAGAAGATTTGGCGACCGCAAACGAAATGCTTGCCGACCCTGACATGAAAGAGCTGGCACAAGATGAGATTGAAACGGCAAAATCCAAAATTGACGAATTGACCGAAATTCTCAACGTCATGATGCTCCCCAAAGACCCCAACGACAAGGCGACCGCCTTTTTGGAAATCCGAGCAGGTACAGGCGGAGACGAAGCGGCGATATTTAGTGGCGATTTGTTCCGTATGTACCAAAAATACGCCCAATCACAAGGCTGGCAAGTGGAAGTGTTATCGGCAAGCGATGGCGAACATGGGGGCTACAAAGAAATCATCACCCGAGTGTCGGGCGTGGGCGTGTACGGACGACTCAAATTTGAAAGTGGGGCTCATCGGGTGCAACGTGTGCCAGAGACCGAAAGCCAAGGGCGGGTGCATACGTCCGCTTGCACGGTTGCGATTATGCCTGAGATTGAACTTGATGATACGGTGGAGATTAACCCTGCCGATTTGCGGATTGATACTTATCGTTCAAGCGGGGCGGGCGGTCAGCATGTCAACACCACCGATTCTGCGGTGCGAATTACCCACATTCCCACAGGCGTGGTGGCCGAGTGCCAACAAGAACGCTCGCAGCACGCCAACAAAGACAAGGCGATGAAAATGCTGGTTGCCAAAATCCAACAAGCCAAAGTCCAAGCTCAAATTGACCAAACCAGCGATATGAGACGCAATCTTGTCGGTTCTGGCGACCGCAGTGAGCGCATTCGCACTTATAATTTTCCACAAGGGCGAATGACCGACCACCGTATCAATTTAACGCTGTATAAATTGGACGCAATTATGGAAGGGGATTTGGGTGAATTGCTTGATAGTTTGTTAAGAGAGCATCAAGCGGATTTGATGGCAAGTGTGGGTGGGGAGTAAATTAGGAGATAATTATGGCAAAATTTTTAAACACCAGTGGTACGACTTATCATTTAGAAGAGTTGATTAAAAAAGCAACGGACAGATTGGTGCTAATCAGTCCTTATTTGCAATTTAATGAACGCATTAAGGAATTATTGGAAGATAAAAACCGCTTAAAAATTGATATTCGTATTGTTTATGGCAAAAGTGAATTATCGCCACAAGAGATAAATTGGCTTAAAGAATTGACTTTTGTCAGAACGAGTTTTTGTAAAAACTTACACGCCAAATGTTATTTGAATGAACATGAGTGTATTATCACCAGTCTAAATTTATATGAATTTAGCCAAGTCAATAATAATGAAATGGGCGTGCTTATCAATAAAAATGATGATGGTCAGTTATATGCGGATACTTATGATGAAGTGCAACGTATTATTAGAATTAGTGAAGAAGTGAGATTGTCAGCAGATACTGAAAAATCTACCACTTATCAAGAAAAACCAAAAACCGAAAGTCATTCCAAACCAAGAAATTACGATAAAATCACAACCGCCAAACTTGCTGAGAAATTTGGCATTGATAGCAATGAATTTACCAAACTACTTGCTGAAAATGGCTATATTGAATTAAAGGGTAAAAAAACCTTTTTAACCGATAAAGGTCGTGAAGTCGGTGGAGAAGTTAAAAAAGGTCAATATGGATATTTTATTGTTTGGTCGGTGGATTTAGAAATTTCTTTTGATGATGAAAAAACAAGTTTTGCCGATAAGTTAAAAAACTTATTTAAACGCTAATTTTTATTTAATTTAATTGATATTAAGGCTTTTATTATGTCAAACCAACCCCAAACTCCCGATACTCAAATCAGCGAAAATGATTTAATTGCTCAACGACTTGCCAAATTGCAAGAATTGCAAACAAAAGCCCAAGCCAATGGTAAAACTGCTTATCCAAATACCTTTAAGCGTGAGGATTATGCCCAAGATTTGCAAGAAAAATTCGCTAATGTGGATAAAGAAACCATTGAAAATGGCGAAAAAGTCTATGCATCTGTGGCAGGACGAGTGATGCTAAATCGTGGCTCGTTTATTGTTATTCAAGACATGACAGGGCGGATTCAGCTTTATGTGGATAGAAAAGGCTTGCCTGCCGAGACCTTGGAGCTGATTAAATCACTAGATTTGGGCGATATTATTGCGGGTGGTGGCTATATTGGTCGTTCTGGTAAAGGCGATTTATATGTTCATTTAGAACACTTTGAATTATTGACCAAATCACTGCGTCCACTCCCTGATAAGTTTCACGGTTTGACCGATACCGAAGTCAAATACCGTCAGCGTTATTTGGATTTAATGGTGAACGAAGAAACCCGTAAAACTTTTGAAATTCGCTCAAAAGTGGTGGCGGGCATTCGTGAATATCTTACCAATGAACGCTATATGGAAGTGGAAACACCAATGATGCATATTATCCCAGGGGGTGCGTCAGCAAAACCGTTTGTTACCCATCATAATGCCTTGGATATGGAGCTGTATTTGCGTATTGCCCCTGAGCTTTATTTAAAACGCTTGGTGGTTGGCGGTTTTGAGCGGGTATTTGAAATTAACCGTAATTTTAGAAATGAAGGGGTTTCTACTCGTCATAATCCTGAATTTACGATGATTGAATTTTATCAAGCCTATGCCGATTATAAAGATTTAATGGCACTCACCGAAAATATGCTTGAAAAATTGGCAGTGGATATTTTGGGAACAACCGATGTGCCGTATGGCGAAGAGACTTTTAGTTTTAAAGCTCCTTTTGCCAAAATTCCAATGAGTGAAGCGATTTTACAATATAATCCAAATCTAACTTTGGACAATATCAACTCCCAAGAGTTTTTGGCGGAGTTTGTTAAAAATACTTTAAAAATCGAGGTCAAACCGTCTTTTGGTTTGGGTAAATTACAAACGATTGTCTTTGAAGAAACGGTAGAAACCAAACTTCGCCAGCCGACTTTTATCATCGAATACCCAGCAGAAACTTCGCCCCTTGCTCGCCGTAATGATGACAATCCGCATATTACTGACCGTTTTGAATTCTTTATTGGCGGACGAGAACTCGCCAATGGCTTTTCAGAATTAAATGACCCGATTGACCAAGCCGAACGCTTTAAACAGCAGGTTGCCGAAAAAGACGCAGGCGATGATGAAGCAATGCACTATGATGCTGATTTTATTGAGGCGCTCGAATATGGTTTGCCACCAACCGCAGGTGAAGGGATTGGTATTGACCGCCTTGTGATGTTATTTGCCAATGCCCCAAGCATTCGTGATGTGATTTTATTCCCGCATATGCGACATAAATAATAGTCAATAAAAATAACCCTGTTTTTTATAAAATGGGGTTATTTAAAAAGAAGTTATTATGTAAGAAATCCCCAAACTTATTTTACTTATCCTAAAATCACTTGTATATGCCATACAAATTACTGGTGAATTTTGTTTGTCTTGCGGTCAATTTATCAACAATCGCTATGCAATTTGGTGGGTAATTGGCATTATCCTAACCATTGTGATAAGTTGTATAATACTGTTTTGGGGAAATTAAATGGCGATTGGTATTATAGCATTTATTTTGGCGGTTGTTTATGTCATTATCGAATGTTTGACACACGCTGACGACCCAATCTTTAATACTCGTTATTGGAAATGGTATCTCGTCATTTGTGTGATTGCTACCATTATTGCCATTGGGTTTTATCATAAAGAATTTTTGGCAATATTGTCATAATGTTGTTGATTTAATATTTTATAACATGGTGCGTAATACGCACCTTACAGCCATTTTTAAATCAATGAAGGGATAAAAATGGACGAATTTTTAAAAGGTTTATTTGCCATTTTTCGTTTTAGTGCTCATTAGACTTCCTGCAAAACTAGGTTTTCCGTTCGTCCTGAGCTTGTTGATGGGTGGCGGAAAACCGTTATGGTTCGACAAGCTCACCACGAACGGTTTTCCTCATTTTTGGGTTTTGCAGGAAGTCTATTGTTGGTTTAAAATATGGCTTTATTTAAAATTAGATCAACTTTGGTATAAACATACCAAATGGTTCATATTTTTTATTGTGTTATTTTTACTATTGGTCATTTACTTAATTGCAAATTCTTAATCTTTTTTTAGATAAGGTGGTTACCTATGGGAAGTTTTATTTTTTTAGAGATTTTTACCATTGTGTGTTTGGTGTCTATCATCACCACTTTATTTAATAAACGTATTTTGGGAATGCCCCAAGCCATTGGCGTGCCGATTGTTTCTGCGGTATTGGTCTTTATTTTACAATGGTCAGCGACATTATTGGCAGGCAACCAATTTATTAATATCAATATTCACGCCATTGAAGAAGCTGTCCGCCAAATCAATTTTTATGATTTTTTAATTAATGGGGTGATTTGTTTTATCTTAACTGCCTCCGCCCTTAAATTTAAAATGGCGGATTTAAGAACTTATTGGAAACCCATTGGGATTTTGGCAAGTTTGGCACTACTGTTTTGTGCTTTTGTTTTTGGTGGATTGTTATTTAGCTATCAATTCATCACAGGTCATCATGTTCCTTTAATTGTTTTATTGTTGTTGGGTTCAGCACTTGGAGCAACCGACCCGATTGGCATTAAAGGTGTATTAAGCTCCATTAAAGCCCCCAATCATTTGATGATTAAATTAGAGGGCGAGTCGTTATTTAATGATGCCATGTGTATTGCGGTATTTATGACGATTTTAAAGGTGATTCAAGGGGTGAATTTAATTTATTGCACGTTGCTGAGCATTTGGCCTTTGAAATTATCGTGGCGGTCATTATTGGTTTTGCTTTTGGTAAAATGGCGTTGTATTTATTAAAAGGCAAAAACGAAATGGAGTCTTTGATATTGACCACTGCCGTGTTAGCCTCAGGCTCTTATTTGGTGGCACTCTATGCTCATGCGTCTGCACCGATTGCTTGTGTGATTGGTGGTTTGATGGTGGGCGATAAATGGCAAGAGATTTTGGCTCATAAAGATGTAGAAGAAATTAACCATTTTTGGCACACCATTGAAGGGATTATTAATTCCTTTTTATTTACTTTAATTGGACTTGAATTATTTATTTTGGATTTGAATGCTCATATCATCATTGGCGGTATTTTTGCTTTTGTGATTTTGCATTTGGCACGCTTTTTGGCAAATTATTTGGCATTTTCGTTTTTTCCTAGTGTGCGTAAAAATGCCTATAAAGGCAGTTTGGAGATTTTGTCATGGGGCGGGGTGCGTGGTGGCATTTCGCTTGCCCTGATTTTGGCGGTTGCCAACGTCCCACAATTAAAAGAATACACCAATGTGTTGATTGGTTATACCTTTATCGTGGTGCTTTTGTCAGGGGTGGTGTGTGGTTTGGGATTGCCTGCGGTGATTAATGCCTTTTATTATAATCCCAATGAGCCAAGCGAAGGGTTTGCAGGCTGGTATCAACGCCTAATGCATAAAATCATGAACCGCTCTGATAGATTGTATGTGCTTAATGAAGATAAATCTGGCAATCAAACCATTAGCCTATATGAGCCTACGCCAGAGGAATTGGAGGAATTGCCTAAGTTTGACGACACCAAGCACGAAACGCAAGCGACACTCAATGACCCCAATCGTTTTTGATGTTAAAATGATGGGTCATTATAAGACAATTAAGGAGATTTTATGTTTCACTTTACCCATGCACAAACCCCATTAAAAGATGCCATTACCGCCGCTTATCGCTTGGACGAGACGGTGGCAGTACGAAATTTGGCAAGTACGCTTGACTTTACCCAAACCCAAAGAGACGATATTCAGTCGCTTGCCCGTTCGCTCATCACTCAGGTGCGTGCCGACCGCTCCAAATCATCGGGCGTGGATGCTCTTATGCATGAGTTTTCGTTATCCAGCGAAGAAGGCATTGCTCTTATGTGCCTTGCTGAAGCCCTGCTACGCATTCCTGATAACGCCACCAGAGATAAGCTCATTCGTGATAAGCTCGCCGATGGGGATTGGCGACGTCATGTCGGTAATAGCCCATCCATGTTTGTCAATGCTGCTGCTTGGGGGCTGGTCTTGACGGGCAAGCTGACCACGGACGTGTCGGATGACTCGATGGGTTCATCTTTGACCCGTGTCTTACAAAAAGGTGGCGAACCCTTTATTCGTGGTGGCGTGAACTATGCCATGAAACTCCTTGGCAAGCAGTTTGTGACAGGGCAGACGATAGAAGAAGCCCTTACTAATGGTAAAGAGCGTGAACGTCTGGGCTATCGTTTTAGCTTTGACATGCTTGGTGAAGCTGCCATGACACAGGCGGATGCTGACCGTTATTTTAATGACTATGTCAGTGCCATTCATGCCATTGGCAAAGATGCTAAAGGGCGTGGGGTTTATGATGGTAATGGCATCTCAGTCAAGCTGTCCGCCATTCATCCCAGATATTTTCGCTCACAGCGTAAGCGTGTGATGAGTGAGCTATTGCCTAGGTTGAAGGCATTGTTTTTGCTTGCCAAAGAGCATGACGTCGGGCTAAACATCGATGCCGAAGAAGCTCATCGCTTGGAGCTGTCGCTTGAACTCATGGAAGCCTTGGTGTCTGACCCTGATTTGGCAGGTTTTCGTGGCATTGGCTTTGTGGTGCAAGCCTACCAAAAACGCTGTCCTTTTGTCATTGATTATCTCATTGACTTAGCTCGTCGCCATAACCAAAAACTCATGATTCGCCTTGTCAAAGGAGCGTATTGGGACAGTGAGATTAAATGGGCTCAGGTGGATGGCATGGACGGCTATCCTGTCTATACCCGCAAAGTCCACACAGATGTGTCTTATTTGGCATGTGCCAAAAAACTACTGTCCGCCCAAGATGCCATATTCCCCCAATTTGCCACGCATAACGCCCAAACGCTGGCAACCATCTATGAGATGGGTAAGGAGCTTGATTTTGAATTTCAATGCTTACACGGCATGGGCGAGACGTTATATGACCAAGTGGTCGGCGATAAACTTGGTCGCCGTGTGCGAATCTATGCCCCTGTCGGCACACACAAGACCCTGCTCGCCTATCTGGTACGCCGTCTTTTGGAAAATGGGGCGAACTCATCATTTGTCAATCGTATCGTGGATGAGAAAGTCAGTATTGATGAGTTGGTCATCTCGCCTTTAGATGAGATTGATGTCGGTAACATCACACCAAACCCACTCACACCAAACCCACGCCATATTTATGGCGAACGCAAAAATTCATGGGGCATGGATTTATCTAACGAGCATGTCCTATCCCAGCTCCAAGATGACATGACCATGGCAAGTGGCATTGACTTTAACGTTAGCTCCTTGACCCATCATGATGTCGCCCATATACCTGCCTTTGCCGTGCTAAATCCTGCCAATCACACCGATGTGGTCGGACAAGTAGCATTTATTAACCCAAATCAGGTGTCAGACGTGGTTGGAGTTGCCATCAATGCCCAACACTCATGGCAAAACGTCTCGCCAAAACAGCGTGCTGACATGATACGAGCCTTTGCCGATTTGATGGAAGAGCCCAAACGTATGGCACTGCTTATGATGGTGGCGGTGCGTGAAGCAGGCAAAACCCTGCTCAATGCCATTGCCGAAGTGCGTGAAGCGGTGGATTTTTGCCGTTATTATGCCGATGAATGCGAACGGCTAAACCTAAGCACGCCACTAGGTGCGGTGGTGGCGATTAGCCCGTGGAATTTTCCCCTAGCGATTTTTGTTGGCGAAGTGGTCTCTGCCTTGTGTGCAGGCAATACGGTTGTTGCCAAACCTGCCGAACAGACGTCCATCATCGCTCACTTGGCGGTGTCATGGCTACATGAAGCAGGTATCCCAACTGATGTGTTACAACTGGTGCTGGGTGCTGGGGATGTGGGTGGTGTTTTGACAGCGGACGAGCGTATTGATGGCGTGATTTTCACAGGTTCAACAGACGTCGCCAAACGCATTAATACTTTGCTTGCCAAACGCTCTGACAATCCTGTACTCATCGCTGAGACAGGGGGCATGAACGCCATGATTGTGGATTCTACCGCCCTGCCTGAGCAGGTGTGTGCCGATGTATTGGCATCTGCCTTTGACTCAGCAGGTCAGCGTTGCTCTGCTTTGCGTATCCTATGCATCCAAGAAGACATCGCCGAGCCCATGATTGAGATGATAAAAGGGGCGATGGATGAGCTTGTCGTGTCAGACCCACGCCTGCTTAGCACAGATGTCGGGCCTGTGATTGACAGCGAAGCCCAAGCGAATCTGCTAGACCATATCAATACCCTAAAACAAACCAGCGATTATCATGAAGTGCGTGTTACAGATGGCGAGCAAGGCACCTTTGTTGCTCCGATTTTATTTGAACTAAAAGACCTATCACAGCTTAAAAAGGAGGTCTTTGGACCTGTGCTACACGTTGTCCGTTATAAAGCCCATGAACTTGATGACGTGATAGACAGCATTAACAAAAAAGGCTATGCTCTAACACACGGCATTCACAGCCGTATCGATGGCACGATAGAGCATATCACAAATCGCATACAAGCAGGTAACGTCTACATCAACCGCAACATCGTCGGGGCGGTGGTGGGCGTCCAACCCTTTGGCGGTCATGGCTTATCGGGTACAGGACCCAAGGCAGGCGGGTGCTTTTATCTGCAACGCCTAAGCCGTCTGGACAGTTGGGACATACCGACCCTTGATAAGCCTGCCACGACTTATGATAACAATGTAGCTCGTGTCATGGACGTTGCTCGGTCGGTAGGCGTCAATCTAGACAGCACCATCAAGCATGCTTATCAAACGGCACTCAATCACGCCCAAACCACCCTAACAGGACCAACAGGCGAGACCAACACCCTATCATGGCATGCCCCACGCTCGGTGGCTTTGACAAATGGCACGCCAGACAAGGCTCTGGCAGTGCTTGCTGTGCTTGCCCTAAATGGCACCAAGGCGCACGTTACCCCAAGCCATGAGCTTGCCCCTTACGCTGATAAGCTGGCAGATGTGCTTGACGTCATGGAGCAACAAGGCGTGGATAAAAACACCATCATCGTGGCGTTGTCCGACCTACCGACTTCTGAAAAAGTGCGACTGTCAGAGCTGGACGGGGCGATTCGTCGTGTGATGGACGCCACAGATGGCTTTGACATGACACGTCTGTATCATGAAGTTAGCCAAAGTTATAACACCACAGCGGCAGGGGGTAACGCCAGTCTGATGGCAAGTGCCTAATCTAAAATCGGTATTCTAAACGGACAAAATGCGGTATAATGGCACAAATTTATACCGCTCATTTGCCAATCTGTCATGTCCGAATACCAAGTTTTAGCACGCAAATACCGTCCCAAAAATTTTAGCGAATTATTGGGGCAAGCCCACGTCTCCCAAGCCCTATCGCACGCCATTGATACAGGGCGATTGCACCACGCTTATCTGTTTACAGGCACTCGTGGCGTGGGCAAGACGACCATTGCACGGATTTTGGCAAAGTGCCTCAACTGCGAAACAGGCATAACAAGCACGCCCTGCGGTGTGTGCGATACTTGCGTGAGCGTGGATACTGGGCGGTTTATTGATTTGATTGAGATTGATGCGGCAAGTCGCACCAAAGTAGAAGACACTCGGGATTTGCTAGAAAATGTCCCCTACGCTCCCACGCAGGGGCGGTACAAAGTGTATCTCATTGACGAGGTGCATATGCTCTCCACGCATTCGTTTAACGCCCTATTAAAAACACTAGAAGAACCGCCCCAGCACGTCAAATTTATCCTAGCGACCACCGACCCTCAAAAGCTCCCTATTACCATTGTCTCTCGCTGTTTGCAATTTGTGCTTCGTCCGATGTCGCAAGAATTGCTCCACGCCCATTTAGCCAAAATCCTACACGCTGAGAACATCGCACACGATGACACCGCCCTGTGGCAACTGGCTCAGTCCGCCAAAGGCTCGGTGCGTGATGCCTTATCCTTGACCGACCAAGCCATTGCGTTTGGTGGGGGACAAGTCGGGGCGAATACCGTCATGGAGATGCTCGGGCTTGTGGATAGCCTTGATGTGCTGGATTTGGTGCGTGATATTTATCACGATGACCGTTCGGGCGTGGCTCGTCATATTGCCCGAATGCGTGAACAAATGGTGGACGCTACCGCTTTGCTTGACCGCCTTGTAGACAGCTTTCATGCAATGGCGCTGGTGCAGATTTTGCCTGACATGCCCCTTGATATGAACGATGAGCAAAAACAGGCGTTTTATCATCTTGCCCACACCTTGCCTGCCGATGTCATACAGCTTTATTATGAGATTAGCATCAAGGCACGAGACAGCGTTCGCCTTGCCAGTACGCCCATGCAGGCGTTGGAAATGGGGATTTTGCGACTGCTTGCGTTTCGTCCGCTTGCTGGTGATGAAGTTATTTATCAAGAACCCAAAGCAATTTTAAATCAACAAACAGATAACTGCGTTAATCAAAGTTTAAATGATGAAAGTTTAAATGATGAAAGTTTAAATGATGAAAGTTTAAATGATGAAAGTTTAAATGATGAAAGTTTAAATGATGAAAGT
>NZ_AUGF01000004.1 GCF_000426885.1 Moraxella caprae DSM 19149 | reverse complement strand
TTTTTCATAATAAAAGCTCGTTTGATAGAATGACTATCAAACTTCACTTTTTCCTTGAAAAACGTGCGATTTTTCTCATTTTTCATTGCAAATACAAAAGTTCAATACGCCCTATAATTTTTTAATAAACCTTAAAAATATCTAAGAAAAACTGGCAAAAAACACCATTAAAATAGGTGAGATAAGATTGGTAATAAAACCAAAGCTGATGACTAGCGGAATAATAGAAACTCCGCCCGCCTGCGTGAGTGTTGGCAGAGTAAAGTCAAGGCTGGTCACACCCCCAAGCCCTATCGCTGCCGATGATGAATGTCGCATGACCCATGGGATAAAGATGAGTGCCAACACTTCTCGCCCTAGGTCGTTTAGCAGTGCCACACTGCCCCACACCGCCCCATAAGCGTCCGTCATTATCGTGCCTGAGAGCGAGTACCAACCAAAACCCGATGACAACGCCAAGCCCTGAGCGACTGACACGTCATCAAAAAGCAGGGCAAAAAGGACACCTGAGAGCAGTGTTACCCCCACAAAGATCGAGCTGATTTGCAAGCCCCGCTTATTTAGCAGTGCTTGTTTGAGACTGACACCTGAGCCTTTGAGTGAAATACCCACCAAAAACAACAGTAGCATGAGTAGCACCGTCGTGGTCTTCTCTGGCGGGTGCCACGTGGTAGGTAAAAACTTAGCAATAATGAAGCCCATCGCCAAACACAGGATTTGGGTCAGACTGCCGTGAATGCTGACATTGGGCTTGGCAGTCGGGCTTTGCTGTGAGCGATACTGACAAGGCGACATACGGTCAAAAACTACCAAAGCCATCAACCCTGAGCCGATGGTTAGTACCATAAGTACCGACAGATACAGGGCGATATTGGCAAGTTTATGCTGTAAATCATCAACCAGTCCTAGCTCCATGCCAATCACCACCAAGATGATGAACACCAGATAATTAAGCCCACGCTCCGCCAAATGCGTGCTTTTTTTGCTGTTTGGTAGGGCAAAACCAACAAACATCGGGGTTAGGATAAGCAGAAGTGTGATGATACCTTGCATGGCGTGACGGCTGGTGAATGATTTTTGAAACATCAGAGAGTGAGCGTAAGATTATAGCATTTTTTGACAAATAGACAAGATTTTGATTAAAATTTATTCAAAATAAGTGATGTACATTCAATCAAAGTCCAAACCATTCAATCAAAAAGGACGGCGAAAACCGTCCTTGTGTATTTTACAAATCAAGCACTTAGAGCTGATTGGTGCCAAAGGTATCGCAGGCTTGGATGTCGCCCGTCTCAAAGCCCCGATAGAACCAACGCTGACGCTGAGCACTCGTGCCATGAGTAAAACTGTCAGGCATCACGTGTCCGTGCGATTTGTGTTGTAGATAGTCATCACCAATCTTCTCAGCAGCGTCTAGGGCTTCTTCGATGTCGCCCTGTTGTAAAAAGTCAGTGCGTTCATGGTTTTTCTTTGCCCACATGCCTGCAAAGCAGTCGGCTTGCAACTCTTGGCGGACGGACAGCTCATTTGCCTGTCGCTCATTGCCTTGCATTTGGGCTTTTCGCACTTCTTGGGATATTCCAAGCAGTGTCTGAATGTGATGTCCTACTTCATGAGCGATGACATAGGCTTGGGCAAAGTCGCCCACTTGGTCTTGGCGAGACAACTCGGTGCTGCCATGACGCTCACTGCCAATACCCATGTGCCGTCTCATGTCCACAAAAAACTGCGTGTCCAGATACACTTTTTGGTCGGCAGGGCAATAAAAAGGACCGCTGGCAGATGTCGCTGCCCCACACGCTGACTTGACCGAACCTGTGAACATCACCAATTTTGGTGGCTGATAAGTACCACCGAGTTTTGTAAAAATGGGTGTCCACACGTCTTCGGTATCGGCAAGCACAGTCGCCACGAACTCACGGCTCTCAGTTTGGTCGGCAGTCTCATTGGCAGGGGCGGATTGTTGGTGGGTCGCTTGCCCTATCTGCTGAGTGACCCCTAGCGTGGTCTCGGGACTGACTCCAAATACTTTCCACAGAACAAGGGCAAGGATGATACTGCCAATACTTAGCCCACCTGCCTTCATACCACCACCGCCACGGCGGTCTTCGATATTATTACTCTGTCTGCGACCACGCCACTGCATAGCTCACCTATTATCATAAAAATCAGCCTATTATAAGGCAAAATTGCAAAAAATCTGTAAGAATTTTTAAAAATTATGTATAATTAGCGTGTATTGAACATTGAGCCTTGCTTAGGAACTGACATGGTCTCACCACTTCCTTTTGAAACAGTCATTCATAACCCCAAAGACAAACCCATCGAACACGCCGTGATATGGCTTCATGGCTTAGGGGCGAACGGTCATGATTTCGTGCCTATCGTACCTGAGCTTGGACTCTCTGATGAGCTTAGTGTGCGATTCATTTTTCCGCACGCCCCATCAATTCCTGTGACCGTCAATGGCGGTTATGTCATGCCTGCATGGTATGACATCTTGGAGATGAGCCTAGACAGAAAGGTAGACACCGCCCAAATCAAAGCATCTAGCGAGCGTATTAATGACTTGATTGATGAACAAGTGCGTCTCGGCATACCCAGCCAGAACATCATCATCGCAGGGTTTTCCCAAGGTGGTGCCGTTGCTTATCACAACGCCCTGACCAACAGCCGACCATTGGCAGGACTACTTGCCTTATCCACTTATCTTGCCACCGAGCAGGAGATTGGCGAGCTTGGCACTAATGCATCCCTACCTGTTAAAATCGACCATGGCGATTACGATGATGTCGTGCCGTCGGTGCTTGGGGTCAAGGCAAACGAAAAACTCACCACTTTGGGTCTGTCGCCTGAATTTAAACGCTACGGCATGGCTCATCAAGTATGCATGGAGCAGATTAAAGACATTGGCAAATGGATGAATAAGGTGTTTGATAAAAGCTAAATAACAAAACCCTGTTTATACAGGGTTTTGTTATTCATAAACAGGGCTTATTTATTTGGTTTATTTGGCAAATCTCTAATCTCCCATGTCGGCGTGGATTCATAGACCTTTGGTGGGGCTTGAACTTTGGGATTTAAACCCACCGCAATCTTATGCCAAATTGACGAATTATCATACGCTTCTCGCTCGGCAATGGCTGCTTTCTTTTTGCGTTGGATTTGGTTGTTTTGAATGACGTAGACTGTGCGAGTATCGCTCGCCACCGTTTGGGCGTTTTTGTCCATCACGATGGCTTCTAGCGTGTACTCGCCTGCCACCAAATCAATGGTTGGTACGCTGGCGGTTAGCCCATCACCCACCACTTTGCCATTTAATAGCACCGCTGTGGTATAGCCCATCTCCAATGTTGGCGACACAGTAGCCTGCACATCAATGCTCTGGGCAGGGCGATGATAGGCACGGTCTTCGGCAGGCTCGGTGATTTGGATGTCATAAGCAAAGCTCAATGTCGGCAGGATAGATAATGCCACGCACATCGCTGATTTGAAAAAGGTTGATTTTGAAAAATGAGTCATCTAAGTTCCAATGTTACAAAATAATCTTATTGTACCCAAAAATCACCAAAAATGCACGCAAAACAAAACGGCATAAAACCAAATTCATGCCGTCTGTCTTTTTAGGGCGTACCCTAACGATTAGCAACGATAATACATATCAAATTCTAAGGGGTGTACCGCTTCATTAATACGCTGTACTTCTTTCATTTTTAGAGCGATATAGTCGTTAATCATCTCTTTGGTAAAGACCCCACCTTTTAACAAAAAGTCATGGTCATCACGCAGGGCATTTAGTGCCACTTCTAGATTTTCTGCCACCGTTGGGATAAGCATTTCTTCTTCTGGGGGCAAATCATACAAGTTTTTATCAGACGCTTCACCAGGGTCAATTTTATTTTCAATGCCGTCAAGCCCTGCCATAAGTAGTGCCGAAAACGCCAAATAAGGATTGGCTGATGGGTCAGGAAAACGCACTTCCACACGCACCGCCTTGGGGCTATTGACATGCGGAATGCGAATACTGGCAGAACGGTTGGAGGCAGAATAAGCCAGCTTAATCGGTGCCTCAAAGTGCGGTACAAGGCGTTTGTAGCTGTTGGTGCTAGGATTGGTAATGGCGTTCAAGGCACGAGCGTGCTTGATGACCCCACCAATAAAGTACAAAGCGGTCTTGGACAATCCTGCGTACTCATCGCCAGAAAATGTATTTACACCGTCTTTTGAGATAGACATATTCACATGCATGCCCGAGCCATTGTCTCCAACTAAGGGTTTGGGCATAAAAGTGGCGGTTTTGCCAAATTGACTGGCAACATTTTGTACGATGTATTTAAACTGCTGTACTTCGTCCGCTTTTTTAACGAGCGTATTAAACGAGATACCGATTTCTAGCTGACTGCTCGCCACTTCATGATGATGTACTTCAATACGACCTTCGCCCATGACTTCATCGATGCGGTCGCACATCACCGCACGCATGTCATGATAATGGTCAATGGGCGGTACGACGGCATACGCCCCTTTGACGGCAGGACGCTGACCGCTATTGCCCCACGCATAGTCTTTGTTGGTACTCCATGCCGCCGCTTCAGAAATGACGGCGTGTCTGGCTCCTGACATGTCAATGTCCCATTTGACTTCATCAAAGACAAAAAATTCAGGTTCAGGGCCTATCAAGGCTTTATCGCCCAGACCTGTCGATTTTAGGTACACTTCGGCACGCTTGGCGATAGAACGTGGGTCTTTGGCATAGCCTTGCATGGTGGCAGGTTCGATGATGTCGCACGCCACCACCACCGTTGGTACTTCAAAAAATGGGTCAAGATAGGCGGTATCAGCGTCCGGCAACAAAATCATGTCCGAGCTTTCCACGCCTTTCCACCCTGCCACGCTTGACGCATCAAACATCTTACCGTCTTCTAGGGTGTCTTCGTCCACGCTGTATGCAGGAAAGGTTAGGTGCATTTCTTTGCCGTGTGTGTCGGTAAAACGAAAATCCACCCATTTCGCCCCTGATGATTCAATCAAGTCAAGTAACTTATTCGCCATGCTCGCTCCAAATTTGTAACTTAGTTAATCGGTTAAACTGCTATAATTTACCACCGCTTTGGCTTTTATGCAAACGGTATTTTATGATAAATTTGTGTTTATTCATGAAAAATTATCAGCACCACTTTTAGCCTAAGAAAACAAATATACTCCAAAACCAACATTAATCTGGTAAATTCATCTGCGACTGGTCGGGATTTAACCCAAAATAAAACACAAACGTCGCCACCATGCTATTTGCCAAAATAAATGCCAAATCCAAGCTCTCATGCCCCATCACAAACCGCCCAAGCAGTGCCGATACCGCAAGCATGACCACAAAACACGCCAATAATAGCTGTATCATGGTCGGGTGTGTGAGTGTGTAATTTGTGCCTGCTTTGCGTTTGGGATTTAGGATTTTTAAATTTATCATAAATCCGATGACATATACCGCACTACCCAATATCAAATAACCAAGAAAACCCATCTTTATTTACCTTAATTTACCTTATCCGCCCAAACGTTTACAGTGAGCCGTTTTTTGTTTTATCTCACCATAATTAATCGCCCCCAGCTCATAACTAAAATTATCTTTATCAATCACCGTTACCGCTTGTATTATTGGGCTATTTTCTCTAAACATCTCTGTAAATAAAGCCTGCATTTCTGGCTCCTTCTCATATTCTCGTTGTTTTGATATGGCATTATAAATCATTACATGATTAATATTCCCCGCATTTACTGTCAAATGCTTACCATCAAAATCCCAATTATCTTGCGTACTCATAAAGACCGATTGAATGTCTATCCCTTGATAAATCTGCCGAGTTTCGCCATAACCTACCGAACGCCCATCAGCAAAGAAATGGTGCATATTTTGACTTTTGGTAACATTGCCGTCTACTTGCTCTATCAATAAATCACATTGCCAAACCCCAACCAAATCATCTTTATTAAAAGCGGTGTTGGCATAAGTCATGGTCGCCATGAGACTTATGATACTGGTGATGAATAATTTTTTCATGGCTGATATTTATTCCTATGTTTTTAATATTAAAATGACTAATATAAATTAAGCGACAATTTTTAATTTGATATAGGGCAAATTAATTCACCCTATATCAAATTAAAAATTAACCAATAATCAATCAATCTTTTAAATTAACATTGGATTTATCATGCCATTGGCAATAATTCCAACTTCTCGCCCTGCTCTACCGCCTTGCGATTTTTTATGGTATTCGCCCAGCGTATGACATTCTGGTATTCGTATACACTCAAAAATTCAGACGCGTTATATTTGGCATAGTCATTCTCGCCAATGTACAAATTGCCTAGCACCAACGCCCCATACCACGGATAAATCGCCATATCAGCAATGCTGTACTCGCCCGCCATATAGTCATGCTCCGCCAAATGCTTGTCTAGCACATCAAGCTGGCGTTTGGTTTCCATTGCATAGCGGTTAATGGCGTACTCAATCGGTGTGGGAGCATAGGCATAAAAATGCCCAAAGCCACCACCAACAAAGGGAGCTGAACCCATTTGCCACATGAGCCACGACAGCATTTGGGTGTGGTCGGTTGGATTTTTTGGTAAAAATTTGTCATACTTTTGGGCAAGATAAAGTAGTATCGCCCCACTTTCAAACACCGATATGGGCGTGTCGGTGCTATAATCCACGAGTGCAGGGATTTTGGAATTGGGGTTAATTTCCACAAAGCCTGTGCCAAACTGCTCGCCATTCATGATATTGATTTTAAAAGCGTCATAGTCAAGTAGCCCCAACGCCTTTAACTCTTCTAAGATGATATTAACCTTAATGCCGTTGGGCGTGTTTAGGCTGTATAACTGATAAGGCTTATCGCCTTTTGGCAAGGTCTGTTCGTGCCTTGCCCCTGCACTAGGTCGGTTGATACCGCCAAATTTTCCGCCCATGTCATTAGGCGTCCAAACTTTTGGGGGTGTGTAGCTCATAACTTTACTCCAAATTAAATTTTACGTTTGCAATGGTTATTTTCAATATCGGTTGGAAAATCTTCATCAATGCTTTCAAAGGCGGTAATATAAGTGTCTTTGTCGATAAAACGAATGCGAACCATCATTTCATCTGCCATCTCTTTTTCAAAATTTGCCCGCTCTATGATGGATTTTGCAATCAAAATTGAATCCTTGCTGTGCTTGGGAAAATCGTCTGTACTGTTGTAATTTGGCATATCCACCGCATAAGATTGAACAACCCCATCATAATAAACAACCTTATCGCCCATCACACGATATTTAAACAACATTCTGACGGTGTCTATTTAATAAAAATCATCATCTTTATCCCATTGATGCACAATAGATTTTTCGGACAATATGCCATCATCACGATATTCAATATCGCTGGTATGGTGAAAATATTCATCTTCTACGCCCTTACATTCCCATTTACCCACCAAACTCTGTTCAAGATTTGCCATTACTAATGTTGGTAAAAACAAAATACACGCAAGAAAATTTTTAAGCATTATTATCTTCAATTAATATACAATCAATCATTAAAACCAAACTTATTTTAAGCGTTGGCAATACCCTTCAAAACCATCTTCAAAATAATAACGGTGTTTATCTTTGCCATCAAATTCAAGATAATGCCAATTGTTTTCTTCAAAACTCTCCATCATTAATGCCCTACCTTCTGCATTTACTTTATCGTCAAATTTATAAAAGCCACCATCAGGTAAAATAAAATAATATTGATAATAAGTGATGTCTGGATTACTCATTAATAGTTTATTATCTTTGAGTTGCCATTGATAATTCATGATACTAAATTCCAATTCAGGCAAATTATCTGCTTTTTCTTTGATTTCCATAAACTCAGTTGCCGTACCATCGGCATAATAACGCATGAGTGTTTTCACCGAATGATATTCACTATCTGCCACGCAACGCCAATCACCTACCACATCAGGGACAGATATATTGCTATTTGCTAAGGCTGTCATGGGTAATATCATCGCCCATAAAAGAGATTTTTGCATGATTATTCCTTATAAAATAAAACCAAATAAACCTTGTTTATGACACGTGGTAAATGTCTGACTGTCCACATCATTCATGATAAAAGATTTTTTATTAATAAAATGAATATCAAACGTTCTTTTGTTAATGTCATTATTCATCATGTCCTGCACCATTGGCAAGGATTTTTGTAGGGCGATATTTGCCTGCTCCAAATCATCTTTATTGGCATTTGGCATTCTGACGGCATAATTATGAAATTGATGATTGCCATAATACAGGGTCTCTTGTGCCAATATCCATGACGATTTGGCAGTGGCGGATTCGATTTGATAGGCATAATCGCTGGGCTGTCCATAATAAATGCGAATATGCTCGTGCATGGTGTGGTTTTTAAAAAACTGCAACTGACTTTCTTGTTTGATGAGCGGATTGGCGTGTTTGACATGGCATTGCCATTTGCCAATCAGGGCTTTATCGCTATCGGCATGGGGACTATATGACGGATTGGCAAGACCCATTATCGGCAGTATCATGCACAGACTTAGACTGGCACTCATCATGCGTTTAGACATAGCCAATTTCCTTTAAAAACTGATATAACTCATCGGCAAATTTGGCGTACCCTACCCCATTGGCGTGGATTTGGTCGGATTTGAGTTTATCGTCCGATAAGATAGTTGACCATGCTTTTTCAAGTAACGGCACGCCCATCTCGCTCGCCACGTCTTTATACACAGGGTTATCGCTTGCCTTGCCAAACAGGGCACTGGCGGATAAATGTGGCTCGGCAATCAGCACCACAGGGATATTTTTGTTTTGCAGAGCCTTGATAATGCTTACCAAATTAGCACGGGTTTCGCTGGCATTTACTCGTCTTAGCACGTCATTACCGCCAATGCCTAGTAGCACCAATTTGGGATTTTCGCTAATGACGCTGTCCATACGGTTAAGTACGTCTTTGGTCGTATCGCCATTAACGCCCATATTGATGATGTTCCAACCTGTTTTTTGAGCAAGGACAACAGGATAGCTTTGGGATTTGTCCGCCCCATAGCCAAAGGTCAAGCTGTCGCCCAATGCCACCACCCTACCGCCTTGGGCAAGTTTGGCGACTTTGGGCGTATCACTACACGCCATCGCTAGGACGATGGGCGAAATGGCAAGGGTTTTTAAAAATAATCGGCGACTTTTCATAATTTTAGCTTGGTTAAAAAAGATTAGTATATCACAAATACACGCAATTTTTTGTTTCATTACGGCGTGGTTTTGGTATCAAAATGCAAATCTCATCATCGCCCAATTCAATCTTATCATCATTTAAACCAAATACATCTTTTAAATGTTTTTTGTCATTGGTTAAAATATAATTGGTAATATTAGACTTCCTGCAAAACCCAAAAATAAGGAAAACCGTTCGTGGTGAGCTTGTCGAACCATAAGGCTAGTTATAATATTGTTGGTTTCATTCAACTCTTGAATATAATCTGCATAATTAATCATACCACTATTCGCAAGCTGAAAACCTGTAAAATTATCTTCTTCATTAATCTTAATCAGGTATTCTTCTTGCTGATAGGTGATTTGATATTTTCCAATTTCATTTTCTGATTTTTCAGAAATACCTATTTGATTAGCAAAATAATTAGCAATACCATTATAAGTATCAATGTGATTATAATCATTAAATGTCATTTTTTCAATTTGTTTTTCCATCAAACTTTTGTGAAACATAAATTCATAAGCCAATGGTAATTTTAACGATTTTTCATCGGTTGTTAAATAATTAATAGCATCAAAATTTATGGATAAATAACGATTAGAAAATATAATAACTTGTAGATTATTCTGAATCAACCAATTAATTCTCAATTTTTGAAGAAAGTCACTGGAGTATTTTAATTGATTTTTTAATATTGATAATTCACGGGTTAACTCTTTCCTGATTTTTTCTTTATCATTTAATTGTAGTAATTCTAAATGCCATAAGCGTTGGGTGCGTAGCAAAGCAATATAAGTATAAGATGGAAAATAAGTTTTGTCCAAATAAACCGCAGGTGGTTTATTTAAAAATAGCTTATAGCGTGTAATAAATTTCTGGTTATCATTGGTCAAAGACTGCCAATGTTCTTTATTGGCAATAAAATCTTTAAAGCATTCTTTTTGGGTTAAGGTGCAAAATACAGTTGAATGTAGTTGCTCTGGCACTTCTGGCAATGCTGGATAACTCCCCCTTATGTTTTTGGAGAAAATTTCTTTTTCTTCATCAGTAACATTTTGCAGGTTTAGTATTTGATGATAAAGGTATTTTCCATTGGTAATAATATCATCACTATCATATGCCAAGCCATACAACAAATAAAAACTTTCTATGTTATCATTAGTTGCATTATTTAACTGTTCGGCACGAATGTTTTCCAATTGCTTAAATGCATTATTTTTGGGTTCATCGGCATTGGTAGAAACTGCAAAAAATACAGTAGTTAATACAAGTGTTTTTAAAATATTTTTGTAAATACGAATTGTCATTTTATTTCCTTATTGGTAACAAAAAGGACGAAAAATTTCCGCCCTTTTTATATCAAAATTTCACTCAATCAAAGCAAAATCCGTCTTGGGTCAGCCAAAAGTTTGGCAATATAGCGAGTGAACACCGCCGCATCCGCTCCGTTAATCGTACGATGGTCGTATGACAACGATAGCGGTAGCATAAGACGTGGTTCAAACTCTTTGCCGTTCCAGCGTGGCTGGTAGGTAGATTCAGAAATCCCCAAAATCGCCACTTGTGGGTGATTAACCAGCGGTGTGAAGTAAGTACCACCCATGTTGCCTTGACTTGAAATGGTAAATGACGCACCTTGCAAGTCTTTGGCGGACAGTTTCTTATCACGGGCTTTTTTAGCAAGCTCACCAATCTCAATGGCAAGCTGGCGAATGCCTTTGGCTTGGGCATCACGAATCACAGGCACAATCAAGCCGTCATCGGTCGCCACCGCAATACCCATGTTCACCGATTTACGGATAATCATTTGGGTGTTGTCATCCGACACGTGGCTGTTGAATTTGGGGTGCTGAGTCAGAGCATACGCCACCGCCTTAACGATAAACGCCAAAATAGTAAGGCTCACGCCTTGTGCCTTAAACTCGGCTTTTAGCTCGTTACGCATGGCTTCGGTGTCGGTAATGTCCGCCAAGTCAAACTGCGTAACCTGTGGCAAAAGCGTGTTTAGGTTAAGCTGTGGGATAGAGACTTTTTGTAGGCGAGATAGGTCTTGAACTTCAATCTCACCCCAGATTTCCTTGTTACTCATGTCAGGCAGTGGTGGCAGACTAATCGCCGAACCGCTTGCCACGCTGGCAGTGGGCTTGGTGCTGGCACTGCTGATGACCGACTTGACATAGCCAAACAAGTCTTCTTTTAGGATACGACCGTGTGGAGCTGTTCCTTTAACAAGACTAATATCCACGCCCAATTCACGAGCCAACTTACGCACGGCAGGCCCTGCGTGAGCGTCTTTGGCACGAGCGTTCACTTCTGCTTCTGGCAGTTTGGCACCGCTTGCAGGGGCAGAAGTTTGGGCGGGGGCTTTTGGTGCTTCTGCCTTAGGCGTATCAGCTTTGACTTCTGCTTTGGGTTCGCTTGGGGCAGACGTTTGGGCAGGGGCAGAACCACCTTTAATGGTAATAAAGGCTTGACCGTTGGTTACGGTATCGCCAGCATTTACCAAAATCGCCTCTACCACGCCGTCAAGTGGGGCTGGCACTTCCACAGATGCTTTGTCAGACTCGACAAGTAGCAAAGACTGACCTTCGGTAACGCTATCGCCAACCTTAACAAGCACTTCGGCAACTTCGGCGCTATCCACGCCCAAATCAGGTAGGCTGTGCGTTTGACTTGCACCGCCCGAGACCGCACTTGGTGCTGGTTCAGATTTTGGCTCTTCAGCTGTTGGAGCTTGTGGCTCTTCTTTTGGTTCTTGTGGGACTTCTTGAGCTTCTGCTTTTGAAGTAGAGTCAGATTGACCTACTTCTACTTCAAAAAGGGCTGTACCCTCAGAGATACTGTCGCCAACTTTTACCAAAACGGAGGTTACGGTACCGCCCACAGGGGACGGCACTTCTACGGACGCTTTGTCAGATTCTGCCAAAATTAGGCTGTCATTTTCAGAAATAACATCGCCAACTTTCACCAAAATTTCTGCCACTTCGGCACTGTCTACACCCAAATCGGGGGCTTTAATTTGCATGATCTGTCTCCTTATTTGGGTTCGGTAATATTGCTGTCATTAAGCAGTTTGGCATCTGCCTTATCTTCGCTACGCCCTTCGGTGCTGATGGCACTGTCTGGCTCATCTTTTAGCTCAGGCACGGCTTTTGGTGTTGGGCGTGCAGGAGCTGGGGCATCTGGGTAGTAGTCATGGTGTGGTTGCGGCTGCCATGCAGGAAGTTGGTCGGCATCAATACCAAAGCTAGAAATGGCATCTTTAACCAAACGCACGTCAATCTCGCCCTCATCCGCCAACTTTTTCAAGGTGGCGACCACGATATGAGCTGCATCCACATTAAAGAAGCTACGCAAGTTGGCACGAGTGTCCGAACGTCCAAAACCGTCTGTGCCTAGCGTGGTATAAGGGCGTGTGTCAGGTAGCCAGCCACGAATCTGCTCAGGATAGTTACGCATATAGTCGGTAGCAGCAACCACGATACCTTTGTGTGGGGCAAGCTGTGTGGTGACCCAAGGCAGTTTTGGTTCGTCCGTTGGGTGCAAGCGGTTGTAATCGTCGCACGCCATGCCGTCACGAGTCAGCTCGTTAAAGCTCGTTACACTCCATACGTTGGCTTTGATGTTAAACTCTTCTGCCAAGATACGAGCCGCTTTTTGCACTTCTCTTAGAATCACGCCTGAGCCAAGTAGCTGCACTTGGGTTGAGCCGTTGTCTTCTAGTAGGTACATACCACGTTTGATACCCTCCTCAATGGCTTGTCTGTTGTCGCCAATGGCAGGTTGGTCGTAGTTTTCATTCATGAGTGTGATATAATAGTACACACGTTCACCATTGCCATACATACGTTTTAGACCGTCATGCATGATAACAGCAAGCTCATAGCCAAAGCATGGGTCATAGCTGACACAGTTTGGCACGGTGCCAAATAGAATATGGCTGTGTCCGTCTTGGTGCTGCAAGCCCTCGCCGTTTAGCGTGGTACGTCCTGCGGTCGCCCCAAACAAGAAGCCTTGGGCTTGCATATCGCCTGCTGCCCATGCTAGGTCACCAATACGCTGGAAGCCAAACATCGAGTAGTAGATGTACATCGGAATCATCGGCAGAGCATTGGTCGAGTAGCTTGTGGCAAGGCTAATCCACGAACTCATCGCCCCTGCTTCGTTAATGCCCTCTTCTAGCATATGCCCGTCTTTGGCTTCTTTGTAGCCCATGAGTGCTTCGGCATCTTCGGCAACATAGTTTTGACCGACTGATGAATAAATGCCAAGCTGACGGAACATGCCCTCCAATCCAAAGGTACGAGCTTCATCAGGGACGATAGGCACAACGTATTTGTTTAGCCCTTTGTCTTTTAATAGTGCCGAAAGCAAACGCACAAATACCATGGTCGTGGATTGTTCTTTGCCTTTACTGCCTTGTAACACACCGTCAAACACAGACAATTCGGGGATTTCTAGTGGGATATGACCGCTACGGCGAGCAGGCAAATGTCCGCCCAAAGATTCACGGCGGCCCATGAGGTATTTGTATTCAGGACTGTCTTCGCTTGGGCGGTAAAATGGCAAGTTTTGCAATTCATCATCGCTGATTGGTAGGTCAAATCTGTCACGGAAGTATTTTAGACCACTCTCGTCTAGTTTTTTTAATTGGTGAGCTTTGTTTACCGCTTGGATTTGCTTGGATAGACCATAGCCCTTGACAGTTTTGACAAGGATAGCGGTTGGCTGACCTTTGGTTTTCATGGCTTCGGCATAAGCAGCATACACCTTTTTGGGGTCGTGTCCGCCACGGTTTAGACGCATGATTTCATCATCAGACAAGGCAGACGCCATGTCGGCAAGCTCTGGGTATTTACCAAAGAATTCTTTGCGTACAAACGCACCGTCACGAGCGGTATAAAGCTGATATTCGCCGTCCACCACCTCTTCCATGCGTTGCTTTAACGCACCTGATGTGTCTTTGGCAAGTAGGCTGTCCCAATGGTCACCCCAAATGACTTTAATCACACGCCAGCCTGCCCCACGGAACACCGATTCTAACTCTTGAATAATTTTGCCATTACCACGCACAGGACCGTCAAGGCGTTGTAGATTACAGTTGATGACCCAAATTAGGTTATCAAGCTTTTCACGACCTGCCATGCTAATCGCACCCAAGCTCTCTGGCTCGTCTGTTTCGCCGTCGCCCAAGAACGCCCACACTTTGCGGTCTTCGTCCTTAATCAAGCTACGGTTGGTTAGGTACTTTTGAGTACGGGCTTGATAGATACTCATCAAAGGCCCAAGACCCATCGATACAGTCGGGAACTGCCAGTAGTCAGGCATCAAATAAGGGTGCGGATAGCTTGATAGACCTTTGCCGTCCACTTCACGGCGGAAGTTTTTGAGTTGTTCTTCTGACAGACGACCTTCCATAAAGGAGCGAGCGTACATACCTGGGGCACCATGACCTTGATAATAAATCATGTCGCCACCGTGGTTCTCGCTTGGAGCTCGCCAAAAGTGGTTAAAGCCAGTTTCATACAGGGTTGCCGATGACGCAAATGTCGCCAAATGCCCACCCAAATCGTCGTCATTTAGGTTAGCACGCATCACCATCGCTAGGGCGTTATAACGCATGATTGAGCGGATTTTACGCTCTAGGTGCAAATCCCCTGGGTAAGCAGGCTCGTCCTCGGCGGGAATGGTATTGACATAAGCAGTATCTAGGCGGTTAAAAGGCAAGCCTTCTTGTACTGCTTTGTTATATAGGGCTTTTAATAAGAATTGAGCCCGCTCTTTGTCGGCGTTTTTGATGACCGACTCAAATGCATCAAGCCACTCTTGGGTTTCTACATGGTCGGAATCGTTGTAATAGGTCGTCATAAAATTTTCCTACTGTTGTGAATGCTAAGATAAACTTAGCGATGAATGTCAAGCACAGATAGCTTGACAGAAAACTGTGTCACTTTTGTGAAAAGCTGTGAAAAGTTACTTTTTATAAAAGCTAATTTTAGTCATATATTATAAAAGACTTTGCCTAAAATTTGTTATGTCTTTTGGTAAATGTTTATCATTGAACTATTTTTTAAATAAATAGGGCGTGCTGAACATTGATGACATTTTTATGAAATAAGATGAAAATTTGAATGCTTTAATCCATTTTTGCATGAAAAATGGCTAAATCTTGTGGCTCGAAGTCAAAAACTTGCTTGATAGAATGACTATCAATCTTAAGTTTTTTCCTTGAAAAACGTGCGATTTTTCGTGATTTTCATTGCAAATACCAACATTCAACACGTCCTAGTGAAAATAAATTTTGGATGAAATCATAACAGACATCTCACCCCAAGCCCACTAGCCAAACACGTATCAACTACCACCAAAGGATGACCAAGCAGAACAAGTCACTGATAAAACGCTTGTACTGTTTTCTCGCCATCTTTGACAATGTCCACAGGCGTATCATCGCACGGCACTTGATAAATGGTGTTCGCCCCTTTAAAAATATAGACCACATAAGGACTGTCAAGCAGTGGATTGATGTTCTGACTGGCGTCCTTGATCTTTGCCAATACCATCATCTCATCAGGGCGTGCCAGTACACGCTCGACATCAGATTTATCAAGCGATAAGGCATTCACACCAAAATAATCCCACGCCTCATCCACGCTTATCTCATCCAAAGGTTCAGGGTTATCCCACAGCGTTTTTGCTCCGTCAGGCTCTTTCATTTGCATGACAAAACCGCCTGCCTGCTCACTCACTTTTATCTGAGCAGGGCTATTTTTCTCAACGCCATAACAGCCGACAAATGCCCCTGCCTGCCCATCTGCTTTGGCAGTCGAGGCATTATCGGTTGGGGCGGTTTGGTTGCAGGCGGTTAAGCTAAGGGCAAAGAAAATGGATAGGATACAAGAATAAGATTTGATAGACATGGTGTGATTAATAAAGGTTAAGTTAAATTGATTCTTGTCAGTTTTTGATTTTAGATGATTTTATTAATTTTAAAAGCAAATCATCAAGCACTGACATCATTTAAAAAAATGATAAGTTTGTTAAGAGGTAAATTTTAAAAAAAACAAAATTGCAATCAACAATATTTTTAGACAATCCCCATCGGAATGCATTGCAATTTGTTTATGTTAAAATCTTATTATTTTTGGCAAATGCGACTGTTACCGATATTTGTTATTTGAAAAATTATTCAAATAACAAACCAAACCATCACTCAGGACGGCTAGACAGACGATGATAGCCCACGCTCTCACCAACATCACCGACAAAGCCAAGCTGTCGCCACACTTCATACAGACAAATCGCCACGCTGTTAGACAGGTTTAAACTGCGAGAGTCGGGGAGCATGGGCAATCTTAGCCAGTTATCCGCCCCAATGTCATCACGCACAAAAGACGGCAAACCGTCCGTTTCCGAACCGAACACCAGTGCCACCGAGCTGTTACCAACTTTAAAATCATAGTCATAAAACGGACGGCTAAACTTGGTCGTCATCGCCACGACCGTATCCACGCCCACACTTGCCAAATAAGCACGGCACGCCTGCCAGTCATCATGCACTTGCATGTTGGCATATTCATGATAATCAAGACCCGCCCGTCTTAGCTTTTTATCATCAAGCTCAAAGGCTAAGGGCTTGATAAGGTGCAGTTTCGCCCCTGTATTGGCACACAGACGAATGGCATTGCCGGTATTGTTGGGGATTTTGGGGGTGTAGAGAACGATATGAATTTGTTTCATGGTTGTTATTTCATGGTTTTTTATAAAAAAGCCCGCACCAAATGATTGACGTATTTAAAGCCCATCTTGGTCGGGGAGATGATGTCAGGGTGAAACACCATCAGCCCTTGATGTTGCAGGGGTAAAAGCTCATTATCAATGGTGCTAATAAGTAGCCCCGTCCGCTCTTCAAAGGTGCAAGTCGTCGTGCCATCTGCCAAACGCAGGGCATTCATCATAAATTCAAAGGGCAGGCTCTCATCCGCTACCCGTTCAAAGCCTACCATCTTTGGGGCGTTATCATAATTTAGATAGTCTTTGGGCAGGCGAGATTTGGCATAACGATAAATGCCATCTGGATAATCATCATGTCCACGCAGTGTTACTTTGCCATGCCCACCTGCCCCAATGGCAAGATAGTCGCCAAACTGCCAATAATTGACATTATGACGACACGGCTCATCATCACGTCCGACCCATGCCGACACTTCATAATTGGCAAAACCTGCTTGCAAAAGTCGCTCTCGCCCTGCATCCTCTATGCGTTCTAGCTCATCATCACAGGGCAGGTCGGGCGGACTGCGATAAAAGGCGGTGTTCGGCTCAATGGTTAGCTGATACCATGAGATGTGCGTCGCCCCTGCCGATAATGCCATGTCAATGTCACGCACGGCAAGCGTGGCAGTCTGATTGGGCAAGCCATGCATCAAGTCGGCATTGATACGGGTAAAGCCTGCTTGTTTGGCGTTTTTGATGGCATTGACCGCTTCATCATGGCGATGTATTCGCCCCAATGTCGTCAACGCCCCATCATCAAAGGACTGCACACCCACCGATAAGCGGTTGATACCCAGTGCCAAATAGTCGGCAAAAGGGGCGTGTTCTAGCGTACCAGGGTTAGCTTCTAAGGTAATCTCAATATCATCGGCAAAAGAGAGCATCTCACGCAACCCCAAAAAAAGCACCCGATACTGCTCTATCGGCAACAGCGACGGTGTCCCCCCACCGATAAAGACACTCTGTATCGCACGCCCCCCTGTTAAGGCAACCTGCGAGCGAGCGTCAGCCAAAAGTGCCGTGACATAGTCGGCAAAGGGAGCAGACTCGGGCAAGGCGTGCGAGTTAAAATCACAATACGGGCATTTTTTGACACACCACGGAATGTGAATGTACAAAGACAATGGGATATTGGCAGGGTCAAGGATTAGGCTATGTTCGTTCATGGGTTTATATGGCGTGACACATGCCATGCCTTTTGTTGTTTTTAATGATTGGTTGTTATGATTTTTGTGTTAAGTTGCCATACTATTTGGTATTGTATTTAGCCATCACATCATCTCACGCCTAGTCTTGCACCAAATCATCAAATTGCAACAAACCAAACTTCATCCCCAAATGCTTCTCTAAGGCAGGCAGGTTAAAGGCATCATCTTCGCCCACCAAGCTAATAGATACACCCGATTGTCCTGCTCGCCCTGTGCGTCCGATACGATGAACATAATCATCGGGCAAATCAGGCAGAGTGTAGTTAATGACATGGGTCACGTCATCCACATGTATGCCACGCCCTGCCACGTCGGTCGCCACCAGTACATTCACTTCGTCATCTTTAAAGCGTTTTAGGTAACGCTCTCGCTTGGCTTGGGCAACATCGCCTGAGAGCATGGTCACGTCCACATGCTTGCGTAGGTTGTCATACAGGCGTTTAACTTGGTCTTTGCGATTGGCAAAAACAATGGCTTTTTTGACATCATCACTGCCAAGCAACTGCTTTAATGCTGTCAGTTTTTGGCGGTCAGTCAATAGATAAAAACGCTGTTCAATGTTCTTATTGGTACGACTCTCGGGGGCGATTTCCACAAAAGTCGGCTGATACAGCCAGCGATACGCCAAATTCATGACGTCGGTGTTAAACGTTGCTGAGAACAGTAAACTTTGGCGGTGCGTATTGGCAGGCATTTTGCTAATCAGTCGCTTAACATCAGGGATAAATCCCATGTCCAGCATGCGGTCGGCTTCATCTAACACCAACACTTCCACACGGTCAAGAAACAGCACGCCCTTTTGCACCCAGTCAATAATCCGCCCTGGTGTGCCAATCAAAATATCCATCGGGCGACGGTTTATCTCATTTGCTTGCTTGTCATAATCCGCCCCACCAGTCATGCACAAAGCATACAACCCACTGTATTTGACGAGCTCTCGGCAGTCGCTATAAATCTGCTGTGCCAACTCTCGGGTCGGTGCTAGGATTAACGCCCGTGGCTCACCCAAATAACGTGTCTCATCATCACCAAACGGGCGAGACAGCAGACTTTGGATGATGGTAATTAAAAACGTGGCGGTCTTGCCCGTGCCTGTCTGTGCCTGCCCAATGGCATCTTGTCCTGCTAGGGTATGGGGCAAGATTTGGGCTTGAATGGGCGTGAGAGTCTCAAAACCCAAAGCCGATACTGCCTTTTGGATGGGTTCTGCTAGGGGTAAGTCACGAAACGTGCTAAATTGCTCGGTCAAGGGCATGTCCTTTTAAACTAAATGGGCGAATATTGTTTGGTGTTTTACCAAATGTTTGTCAGGTTTTTATCAATGATATTTTTAAAAATGATAAAAATCAAAAGTGATTGGCAACATTTACGTTTTTATCTTTTGATATTTTTAAATCATCCATCCAAATCATTAAAACAGGCATTAAGTGAGCCTTCCACAGCTTGCTGAACAAACCGCTCTTTGTCATCTTTGTCATCATAAACGGGCATTTTATAAATGATGTTCAAGCCGTTTTGCCATGTCTCGTCGATAAATGATACCATGTCTTTTTTTGAAAAACTTTTTTCCACTCTTTTTAAGGCTTTATCAAGGTTTTTCTTGGCTTTGTCTTTGCTGACACCATTTTGATGGTCGATGGCGATGTCATAAACGCCTTTACTGGCAAGCATGCAAATCCCTGCTATCTCTTCGATTCTGGCTGATTCATCCGCTGATAAGGTCACTGCCGAATGAGCCGTACCGCCAACACCAAGCAACGCTAGGATACCAAGTGTATGGATAAGTTTGTTTGGCTTTTGCATAATCACGCCTTTATAAAAGAATCAATCTTATATTTTATCATAACTTATCATAACAGGCAAAACCCAATTTTAAAAGCTAATATTAAAGCCCAATTTTAAAACCTTATAAAAAACCCACCCCAAGGGCAGGTTTTGCGTGATTTAAACATCACATTAATTTGGTGACTTCTTCGGCTTGCAATCCTTTATCGCCTTCGGTCACGACAAATTCCACCATTTCACCTTCTCTTAGCGAGCGATAGCCGTCACCGACAATAGAACGAAAATGCACAAACACATCTTCGCCAGTGGCGCGCTGGATAAAGCCAAAACCTTTGGCATTGTTAAACCATTTAACCTGACCTTGTTCACGAGCAGACATAACACTTCCTTAAAAAATACCACATTGTAACACTTACAATGATACAAATAACCAATAAGCCTACGCACTACGCAGTTATCGTAAACTCGCGCCTAAATATAGCACACTTTTAAATGTCTGTAAACGTATGTAACCAAACATTAACAAAAAATTTACACCCCACCACCTTTAAAAATTTGTTAAAATAATCAGCATTTCACATAAACACACATAGACATCAGCACTCATGAACCAAACCACCCCCCTAAACCGTAAATTATTAGTGCTAAACGGTGCCAATCTGCACTTACTGGGCAAGCGTGAACCGCACATTTATGGCACGACCACCTTACAAGACATCATTCACCGCCTATCTACCACCGCTCATCAGCACGGCATCCAACTTGACCATTTTCAATCCAACCACGAAGGCGACATCGTGGACATCATCGGTAGCCAAGGCGTATTGGCGGACGACCACGACAAATTTGATGGGGTTATCATCAATCCAGCTGCCTTTACCCATACGTCGGTTGCCATTCGTGACTCTTTGCTTGCCAGTGGCAAACCCTTTATTGAAGTGCATTTATCCAATATCCACGCTCGTGAACCGTTTCGCAGTCATTCATATTTTTCGGACAAGGCGGTGGGCGTGATTTGTGGGCTTGGCGACATGGGTTATGACATGGCATTGGCATGGTTTTTAAAAAATTTATATAAAACAAATGGCGTACACTCATGACCATCATCGCTTATACTGACGGAGCATGCAAAGGCAACGGCAAGGCAGGGGCGTCCGCTGGTGGGTTTGGCACGCACATCATCTACCCCACAGGCGACGTGCTAAACATTTGGGGCGGTGAGAGCGACACCACCAACAACCGCATGGAGCTCATGGGGGCAATCACCGCCCTAGAACGCACGCCTGCCGATACACCGATACAGATTTGGACGGACTCAGGCTATGTCAAAAACGGCATTACCCAGTGGATTAACAGCTGGAAAGCCAAAGGCTGGAAAAAAGCGGACGGCAAGGCGGTGCTCAACCAAGACCTATGGATACGCCTAGACAACGCCTGCCAACGTCGCACCATTGATTGGCAATGGATAAAAGGACATGCAGGACACATCGGCAATGAGATGGCGGACAAGCTTGCCAATGATGGCGTTACTGGCAGTGGTGAGCTGTTTATCAGCCACGCCCCGACAAATAACTCTGCAAGCGATACCAAGGCAAACGCTCCATTAAAAAAGACAGACGAGACAACCACAATGAACGAGACCACCAACCACGCCCTTGATGACAGTAATTTTCACAGCAGTGATTTGGGTGATGACATGGGTTATTATGCTGACATGGCAAACATGGTTGCAGATGATGAATTTGACCCCACCGGCCCAATGGCAGATGTGGGAGCGGATGTTAATGACAGCGAACCAGTCAGCCAAACGCAAAATAAAACTCCCAGCAAAAAATCCAAGAAAAAAACACCGCCTGCCCCCATGCAAGTGGTTCGCCACAACCACCAAAACCCAGACTATGACGGACGCACCGATGAGATTCGTGAGCCGTTTTGGGCGGTACTGCCCGACCCCATTCATCGTGGGGCGTCAGAACGTCAGCTGATTATGGATACAGAGACGACAGGCATTGACCCTGCCACGGGCGACCGTATCGTTGAGATTGGCATTGTTGAGATGGTCAAACGTAAGCCAACTGGGGTTCAATTACATGTGTACCTAAATCCTGACAGGGAGATGGATGATGAAGTCATTGGCGTTCACGGCATTCACAATGAATTTTTGGTGGACAAGCCTCGGTTTGCCGATGTCGCCCCTTATGTCTATGAGTTTATGAAAGGGGCGGAAATCATCGCTCATAACGCCCAGTTTGATATGAAATTTTTATCGCATGAGTTTGACAAAGTGGGCATGACCGACTTTGCCGATGTCGTGGAAGTCACCGACTCACTCATGCTTGCCCGCAAAATGTACGCAGGGCAAAAGAACAATTTGGACGCCCTTGCCAAACGCCTAGATGTCGGTCAGGACATTGACCGTTCTTACCACGGGGCATTAAAGGACTCGCAGATTTTGCTTGAAGTCTATCTTGCCATGACCAGCGGACAGATTGCCATGAGCATGGAAGAAGAAGGGGTAAGCCAAGATGACAACAGGGGCGAGATTAGTTTTAGTGATTTAAGTACCTTATCCGCCCAACTAATCCGCTCAAAAGATGACTTCTCTGCCGATGGGGCATGGCGCAAGAGCGTACTTAAATAACAATTTATCCGATATTTGCCCTATTTAGCATAATTTTACTTGCCAAGTTTCGCCAAACATGGTTAAATGTAGCGATTATTAATGCGTGCTGTAAAACAACAGGATTATCATGACTCAATCAGCCAAAACCGCCACCAATTTTGACTTATCATCACTTCATATTTTGCGTAATGAAATCGGCTCTGTGCTAAAAGACGCCGAAGTGCATTTGCGTGAGTTTTATGATGACCCTGACCAAGCCCCCCTGCTGTTAGACTCAGCAAATAACCTATCACAGCTGTCTGCCATTTTTGAATTGATTGCCTTTAACGGAGCAGGACTGCTTGCCAAAAATCTATCAGCAAGTTACACGCTGTTGCATGGTAATGCCGATAGCGACGAAGATGAAAATGAGATTCTGATGACGGACATCTCAGAAGCCATCATGCTACTAGACCGTTATGTTGAATTTGTCTTATTAAAAGAAACGCCCGAACCTGCCTTGCTACTACCCATCATCAATAAACTGGGCGGACATTTGGGACATGCTGTCATCGAATCCACCACCCTAAACCAAAACATTAACAGCGTCATCATCGCCGACCCCCAAGCAAACTACGCTTCTCTTAGCACGCTTGGACTCAATGTCAAAGCCTTAACCCAAGCCTATCGTGCAGGCCTATCTGTCATCCTTGAAAATAAAGACGGCGTCATCTCTGATGATGAACGCCAAAAATTAGATGGTATGACCAAAGCCTGTGCTTTGATTGCCCAGCATTCTGACACCCTATTTTGGCAATCGGCAAAAACCATCACCCAAAACATCGCCAACGACCTACCGCTAAGCCATGCCAAAAAGCGTATCTTGGTTTATCTAGAACAGCAATTTTCTGACTATTTGCCGATTGAGGACCGTCGTTTTGCCGAGATGGTCAGCTTTGCTTGCAACAAAAACAAAGAATTTGCCACCCTTGCCAATCAAAAGTACGCTCTAAACCGAGTAAGCGACACCAAGTTTAGCGAAATGCAACGTTTCTTATTCGGGCCCAACCGTGAAATCACCGACACACTCAACGACTTGATTCAAGAGCAAATAGAAGCCATCAAACAAAAAGTAGATAAATTCGTGCGTGCCTCTAACGGCATGGGTGAGATTGGCGATATGGTCAGCATTGATAGCATCAAAACCGAGCTTAATACCTTATCCCAGACCATGACCTTGTTGGAGCTTGCCGACGCTAGCCAAGCACTAACAGCAGCCTCAGCACAAGTGAGCGGATGGCAAAATCCCACCCTAGAAGACTTGGATACTTTTTTAGATAAGTTATTGGTCGCTGAAAATTCTGCCATCTTCCTTGCCAAGAGCCACACCCCTGGGGCGGTTAAATTACCCCTGCACAACCGTGAAATCTCACTACATCAGCTCGATACTTCTTATGAAACTTTGGTCAAAGAAGCACGTAGCAACCTAACTGCGGCGACTTTGGCATTGACTGACTATATCACAGACAGTAACCGCGACATCATGAATCTGCAAAACACGCCTGAGATGATTCGCCAAGTGGCAGGAGCGGCGGCGTTCCTACGCCTATCTGCTATCTCAGCTCAGCTATACCTGTTGGCTCGTCGCTTAGAAAACGGACTGCTTGATAAGGTTAAAACTTCCCCTGATAATGAGCTGATTCGTATCAGTAACGCTTGGGCGGATGTCTTAGTGGCGGCAGACTTTGAATTTGAAAACTTTGAAGAAAACCGTCCCACCAATGAACAAAGCATTCTCATCAGCCAAAATAGTTTAAATCAGCTCGTGGCATGAAGCATCAAAGCATCAACACAGTAGACACCCAGTCATCGGCTACCCATGTAATATGGGTCGTTGATGGCGAGCGTGTTTTTTGTCGTGACGGCAAACCTTATGCGTTTTGTCATACTAAGATAGGCATAGATGGCTTAGATAGCTTGGATGATGGTTTAAATGACGCACTAGGCGTGGTTGAACTGCTACATTTTGGACATGATGGCAGACGGGTATTTGCCGTTGATTATCAAAAGATGACTAAGCCACATCCTCTTGATGGCGAGTTTATCGCTTATCGCCATGCCGTTGCCGTAACCGACAGTCACACCGCCCATGAAATCTCGGCAGGCATTCAGCTGTTATTATGGCAAAAGGGCAATCAATTCTGTGGCTATTGTGGCACCAAAACAGTAAGTCGCCACAAAGAAAACGCCATGGCATGTCCTACCTGCCATCAGCATTTTTATCCCAAGATACAGCCTTGTGTCATCATCGCCATCACTCGTCCCTGCCCTGTGACGGGTCAGCCCCAAATCCTGTTGGCACAACATCATCGCCATCAGGCAACAGGCATGTATGGACTGATCGCTGGATTTATGGAAGTGGGCGAGAGTGCCGAGATGGCCATTCATCGTGAAGCACTAGAAGAGACTGGCATTCTCGTGGATAACATTCACTACATCAAAAGCCAAGCCTGGCCGTATCCAACCAATCTCATGCTTGGTTTTTGTGCCACCTATAAGTCGGGAAATATCATCATCGATGAAGATGAGTTGTCCCATGCTCAGTTCTTTGGTAAAGATAACCTGCCACTAATTCCCAAGCAAGGGACAATTGCTTATGAGCTAATCAGCCAAACATTAGGGCTAAATGAATGCTAGTGCATGCCTATCATTGATGACATCTTAACACTATTGATTTACCTTACCTTTAGATGTAGTTATAATAAAAAATTGCAATTTACCCTTATGACCTATTGTGCTTGAATAAGTCACAATTCATTCTCACGCCCCATATTGAAAAAATAAAGAGCGAATATTCTCGCTCTTTTTATCATTATATTACAACAATTACCACGACTGCGACAATGCCGACAATACGCCTTTTAGCATGGCAGAGACGGTACTGCTACACACGCCAATGCCTGAATACACCTTGCCTGCCACATTAAGCTGAACGTACGCCGCTGCCGCTGAGTTGGTTTGGTTGTCGCCCAGCTCATCATCAAGCAGGCTCTCGGTCGCCTTGGTGTTAATGGCGTGTTCGGAGTAATTGGTCACGTGAATGTCCTTACCTGTCGCCTTGACCAGTCCGTCAATAAATGCCGACAACGCCCCATTTCCCTGCCCGATGATTTCTAGCACATCTGTGGGCGTGGCGATTTGCCCGTTAAATGACACATCTCCGCCCCTGTTGTTAATCTGATAATCGCTTAATTTAAAGGTCTCTTGGGTCAAATAAGTCTTGGTAAAGATGTCAAGCAATTCGTCCGTTTTTAGCTCACGAGCCAAACTCTCGGCTTGGTTCTGCACCACTTTGGCAAAATCAATCTGCGTCCAACGTGGCAAATCAAAGCCATAATGACGCTGTAAGATATACGCCGCCCCGCCCTTACCCGACTGGCTATTGATACGCACCACGTCTTGATAGCTACGTCCGATATGCACAGGGTCAATCGGCAAGTATGCCACATCCCAATGCTGTTCGGTTTCAGGGTGCTTTTCATTATAATCCAGCGACTTTTTAATGGCATCTTGGTGCGAACCTGAGAAAGCTGTAAACACAAGTTCACCAACATAGGCATGGCGTGGGTGTACGGGCAGATTGGTGCAGTCGGTCGCCACTTGTACAATCTCGCTCACCTGCGACAAATCAAGCTCAGGGTCTACCCCTTGTGTGTACAGGTTCATCGCCATGGTCAAAATATCCATGTTGCCCGTACGCTCGCCATTACCCAGTAGCGTGCCTTCCACACGGTCAGCCCCTGCCATCACGCCAAGCTCACTTGCCGCCACGCCACAGCCACGGTCGTTGTGCGTATGTAGGCTCACAATCACGTCTTTACGGCTTGGCAAATGACGACAAAAATACTCAATCTGGTCGGCATATAGATTGGGCGTGGACGCTTCTACCGTTGCAGGCAGGTTCAAAATCACTTTTTGACCGTCTTGGGGTCGCCACACATCGCACACCGCTTGGCACACTTCTACGGCAAAATCAGTCTCAGTCTGGCTAAAACTCTCAGGGCTGTACTGAAAAATCCACTCGGTCTCAGGATAACGTTTGGCAATGTCTCTTAGCAAAGTCGCCCCACCCACCGCGATCGCCTTAATGCCGTCCTTGTCAAGCTGATACACCTTATCACGTTGTACCCTTGACGTACTGTTATAAACGTGAACAATGGCACGTTTTGCCCCTTTTAGGCTCTCAAAGGTGCGCTCAATCAAATGCTCACGAGCCTGTACAAGCACCTGCAAAGTAACATCATCAGGCACATGACCGCCTTCAATAAGTAAGCGTGTAAAGTCAAATTCCACTTGGGCGGCAGACGGAAAACCAATCTCAATCTCTTTAAAACCGACCGCCACCAAAAGTTTAAAAAACTTTAACTTTTGTTCAATGGTCATGGGGTCAATCAATGCTTGATTGCCGTCTCGCAAATCCACGCTCGCCCAAATTGGGGCTTTTTCTATGCGTTTGTCGCACCATGTGCGGTCGGGCAGGTGCGGGGCGAATTCAAAGGGGCGGTATTTGGTAAAATCAAACGCAGGATTTTTTGGGGTGATTTTAGGTGTTGGCATGGCTAGGCTCGCTATATTTTTTAAATTAAAACCGTTCGTGGTGAGCTTGTCGAACCACAAGGGTTTTCCTGCTCTTCGATAAACTCAGGACAAACGGGAAACCTTAATAAATCATTGTATTATCATACCAAAATTTTGCACTAATTTTTACCAATTTTACAAAAATTTTTGGCAGATTTTAGCCATATTTACCAAAAAATGCTGATTTTATGGTAAAATCCGCCAAATTTTGATAATTTTCCAACATGAACGCCATTAATCTAGACCCCATTGATCACAAAATCCTAAAACTACTCACGGACAACGCTCGCCTTGCTATTGCCGACATATCCGAGCAAGTCAATCTGTCCGCCACGCCTGTCATTCGCCGAATTAAACGGCTTGAAGATATGGGTGTTATCACAGGCTATCACGCTCATACGTCCGCACGCTCACTGGGTAACACATTGTCGGTTTTTGTGGCGGTCAGCATGGATAAGCACACCGCCGAACGCTTTGGCGAATTTGAAAATCACATCAAAACCTTTGATGAAGTGGTGTCGTGCAGTCTTGTTACAGGGCGGTCGGAAGATTATCTGTTAAAGGTCGTGGTGCGTGATATGAGCCATTATGAAGAGTTTTTACTCCATAGACTAAGCAAAATTGACGGGGTCAGTCAGTTACACACGAGTTTTGAGTTACGGGAAGTGTTTAGTCGGGGGGCGGTATAAATTTGATTACTCACCTTTTAAAGTCTTAATAAAATCGTTTAGCATTTGTATTTGACGTTCCTTTTCACTTAATAATAAATCTTTTTGCTCAATAATGGCATTAAGTTTTTCTATTTCAGCAACCAAAGATATAGGATTATTATTGTAATAATTTGCTTTATTATTATCACTATTTTCATTCATCATGACAAAAATACCTTTATCTGATAACAACTCAGCAATATCAATGTTAAATATTTGAGCGATTTGTTCTAATTTATCCAATTTAAGTTTTGTTTCTCCACGCTCAATCTTAGCATAACCATTAGCAGACATATGTAGTTGCTCCGCCATTTTTTCTTGCGACCAATCTAAATTTTCACGCAATTCACGAATTTTTTCATGAGTTTTCATGGTATTACCTACAAAATGGAGTATTATCACAACAAACTGGTTAGACACCTAACCGATTTGTGTGTGGTTTTGGGAATTAAATTTGACTAGAATTATTGTACCATAAAAATTTCGGAAATGATATGGTAGATATATTAATTTCAAAATGGAGTGATGTTTATGCCTGAAAAAATTGATAGATTTTATTCAAGTGGTATACGTATAAGTTTCGGTGCTTCAAGCAAATTGTCCGAAATGGCAGATATGGATTGGATTGACCCCGAAGAAACTTGGTATATCAACGATGATTACCCCTACCCTTCTTATCCCAGCCAAGTCTTATCCGACCAATCTCTTCACTTAAAAGATGCTTGGTATAAGAAACAACCCAATGACTTTACAGATACTTTTGAACTAAATGCTTATTGCACCAAAGCATTATCTTACGTTGCAGAATTAGAAAAAACATTAAGCACTATTAAAATTATGTACGAAAACAAATGGTGTCTTAAACAATACAAGAAAGAATCTAAACATGGCTTTCATGCTATATTAGCGGGAACACATAGCATCTTTACCATATACAAAATATTTAGAAAAATTTTTAATTTTCTTTTCTTGATTTCCTTTGTTTTATTGATTGCAAATTTTTTTGATATGTTCGCAGGATTTCTCATAACTTGGATTATTTTAAAAATCATAGAATTTTCATTAGAAAATATCGTTGGTAGAAATCACCGCAACATCATCAAGGATAACATTCGCCGACGTGGCATTCCTGATACTTGCTACCCAGCTCATATATTTGCTACTACCAAAGAAATTAAACAGTTAAAAGACGACATAGAACTATTTCAGCAAAGATGGGCAGAAAAACTAGAAAATTAACATCAAACTGACGGAATATCAACCATGCTCCGCCAAGTGTGTCCCCAAAATAAACACGCCAATGCCAATCAGCACCACCCCGCCCACGCCCATGGCATAACGCCCAAAGCTCGCTCCCAAGCGGTTGCCAAGATACAGCCCGCCTGTCGCCATAATGGTCGTGGCAAACCCTATCAGTACGCACGCCAAAACGATGTTCACGTCCAAGAACGCCAACGACACGCCCACCACCACCGAATCAATGCTTGTGGCAATGGCAGTGATGAGCATTAGGGCGATGTTTGAAGTACTTGTCTGTTTTTGCTTATCCTGTTGCTCGGCTTGTTGTTCATTGGTTTGCTTATCTGCTTGTTCATCATAATACACCGCTTCATAGATAAACCGTCCGCCCAACGCCCCAAGCAGTCCAAAGGCAACCCAATGGTCAAAGGTTTGCACCCAACTCTCAGTAGCCTTACCCAAGCAATAACCGATAAACGGAGCAAACCCTTCCACCACCCCAAAGAACAGCCCACCCTGCACCGTTTGCCATAGGCGTGGGCGTTGCTCGCTCGCCCCTTTTGCCACTGCCACCGCAAAGGCATCCATTGCCATGCCAAAAGATAGGGTGGTGAGTGTAAGTGCGTTCATGGTTTATCCTTATTCTTTGACAATATACCCATGCAAATATTTTAACAGCTCAAACACCGCATTCGTCCGCCCCACCACGTCTTTTTCGTCTTTAAAGGTGTATTTTAGCCCTGTCGCCCCGTTCATGCGATAGCCGTCATTAGACTGAATGAGCTTGATAATCGCCAAACCGTCCACAGGCGTGTCCGCTTTAAATTCCATACTAAGCCCATGAGCAGTTACGTCAATTTTGCTAATGCCAAGTGGTATGCTTTGCACTCGCATTTTGTGCACCAAAAACAAATTGGCAAGGGCGGTCGGCATCGCCCCAAAACGGTCTATCATCTCGGCACGCATCTCATTTAGCTCGTCCACCGTCTCGGCATTGGCGATACGCTTATAGCACAAAAGCCTCTCATGCACGTCCGCCAAATAATCGCTCGGTATCAAGGCAGACGCATGAATGTTAATATCACTCACCAAATCAAGCGGGGTCGCTAGACTTGGCGTGTTGCCCGATTTTATCGCCTTTGTGGCACGTTCTAGCATATCCATATACAGCCCAAAACCAATGGTCTGCATATTGCCCGACTGCTCCTTGCCCAAAATCTCGCCCGCCCCACGAATCTCCAAATCTTCGCTCGCCAGCATAAACCCTGCCCCAAGCGTATTGGCTCGGCTAATGGCATCAAGGCGTTTTTTGGCATCAGCCGTCAGCCCCTTAATGGACGGCACAAACAAATAACAATACGCCTGATGATGAGACCGCCCCACTCGCCCACGCAGTTGGTGCAACTGGGCAAGTCCAAACTTATCGGCTCGGTTGATGATAATCGTATTGGCATTTGGCACGTCAATGCCTGTCTCAATAATGGTACTGGCAACAAGCACGTTCGTTTTTTTGTGATAAAAATCACTCATGACATCGTGGAGTTCTTTTTCCGCCATTTGCCCATGAGCCACGCCCACACGCACCTCAGGGATAAGCTCAGACAAGTTCTCCGCCGCCGTGTCAATGCTCGCCACGTCATTGTGCAAATAATACACCTGCCCCCCACGCAAAATCTCACGCAAAATCGCATCTTTGGTTGTCTGCTCGTTTTTTTCAGCGACAAAAGTTTTAATGGCAAGCCGTCTGGCAGGCGGTGTGGCAATGATAGAAATGTCCTGCATACCCGATAACGCCATGTTCAGCGTGCGTGGAATGGGCGTGGCGGTCATCGTGAGCGTATCCACGTCCGCTTGCATGGCTTTGATTTTTTCTTTATGGCGTACGCCAAAACGATGCTCTTCGTCAATTATCATCAAGCCCAAGTTTTTAAATTTGACATCGTCTTGTAGCAGCCTGTGCGTACCAATGACAATATCCAACTTACCATCTGCTAGGTCAGCCAGTACCTTGTCTTGGGCTTTTTTGCCAACAAAACGAGACAGGCTTTCCACCTTAATCGCCCAATCAGCAAATCTGTCCTTAAAACTGTCCTCGTGTTGCCCCGCCAGTAGCGTGGTTGGCACAAGCACCGCCACCTGATAGCCCGCCTGCACCGCAATGAATGCCGACCGCATGGCGACCTCTGTCTTGCCAAAACCCACATCACCACAGATAAGCCTATCCATGGGCTTAGTCTGTTTCATGTCAAACATCACCGCTTCAATGGCACTTTGCTGGTCAGGTGTTTCGTCATAGGCAAACCCACTGGCAAACAGCTCATAGCTTGCCATGTCAATGTCAAAGCTAATGCCCTGCTTGGCATTTCGCCTTGCCTGCACATTCAACAGCTCCGCCGCCACATCATAAATGTCAGTCAAGGTCTTTTGGCGTGCCTTGTCCCACTTGCCTGAGCCCAGTTTTGACAATTGCACCGCCTCGCTATCGGTACCGCTATACCGCCCAATTAAAGCAAGATTGGTAATTGGCACATAGACGTTGGCATCATCGGCATATTTGATATGAATAAATTCCTGCTCGCCCTCACCCACGTCAAGCACGACAAGCCCCTGATACCGCCCAATGCCATAGGACAAATGCACAACAAGCGACCCCTCGGTCACCTCGCTTACCGACTTTATCAAAAAGGCTTGCGATAAGGCATTTTGGCGTTTGCGTTTGGTGGTGGCGACCACTCGCCCAAAAATTTGGGTTTCGCTAATGACACAAAAGCCTTGATTTTGCTTATTTTTTAGCCATAATCCACGCTCTATCGGGGCAACAGTTAAGGCAATTTTTTGGGTAAATTTATCCAAATTTGCCAAAAACTCGTCAAAATCCGCCACCGTGTCGCTGTCAAGTTTGCCTTTTAATAATTCTAAAATAATCTCACGGCGACCTGCACTTTCGCACACCAATAAAATCGGCTCATCGCACGCCCCCACAAAGTCCAAAAACTCGCCCAACGGTTCATCTTTTTGATGATTGATTGGCAAATTGGGGACGGTGTGGGCGGTAAATTGACAAAATAAGGTCAGTGAATTTTCTTTATTGCCAAATACCGCCCTTGGGTAAGTTTTTAAGGCTTGAAAAAATTCATTGCTTGGCAAATACAAATAATCAGGCGGTAAAATCGGCACGTCCTTATCAAACGCCCGAGAATGATAGCGTGCGTTTACCTGCTCCCAAAAGTCGTGATGATGAGCGGACAAATTGTCATCACAGACAACCAGTGTATTTTTGGGCAAATAATGAAACAGCGTGCCTGTCGTCTGCCATTCATGCAAATCAAAAAATAGCGGTGCGTAATACTCCACCCCAGACGGCTGTATGCCATTCATGACATCATTATAAAACTCCACCTTGCGAGCGGACGCATTGGGGAATAGGCTTGCAAAATTTTGGCGGAACGTCTCTTTGTCGTCTAAGTCAAATTCACGGGCAGGCAGTAGGCGAAAACTTGCCACTTTGGGCGATATTGGGGCGGTTTTGTCGTCAAATACGCCGTCTTTTTTGAGCTTATCAAGCTCTTCATCGGTAACAGTTCGCTGAGTATCAGGATTAAAAAATTTAATCGTTTCTATTTCATCATCAAATAATTCTAAACGAAACGGTAAAGCTTGCCCCACCGCAAAAATATCCACAATACTCCCACGCACGGCAAATTCGCCCGCCATATAGACGTTATCCACCGCCTTGTAGCCCGCCTTGGCAAGGCGTTCACGCTCATGCTCTATATCAAAGGTATCGCCCACATTCAAATCAAAAAACCGCCCCAAAAGATATCTTGGCGGTGTGATTTTTTGCATGAGTGTCTGCACGCTCACCAGTAGCACGCCCCTTGTCGGCATATGCGTCAAAAGGTCAATCCGCTCGGAGATGATGTCTTGGTGTACCGACAGATTGTCATAAACAAGCGTTTCATAATCGGCAAACACATGGGCGGATATGCCAAAAAAATGTAACTCATCGGCAAGGCGTTGCAATTCACTTTGGGATTGGCAAATGACTAAGGTCAAATCCGTGCTGTCTTTGGCAAGGGTGGCAAGCCATAGGGCAAAACTTGCGTCCGCTTGGGCAGTAAAGTGGGTGTGAAAGTTAGGCTTATGAGTAGGGGTATTGATATTTATCATTAACATGACTCGTCTAATGAAAAACCCATATTTGGCATATGGGTTTTGGTATTATGCTTGTCTTAGTGTCCAGACATGGCTTGTTCGTTGATTTGCACTTCTTTGGTATCACGCAAGTAGTGCAAATAATCTTGGAGTTGGTCTTGACCGACATTATCACGGATAATTTGTGAGGCTGACAGACGTTCTGCATCCGAGATTTGGGCGGTTGCCGTGCTTTGGGCTTTATCGCCCACCATGACACTCGCCCCTGCGTCCGTCTCTACTACCCAAGCACTCATGCCGTCTTTGTTATGTACAAACAGACTGGCACGCTCGGCAGGTAGTAGCTCTGGGCTTTGGCGAGTAACCACGCCCAGACGCTGGGCAGACTTGGTAAGGGTCGCTGGGTCTTCTTTGGCACGAGCATTGGCTGTGTCTAGGGCAAGTTTGATGGCTTTTTGTTTGGTTAGAGTCGCCTTGATTTGCTCACTCGCTTCTGCCAATGTCAGCTCTCTGGCATCTTGGTAGTTGGTCGGCTGTACCCACACCGTTTTGTCAGCGAGCGTGATGTTGGGGCTGACCGACTGGTCGTTGATGGCAAAGTCGTCAAAGGCTGCCGACACCACCACAGGAGCGGACAGCTCGCTGGTGTTATTGTCCTTGGTATAGCCTTTAATGCTACGGGCGGTCAGTCCCGTCTCTTGAGCGATGTCACTAATGCCCATACTGTCGGTCGCCATGGTGTTGATTTTGGTAATCATCTCGTTCATGGCATTGGCACGTTTACGCTCGGTCGCTCGTTTGGTTAGCTCGTCACGCATGCTATCAAGGCTTGGGGCATCGCCCATTTTGGTGACTTTAAAAATGTGATAACCAAACCCTGTCTGCACAGGCTCGCTCACGCCCCCTGCTGTCAGCCCACTGATGGCATTCTCCACAGCACTGCTACTGTCGCCAAAAAAGGCAGGGTTATAGCTTCCGATGTCGCCACCGCTCTCGCCTGTGGGGTCATCCGAATGTGCTTTGGCAAGTGCTTCAAAAGACTCGCCTGCGTCCAGTTTTGCTTTGATGTCTTTGGCACGATGCTCGGCATTATCTCCCGTCAAGAGAATATGCGACAACTGTCTGCCGTCGCCCTGACCTTGTAGGCTGGCTTGATATTCTGCACGAATCTCATCTTCGCTCACAGCATCCACTTTAATGTCAGCATCGCTTAGAGTGACATAAGCCAAATCCACGCTTGGCGACTGAGTCATGTTCTGCTTATTGGCGTTATAATAAGCCTCAATCTCAGCAGGACTAACCGTCACTTTATCGGCAAAATCCTGCCAGTTGTAACGCACCACCCATGCTTCACGGCTTTGGGTTTGCAGGTCTATCAGACGACTGATTTGGCTGTCAGGATAAACAGCCGTTCCCAAAATACTGCTCGTGAGCTGTCGTAGCGACAACTGCGTGCGAAACATGGTAAAGAGCATGTCCTTGGTCATGCCACGGCTTTGTAAATACTGAGCAAACACATCATTAGAGAATTTGCCGTTAGCATCATGGAAAGTCGGGTCAGCTTGCAGTAGACGAGTAATGGCATCATCAGAGACCGTCATACCAAAAAACTGAGCTTGGTTTTCTAACAACGCCCTGTCAATCATGCTGTCTAGCACTTCATCATTTAGGGCTTTATCATTAATCAGACTGCCGTCCACTTGTTCAAGCAGACGAGTCCGATAGTTATTGACTTCTGACTGAAAGGTTGTAGTATCAATGGCAGTATCACCCACTTTGACGATTTGGTTGGGGGCAATCTGCCCGCCACCGCTAAATGACTGCACACCCAAAAATGCCATAGGAATAAGCGTGATGACAAGCACCGCCTTACCCGCCCAACTCTGCATAAAATTACGCATTTTTTCCATAATACATCACTTTTTAAAATCATAAAAAACTCTTTATGATACAACATTTTGGCAAAATTCTCTACCAATTTTCACACCCATTTCATCACATTAAATCATTTTATGGCGAAACCAGCGACCCCATCATTTCCATCACAAGCGACAACACTGCCGTATTAAAGAAAAAGGACAATACACTATGAAACGTCCCCACACGACGGAGTTTTTTACTGGTAAATGAGACATCAGGCACGCCCCCTGTCGCCCCAATACCCAACGAAAAATACAAAAAATCCCAATAATCAGGGTTGTTTTCATAAGGAAAATCAAGCGGATATTTATCGTCATGAGTGGCATCATAATAACCATGGGCATAATACAAGGCAAATAAAGTATGGATAAACAACCATGAGACAATGAGCGTACCAAAAGTGATGCAAACATGTAAGGTGGAAAGCCAACCTTCATACTGAGCACTGATACGCATCTCATTGATAATGGCAATCATGCTAATAAAAGACGTGATTAGTATCAAAATAATCATGATGCGTTTGCGTTCATACTGCTCATGAGCTCGTTTTTTGATGTCTTCGGAGTTCGTTGTAATGAACATTCTAAGTGCCAGTAGCAAATACGCCACCAAAAAGCTGTCCCACGCCAACAAATACACCGTCTCCATGTTAATGCTTGGCACAAACCGCTTTAAAAAACGCACATCAGACAAAGAAAAATACACACAAATAGCGACAATGATTGAGATAACAAGGTTGATGTTATCCCGAAAAAAGTCATAGATTTTATAAAGCAAGGTGCCTTTTTTGGGAGTTTTGATGTTAAATATTGGCATGGGTATGTTTAAACAAGCAAAAAGTCAAAAATTATAACACAAGCCTTGTTTTGTCATGTTTGCTTTTTGTAGCGTGCTTAGCTCATCAGCTGTGGAAATAAGGTTCTAAGTCCATTAATCAAAATCTCAATCGCCACCGCAGCAAGTAGCATGCCCATGATACGACTTAGGATGTTAAGCCCTGTATCACCCAAAAAGCGACTGATTTTACCTGCCGCCATGAGTGATGCATAACAAAACACACTAATGCACAGCCCCGCCGCCAAAATCATGCCTACTTCAAACACGCCTTTGACTTGGCTGGAATAAATGATGACCGTTGAGATACCGCCCGGCCCTATCATCATGGGGATGGCAAGGGGTACAACCGCTGACGCTGTCAAGGATGAGCTAACTTCCACTTCTTCTTCGTTGGGCTTGACAGGGTTGCCACCGCCATTCATCATGTTAATGGCAATCAAGAATACCAAAATCCCACCTGCCACCTGAAACGACCCCACCGAAATGCCCAGTACTTTTAGCAGGCTTTCACCTAAAATGGTAAAAAAGACAATGCCAATAAACACCGTCACACAGGCGATTTGGGCGACTTTTTGGCGGTCTTTGGCAGGATAACCTTTGGTTAGGTTTAAAAAAAGCCCCAAGGCACTAAACGGATTTATCAGCACCACAAAGGCAAGAATGATTTTGATGAGTTCGGTATCCACAAGATGTCCTTGATGCCATTGTCATGGCAAAAGGCGTATTTTATCATGACTTCTATGTTTTTCCTATGGCAATCATCATAGAGCAATTATCCACAAAAATAGGACGCACCCAAATACGTCCTATTTATCAACCATAAACTTTAATATCAGTCAAAAATTTGCCCGATGATTTGCAGTGGCAAGGTGACCACATCAAAAGCGGCGGCGAAAGGAAACAGCACCAGTTTTCAACAGAACTGCTTTGCCCTTCACGGTAAGCCGTGGTTTGCTCATTGGTGTAGATGGTGACAGGGTAGGCTTTACTCAGTGCTTTTAGGCTGGACTGATTGCTCACGGCAGGATAGGTATGACCTTTTAGGGGAATATCAAAGCAGTAGCTTTGAGCCCAAAGATTCGATTCGCTGTGATTGGTGCATTCTTTGACGCCATTTTGCAAAAAGAAGTTTAGCTCTTCGTTGGTCACTTCGGCTTTTAACTTGGTGTATTTAAAGGCAAGTTCACCGGTAAAACTGCCGTCATTATTGGCAGAATAAAAGTCCAAGCCTTTGGTAAGGCTGATATGGCGTGGATCAAGGCGAGTGATGAGATTGTTAAAGCGAGTCCCACCTTCAACCAACACATAGCTGTTACGCTGACCGACAATCACGACCGCATCCGATGGGATGTTGGGTAGCTTTAATGATGGCTTACCAAATGCCACAACGACGTCATTGGTTAGTACCCTCTTTTGGGTGGGTAAGTACCGCCTGAGTCCTTTTCTAACAATGCACTGGTTGCACAGCCTGACAGCAGGGTTGCTGATAGGACAGATGTTAGGGCGATTTTGCCAAGCTTGCTTAGTTTTTTCATAAAACAGCCTTATACAACCAATAAAAAGGTAGATTATTTTTATAAAACCAAATAATCTACAAAACCGATTATAAATAACTTTAAAACGCCTGTAAACGCTCCGTGCAAAAATAACTTGTAAGACCATGATTTTTAGGCACTTTCGGCTTTGACACAGACCAGATTATCATGTCTATCTTTATCAACCAAATGACAGTCTGGCACAAGCGACTGATACACCGCCAAAGTCTCAGCAGTCATCTGCTCGATGGTGTATTCGTGCGTCATTGGGGGGCGAGTTTTGTTTTGTAGGTGGAATTTGATGTTTTTGCACAGAGCAAGGGCAGTTTCTTCTTTGACCAGTCCTTGGGGGTAGGTGGTTTGTAGGATATCGGCAAATGCCCCCCTTGCCCAACCGATGACAGGCGTGCCAAGATGTATCGCTTGAATGGCGGTAATGCCAATACTCTCGGGGCGTTCGGCAAGGGCAAGCACCACATTGGCAGATGACAGCCATTCTTTCATGTCAGGGGGTCGCCGTCCGATGAACGTCACACGGCTATTTAGTCCCAAAGCGTGCAGACGTTGGACAAACTCTTCGTGGGCGATGTCTTGGTCGGTGGCATTCGCCAAATCATCTTCCATGATGATGGCGTGGATGCTTGGGAATTTTTCTTGTAAGTTGCCCAAAATGTCCACAAGCCAGTCTTGACCGTATTCATGTCCGACAGGTGTGGGAAATACGAGCCATTTTTTGTGTTCAAGTTCGGGATATTCGGCAAACACGCCATGAAGCCAATGCACGGATGCATGATGGCGATAGGGGTATTTGCGAGTGTCCACACCACGGCGGACGCAGATGATTTTAAAGGGGAATTCTTGGATGTTGTATTCTTCTTTTTTGATGGCGAGTTTTTCTTTGAGATATTTGTCAATACTGCGAGACGCACTGATGATGACGTCAGAGAAAAACAGGGCTTTGCCGTAGTTGTTAAATGGGTAAAAGCCATAGATGGTCGCCACGATTTTGGGTTTTTTGTCGTCAGGTAGCGGACGGATTGCCCAATGTAGCACCCATGCAGGCGTGCGAGAATGGACGTGGACGATGTCGGGTTCGTGTTCGCTGATGAGTCGTCTAAGTTTTAGGACGTGTACCAATGACAGCCACGATTTTTTTGCCATGGGAATGCGATAATACTCAGTGTCATCACGAAGCAAGCGAAGTACAAGCTCATCATCGGTGGTGGCAGAGCCAATGACCACGGATTCATGCCCTGCTTTGGACAGGGCATGCGTGATGGCAAAAATACCCCGTTCGGCTTCATCGTGCTTTAACGATGATGATAAGTGCATGACTTTCATAGATTTTTTAAAAAATCCAGTAGAGCGTTGGCGTGTTCTTTGGCTTTGACGTTGCGAAAACTTGCGACCATCTCCCCTGTTTTGTCAAACACGAACGTCGAACGCACCACGCCTAGGTGGGTTTTGCCGTACATCATTTTTTCTTTGATGACATCAAAATGCTGGCACAGCGTCTCATCAGGGTCGCTGATAAGCCCAATGCCCAGCTCTTTTTTGCTGATGAAATTCTGATGCGAGCGTACGCCATCACGAGACACACCAAGCACCACATAGCCAAGTTTGGCAAACTCATCAGACAAGGCGGTAAAGTCGCTCGCCTGCACGCTACATCCTTGGGTGTTGTCCTTGGGATAAAAATACAAAATCAAGCCTTTGCCATAGGTGCCAATATACTCTGCCAAAGCAATGTCTTCATTGATAAAGTCATCATCATGCTGACGCACCAGATGAACATGAAAGTTGGGTAGGCGGATATTTTCTTGGGAATTTTTCATGATGGTATTTTGCAATTTAAGAATTTAAGTGGGGTAAAAGATAATAAGATAATCCGCCTATTTTACCCAAAAATTGCCTAAATTACCAATCATAAAACAAGGCATATGTCATAAAAAAATTTTCGTTAATATTTGTAAAAATTGTAATTATACGGTAAAATTACCCGCTATTTTTTGAGCAATTTAAGATAAGGCGATTTATGTCTTTGCTTTCTTTTTTTAACATCAATGAACGTGGCTCAACGGTACGCCAAGAAGTCATCGCAGGCTTGACCACGTTTTTGGCGATGGTGTATTCAGTGATTGTCGTGCCGGGGATGCTCGCTGATGCTGGCTTTCCTGCCGAGTCGGTCTTTATCGCCACGTGTTTGGTGGCAGGGTTTGGTTCTATTTTGATTGGCGTATTTGCCAATGTGCCAATGGCAATCGGCTGTGCCATTAGCTTGACGGCATTTACCGCATTTAGCTTGGTGCTGGGTCAAGGCATTGGTATTCCTGTCGCCTTAGGGGCGATTTTTTTAATGGGGTTGCTGTTTACGCTGATATCGATCACAGGCATTCGGGCGTGGATTTTAAAGAACCTACCCAGTTCTATAGCTCATGGTGCAGGGATTGGGATTGGCTTATTTTTGCTACTCATCGCTACCAATGGCGTGGGGCTTGTCATCAAAAATGATGCAGGACTGCCTGTCAAGATGGGTGAATTTACCTCCTTTGGGGTCATCATGTCGCTCATCGGTCTGGCGGCGATTGTCGGTCTTGAAAAACGTCAGGTCAAGGGCGGTATCTTATGGGTGATTATCGCCATTACCATCATCGGGCTGATTTTTGACCCGAATGTCAAATTTGGCGGTTCTATTTTTAAACTGCCAAGTTTTGGCGATGAGTCGTTGTTTGGGGCGATGGATGTCATGGGAGCGTTAAATGCGACGGTGTTGCCTGCGGTGTTTGCCCTTGTCATGACGGCGGTGTTTGATGCCACAGGGACGATTCGTGCGGTGGCGGGGCAGGCAGGTCTCATTGACAAAGACGGGCAAATCGTGGGTGGCGGTAAGGCTCTCACGGCAGACTCGGTGTCATCACTCATGTCGGGTGTGTTCGGTACCGCCCCTGCGGCGGTATACATCGAGTCGGCGGCAGGTACGGCAGTCGGTGGTAAAACAGGGCTGACGGCAGTGGTCGTGGGTGGTCTGTTCTTGCTCATGCTGTTCTTTCAGCCATTGGCATTTTTGGTGCCAAACTATGCCACCGCCCCTGCACTCATGTATGTGGGACTACTCATGCTAAGTAACGTCTCCAAACTTGATTTTGATGACTTTGTGGAGGCGATGAGCGGACTTATTTGTGCGGTGTTTATTGTTTTGACTGCTAACATCGTCACAGGTATCATGTTAGGCTTTGGCTCGCTCGTGCTGGGTCGTGTCATCTCTGGTGAGTTTAAAAAGCTTAACATCGGTACGGTCATCATTGCCATTGCCTTGGTGGCGTTCTATGCGTTGGGTTATGCCATTTAGATTTGGGCACGGTAACAACAAAAAACCATTTGCCATGCGGTGAATGGTTTTTGTTGGTGTTATTAATGGCATTGATGGCTTGATGGATTTACAAGCTTTATTTGCTATGCTACAATGAGAATCGTTTTTAAATATTAACTGGGAGTAAATTTATGTCTGATTTGACCGACATCAAAGGAGTATTACAGCAGTGTGCAAGTGTGCCGATATCGTTACTAGATGGCATTAATTATGATGGCGAATGTGATTTGGTGGCAGATGTGCTGTTTCCTGTGCTGGGTTGGGATAGCGATAATAACTATCAAACCCCTGCCGATGGGCAATTTATGGAATACATGGAGTGGAAAGAGCCTTATTTGGATTTTGACAAATTCGCTTTGATAAAACAGCGTGGCATTGCCATTGAAGATGAGTTTTTGGAGCATTATGCCCAAATATGTGGCGATGACGATGATGAAGACGATGATTTTGATGGTACTGACATTAACATGATGTTTGATGCCATGATACAAAAACAGATGGCACGATTTGAAGCCATGCGTGAGCTGTTTTTTAACTATTTCAATGAACAATTAGCAGGGCATGGGCTAAAATTGGTGGGGCTTGGCTCGCATGAAAATGCCTTTTTTCTGCTGGTACATAACAATGATGACGACATCAAAAAGCTCACCGATGTATTTGCCAATTATGATGTGGCGGTATCGGTGGGTTGATGGGTCTGTCTGATTTTGGCTGTATGGCTAACGAGCTTGATATTTGTCACGAGCTTGTGAGGGCGTGTTCATCACGCCCTTTTTTAATGGTTTTATTCTTACCGTTCGCATATCATTGAGCTTGTCATGATTTTAAAGATTTGGCGAAACATCATCTGCCAATGCCAGCAGATACGTTCGCATGGCAGGCAGTTCATCATGGGGAATGTTATTGAGCCACGCCCCGTCCACAGCACAGCGTATGACGGGCAGACGTGGGTCGCTGTCGGTGCTTGCGTGGGTTTTGATTTTTTGGGCGAGCCAACTTATCCACAACTCATTCATCTGGCTGTCAGCGTTCATCGCTCGGATAAGTCCCGCCCAGTCGCTTTGTAGTCCAATCTCTTGGTTGTCAAACATTACCCGCACATAGGCTTTGGTAAACGCTCCCATCTCGGTGGGGTGTGCGTCCATGTCGGCTAATATGGCGGTGTTGATTTGGGCGATGAACAGCTCTGCCACGCTGGTGATGAGTTCGTCTTTGGATTTGAAATGATGAAACAGTCCGCCTTTGCTCGTGCCTGCCATGTCTGCCACTTTTTGCATGGACAGATTGCCAATGCCGACATCTAGCATGAGATTTTTGGCACAGACTAGGATGGTGTGGCGTAACAGCTCGGGGTTGTTTTTGCGTTTGTTGGTTTTGTCATCAGGTGCAGGCGTGGGGGTGTTGGCGTTAAATAAGTCGTTCATGAGAATCTCTTGGGTTAAAATAAAAAATAATTTTGGGCTCTGGTTCAAAAAGTATGCTACAAGAAAAACCGTTCGTGGTGAGCTTGGGAAACCTAACGGTTTTCCTGCCCGTGGGCAGGGCTCAGGGCGAACGGAAAACCTAGTTCAACATACTTTTTAGACCACTACCTAATTTTGAAAGTTAGGGCGTGCCTGCCTTTTGTATTTGCAGTGAAAAATGAGAAAAATCGCCCGTTTTTCAAGGAAAAAACGCAGGCTGATAGTCATTCTATCAGACAAGTTTTTATTATGAAAAACACCCGACCACTTAATCCGTAAAATCCAAGACCATCTTTAATCTTATAAGATTAAGTGGTCGGGTAGCCATTTTTCATGCAAAAACGATTAGTTTTTTCTAAAATATTTCTATATTGTAAATAGTGTTATAAAGGGCAGGCACGCCCTATTTATCCTTGCTTCATTCCCAACTTAAAATGGTATAGTCAAACAAATTTGAAATAAGACAAGGAAAACGAGCGAAGTTGTACAAGTAGCACTACGAGCGAGTTTGACACAGCATTATTTCAAAGTTGGCAGACTATAACTTATCGATTGTCTATGATTAGTCTGGATATACAAGGGGCGAATTTCAATTTGCCCCTTGATAAATCAAGCACTTATAAAAAATTGAGAATGGGGTTTATCCTTGCGTTGGTTTATTTTGATAACGGGTGGGGTCAGGAACACCTGCCTGCACAAAGCCTTGATGACGTAGCACACAGCTGTCGCACTCGCCACAAGCTCGCCCGTCACTATCGGCACGGTAGCATGACACGGTTTGGGCATAGTCCACGCCCAGTGATAGTCCAAGCGTTAGGGTCTCAGCTTTGGATAAGTGTTGCAAGGGAGCGATGATGGATAGGCGTCTGCCTGCTCGCCCTGCCACGGTGGCAAGATTTGCCATGGTCTCAAAGGCACGAATGTAGTCGTCTCGGCAGTCAGGATAGCCCGAGAAATCAACCGAACTTACCCCGATGATGATGGCACAGGCTTCGGTCACTTCTGCCACGGCTAGGGCATAGGATAGAAAAATGGTGTTACGAGCAGGGACGTAGGTGACAGGCACGGCATCACTGTCCGCTTGATAATCAGGCACATCAATGCTGGTGTCGGTCAATGCCGAACCGCCAAGCTGAGCGATGTCAATGTCAATGATACGGTGTGACACGCCAAGTGTCTGGGCGATGGCGGATGAAAACGCAAGTTCGCTTGAATGCCGCTGCCCGTAGCGAAAACTGATGGCGGTAATCTCTTTAAAAACCGCTTTCGCCCAATACAGACAAGTGGTGGAGTCAAGCCCCCCTGAGAGCAAAACGACCGCCTTTTGGTGGGCAAAATCATCAGAATGGGGGATATTAAGGCTATTATTATCGGAGCAAAATGTCGTCATGAAATACAAACCATGCAAAGAATCAAACGGTCAATTTTAGCATAAAATTCAAAAAATCGTTCAATTTTAATAGGGCGTATTAAGCCTTTACAAACTTATTTACATTTTAGAAAGTTCAAGAAATAAAATGATTGTGTTTACCCAAACAATTTGCTACAATTTGCCAGAAAAACAAGCCTTTTGTTTTTCATTGGTCTTTTTACATCTCGCTTATCTTTTGGCTCACCAATGAAAACCCTCCTAGACAACTTCTTTAAATTATCCGCACACCATACCACCGCCAAAACCGAACTCATCGCTGGCATTACCACATTTTTTACCATGGTCTATATCGTCTTTGTCAATCCGTCCATTTTGGGCGTGACAGGCATGGACACACAGGTCGTTTTTGTTACCACTTGCCTTATCGCCGCCTTTGGCACGATAGCGATGGGACTGTTTAGCAACTTGCCCATCGCTCTTGCTCCTGCCATGGGGCTTAATGCCTTTTTTGCATTTGTGGTCGTCTCTAAGATGGGCTATTCGTGGCAGACGGGCATGGGGGCGATTTTTTGGGGGTCAGTGGGGCTGTTTTTGATGACGATTTTTCAGATTCGTTATTGGCTCATGGCAAGCATTCCTTTGGGACTGCGCGTGGGTATCAGTGCAGGCATTGGGCTATTTATCGCCTTGATTGGTTTTAAGAACATGGGACTGGTCGTGCCTAATGAAGCCACGCTTGTGACAGTGGGCAACCTACATTCGCCCACGCTACTGATGGGCGTACTTGGCTTTTTTATCATCGTTGTCATGGCAGCCAAAGGTCGTCACTCTGGGGTATTGGTTTCTATCGTGGTGGTTACCGCCCTTGCTCTGATGTTTGATGACAACGTCAAATTCTCAGGAGAAATTCTCTCACTACCCCCTGCTCTCACGCCCGTGGTCGGACAGGTGGACATCATGGGGGCATTGGATGTGGCGTTGTTTGGGGTTATTTTCTCATTTATGCTCGTGAACCTGTTTGATTCATCAGGCACGCTCATTGCGGTGGCGGACAAGGCAGGTTTTGCCGACAAAGACGGTAAATTCCCCAAAATGAAACAAGCCCTGCTCGTGGACAGCACCAGTGCCATGGCAGGGTCATTCATGGGAACATCCGCCATTAGTACCTACATCGAAAGTGGTTCGGGCGTGTCGGTCGGCGGTCGCACGGGACTGACTGCTGTGGTCGTGGGCGTGCTGTTTTTACTTACCATTTTCTTCTCGCCACTTGCCAGTATCGTGCCTGCTTATGCCACGGCAGGTTCGCTCGTGTTTGTGGGGATTTTGATGGCGAGCAGTCTCATCAAGGTAGAATGGGATGATTTGACCGAAGCCACGCCTGCCTTTATTACCACCGCCATGATGCCATTTACTTACTCCATCACCGAAGGCATTGCTTTTGGCTTTATCAGCTACTGCGTGATGAAGCTTGCCACAGGTCGCTACAAAGAAATCAACGCTCCTGTTGCGGTGGTTGCCCTATTGTTTATTATTAAATTTGCGTGGATGGGCTAGGTGCGTGTATTCTTTTATAAAAACACCATCAATAGACTGCCTTCCAAACCCAGATTTTTGTGGATTTTTAAAAACTTCAACCCTCAGGCGGGCGTGCCTTTGGTATTTGCAATGAAAATCACGAAAAATCGCCCGTTTTTTAAGAGAAATCGCAGGCTATGAGTCTTTTATCAGACAAGTGACACAGAAAAACAATCCGACCACTTAATTTAAAGAAATTAAGGTAAAATCTTGAAAATTTACACGATTAAGTGGTCGGATAGCCATTTTTCATGCAAAAATTGATTGAAGTTTTCAAGTTTTCATCTTATTTTGGCTCTGGTTCAAAAAATATGCTATAAAGAAAACCGTTCGTGGCGAGCTTGGGAAACCTAACGGTTTTCCTACCCGCAGGCAGGCTCAGGGCGAACGGAAAACCTAGTTCAGCATACTTTTTGGACTACTATCCTTATTTTTATAAGAATGTTCTCAATGTGAGGCACGCCCTAGTATTCACAAGGATTTATACTTAGTTTGAAAAGAGATTTAATGGTAGGCATGCCCAGCCTACACCATAAAATCTCTGCCCAAATACACTCTTTGCACCAACTCATTTTGTAAAATATCACTGGGCGAGCCTTGGGCGATGATGTTGCCTTCGGAGACGATATAAGCCTTCTCGCAGATGGATAAGGTCTCACGCACATTATGGTCAGTAATCAGTACGCCAATGCCCCGCTGTTTTAGGGCGGTGATGACCTCCTTGATGTCACCCACCGAAATGGGGTCAACCCCTGCAAACGGCTCATCTAACAAGATAAACTTAGGGTTGCTTGCCAACGCTCGGGCTATCTCACAGCGACGACGTTCGCCCCCTGACACACTCATGCCCAGCGAATGCCGTACGTGCTCCAAATGAAACTCGCCAATGAGCTTTTCAAGCTCGGCAAATTGGGCAGGTTTATCCAAATCCTGACGGGTCTGCAATATCGCTAAAATATTCTGCTCAATGGTCAGCTTACGAAAAATAGATGCTTCTTGGGGTAGATAGCCAATACCTGCCTTGGCACGCTCGTGCATGGCTTTTTTGGACAAATCAGTATTGCCCAACATGACTTGCCCTTTATCCATCGGCACAAGCCCGATAACCATATAAAAACTGGTGGTCTTACCTGCCCCATTAGGCCCTAAGATACCCACCACTTGCCCTTCGTTTATCTCAAAAGAGACATCTTTAACCACCCAACGCTGTCCATAGCGTTTGCCCAAATGGTGCATGGCAAGCGTGGTCATGGGCGAACACCTGTTTGACTGTTGGACTCGCTTGGCGGAAACACCAACTCCACACGGCGACCACCGCCAGCATTGGCTTCCACATCGCCCAATTTTAGGCTATAACGAATGGTATTGCCCGAAAAGCTCGCCCCTGCTTGGGTCAGCTTGGCATTACCTGTGAGCGTGATGATACCTGTCACGGCGTTGTAATCAATCTTATTTGCCTGCCCCTTGGCAAGACCCTTTTCTTGAGTGACAACTTGTTGCATGGTTGCAGGGCGACCTGTTGCTAGGGCAGTGTTAATACTGCGTTTGTCATCTAGGTTTAGCGTGATGTTATCGGCGGTGATTTTGAGCGTACCTTGCTCGATGATGACATTGCCCGAATAACTGGTTACGCCTGTACGCTCGCTGTATGTCGCTTTGTCAGCAAGCAGACGAATAGGCTGACTGGCGTCCGATGGCAGAGCATGGGCGGATAACGCCATACCCATCCCTGCCACAAAAAGTAGGAATTGGGCTGATATTAAGTGTGATGTTCTCATAAGATATCCATGATAAATGAATTAAAATAAGGGCTTGTCTTCACGCTTGGGTGGGGCAAATTCCATTTGAATGCGATAAAATTCATACTCTCCTGTCTGTAAATCCCCTGTAAAACCCTGTGCCATAAAGCTGTCTTCCCCTTGGGTGACGCTGATAGGTTCACTGCTTGCCACTTGACGCTGTTTGGTATTGCCTGTTAGTAGATTACCTTTGATGGTCATATCAGGCTTAGTGTCATCGCCTTGTCGCACCAACACAAAACCTTCTTGTAATAACAAATCGCCCGTGGTCTGCTCCAAACTGGCAAGGCTGGCTTCTAAATGATAAGTTTCGCTATTTGGTGGTGTCCAGTCCATTTTGGCATTTTTCATCTCATCAACGCCCGCACTGTTTTTTGCCAAACTGTCCGCCGTTAGCGTGTATTCAATCTCGCCCGTCTCAGGACTGGTCTGCACCGCCTTAATCTCGGTTACTTCATAAGAGACGACAGGGGCAGATGGCACGGCAGGTTCGATTTTGACGTCTTCTTTGTAAAAAAACCATGCCCCGACCATGAGTGCCATCACACCAAGCACGCTGAGAATTTTTAGATTCATGAGTGATTATCTCTATCTTTGAGCTTGATTATTGCTAGCTTAAACGTTTAGATGTATTGGGCGATAAAGGCATCATAAGCCCCTTTTGCCTTTAACAACTGCTCGCACACTTCACGCACCGCACCATGACCGCCTGATTTGGTAGTTACGATGTCCGCCACCGCTTGTGTTTCAGCACAGCCATTTGGCACAGACACGCCCACGCCCGCTTCACGCACGGCTTTTAGGTCAGGCAAATCATCACCCATGTACATACACTCGCCCACAGACAGTCCAAGCTCATCGGCAAGAGCGGATAAAGCGGTAAATTTGTCATCTCGCCCCTGCACCACATGGTCAATGCCCAGCTCATCGGCACGACGTGCCACCATGGGCGAGTTTCTACCTGTGATGATGGCAAGGATAATGCCCTGCTCTTTTAATGCCTTTAATCCCACACCATCTTGGACATAAAAGGCTTTGGTCTCTATCCCATTGGCATCGTAGATGATTTGCCCGTCTGACAAAATCCCATCCACGTCCATGGCAAAAAGTTTGACCGCTTGCAATCGTTTGGTTAAGTCGCTCATGCCTTTTCCTTTTGTTGTTTTACAAAATTTAGCTCACGCCTGCTTTTAGCAAGTCATGAATGCTAATCACGCCTGCAAGCCTACCGTTGTCCAGTACCAATAACTGACTAATGGCATGCTCATTCATCAGCGTTAGGGCATCAGACGCTCGCATCTCGCCCGTGGTATGCTTAGGATGCTTGGTCATGAGCGTATTCATGGGGGCCGATAGCGACACGTTATCCGCCAGTTTACGCCGTAAATCGCCATCGGTAAAAATACCCACCACACCATCCTGTTCATCAACCACCACCGCCAAGCCCAGTCTCCCCCCTGTCATCACAAGCAAGGCTTTATCAAGACTGGTATCGGCTCGCACCACAGGCAGGTTCTCGGTGTGCATGACATCCTTGACACGGGTCAACAGTTTACGCCCCAATGCCCCTGCTGGGTGCGACAAGGCAAAATCATTGCTGGTAAAACCCCGAGCATGCAACAGTGCCACCGCCAACGCATCGCCCAGTGCCAGTGTGGCGGTCGTGCTTGATGTCGGTGCCAGTCCGAGCGGACAGGCTTCTTCAAAATTACCAAGGGTCAAAGCGATATTGGCAGATTTGGGTAAAAACCCACGACGGTCACGGCTGATACTAATCAGGGGAATGCCCAACTGTTTAACGACAGGGATAAGCATTTTAATCTCATCGGACTGCCCTGAGTTAGAAATGGCAATCAGTACATCGCCCTGTACCAGCATGCCCAAATCGCCATGCCCCGCCTCCCCTGGGTGCATAAAAAATGCAGGCGTGCCCGTGCTTGCCAATGTCGCCGCTATCTTACGCCCGATATGTCCACTCTTGCCCATGCCTGTCACCACGACACGCCCCCGACACGCCAAAATCGCCTGACACGCCTGCACAAAACGCTCATCAAGCTCATCTTTAAGCAGTGCCAATGCTTCTTGTTCGGTGTTAATGGCGGTCAAGCCCACGCTGATAAAATCAGTATCAAGATCGGCTGTGTTCGGGGTTTGGTCGTTCATGAGTGACGGATGGTTTGTAAAATAAAATGGGTATGATACCATATTTGGCGATGTTTTATGGTACATTTTTATCAAACTGCGATAACTTTTATCATAAAAACTTTTACGATAAAAAAGCCCACATCATGTGAGCTTTTTATGGTTAGTTACCACAAGCGACATTATTCATCGTCACTGGCTTTGTCAAACCCTTGGCGGTCAAAGGTGCTGTTGTCAAAGGCTTTATTATCAAATCCCTTGCCATCAAAGCCACGTTCATTTTTCTCAAAGCCTTTACCATCAAAGCCACGCTCTTCAAAACCCGAACGCTCAAAGCCTTGATTAAAGCCCATGCCCCCTTGTGGATAGCCACCACGTTCAAAGCCTTGATTGCCACCGAAACCTTGGTTTGGCGGAGTGCGAGTAAAGCCACCCACAGGACGGGTTGTGCCTGCTCCACCGCCAAAGCCTTGACGGTCAAAGCCTGCATTAGGATAGCCCGTGCCTTGATAGTTACTGCCACTCATCACGCCCACCGATGACGGATAGCCCGTACCTGTGCTAGGGGTTGCACCATCTGTGCGTGGGTTGCGAGTGGGGACAACGGTAGAAATGGCATGCTTATAGACCATTTGGCTGACGGTATTTTTAAGCAATACAACATACTGGTCAAATGACTCAATCTGACCTTGTAGCTTGATACCATTCACCAAAAAAATAGACACGGGAATGCGGTCTTTACGCAGAGCGTTTAAGAAGGGGTCTTGTAGGCTTTGCCCTTTTGACATTGTTGTTCTCCAAAATTAACACAAGAAAAAAGCAACCAACGGTGCTTGGAAAAATACGTTAAAAATCACGCCAAAAGCTCATTTTGTGCATCTTTCATGCTTGCAAATGAAAAAATCCGTTGCTGTGACTGGGGGTCACTTGTTATGCTAGCCTTTGTTTTATTCATTTCATTGGCGTTTATAAATTGGGGTAAACTGGTCAGTTGTCTTTGCCATGTTGATTGGCGTTTTGCCAGTTGCCTTGTTGCATATAATGCCTTATTTTTCATGTCTTGGCAAGCCATATCATGCATATTTTGCCCTTTTGTTACAAAATTCTTGCCATTTTTGGCAGTCATTTTGTTGTTTTTTTGTAAATTTAGAGCAAATGCTTGCCAAATGGGGGAGATTTGCATAATCTCATGGTCGGTTATCGCCAAAAACTCCAATACCTGCCGATAGCCCACGCACCGCATGGACGGCATATTGGGCGTTAAATCGGGGTATTTTTGCAAAAGATGAATCACTTCATCAACCAGTCCCTGCTCCCACATGATGTCAAGGCGTTTGGCGATACGCTCATGTAACCACGCACGCTCAGGCTCAACCGATAGAGTCAGCCAATGCTGGCGTGGATTATGACAAGGGGCGACTTTGGGCGTATCTTGCCATGCGCTCATGGGTGTGCCTGTCTGTACATGAACTTCCACCGCCCTTGTGATACGCTGGGTGTCGGAGATTTTTAGACGCTCACAAATCTTGGGGTCATGCGTTTGCAGATAGGCGTACAGCTCGCCAATGCCTTTATCAGACAGCCACACCATGACCTTTTGGCGAATGGCAGGGTCGGTGTCAGGCACGGCGGATAAGCCATCAAGTAACGCCATATAATACATCATCGTACCGCCCACAAGTAACGGAATCTTGCCCAGTGCGTGAATGTCGCCAATGAGTCGCTCCACCTCCGCCACAAAAGTCGCCACATTATAAGTTTCGGTCGGCTTGATGATATTCACCAAATCATGCGGAAAACGGGCAAGCTCATCATCGGTCGGTTTTGCCGTGCCAATGTTCATGTCCTCATAAATCAGGGCACTATCCACCGAAATCAGCTCAAACCGCCCTGTCTCATACAGACGGCACGCCAAATCGGTCTTACCGCTAGCGGTTGGGGCGATAAGCGATAGGACGGTGTTGTCGGGTAGGGATTGATAATGTAAATTCATGACAAATCCAAATCCACCCCAACAATCTGAACCACCCGACTTTCATCAGCTTGTCTTGTGATGTTTATCGTTATATCAGGCTTTGGCAAAATGCTCTCGGCACGGCTTGCCCATTCGATGATGACCAGTGAATTTGGCTCATCAAAATATTCAAAAAACCCAATAAAATCCAGCTCTTCTGGGTCATTTAGGCGATATAGGTCGGCATGGTACACAGGCTTGCCGTTGATGTTATACGGCTCAACTAGGGTATAAGTTGGGCTTTTTACCGCCCCTGTATGCCCCAATGCACGCAAAAGATAACGGGTAAAGGTCGTTTTGCCCGCCCCCAAATCGCCCGATAGCCACAGACTGCCTGTGGGATTGGTTTTGGCAAGGGCGTTGGCAAGGCGCTGGGTGTCGGTTTCGTTTTTTAGGATTAAAGTTTTCATTCTTCACGTTCAATTTTAGAAACAGGAAAAGCCATTCTCAATGGTGTATTTTGCAATTCAAAAAATCCATAACTTTGATAAAATGATTTTGCCTGTTCATCTTTGGCATCAACAATCACAAAAGCCACACCAATCAACTCAGCTGTTCTTTTTACTCGCCGTAAGGCGTGTGCCAACAAATCAATACCGATTCCCATGCCTTGATAATTTTTATCAACCGCCAAACGCCCAATCAATATGCAAGGTATGGCAGTATGTGGTGATTGATTTTTTAATTCATCAGGACTGTCCGATTTTTGTATTTTATCCGCTGATAAAGTGTAAAATCCAATGACACGACCATTTTCATGACTAACATAAATAACCGCTTCCTGTCTTTTTATAATTTGACTGGCAAGTTGTTTAATAAAACGATTTAATATGTCATTACCACAGTCAAATAAAAACCTATCGTGATTTTTATTTAACGGTTCAAATACCAATGAATGCTTACGATTTATCAAGTTCATAACCCCGAGCAATTAACGCTTTCATTTTTTCATTTGGCTCTGGGGGATTATTTAAAAAATCCATCATATTATTCCACTCTTCATCAGTCAAATAAATACCTTTGTCTTTATCAACTATTTTTAAAGCGGTTTGATAGGCTTGCTCAGTAATAAAATCACTCAATGGCATACCAACAATTTGACTTGCTTTTTCAATAATCACTTGCTCACTAGGAGTAATGTCTAATACTATCATAGTTTATCCTTAAAATTCACTTGTCTTAACGGCTGTGGATTGACAAATTTCTCGCCACGTTTTAGCTTATCAAACAGCTCGCTATCGCCCCACTCGGCTTTGACTTGCTCGCTAAATTCAAACATATCCAGCGACAATTTACCCATGCGTTCGTTGTCTACGTCTTCTTTAAAACATTGGGCATACCCTGTGGCGGTCTCGTGAACGATGACCGAATAGACAGATACGTCCGTTTCACCATTTTGGGTTGTGGTATTGGCTAGCACTTTATCCGCCCAATAAAAAATCACACGACTAAACTGCTCGGCAGATGGCGACACAGGCAGACTTATCCAGCGAGCCGAAAAGTCCTTGCACGCACGGATATAATCGCCATCGTCCTTATCCCAAAAAGTAATTGCGTGGTCAAAGCTGTCAATCAAGTCCTTAATGTGCGACTTTAATAGCCCAAAATCATAGACCATTTGCCCGTTATCAAAGGCATGGGCTTCTAGGATAAGTTCCACCTGATAGCTATGCCCATGGATGGAGCGACTGCAACGGTCGGACGTGCAGTTGCGGACGATGTGGGCATTTTCAAATTTAAAGAGTTTACGGATACGCATTTTTGAATGTTATGTGGTTAATTTTTTGTATTATATCATGAAATTTTGTTTTTGGACGGATACGCATTTTTAGCCCAAATAAATAAAACCCCACATAATGTAGGGCTTTATTTGATGATGATTTATTTTTAACAGTTCATTCATTGACAAAAGCAATCTTAGTCAGCCCTGCCCCGCTTGCTGTTGCCAGCACTTGGGCGACTGTGTCATATTTGCCTTCTTTGTCGGCACGCAGATGAACTTGGGGGTCAGCCCCTTTTGCCACTTCTTCGCCAAAACGAGCATTAAGCTCATCTAGGCTCAAAGCCGTTTTATCCCAATAAATTTGACCGTCCGCATCAATGCTAATCTGTATCACTTCTGGCGGTACGTCATTGACTTGTGCCGATGTCTTTGGCAAATCAAGCGGTACGGTCGGGTTTAGCACCGTTGCTGTTACCAAAAAGATAATCATAAGCACCAGCATGATGTCAATTAGGGGGATAAGGTTAATCTCATTCATGCCCCCATTGTCGTTGTCGCCCAGTTCAAACGCCATGATAACCCCCTAGCGTGCCACACGGGCAAGCAGTGCGTGAGCGGTATCATTGGCGTGATGAATGGCACGCTTATTGATACGTGTGATGATGTTAAAAAACACCACCGCAGGAATCGCCACCACCAGACCCAGACCCGTCATAATCAAGGCTTCGCCCACCGGCCCTGCCACTTGGGCAAGTCCTGCCTGCCCGCTCTGACCGATAGAATGCAAGGCATGAAAAATCCCCCACACCGTGCCAAACAGCCCGATAAATGGAGCAATGGCAGCGGTCGTGCCGAGTACCGATAAACCCTTTTCAAGCTCAAAACGGTAGCGAGCGATGTTCTGTAACAGGCTCTGCTCAGTGATGATTTTGCGTTGATTAAAATCAAGCCCATCAAAATCTTTGCTAACGTTATCAATCTCGGCAGTGAGTTCATTGCCAATCACGCCTGCCATTTGGCGAGAACTCAGCAGGCGAGTGATACCCACAAACCATGAAACCAATGACAAAGCAATCAAGATAAAAAATAATGTTTTACTGACAGCGTCAGTATATTGCCAATAATGCGCAAAATCCATAATCATTCCTTATAAAGAATGGGTTAAGTGAATGTTGTATTTAAAATTGTACTGTCGTAGAGAATGTCGCTGTTCCCGACATCGGCTGACCGCTTGATGATTTAAAGGGGTGCAATCTGGCTCGGCGAAGGGCTTGGGAGATTTGTCTATCCAAGCCTTTATCGCCTGTATTCACGCCAGAGACACTGGTAATCTTACCATTAGCATCAATGGTGAGCGTGGCAACAAAATTTGCCGAACCGCTTAATTTTTCGGACGTCAATCCATTCCAGTTAGGTTTGCTTTTCCAACTGGCATTGGAGATGGATAAATTTTGACCTTTTAGCTCACCACCGCCAGCACCACCGCTTTTTGTCGTGTCTTTATTGCCAGTTTTATTGTCGGTTTTGGTGTCTTTACCATCACCGCCCCTGCCTTGACCTTGTTCGGCACGGGCTTTGGCATCGGCTTCGGCTTTGGCTTTCGCTCTTGCGTCCGCTTCGGCACGGGCTTTGGCATCAGCTTCTGCTTTTTGGCGTGCCAATTCTGCCTGTCTGTCTCGCTCGGCTTGTTGGCGTGCTAACTCGGCTTGTCTGTCTCGCTCGGCTTGGCGTTCACGTTCGGCTTGACGCTCTCTTTCTTGTTGCTCACGTTCACGCTGTTCTCGCTCTCTTTTCTGTTGCAGTTCAAAGGCTTTTTGAGCTCGCTCCTGAGCGATGATGTCCACCTGTGGTTCTGTGACCTTGGGTGGCTCTTTGGGTTCGAGTTTAACATGTTCTTGTTTAAGCTCAGGTTTTGGCGGTTTAGGTTTTGGTAACTCTTTTTGGGGTTCAAGTCTAGGCTCAGGCTTGGGAGCTTTTGGTGGTGGACCTGCCTTGGGTGGGGCAGGTGCCGACACAGACTGTGCAGGGATGGGCATTGGCTTAGGTTCGGGCTTGGGTGGTTCAGGCGACTCTTCGTTGTTAAGCTTAATCATCTGAATTTCAAGCGGTGGCGTGATTTTAGGTGGCTCAATATGAAGCATTTGCATGGTTGCCAAACCCACGCCTGCCACGCCATGCAAAATAATCGCCACAGCCGCCGCCAACACCTTGTATTTATTAGAATGCTCAAAGGTCATCATCACAAACCCACAAAAGAAAAACGCTGTTTTTGGATTTAAACAGCATTCATCATAACAAAAAGTTATACAAAACGGATAAAAAAGTAAGAAACGATAACAATTATCAATTGGTACATTATCTCAAATTTTGTGCAAAATTGCAAGGGGTTAAGAATGATTATTTTTAAAATTTTCACATTTAAGACTTCTTGTCTGTATTATTTACATCTTGCTTTGGGGATAACACCACCACTTTCGGCTGGCTTTTTGCCTTATAAGCGTCATAATCGGCATAGGGGTCGGTTTTCATGTCGTTTTCGTTTTGGTCAAGCACTTTGATTGAATAGTCTTGTAAGACAAACTTCACATACACCACCTGCACCCACACAATCGCCACCACCATAAGCGGTGTCGCCATGGCAATACCAAGCACGCCTGTGAGCGTTCCCATGATGATTTGCGAGAGCAGTAGAGCCACAGGGGGCAGGTCGATGAGTCGTTGTTGCACCATTGGGGCGACCACATAGCTTTCTAACTGCTGAACCACGACAATCATAACAAGTGTCCACAGTAGCAAATCAGGTGAGACAATCAGCACAAGGAGCAGAATCGGCACCGCCGACAGCCACGGACCAATCACAGGCACAAAATCCAGCACAAAGGCAATCACGCCCATTGCCAACGCAAACGGAATACCCATCAGCCACAAAGCTACCCCTGTCGCCACGCCCACAAACGCCATGACCACAAACTGCCCGATGAGCCATTGCTCTATCGCCCCATAACTGCGTTTTAGCAGGTATTCACCCTTGTCTCGATACGGCTTTGGCACAAGGGCAATGGCACTTTTGGTGTACACGCTTGGCGATAATGCCAAAAACAGCCCCACCACCAAAATCACAAAAAACGTCCCCACACCACTTAGCATGCCCCCAAAAAATGCAGGCAGACCACCGACAATGCTGTCTTGAAATTTGGCAAAGAACGCCTTGGGGTCTTGTTGGAATTCCACCGCCCACGCATTTTGGGTCAGCCATTCATAGACGACAGGATAGCCTTTGGCGTACTCTTTTATGGCATCAAAGGACTTGGGGGCAAGCTCTTTCATCTCTTGAAACTGAGCGACAAGCTCCGAGCCAAACATCGCCAAAAACCCTGCCGCCACCGACAGCACCGCCACCGTTACCGCACCGACTTGCACACCGTGGGGCAGTTTGGCAAAGTAGTTGCCCACTTTGGGAATTTGGCAGGTGAGCTGTGCCAAACTTAGCAAAAAAACCGCCACCAAAATGGACGCAAACACCATAAGCCACACTTGAATGAGATAATAAAAACTCATCAAAAATAGGACAAGGGCGACAAAAAAGACAATGGCGGATTTGTAAGATTTGGTCATGGCAGGCACTTAGATGAATGCTATCAATAAAAGTGCAAATGTAGCCCAAAATGGCGAATTTGGCAAGGGGTTTTTGTGAAATGGTGAATTTATTTTTATAATTAAAAGTTTTTAAATTTATAAAAATTATAAATAAAATTTTTCAAATATTATCCTTTAAAAAGTGCTAAAATAACCCTTTTAGCCAACCGCCAATTTAGGAAAAATTATGCCACAATACCGCTCAAAAACTTCCACACAAGGTCGCAACATGGCAGGGGCAAGAGCCTTATGGCGTGCCACAGGCATGACGGACGATGATTTTAATAAGCCAATCATTGCCATTGCCAATTCATTTACGCAGTTTGTGCCGGGACACGTTCATTTAAAAGACTTAGGACAGCTTGTCGCTCGTGAGATTGAAAAAGCAGGGGGCGTTGCCAAAGAGTTTAACACCATTGCCGTAGATGACGGCATTGCGATGGGGCATGGCGGCATGCTATATAGCTTGCCAAGCCGTGATTTGATTGCTGATAGCGTGGAATATATGGTAAACGCCCACTGTGCGGACGCTTTGGTGTGTATCTCCAACTGTGATAAAATCACCCCTGGTATGCTTATGGCTGCCTTACGTCTAAATATCCCTGTGGTGTTCGTCTCGGGCGGTCCTATGGAAGCTGGTAAAGTGCTGGCAAGCGAAGTGCATGACGGACACATGACCCATGAGACCATAACCAATGAGAGTGGTAAAAAGGTGCGTAAACTTGACCTAGTGGACGCCATGATTGACGCTGCCGATGACCTAATCAGCGATGAAGACGTGGCAAACGTGGAGCGTTCTGCTTGCCCAACTTGTGGCTCATGCTCTGGTATGTTTACCGCCAATTCCATGAACTGCTTAACCGAAGCACTAGGCTTGTCGCTACCTGCCAACGGTTCGCTACTTGCCACGCATGCCAAGCGAAAAGAGTTATTTTTGCAAGCAGGTCGGCTGATTGTAGAGCTTGCCAAACGTCATTATGAACAAGATGATTATAGTGTTTTGCCAAGAAGTATCGCCACCAAAGACGCATTTTTGAACGCCATGAGCCTTGATATTGCCATGGGTGGTAGCACCAACACCATTTTGCACCTTTTGGCGGCGGCAAGCGAGGCAGGCGTGGACTTTAAAATGGCGGACATTGACCGCCTGTCTCGTGCCGTGCCGTGCCTATCCAAAGTCGCCCCTGCCACGCAAAAATACCACATGGAAGACGTACACCGTGCAGGGGGCGTGATGGGGATTTTGGCGGAGCTTGATAGAGCAGGGCTAATCCGTACGGGCGTGCCAACCGTGCATAGCCCAACCCTAGCGGACGCCCTTGCCAAATGGGACGTGATGAACCCCGACAACCAAACCGCCCGAGAGCTGTACATCGCCGCCCCTGCGGGCGTGCGCACCACGCAAGCATTTAGCCAAAACAAAGTCTGGGGTAACCTTGATTTGAACCGTGAATCAGGCTGTATCCGCTCCAAAGAATTTGCATACAGTCAGGACGGTGGCTTGGCGGTGCTGTTTGGCAACATTGCCGAGCGTGGCTGTGTCGTCAAAACCGCAGGCGTGGATGAGAGCATTTTGACCTTTACAGGACGTGCCAGAGTTTTTGAAAGCCAAGATTCTGCAGTGGAGGCGATTTTGGCGGACAAAATCGTGGCAGGCGACATCGTCATTATCCGCTATGAAGGCCCCAAAGGCGGGCCGGGTATGCAAGAAATGCTCTATCCCACGTCTTATCTAAAATCAAAAGGCTTGGGTAAGGCGTGTGCTTTGCTCACAGACGGCAGATTTAGCGGTGGGACATCAGGTCTTTCTATCGGACACGCTAGTCCCGAGGCGGCAGAGGGCGGTGCAATCGGACTTGTAGAAGAGTTTGACATCATCAAAATTGACATTCCAAACCGCACCATTCATCTGGACGTTTCGGACAATGAGCTTGCCAAACGCCGTACTACCATGAATGAACGTGGCAAACAAGCGTGGAAACCTGTCAATCGTGAACGCTATGTCTCCCAAGCCCTACGAGCCTATGCCGCCATGGCGACAAGTGCCGATACAGGGGCGGTGAGGGACGTAAGTCAAGTAGAATAATTGGTGATAAAGTGGTAGAATAAGGGAGCGAGTAATCGTTCCTTTATTTTTTGGAGAAAAGAGATGCCAAGATTTGACAATGAACAAGAATTGCTTGAAAAATTGCGTGATGATGCTGGCAAAATGAAACTTTGGACAGAATACACGCCCAATGGACTTGAAAATACTCGTTATGAAATTATCAATGGTATGGTAATTTTAACGCTACATTATGGAAGAATTAATTCTAAAATTACAGGAAATTTAATTAATTTATACAGAAAATCATCTGACGACCATTTATTTTTACAATATTTTGATGTAAAAATTGACGATGATAATATTTATTTACCAAAAGCAATTCTTGAAAAAAGACAAACCGTTAATAGTGATAAGCCTTATTCCACAGAGCCAATCATTATTTTTGAAATTTTAACCCATAAAAACAAACACCTATTAAATGCCAAATTTGAACATTATCAAACCCTAGAAACTTTACAAGAATATGTGGTGGTAGATTTAAATAATCCGCAAATTTTTATTTATCGCAAAGATAATAATTGGCAAGCCGAATGTCTAAATATTGATGATGACTTATATTTAAAAAGCGTGGATTATTCGGTAAAAGTGGCGGATATTTATGATGATATTGAATTTTAATAACATTAAATATCGGTATTAAAAACGGTGCGTAATACACACCTTACTTTCTAAAACAATGAAAAAATTTATCCACGCCATTTTATCCTTAATAAAAACCATCGGCATCGTTTGCCTTTGGTGTTTATTAACCGCCCTTATTGCAATCAGCCTTAGTAAATTAGAAAAAGAACATTACACCCCCACCGATACGCCCAATGAAAGGTTTATGGTAATCGCCACAGATACCGATAATGGCTATTATCGCCAAACTTGGCAAGAATATCAAATCAACCCCAAACCGCCATTAACCACCCCTGATAAGAACTGTGTAGAAGATTGTTTAAAGATATTGGACAATGGGAATTATTTATATATTAATGACAGCCCTTTGATAATAACCAAATCTGAATATCAAATCAAAGACGGTAAGGTTATCCCCATATCTTTTAAAACCTATCATCTTGGGCATATATTTGTCGGTATGATTGGGGCGTTTTTTGTGATGGGATTTTTAAAATACTTGATTAGAATTTTTCAAATCAGAAAAGACAAACAGGCGATGATAAATTACCATAAAAAATTAGCCGAAAATTTACTCATCGCCTGTGCTGTCTTGGGCATATTTTGGGCGGTGATTTATTTGACGGTATAATTTTGGCACATGATTTAAGCTTTTAAAATAACCCATTTTACCGCCAAAAGTGTGTTATAATTCTTATTTTCATTTTAAAAATAGGATGATTATGATAGTCAGTATTGATTTGGGGACGACCAACAGTCTTATCAGTTATTTTAAAGACGGCAAAACCACACTTATCCCAAACGCACTTGGCAAGGTGCTAACGCCGTCTGTGGTGAGTGTGGACGATGACGGGCGGATTTTGGTTGGCGAGCCTGCCAAAGAACGCTTGATTAGCCACCCAACCGCCACCGCCAGCACCTTTAAACGCTTTATGGGAAGCCAAAAAACCTACACGCTTGCCACAGGTAAGCATAGCCAAAAGTTTAGCCCCGAAGAGCTGTCGGCTCTTATCCTAAAATCACTCAAACAAGACGCACAAACACATCTGGGGCATGACGTTACGGACGTGGTCATCACGGTGCCTGCCTACTTTAACGACCACCAACGAGAAGCCACCAAAACATCGGCAACACTTGCAGGGCTAAATGTCGTCCGTCTCATCAACGAGCCGACCGCCGCCGCTATGGCGTATGGCTTGCATGAGTATGATGACGATGATGAACGCAAATTTTTGGTGCTGGATTTGGGCGGAGGGACGTTTGACGTTACCTTGCTTGAACTTTTTGCAGGGGTCATGGAAGTCAAAGCGTCCGCAGGCGATAACCTGTTGGGCGGAGAAGACTTTACCGACATCATCATCAAAGATTTTATCACTCATCACGAAAAACAAGGCACGCCTGCCGACTTTTGGCAACGTCATTACGCCCTACTGTACAATGCTTGCGAGTCTGCCAAACGCACCTTATCCACCCAAGATAGCACCGAGATTCGCCTAACGCTTGATGAAAAAGAGTACAGTTACACACTAAATGACGATAAGTTTGAAACACTCTGCCAGCCCCTATTTGCCAAAATCACCGCCCCCATAGAACGCACGGTGCGAGATGCAGGGCTAAAAGTGCGAGATTTGGATGCAATTGTACTGGTTGGCGGTTCTACTCGTATGCCCATGTTTAAAAAGATGATAGTCCGTTTGCTTGGGCGTTTTCCCACCGCAAGCCTAAATCCTGATGAAGCCATTGGCATTGGGGCGAGCATTCAGGCAGGTCTTATCGCCGAAGATTCTGCCTTAGATGAGCTGGTACTGACAGACGTATCGCCCTATTCGCTTGGGGTGCAAACCACTATGCAGATAAGCGAAACCGAGAGACGAGACGGCATTTTTGCCCCCATCATTGAGCGAAATACGGTCATTCCTACCAGTCGTGTGCAAAATTTTAGTCCTGTTTATAATGACCAAACCGAAGTGCGATTTGGCATTTATCAAGGCGAAGCTCGGCTGGTCAAGGATAATATCAAACTGGGCGAAATCACCGTCAAAGTCCCCCACGCCTACAAAGGCAAAGCCACCGAGCTATCCATAGACGTGCGTTTTTCTTATGACGTGAACGGGCTTTTGGAAGTAGACATAGACGCAGGGGGCAATCAGCACAATCTTGTGATAGAAAATGGGGCAAAACGCCTAACCGACACCGAGCTAAAAGCGTCCAAAGACAAACTTTCCGCCCTAAAAATCCACCCACGAGACACGCTAGAAAGTCGCACGCTCATCGCACGAGCCGAACGCTTGTATTCTCAACGACTAGGGCATGACAGGGACGAAGTGGGGCGACTCATCGCATGGTTTGAGAGCGTGCTTGACAGCCAAGACACCGACAAAATCCGCCACGCCCAAGTCAAATTCGGCGAGTTTTTGGATAACATAGAAAGCAGGGAAGACTGGCGATGACGGCATGGCAAATACTGGGCATAGAGCCGACCGATGACGAATCCGCCATTAAAAAGGCTTATGCCAAACAGCTCAAACACAACAAGCCCGACAAAAATCCAGACGGCTTTAAGGCGTTGCGTGAAGCCTATGAAACCGCCCTTGCCACACGCTATTATTATGACGATGATTATCAAGATGATGATGACCCAGATAGCAATGTGAGCGATGACAATGTGGGTAATGAGTGTGCGGACGATAACAAATCTAATCATCTTGATAACAATCATCATGATATAAAGGATACAGCCGAGCCTAGCCAACACGGGCTTATCATCACAAGTTATACCAGTGCGTTTGATGAGTCGCTACTGGATAAATCGCCATTGGCAAATGATGACGAACATTTGCACGATACGCCTTATGATGAGACAGCCGATGACAGCCATAACAGCGATGATAATTGGTGGAACGTGGGCGACAGTCCGCATTTTGGCTCGTTGTGGTATGACATTGACAATGATGATGACGTGGCGGACAAAGACCAAGTCCTACTTGACGTGCTCCACACCCAAACCGACAGCTTGTACACATTCGCCCTTGATGAGCGTATGGATTATGAACAGGCATTGTTGGACTTTTTTACATGGTCAAATGCCGAATATCCCAAAAGCTATCGCCATGCGTTTGAGGCGTTTTCTTGGCATGAAATCATACAATCATGGCAAATAGAGCGTTATCCGTGGTCTCGGTTGATTGATTTACAAGAACGGTATCAGTACCAAGCACCACCCTTTTCGGCTTATGGTAAATTTCATGAATTTTTAATGGATAATTACCCTGTCTTATATAATTATTATTCGCCAAAACCCAGAAACCGGGCGGTATTTTTATGGCATTTTATCAAAAAATCTTTTTATCCTGAATATCTGCTTGCATTAAACCATGATTTACAAAAGGTCAATGAATTATTAACCCGACACGCCAATCAAGAACAAGAAAACTCAAATGGCAATAACCTGTATCATAATATCCTAAATCATGATAAAGAATATGGCTTATTAAATCAATTTGTTAATAAAGGCGTATTTAGACCCATTTATCTGGCATTTGCTTTTGGCGGGGTGTTTTTAATAGGTTTAATATTCTCTTTAATCATTGCTGGCGATTTGTCATGGTTAAATCGCCATGTTTTGCCGATTGCTTTATTTGTATTTGCCATGATGATTTTTTGGCAATTACGTTGGTATTTATTTGCCAATCCCAGTGAGTTTTCTTATCAAGATTATGCCTATCAGCCCAATGCTCATCTTTTAAGAAGTTTATATATTTCATTGCCGTTAATTTTTGGCACTCTGCTATTTTCATTTTATCGGATTTGGAAAGAACATGAAGTTGTCATAGACGGCGTAACGAATATTGTTGAGTTGTATGACAAACCAAGCTATTTTTTGACTCATTTGGCAGGATTTGGGCTGTGGTGGTCGCTCATGCGAACCAATCGCTATGGCAATCCTTTTGTCATACAGGCGTATTGGTTGGCGGTATTTGTGTTTTTGATATTGGCAATATTTTATCCGAGCGTGGTTTTATTAACTCAGGATTTGGAAGTTAAAAAATTCATCATGGCATATACGCCTTTATTGTGGGTTATTATTTGTTTGCCGATTGGTATTCATCTATTTGCCCATAATGACAAAATGCACTGGCTACACCCTATGGCTAATTTAAGTTTAAGAATATTGATTGGTATTTTCATGCTATTTATGTTTTTTGCAATGATTTATGCTTTATGCTTATTATTGTCATTGCCGTTACTTAGCGTGATTGTCGCTTTTGGGATATTTTTATTGTTTAAATCATTTACTTATGAGACAGAAGAAGAGTGATAGATAGTTACAGTAAGGTGCGTATTACACACCCATAAGATTTTCTTTTAAAGGTGTGTGGTACTCACCCTACCATATTTGGACATGTTTTGGACGGTGATTTATCTATTCGCCTAAAACTTATTTTTTAATTCACGCAGTGCCGAAAATACCGATAATTTATCGTCATGATTTAAGGGATAAATTTGCTTGATATTATTTATCATCGCCCCATTGTCGGTTTGCAAAAAGACGTTAATTAGCCGTTCTTGTTGTAAAGAAGTTGGCAAAGACGGAATATTGTTTTTTAACTCATTTTCCACGGTATTTTTATAACTCAAAATTTCTTTTTTGGTCATCTCATCACATACCGACAAGCCAAAGTTAAGATTGGAGAGCGTATATTCATGCGTGGGATAAAATAAAGCCTCCTCAGGCAAACCCCCAAACCGCTCCATGCTATCAAACAGCTCCCCAATCGTCCCTGTAAACACCCGTCCACAACCGCCACTAAATAGCGTATCGCCACAAAATAAATGGGTCTTGTCGTCCATATCACACAGATAGGACAAATGCGTGTCAGTATGTCCTGCCGTTTTCCATACTTTAAACGTCAAGCCGAGCAGGTCAAATTCACTACCTTCATCGCACGCCACATCAGGGGCTATGCCAATGGCATTAAGGTGCGACTTATGGGCGTAAATCTTGGCGTTGGGATAAGCGGATTTGGCATTTGCCACACCGCCAATATGGTCATCGTGATGATGCGTGATTAAAATGGCAGATAGGGTAAGATTGTGCTCATGTAAATAATCAAGCACAGGCTTATCATCGCCAATATCCACAGCAATGGCGTTATTATCCTTCACGATAAGCCAAACGTAGTTGTCATTTAAAATTGGTATAGGGATAATGTGCATGAGTTTTTCCAAAATATAAAAAACCGACTGGTCGGTTATAAAAATAAGGGCAAACCAAATCCGCCCTTATGTTAACCTAATAAACCTGATATTTGCCATAGGTTTTGTAGGGGCGTGTTGCACACGCCCTTTGATAGAGCTAGGCGTGCTCAGCACGCCCCTACGTCCATATATCATGAATTTGTGATTTGGGGTTGGTCTATGCATTGGTACAAATCAAGCGTGCGTTTTTTCAAATTCTTTCATAAAGTCCGCCAACGCTTGCACCTGCTCATAGGTTACGGCATTATAAATGCTCGCTCGCATACCGCCAACCACACGATGACCTTTTAGGTTTAACAGCCCTGCATTTTTGGATTTTTCCAAAAAGACCTTATCAAGCTCGCTGTCGGCAAGCGTAAACGGCACGTTCATGATAGAGCGGTGGCGTGGATTGACGGCATTATCATAAAAGCTAGAATTATCAATGACTTGATATAGTAGTTCAGCTTTGGCTCGGTTGGTTTTGGCAATGCCTTCCACTCCGCCATTTGCCAATAACCATTCAAATACCAATCCCGACAAATACCACGCAAACGTGGACGGGGTGTTGAGCATGCTGTCGCTATCTGCTTGATTTTTATAATTTAAAATACTAGGACACCACGCACTTGCCCGCTCCATTAGGTCTTTACGGACGATGACAAGGGTCAAGCCAGCAGGCCCGATGTTCTTTTGAGCCCCTGCGTAAATCAGCCCAAAATCGCTAACGTTAATCGGCTCGGATAAGATGCAAGACGACATATCCGCCACAATGGGGGCGTTTACTTTCGGCGTATCAAAAATCTGCACGCCGTGAATGGTCTCGTTGGGGCAATAATGAAAATAAGACGCACCGTCTGTCAGCTCCCAAGTGTCGGGCGTGGGTACGTCTTTACCACCCCCTTGTGCGACTAGGTTAATACTGCCTAAGCCCAGTGTTTCATAGCGTTTGGCTTCTTTATAAGCCTTTTGGGACCATGTGCCAGTATTTAGATAATCCGCCGTACCGCCATTTAACAAATTAAAGGGAATGGCGGAAAATTGCAATGACGCACCGCCTTGCAAAAACAGCACGGCATAATCATCCGAGATGCCCATGAGCGTGCGTAAATCCTGCTCGGCTTTGGTGGCAATCTCAATATAATCGGCACTGCGGTGACTAATCTCCATGACGGAGGTGCCCTTGCCACGCCAGTCTAACAGCTCAGCTTGGGCTTTTTGTAGGACTTCGGTGGGCATGGTGGCAGGGCCAGCACAAAAATTGGCAAGACGGTTCATAGCTGTCCTTTAAAGGTGGGGAATGATAGGGTGTATTGAACTTTGGTAAATACTCAAAATGCCCTAGCATTGTAGCAGATTTTTGACAAAATTTTAACAGTCATCGGCATATTTAACCACAACTTAACCCACCACCGTTTGCCAAAACTGCTTTTTTAGGGCAGGACTCGTCATCATTTGGCGGATACTCGGCAGGGTTTGGGTGGTCTGGGCAATGACACCTGCGGGCGTATCTGTCAAGAACGCCACTTGCACAGCTTGATGATGACCAGATGACACACAAAGCCCAATGACAAAGCCGTCAAAGGTATATTGGGCAGGATTTAGCCCTATATCCGAGCGAAAATCATTTTTAACCAATGGATAACCAATCTCACGATAAAAGGCGGTAATGGGCTGATGATTGGCTTGATTGCTTAGGGCATTTTTGAGCGACTGCCACAGCGACTGCTCATCACGGCTCATCAGTAGCATATCCACAATCAGCACCCACTGCCCGAACCGCACGCCTTGTAGAGCAAAGCGAATGTCAAGATGGGCAGGCGGAGCAAAGGGTTGGACTTGGACAAGGTTGGTTATGGGGTTTGGTTGGGCTGGGGATTGGATTAGGGGTTGGGCTTGCTCGCCTGTTGTATTGCCCCCCAACTCTCTTTGTGATTCGGGCGTGGCTGGTGTTAATTCGACAGATGACGGATTATCAGCTGATAAACTCGCAGGACTGAGCAACGCTCTGACATCCACAGCAGATGAGATTTGCGATTTGTCCGATGTTGGCGTGGTATTTGGTGTGGTAATTGGTATCGTGTTTGGCTTATCATGTTGCTTGGTAAGCAACTCATTGGGCAACAAATGGGTCAAGCGTGGATTGGGTTGCAGGCGGTCATACGCAGGCGGTAGGGTTATAATCCCTGCCCTACTTTGCCCTGCTGTCGGGTGTTTTTTTGCCCACAAAGGTATGCCCGCCAATGCTAGGATATGGCGACTTTGGGCAATCTTTGGCGGACAGTCGGACAGGGTATTCATGTTATGCGTTTTGCCAAGGCAATTTTATCAGTTAATTTAAAGTTAGGATAAATCAATACAAAACAAATTCATCATCAGGACACCAATATTGATGTAAGGTTAATAATATTTCATAATCACGCTCACACAATATCCCATCGCCCAATAAAGCAGTATGTAGTGTATCAATATATCGCTTAGCCGTCAATGTATTTTTCTGCTGATATTTTAACAGCCATAACGCCATATCTATCGCACTAAATGCACTCATGACTTGCATTAATTTTGTCATGTCTGTCTCATCAATCACAATCTCATGATTGATAAGCCGAATCAGCCGTTGTATGCTTGCACGGCATTTTATGTCATCGCCATCATCATAATGAGCCATAACCATATATATCATTACTGTTATCATTACCCAATCATTCATATTCATGTCATATTTATGATACATGAATGTCAGCTTTTGCAATAATATCTTGTCAGCAATATACATATCATCGGCAAATATCACCAATAAACGATATAAATGCACGCCCTGCCATAATAGACTCAAATCATCGTGATGATTGTCTTGATGATGTAACCCATTGATAAAATCCAACAGATGATGAACGTCATTTTTTAATAAAGCCCGTTTATCATCATGTTCCAAATCCTTGATAATACGCTGATAAATCAGCATTAATAAACCATTATCAATGCGTCTATCCATCTCTGCCACAGTTTTTAGTAAAGACTTATCTATTTTTATGGTATCACTATTATCTGATTTTATATAAAAAATATTTGCCAAATTAAGCGAGTCGGATAAATAAAACCCATCATTATCATGGCAAAAGACAATCGCATAAAACAGCGAAAATAATTTACTCATGGGGCGATGTAGGTCATCATTACGTAAATAACGAGCGATGATAAGGGGCAATGTCATGCTTTTGACATGAATCATATTAACATGATGAATATTTTTTAATTCATAATCGGCTCTGGCTTGTTTGGGGTACATCATCTCACCTTGGGCTTGCCATGATTTATCCACAACCAGCCTGCCATTAACCACTTTATCTTGTGATATTTCAATGTCATTTTTATAAATGGCGATATCAATCACTTTTTGATTATTACCAGAATTCACAAATAAATGAGCATCTTTATCTTTACCTATATCTTTATTATCACATAATACAAACTCCACGGTTTTATAATCACTCACGCCTGATTTTTCATGCCAATCAACGAGCATCATCTTATCATGGGTTTGTTGTAATACATCCACATCCAAGTCATCAATCACCATCTTGGCAAAGTCATCATAATAATGCTCATTCAACGCCAGTATTCGCTCATGATTGCTCGGGTGCGTGCTACCCGTATGCCCCATTCGCTCCCGCCAGTTGATAGACGTCTGGGTATCTTGGGGATTTAGAAAGAAAAAATAACTCAAATGCGTGGTATAGCGTTTTTGGGCATGTGCCAAATACGGCGTTCGCTGCAGGGTTTGTAATAATTTTGCCACGCCATCGCTACGGGTTAATTGCACCGATGTTGCATCCGCCAAAAACTCACGCTGACGATTAAAATGCTGTTTTATCCATTCGCTACTTGCCATGCCTAAAAAGCCCAATAAGCGAATCACCAAAGAAATAAACTCTATGGACAATCGCCCCGTACCCATCACAATCACATATTCTTGGCGTTCACCTTTATCATCTTGGTATTGATAGCGTTTGGCTTTGGGTTTTTGTCGCCATTTGGACAGCCATTCTAAGCCATCGGCAACATCATAAAGCCAAGACAGACCTGACATTAAGACATACATTTGCACATTTAATTTGGCATCGCCATGTAAAATATGCCCATATTCATGTCCAATAAGCCCATAAAGACTTTCATTATCTAATTCCAACGCTCCTTTACTGACAACGAGCATCATATTTGCTTGATTGACCCCTGCCACAAAGGCATTCACCCCTGTCTCATCCATGACGTATAATTTGGGTAAAGTGATATTTGAGGCAATGGCTAACTGCTCGGCAAATTCATAATACCGCCGATATTTTGGTTCAAAGTCTTTGATGTCTTTGGCATAAATCACCTGCTGTCTTTTTCTCTTTTTATTATTATCTTCATCATTAAAATGATTAATAGGCAAATCCACGCCTGAGATATTAATAAATAAGCGTGTGACATCAATGTCTTTTAGTAAAAAGTCATTATCATGGCTAATTTTATTATAATGATATAATACACTCATGATAAAATAACTGGGCACAAGAATCAGCACCCAAAACCATGCAAAACCACCCAAATCACCAAAAATAACATACCATATTATCATAAAAAATAATAAGGCAAGCAATACATGAATCATCATCGCCATGACAAATAACGCATATAACACCATGCTGTTTCTTTTGTAATGGCGTTGTAATTCAAAAAAGTTTTGATAAATTCGCTGTGGCATACATCACCAATACATCAAAGACTGACCGTTGGTGCAACATCAATGGCGGATTTATCAGCAAATTCTAATTGTGCTATTGGCATAAACCCAAACCAATTTGCCACTAAATTATTAGGAAAACTCTCACGTTGGTTATTATAAAACATCACGCTGTCATTATAAAACTGACGGGCAAATCCAATGCGATTTTCAGTATTTTTAATCTCATCAGAGAGCTCTTTTAGGGCAGAATCGGCTTTTAATTCAGGGTAATTTTCTACCACGGCATAAAAACTGCCCAACGCCCGAGACAGGTTGCTCTCAGCATTTGCCAGTTTGGTAAGCCCATCCGTGCCTGACAGCCCTGCACCTTTAAGGGTATCCAATCCACTTTTGGCGATGTTTCTGGCTTCGGTCACTTGGGTTAGCACCTGCTCTTCGTGGGTCATGTAGCGTTTGGCGACATTGACGAGATTGGGTATTAGGTCGTGGCGACGTTTGAGCTGAACATCAATCTGTGCCAATCCATTTGCCACTTGGTTTCTTAGACGAACCAGTGCGTTATACACCGCTATCAAAAAGCCGATGATAACTGCCAATATGATGAGCGTTACGATGATGGCCATAATTTTTCCTTATTTTTACGAAATTTTGCCCTAACACAAAATTTTACTGTTAAAAATCATCAAGATGAATTAAAATAGTATGTTTTGATAAAAATATCAGTCGCTGATACATCAAGTAACTTACACGACCATCTTATAATTTATCATGAAATCCGCCAACTATCAGCAATTTTTTGATAAATTTTATCAAAAGTTCATCCAACCGCACCACGATTTGCCATGAGAGAAGAACAGTACCGATTTTCACGCCAAAGCCATCATTTCGTTGGGCGAGATTTAGAGCCGAGCGTGTGGCAACGCATTCACATCGACCCGTGGCTGACCCTGATTTTGTTCAGTATCTGCTTTGTGGGCTTGACGGTGCTATACAGTGCGTCCACGCAAAACACCGCCATGGTCATCCGACAAATGGTGAGCTATGGCATTGCCTTTGTGGTCATGGCAGTCATGGCACAGATTCCCCCGACTTTTTATCGCACGCTAAGCCCCATTTTTTATGTATTGGGGCTGATTTTGTTGGTACTGGTTGAGATTATTGGCGAAGTTCGCATGGGGGCAAGGCGTTGGATTGACATCCCTGGCTTTGGTAGCGTTCAGCCGTCTGAATTCATGAAACTTGGCATGCCGATGATGTGTGCGTGGTATCTATCCAGAAAGGAGCTACCACCAAGCATTCCCACGGTCTTTACCACGCTTACCATCATCGCTGTGCCTGTGATACTCATCGCCAAAGAACCTGATTTGGGAACGTCTATTTTGGTGGCAGGCAGTGGTATGTTTGTGCTGTTTTTATCGGGGTTGCCTTGGTGGATGATTGGTGGGGCGATTGCGGTGTTCATTCCTTTTGTGTGGGGCTTGTGGAATTTTTACATGCACGACTACCAAAAAACCCGTGTCATGACCCTAGTTGACCCCGAAGCGGACGCCTTGGGGGCAGGTTGGAACATCATCCAATCAAAAACCGCCATCGGTTCGGGTGGCTTGACAGGCAAAGGCTATCTTGAAGGCACGCAGTCACATTTACACTTTTTGCCCGAAGGTCATACCGACTTTGCCATCGCAGCATTTAGCGAAGAGTTTGGTTTGGCAGGCGTGGGTCTGTTGCTGTTCTTTTATCTGTGCTTGCTGGCTCGCTCTTTTTATATTGCCGTTGTTAATCCTGACACTTATTGTCGTCTGCTCGCTGGGGCATTGACCATGTCATTTTTTGTCTATATTTTTGTAAATATGGGCATGGTCAGTGGCATACTGCCCGTGGTTGGTGTGCCTTTGCCATTTATCAGTTATGGTGGTACGGCGGTGATTACCCTAATGGCAGGCTTTGGACTGCTAACCTGCGTGCATACTCATACCAAGCAGTAGGACACAATACCTTCTGTCGCTGTTTTAAAACCGCATGTCATAAAATGATGTACGGTTTTGTTATAAATCATGTTAAGATAAGAACATGACAGATTTATGACAAAAAATCATAAATAATGGTTGGGGAAACCCTTTATTTGTTAAATTTTTAAAAACAATAGGGCGTGCCTGCCTTTGGTATTTGGTATTTGCAATGAAAATGCCTGTTAAAAAAGCAGGGGAATCACCCGTTTTTCAAGGAAAAAACTTGAGGCTGTGAGTTTTCTATCAGACAAGTTTTTATTATGAAAAACAATCCGACCACTTAACTGGGTAAATCTAAGAATTTACTTAACTTTTTAAATTAGGTGGTTGGATAGCCATTTTTCATGCAAAAATAGATAAAAGCGTTAAATTTTCATCTTATTTTATAAAAATGTTATCAATGGCAGGCACGCCCTAACATCGTTGTGATTATTTGGCATAAAACTTGCAACAATTAATTTTATGTCATGGGACGGATTTCATTTTAACCTTTGCAAATTTGTAAAGTGACTTATAGAACAATCTTGCAAAATAAAAAGAACCCCCCATCTTATTAAGCTAACTAACGATTGGCTTGCTTAAATTGACTTAACACCAATCATTAACCCACCAGAATGCCATCATTGCTTTTGTAAGTATGAATAAAAAAATGTCAGGCATTCCTTTATAGGTTCTCACATGAAATATCTAAAAACTGGTGCGATTGCACTTGCAACAACCCTAGGAACAGTCGCTCCTGTTCAAGCGGTCAATGCGGCAAACACAAGTGCCAATATTGATAAAGTATTGGGCGAGCTTAGCCGTCAGCACAACAACGCATCAAGCCTTGTCAAATCGACTCGTGGCAACACTTCATTGGCGTTATCAAGCTCTTTAATCAAGGACGCTAAGAGTGACTCTCAAAAAGACTCGGACATGCTAGGACAGCTCTCTGCTGTTGCTTCTAATACCGTCAGCAAATTTAAACAATCAGGCATGGCATCATGGTACGGTCGTCAGTTCCATGGCAAACCTACCGCCAGTGGCGAAACCTTTGACATGAATGCCATGACCGCCGCTCACAGCTCCTTACCGATGAACTGCTACATCAAAGTCACCAATAAGGACAACGGCAAATCTGTCGTCGTTAAAGTCAATGACCGCCCTGCCCAAGCCAACCGTATCTTGGATTTGTCTTATGGTGCTGCCAAAGCCATTGGGCTAACCCAAAAAGGCGTGGGCAATGTCAGCATTGAGCGTATTGATTAGGGCGTGTTGAAACTTTATAACACATTTTAATATTTAGAAATTTCATAGAAATAAAATGGTGTTTTTGCATGAAAAATGGCTAAATTTTGCTTGTCATTGCAAACACCAAAGACAGATACGCCCTACACCAAAAGAACCAAGTTCCGTTAAGCACAGAAACTTAGCCCAACTAGATCCAACCAAAGTCTAATAATAAACCAACCCCCATCTTAACTCAGCAATTAATGCTAGATTGCTGGATAAGAATTGGGGGTTAGTTTATTTTTTAAACATTTTAACGATGTTAAAATTATTTTTTGCCTTTTTTAGCGGATTTTTCGGTAGGGTTTACCGCGTCTTTTAGACCTTTACCTGCTTTAAATCCAGGCACTTTGCTGGCAGCGATTTGTAGTGGCTCACCAGTCTTAGGGTTGCGACCTGTACGGGCAGCACGCTCTTTAACGCTAAAAGTACCAAAGCCGACCAATACCACGTCATCACCACGCTCCAAGGCACCTTGTACGCTAGAAGTAAAAGCATTAATGGCTTTGGTGGCTTGCTCTTTGGTAAGACCTGCTTCGCTGGCAACAGCATCTACTAATTCTGATTTATTCATGATTTGTCCTCATGGTGTTGATGATAAGAATGTGAAATGAATTTACATTTGCCAAGTCTTGCAATAGCAATAAAGTCAGCAAAAGCAAATCTAAGCCTACAACACATGCTGCATGCTTGGGCTTATTTTGAGTGCATTGTATAAGGGTATTGCCCATTTTACAAGGGGTATGGCAAAATATTTTTATCTTTTTTACAAAAATACCCCATCAAAGGCGTGATATTTACGATAAAAGCTTACTTTTATCCTTTTTTACCAAAAAATCACGCATTGGTTACATTAAGGTGGTTTACTTTTTTTGGATATCATTTTATCATTAGCATTATTTTTTGATCAGATAATCACGCATGACCGACTCACAGCCGACTCACAACACCAAACCCAGTAATCCACAACCAACCTATCGCACCGATGATGGCGATAATGGCGGTGTCTCTCGTGGGTTGTTAAATGTTCTATTGGTGTTTTTAGAATCAGCCATCACTCTAATTCTCCGCTTTGACCCCAAACTGCGACAGCTTGCCTACCCACTTGCCGAGCGTGGTACGGTGGTCTGCATTCGCACCTACCTGCCTCACGTGCAGTTTTATGCTACATTTGGCTATCGCGGGGTGCTACTTGATGACCGCCTGCCCAATGACAAGACCACGCCCGACATGACGGTAAACGCTTACAGTTTTCAGCTCATCAATGCCATTACCACGCATAGCAGTGGCAGTGTTGAGTCGCTACAAATTCGTGGCAGTCATGAAGATATGCATGATTTTAAGGCGTTTTTGGTGCAGTTGGGCGTGGGCGGTGTCATTCAAAATCTACTGGGCAAAGTCAAGGGAAAACCTGCCCCCACCCCCGAACAAAAAGCCGAAAAACAAGAAAACTACAAAGCCAAAATCGCCGAGCAGTCTGCTCGCATTGATGAGCTAACAGTGCATAACCATAAGCTAAATACCGCCCTCATCGAACTACAAGGCAAACAAAAAAGCACCTTTATCGCCCTTGTTGTCGTGGGCATCATCGCACTGGTTGCCATCATCATGAACTTTGTTTGATTATTTTTACGCATAAAAAGGCGAACTTTCCGCCTTTTTATTTATTTTACTGGTTATTTATTTTATTGGCTTGATTTTTCGTCCTAACGACAAATATCAATTCCTACCCCCTTAGTCGGATTGCAAACCACGTCTGTCATGCTATGATAAATGTCAATTTTTAGTTTTGGCTTGATTGGAGTTGGGGCATGCCTACCATTGACAACATTTTAAAAAGATGTAGTGAAAACTTAACGCTTGAAATAGATTTTTCATTGCAAATACCAACGGCAGGCACGCCCTATATTTGACAAGTAATTCAAAAGATAAATTTATGATGAATTTTATCAATGGCAAAAATCAATTACTTTGATAAAAAATAATCTTGACTGGATTACTGGGAATTATTATAATAGCCACATATTATCTACCCACGCCTAGCTTAGTTGCCATCAACGTTAGGCTAGGCAATTTGGAAACCATATTATGCGATTGACAACTCGTGGACGCTATGCAGTGACTGCCCTACTTGATTTGGCGGTACAAGAAAGTCGCCATCAAGGGGCGGTGTCCTTGTCTGACATTGCAAAGCGTCAATCCATCTCCATCTCTTATCTTGAACAACTTTTCTCAAAGCTACGCAAAAAAGGCTTGGTCAGCAGTACTCGTGGGGCGTCTGGCGGTTATCATCTTGCCAAACCCTTAGACGAGATTGACATCATGAGCATCATCACCGCCGTCGATGAGTCCATTAACGCCATGCAGTGCGGTGGCAAGGGTGACTGCCGAGATGGCGAGATGTGCCTAACGCACGACCTGTGGCATGATTTATCCAACCACATCGAAGCGTATCTGAGCAATGTTACCCTAGCCCAACTTTTAGAATCCAAGCACACAGGGTGCATCGCCGACCGCCAACAACAAAAAATCTCTGGCGAGAAAAACGACAAAACCAATTCAATCAATACAATTAACTTAGGGGTCAATCCAGCATGAGCCAGTCATCACTTATTTATTTAGATTATGCCGCCACCACGCCAGTCGCCCAAGAAGTCGCCGACAAAATGGTCAAATACATGACCTTTGACGGGATTTTTGGTAACCCTGCCAGTCGCTCGCACGGCTTTGGTTGGCAAGCCGAAGAAGCGGTAGAAAATGCCCGTTTGCAGATTGCCGAGACAGTCGGTGCCGACAGCCGTGAGATTGTGTTTACCAGTGGGGCAACCGAGTCGGACAACTTAGCCCTAAAAGGTGTGGCTCATTTTTATCATCAAAAAGGCAAACACATCATCACATCAAAGATTGAACACAAAGCAATCCTAGACACCTGCCGTCAATTAGAAGAAGAAGGTTTTGAAGTTACCTATCTTATCCCCCAAGAAGCCACAGGGATTATCACACCCGAGCAGGTAGAAGAAGCCATTCGCCCCGATACGATTTTGGTCAGCCTTATGGCGGTCAATAACGAGCTTGGCACGGTAACAGACATTGCCAAGATTGGCGAGATTACCCGTGCTAAGGGTGTGCTATTCCATGTGGACGCAGCCCAAGCCGTTGGCAAAATCAAGATTAACCTAGAAGAGCTAAAAGTGGATTTGATGAGCTTTTCAGGACACAAAATCTACGGCCCTAAGGGGATTGGTGCATTATACGTTCGCCGTAAACCCCGTGTGCGTATCAAAGCCGAACAACATGGTGGTGGGCATGAACGTGGTATGCGTTCTGGTACGCTTGCTACGCATCAGATTGTTGGCATGGGCGAAGCGTTTGCCTTGTCGGTTAAGCGTTTTGATGAAGACCACGCCCACATCACTCGCCTGCGTGATAAGCTGTGGAATGGCTTGCAAGGCATTGAAGAGATTTATTTGAACGGCAGTTTTGAGCATGGCATTCCCAATATCCTAAACGTGAGCTTTAACTTCATCGAAGGCGAGAGCCTAATGATGAGCCTAAAAGATTTGGCGGTGTCGTCTGGTTCGGCGTGTACGTCAGCAACCTTAGAACCCTCCTACGTGCTAAGAGCAATCGGACGCCCCGATGAGCTGGCTCACTCGTCCATTCGTTTTAGTATCGGTCGCTACACCACTGATGAAGACATTGACCGTGTGCTTGCCCAAATCACCGATGCGGTAAACAAACTGCGTGAGCTGTCGCCTCTTTGGGATATGTTTAAAGAAGGGGTTGATTTTAGTAAGGTTGAGTGGCAGGAACACTAATGGAAGATAATGTAAAACACCCTGTCGTTTATCTGAAATTGGGCGAAAATTCTCCAACCACTTTATTTCAAAGTAAAGTGGGCGGAAAGCCCTACTTGCCCATTGGTATGGAATACCCCAAAAATAGAAAAACTGGCAATCCATTAACGCTATTGGCACAAATCAATTTTGCCGAAATGCCCCCATTGCCAGACTACCCCACCAAAGGCATTTTACAGTTTTTTGTGGATAGAGATGATGAAGATTATGGGCAGGGTGGTGATTGTAGTGTTCCTTTTGCAGAAATTACTCCAAATATGCGAGAAGAGTTATACCCACAAATTTTCAAGAAAATTGGCTATGATGTGATTTATCACACTGATATTTTACCAGAAAGTGAATTGCAATCCGATTTTTCGCAGTACCCCACTTATGAAAGTCATCATTCTTATGGTGAATATAGTTTATTGAGTGGGGAATTTCCAATAACCTTCCATAGTGAACAATAGTTTTGGAGGGAAAAAGTGAGCCTTTGCGTCATCAAATTGGGGGTGAGCCCACTTTTGTACAGGGTGATATTTTCTATTGGGCATTTTGGGAAAAGTGGGATAAACACCATAAGCTATTATTTCAATTAGATAGCGAATATTCAAGGGCAACAAAATCTTATAAAGCCCTTTGGGGAGATTGTGGTGTTGCTAACTTCTTTATCACACCCGAAGATTTAAAAAATTTAGATTTTAGTAAAGTTGTTTATGCTTGGTCTGGTGGCTAACCTATTCAAGTTTATATCCTTAATTTTAAAAAGTGATTTAATTTAACCAAATTAACTGATTATTCCAAGCCCATAGAGCAAGGCAATAATCCCAAACAAAGAGAGAAAAACTATGGCATACTCAGACAAGGTCATTGACCATTACGAAAACCCCCGCAATGTGGGTAGCCTAGACAAAAACGCCAAAAATGTTGGCACAGGCATGGTCGGAGCCCCCGCCTGTGGCGATGTGATGCGTTTGCAAATCCAAGTGGGCGATGATGGTATCATCGAAGACGCAAAATTTAAAACTTATGGCTGTGGCTCGGCGATTGCATCAAGCTCACTCGTTACCGAATGGCTCAAAGGCAAAACCATTGACGAAGCCCGTGCCATTAAAAACCTAGACATTGCCCAAGAGCTTGCCTTGCCTCCTGTCAAGGTGCATTGCTCTGTATTGGCAGAAGATGCGATTAAGGCGGCGATTGAAGATTATCAAGCCAAATCGGCAATTGCTTAATCTTAATTCTGTTAAATAGCCCAAATTGGCTTTTTATTGGTATTTTGTACTGGCGGATATAACTCACCCCTACGAATTTTAAAATAAAATTCAAAGTCAAATAAGGCAAATTTACCTATAAAAATCAATAACTTGTAAAAAATTGTAAAAATAGGAAAGACTTATGATTACTCTAACAGACCGAGCGATAACGCACGTCAAAGACTTTTTGGCAAATCGTGGAAGCGGTGTGGGCATTCGTGTGGGCGTACGAACGGCGGGGTGTTCAGGTCTTGCCTATGTGCTTGAATTTGTGGACGAGCCAAACGAAACCGATGAGCGTTTTGATAATGACGGCGTGGGTGTGTTCGTTGATCCAAAAAGCCTTGTCTATCTGGACGGCTTACAAATGGATTACGTTACCGAAGGGCTAAATTCTGGCTTTAAATTCACAAACCCCAACCAAACAGGCGAATGCGGTTGTGGCGAATCCTTTACGGTGTAACTTATGGCGTTATTAACCAATAATTTTTTTGAATTGTTTGGGCTGCCTGTGGCGTTTAGCATTGATAAATCCGCCCTAAAAGCGACCTTTTTACACCTGCAAAAACAGCACCACCCCGACAATGCCGACAATATCGCCCAAGCCGAGCAAAATACCGCTTTGATTAATCACGCTTTTGACACCCTAAACCGTGATGACAGCCGTGCAATCTATTTGCTTGAATTATCAGGCGTGGCATTTAATTCGGACAAAACCATTGCCGATGAGCCGTTTTTGATGCAGATGATGAGCTATCGCATGGAGCTAGAAGATGCCATTTTTGATAATGACAAACATACAATCAGCCAAATTGCCAACAATATCAATGCCTTAATGAGCCAAACAGCAGACGATTTTGACAGCGTTTATCAAGCAAAAGACTGGCAAACCGCCCAAATCATCGCCCAAAAATTACGCTTTTTGGGTAAATTGCACGATGACATGACGGACGCTTTGTCCAAATCATCAAGTCAAGATGACGGGCAAGATGATGATTTATATGTGTGATTTTTTATTATTTTAAAAATTCAAAAAACTTAAACAACCCATAAAACACCAAAAATTTTAACACCCAATTTATCCCAAATAGGTAAAACCATGTTAAAATTTTAGCCAACCTGTAAAACCATAAAATACCATAATACCATGTCCCTACTTCAAATCAGCGAACCCAACCAATCCGCCAAACCCCACGAGCACCGCTACGCCTTAGGCATAGACTTAGGGACGACTCATTCGCTTGTGGGCGTGGTACGCTCAGGACGGGCGGACGTGTTGCCCTTTGGCGACAGCCCCCTATTGCCGAGCGTGGTGTATTATGGCGATAAGGCGGACATTCCCATTGTGGGCAAGCACGCCTTGACTTATAATGACCCCAAAAATACCATTATTTCTGCCAAACGCTTTATGGGGCGTTCGCTTGCCGATATTAAATTTAGCCACCCTTACGAGCTGGTTGGGGGCGACAACGCCATGCCAGCGTTCGTTACTGCACAAGGTGACAAATCGCCCGTTGAAACGTCTGCCCACATCCTAGCCAAGCTCTACAACCACGCCAAGGCAAGCCTACCGCCTGACAGCATACAGGGGGCGGTGATTACCGTGCCTGCCTATTTTGACGAAGCCCAACGCCAAGCCACCAAAGACGCAGGGGCGAGCATTGGACTCAATGTCTTACGCCTTTTAAATGAGCCAACCGCCGCCGCCATTGCCTATGGGCTTGACAAATCCGCCAAAACAGGCACTTATCTGATTTATGACCTAGGCGGAGGGACGTTTGATGTGTCGGTGCTATCCCTAAAAGACGGCGTGTTTGAAGTCTTGGCCACAGGCGGAAATTCGGCTTTGGGCGGAGATGACATTGACCGCTTGATTGCCAACTTTTTTATCAAATCGGCAGGACATGACCCCAAAGACGTGGACAACGCCCAAAAAAGCACCCTTGCCAACCTTGCCAAAAGCTACAAGCAAAAACTCTCACAGCGTCAAGCGGTGTCGGTAGATATTGAGATTAACGGCGTGCCCTTTACCACAATTTTGACAAATGAAACTTTAACCCAAATTTGTGAGCCTGTCATTCGCCGAACTTTGCAAAATTGCAAACAAATGCTAACTGACGCACGCCTTGACAAGACCGCCATTGATGAAGTGGTGCTGGTTGGTGGCTCAACCCGCATGCCTATTATCAAGCAAGCGGTACAAACTTTTTTTGACAAACAGCCCCTTTGCTCCATCAACCCCGATGAAGTGGTGGCACTTGGGGCGACAAGGCTTGCTCATCAGCTCATCAACAAAGAAGATGATAACCTGCTCCTACTTGATGTTACGCCCCTATCGCTTGGGCTTGAAACCATGGGCGGACTGACCGAAGTCATCATTCCACGCAACACCCCCATTCCTGTGGCACGCAGACAGACCTTTACCACGCACACGGACGCTCAGACGGGTATGGTGATTCATGTGGTGCAAGGCGAGCGTGAGACCGTGGCGGATTGTCGCACTTTGGCGAATTTTACGCTGACAGGCATTCCACCGATGAAAGCAGGGCTTGCCCGTGTGGAAGTTACCTTTGCCATTGATGCCAACGGACAACTGACCGTATCGGCAATGGAGACGACCACCAAAGTCGCCAGTAAAATTGATGTCGTGCCAAGCTATGGACTGACCGAAGAGCAACAAGAAGAACTTCTAAAAGCAGGCTTTATCCACGCCAAAGCCGATAAAGAAAAACGTATGCTTATCGAAGCCAAAGTAGAAGCCGAGCGTGAGATTTTGGCATTGCAATCGGCGTTGGACGAATTTGGCGACTTGCTTGATGACAATGAAAAAGCCAAATTAAACGAAAAAATGACCGCTGTCAAATCCGCCATTGACACCGCCCAAACTGTCGATGATAAAGCAATGCTGGATAAGGCGGTGAGCGAATTAAAACCATTGTCGGATAATTTTGCGTCCGTTATCATGAACCAAAATGTCAAACAGGCATTGGCAGGAACAAAGGCAAGTGATTGGAAATGATTGCATTTCTATCAAGTAGGGGGCAATTGCAATTGCCCAATCAATCCTTAATTGTCAAAATTAATCGTTAAAAATCCGTAGGTTGGGCAATTGTCCAAAAACCCATTAAAAAATAAAAGTGAGTATCATGGTAACAATCACCGTACTTCCCCACCACGAAATCTGCCCAGAAGGGGCAACCGTTGAGCTAAACGCAGGCGAAAACCTGCTTGAAGGCTTGCACGAACACGGCATTAACATTGAACACGCTTGCGACTGCTCAAAGGCGTGTACCACGTGCCATGTGGTTGTCCGTGAAGGTTTTGATAGCCTAGAAGAAATGGACGACATAGAAGCTGACTTGCTTGACCGTGCGTGGGGCTTGGAGCCAAACTCTCGCCTATCGTGCCAATGCGTTGTCGCTGACGAAAACCTAACCGTCTATATCCCAAAACACACGCTAAACCACGCCAAAGAAGGTCATCATTAAAATCCTAAACCACTCTTTGAGTGGTTTTATTTTTGTATTATGATAAGTTTGAGATTTTGATAAATTTAAAAAGGCGAAAATCATGACAACCCAACATCCTAATTTTAAAGACAAATTCCTAGCCTTTATCTTTAAAAATTTACAATGGCTTTTGACTTTAGTTATCCCATTGAGTGTGTTTGGTTCGTTAATGGGCGTTGGAATGCGGATTGGGATTTGGGTATTTTCCCATCAATACCCATCTGGATACTTTATAAATCTTAGCAATAAAAAAAGACTTGGCAACACCAAGTCTTTTTAAGCATTTACCCTATTTTGTAGTGGGTAATTTTTCGGGTGCTACGCCAAACCATTTTTCATGAATTTTGGCATAAGTACCATCGGCGACAATGTTGGCAAGCCCTGTATTGATTTTTTCCATCAGCTCATTTTCAGACTTTGGTGTAATGATAATCATGTCATAATACTCAAAAGCCTCGCCTTCACCGACGACGATTTTAAAGTTAACCTCGGGGAACTGCTTGGCATAGTAACGTAGCACACCTTCATCTGCCAATACCGCCTCAGCATTGCCTGTCGCCAATTCTTTAAAAGCTAAGAATGCAGATGGCTTTCCAATAATACTAGGATTGCCTTGACCAATCACTTCTTCTAATTGCGGAATATAGGGACTATCAGCCAATGTTGCAACTTTCTTGCCATTTAAATCTTTTAAGTTTTTGATACTGTTGTTTTCCGCAGAAACAGCGAGCGCATCTCGTCCCCATGCATAGGTATTAGAAAGTAAATATTTTGCTTCTCGCTCATCGTTTCTTGAAAAACCTGACATCACAACATGGCTTTGGGCATTATCCAAACCTTCAACAAGCACTTCCCAGTCCTGAGGAACGACGTCCACACCAAAGCCTTGATTTTCAGCAATGGCTTTGATGATATCCACATCAAAGCCTTGGGCATTGCCATTTTCATCCTTAAAATCATAAGGGGGATAGTTGGCGTCAATACCGACCACATAGCTTTGGGCGTTGGGTGCGGTGGCACTGGTACTAGCTTGCTCACCCGTGGCTGGTGCTGTGCGGTAGGTGCCGGCTCGCTCTTAGGCTCACTGGCAGTTTCAGGGGCTTTATCGCTACATGCCATCAACGCTGACAACATCAATGGTAAAATGGCATACTTTGCCTTGGTATTGAAATTTTTCATAGCTTCCTTCTCCTAACTAAGGGATTGATTTAACCTAACAAATTGTTAAGTTTTTATGATGATAACACGTTATTTAATTTTGATACAGTGGTTTCATAAGCTTATTACATTTTGTTGCAAATTATTTGTTTCAAAAATAATGATTATTGATAACTTTTTTATTTGATTCGTCTTTGATGTCTAGAAAGTTCACAATAACTACGTGATTTGATACAAAATACCATGATTTTCACGTTTTTTTTTGATATAATTTGACAAATTTAATCATTTTGGAGCTATCATGGCACTTGTATCCTTACGCCAACTTCTTGACCACGCAGGCGAACACGCTTACGGTCTGCCCGCCTTTAACGTAAACAACCTAGAACAAATGCGTGCCATCATGATGGCAGCGGACGAGACCGACTCGCCTGTCATCGTGCAAGCATCAGCAGGAGCCAGAAAATACGCAGGGGCTCCCTTTTTACGCCACCTTATTTTGTCTGCCATTGAAGAGTGGCCGCACATTCCTGTTGTCATGCACCAAGACCACGGCACAAGCCCTGCCGTCTGCCAACGCTCCATTCAGCTTGGATTTAGCTCGGTCATGATGGACGGTTCATTAAAAGAAGACGGCAAAACCCCTGCTGATTATGACTACAACGTGCGTGTAACCCGTGAAGTCGTCAAAATGGCTCATGCGTGCGGTGTGTCGGTCGAAGGCGAAATCGGCTGTTTGGGTAGCTTAGAGACCGGCATGGCGGGCGAAGAAGATGGCGTGGGTGCAGAAGGCGTACTTGACCATAGCCAGCTTTTGACATCGGTCGAAGAAGCCCGTCAATTTGTCGCCGATACCAACGTGGACGCTCTTGCCATTGCAGTGGGTACGTCTCATGGGGCGTACAAATTCACCCGTCCGCCTACTGGCGACATTTTGGCGATTGACCGCATTAAGGAAATCCACGAAGCCCTGCCAAATACTCACCTTGTCATGCATGGTTCATCAAGCGTTCCCCAAGAATGGCTAAAAATCATCAACGAAAATGGCGGTAACATTGGCGAAACCTATGGCGTGCCAGTAGAACAACTTGTCGAAGCCATCAAGCACGGTGTTCGCAAAATCAACATTGACACCGACTTACGCCTAGCCAGCACAGGGGCGATTCGTAAATTTATGAACGACTACCCTGCTGAATTTGACCCAAGAAAATATTTACAAGCCAGCATGAACGCCATGAAAGACATCTGCGTACAACGCTATGAAGCCTTTGGCTCGGCAGGTCATGCCAGCAAAATCCGCCCAATCTCATTGGAAAAAATGGTAGAATATTACAAATAAATTGGTGTAAATCGTGAATAAGGGCGACAAGATTCGCCCTTATTTGTATTTTAAAGGAAAAACCATGATTGGTATGATTACAGGGCAAGTCGCCCATCTATCCGCTCCCGTCGCTTGTGTCATGACATCAGGCGGGGTCGGCTATGAGATAGAAATGCCCATTGGTGGGTTTTGTACATTGTCTGTCGGCATGAACGTTACGCTTTATACGCAACTGGTCGTGCGTGAAGATGCTCATCTGCTGTTTGGTTTTACTGACAAGTCTGAGCGAGAAATTTTTAAAAAACTCATCAAAATCAATGGCGTGGGGGCAAAAATGGCACTTGCCATACTCTCAACCTTACCGCCTAGCGAACTACATCAGGCGGTAGAATATGGCGATGAGTCTGCCCTAACTCGTGTGGCAGGCATTGGCAAAAAAACCGCCCAACGGCTTATTATTGAATTAAAAGGCAAATTGGACGGCACATCGGACGATTTATTTACCCCAACCACCGCCCAAAATGAGCCAACACACACCGCCAACCCCATGCACGTCATCGCTGAAACCGAAAGTGCGTTGGTGAGCCTAGGCTACAAAGAAAAGGAAGCTCAATCCGCCATTAAGACCGCCAAACAGTCGCTGTCCGATGATGAGCTGACCACATCAAACCTATTAAAGGCAAGTTTAAAGATTTTGTCGGGGTTTTAAACCACCCGCACCCCGCACCCCACACACCGCCATAACCCCCTGCTCATTCATGACAAAATCCACGTCCACCGCCCCATACCGCATGGCACACGCCACCCCGATTTCAGATTGGCGATAGGCAGGGCGTGGGTCTTGGGCAATCAGCTCGCCAATGAGTGCTTTGTCATCAGCTGTTAATAAGCCCAACTTTATCAATTGTTCAAATTCATCATTTGCCTTATCATTAAAGATAACATTCCGACCAGTCGGTTTGTCAAATCCCATCGCCCCATTCACACCGTCCACATAGGGCAGATACGGCTTGATGTCTAGTATCGGCGTGCTGTCCATCATGTCCGCCCCTATGATATGTAAAATCATTTGACTATCAACCACTTCTACCTTATCAAACCCCACCACCGACAACCCCACCCCAGACGGGCGGTACATACTGCGTGTGGCAAATACCCCGATTTTGTCATTACCACCCAAACGTGGTGGACGCACCTGCGGACGAAAACTGGCTTGTTCTTTGTTGTGATGAAATTGCCACAATACCCATAAATGGCTATACCGCTCAATGCCGACAAAGGCGTCGGGCGTGCCATAAGGGGCAATAAAGCGGATGTGGCTTTTAATGGCGACAAGGTTGGGCTGGCGTGGAATGCCAAACTTTTGGGATAAGGGCGAGTGATGATAACCGATAATCGGCAAAACGTGTGTGTTCATGGTATTTTTGGGCGTTTTATGCTAAAATGACAAATAGATATGCCAATTTTTAAGTAAAATTTGGCATAAAAAATCGCTATTATACACAAAATTTGCTATTATATCAGATTTGATAATCATTCTTAATAATTGGATAATGCCATGTCAAAATTCATCAACGAAACAGTAACCTACGTCCACCACTGGACAGACCGCCTATTTACCATTAAGACCACCCGTAGCGACAGCTTGCGTTTTAGAAGTGGCGAATTCGCCATGATTGGCATTGAAGTGGACGGCAAACCGCTTGTTCGTGCTTACTCTATCGCCAGTCCCGCTTGGGCAGAAGAGCTTGAATTTTTCTCTATCAAAGTCCAAGACGGCCCTTTGACTTCACGCCTGCAACACATCCAAGTGGGCGACACCCTGCTTGTCTCCAAAAAGCCCACTGGTACGCTCGTACTCGATGACCTGCTTCCTGCCAAGCATTTATACCTACTTGCCACAGGCACAGGACTTGCTCCATTTTTGTCTCTCGTGCGTGAGCCTGAGATGTACGAACGCTTTGAAAAAATCATTCTGGTGCATGGCGTGCGTCATACCGAAGATTTGGCGTATAAAGACTTTTTTGAAAATGAACTGCCAAACGATGAGATTTTTGGTGAATGGGTGCGTGAAAAACTCATCTACTATCCCACCGTAACCCGTGATGAGTTTAAAAACCAAGGGCGTGTTACCGACATCATCAAATCAGGTAAACTCTTTGAAGACATCGGTCTGCCCCCCATGAACAAAGACGATGACCGTGCGATGATTTGCGGTAGTATGGCGATGAATGCCGATATGTCTGCCATTTTAGACAGCTTTGGCTTGACCGTTTCGCCACGCATGGGCGTACCTGCCGATTATGTGGTAGAGCGGGCGTTTGTGGGCTGATGACCCATTGATAATAAAACGCACTATTATTATGGTGCGTTTTTTGTTTTTATATTTTTACAAAATCCACTTTTCATAATTTTTCCATAATTTATCAGCTACTGCCATGCTATGATAAATTTTAAACATGAAAATTATGATGAAAAAAACACACTGCCCTGCCCTTATTTGCCATTGCCATTTTATCCGCCTTTGGAGTTAATTTTTATCAAAACTTGCCTACCAATCCCACGGCACACGCCAGCACTCTATCGCCCAAACAGCTTGAACTTGTCAATCAACCACCGCTACCGATAGGCACACAGATTGACAAACTCATCGTCTACAAATCAAAACGAGAAATGCACGCTTTACATCAAGGCAGTTTGGTAAAAATTTATCCGATATCGCTTGGCAAAAACCCGATAGGACACAAAGAATTTGAAGGCGACATGAAAACGCCCGAAGGGGTCTATACCATAAACGACCGTAATGCCAATAGCGGTTATCACAAAAATTTGGGCATCTCTTATCCCAATGAAGCCGACATCGCCTACGCCAAAGCTCACGGCAAATTAGCAGGCGGGGCGATAAAGATTCACGGCATAAAAAACGGACTTGGCGACATCATCGGGGCAAATCATCTGCTCAAAGACTGGACACACGGCTGTATCGCCGTAACTGACCCCGAAATAGACGAGCTGTTTGTGGCGGTCGTGGAAGATGTGGTGATTGAGATTTTACCTTAATGCTTAAATTAAACTATAGCCAATCAGGGCTTGGGCGACCCGTGTACGCCAAAATATCCGCTTTGCCACAGCGATAATAGGCACGATAGGCACTAACAGTATCATCGCCTTGATACTCATCGGGCATGACCTGTGGCGGTGCTACAAATGGCGTGTCGGCGGAGATAGGGCAATTTATCAGGATGTGGCGGAGCTTTTGGTCGGTCAGATGAACCTTGCCATAGCGGTGCGTATATTCATCACATAGGGCGACAAACAGCTGGTAAAGCCAGTCATAATGCGACTTTGAGCCACGCACCCACACTGCACATGGGTGGTTTTGATGCGTGCATTTATACAGCACCGCCCGCTCATCATCGCAAAGGACGCTATCACCTAGATGATGAGCGGTACACAGTAACTGGGCGTATTCCAATATCATCTTGACCACATGCTTATTACCATGAAAAATGGCACAGTGTATCGGGTCAGGATCAAGGTAGAAAATGTTCAAAATGCCCTACTTACTGTCAATGACCGCACGGATTTTACTTGCCAGCTCCGCCAGCTCGTCTTGGTCTGCCATGACACTCTCGTGCTTGCCCAGCTCGTGGACGTGGGTTGGGATTAGGTGCATGTGATAGTGGAACACGCTTTGCCCTGCACCCGCGTGGTTAAGTTGCATCTGCACAATGCCGTCCACGCCTAGGGCTTTGCGTTGGGCGGTCATGACTTTTTGGGCGGTTTTAAACACCGCACAGGCATATTCGCACGGCAAATCAGACAGCTCCACCGCTTCACACTTTGGAATGACTAGCACATGACCTGTTGCCTGTGGCATGACATCCATAAAGGCAAGGGTTTTGTCATCTTCATAAACCTTATGGCAAGGAATCTCGCCACGCAGGATTTTGGCGAAAATGTTGGTGTTGTCGTAAGTCATGGGCTACTCCTTTTTACAAAATGAATACTTACATTCTAACACAAACCATGTTAAAAACACCCTGATTTTTCAATTTTTAACAAAAACACTTTCCACATAAAGATGATATTTTTTACATTTAGGTGTACAATGGTTAAAAATTTAAGGAATAACCCATGATTGCTCAAGCAAAACCCATTTTTAGCAACCACTACAAGGTCTATATCAACCACACAGACGCTGGTGGCATCGTCTATCACGCCAATCATCTGACTTTTTTTGAGAACTGCCGTCGGGATTGGCTGACATCGCTCGGCTTTAATGGTTATTTTTTTGACACGGACGGGACGGCAGATGGCACAGACGGACAGCAAGGCAAGCTGCATTTTGTGGTCAGTCGCGCTGATTTAACCTATAAATTACCACTTTTGGTTGATGACAACCTTGTCGTTGCCATTACTGATGTCGCCAAAAAATCCGCCAGTCTCATCATGACTCAGCACATCTACCGCAGTGATGATGATTTTAATCAGGGCAAGGTCGCCACCATTGGTGTGATTACCCTTGCTTGCGTCATGAACAGCGAACACGGCATTCGCCCCTGTCGTCTACCTATGGCGTTTCGCTGATAATTTATCAAACAGCCAAATCACAAAAAATCACTTGGCTTAATCATAAAAAAACAGGAAGTATTTTCTCCCTGTTTTTTTGCTTTTGACAGTAGCTTACAGTTTAAACTCATGCACGCTATCCACAAACACCTTAGCGTGTTCGGGCTTGACCCACTGGGTAATGCCATGCCCAAAATTTGCCACATAGCCCGTTTTGTCATTCACATAGACATCTGATAGCATATCATGTACCGCCTTTTTGATGTCGGCAGGCGAGCCGTAAAGCGTGGCAGGATCAAGGTTACCTTGAATGGCTTTTTGACGTTGTAGCTTTTTGTGCTTGATGGTTAGGATTTTTTGAGCATTGTTCAGCTCCCGTCTTGCCCTATCAAGCGGTGTCGTCCAGTCAAGACCCAAACAATCCGCCTCGCTGTCCGCCTGTATGTCAAGCCACAGCCCGCCCCCTTTGGTAAACATGACCACAGGCACATCGGGGTGCTTGGCTTTTAAGCGGGCGATGATTTCACGATTATAATTATGGCTAAATTCCACAAATTGACGATGACCCAACGCCCCACCCCAACTGTCAAAAATCTGCACAATCTGAGCCCCTGCGATGATTTGAGCGTCCAGATAATCCACGACAGCGTCCGAGATTTTGGCAAGTAAGGCGTGCAAAAACTGTGGTCGGGCGTACATCATCTCTTTGGTATGGCGAAACTCACGGCTAGAACCGCCTTCCACCATATAAGTTGCCAAAGTCCAAGGACTGCCACTAAATCCAAACAGTGGCACTTGTCCGTTTAGCTCTTTACGGATATTGGTTACCGCTTTCATGACATAGTCAAGCTGACTGTTTACATCAATTTTTGGCAAACGTTCAAGGTCGGTCGGTGTGCGTACGGTGTATTTAAATTTAGGGCCTTCGCCTTCTTCAAAATAAAGTCCAAGCCCAAACGCATCAGGGATTGTCAAAATATCACTGAACAAAATCGCCGCATCCAGCTCAAAACGGCGTAAAGGTTGGAGCGTAACTTCGGTCGCCATGTCGGTGTCTTTACACAGGCTTAAAAAATCACCTGCTTTGGCACGGGTTTCTTTGTATTCTGGTAGATACCGTCCTGCCTGCCTCATCATCCATACAGGGGTGACATCAATGGGCTCAAAACGCAAAGCACGCAGTAGGCGGTCATTTTTTAGGAGGGCAAATTGCTGGGTCATTGTCATTCCACTGGTTAAGTTAATTTTTAGTTGGCTCTGGTTCAAAAAGTATGCTACAAAGAAAACCTTTCGTGGTGAGCTTGGGAAACCTAACGGTTTTCCGACCCGCAGGCAGGCTCAGGGCGAACGGAAAACCTAGTTCAGCATACTTTTTGGACTACTATCTTTTAGTTAAATCAATTTTTAAAATTTTTTCATTGTTAATTGACTATACCTTTGGGTAAATTTGTAAGGGCAAATGACACTTGCCCTTTAATAACGTGTTGATTTTTGGGCAAATTGCAATTCGTCCCTACACACCCAAATTGTAAAATGCATCTTTATTAAACAATATCAAAGTTTTAAATATCTATCACAAAACCGCCATGTCATCACGGTGCACCATAATGGCTTTGTCGTTGTCGCTTAGGTTTAGGATTTGTAGGACTTCATCGGTGTGTTTTTGGATGATTTGTTTGGCTTGATGGCTATCAAAACCAACTTGACCCACCGCCAATCGCACTTTTTGGGCGTTCACAATCTCAACCACATCGCCCATGTCAAAATCACCTTGCACGTCTAGCACGCCCACAGGCAGTAGTGATTTGTACTGTTCGGTAATCGCCTTGACTGCGCCATCATCGATGATGAGCGTGCCCGCCATACGTAGGTGCGTGGCAAGCCATTGTTTTTTGGCAATCAGGCGGTCGGCATGGTCGGTCGTGAGTCGTGTGCCGATAGCCTCGCCATCCGCCAGTCGCACGATGACATTTTCCACCTTACCATTGGCGATGATGGTCGGGCAGTTTGCCATGGCGGTCAATCGCCCCGCACGGATTTTGGTTAGCATACCGCCAGACCCCCATTTACCACCGTCCCCTGCCACATCAAACAGATAATCCGCCATCGCTCGCTCGCTTGTGATAAGCTTGGCGTTGGGATTGGTGCGTGGATTGTCGGTAAATACACCGTCTTGGTCGGTTAGGATAATGTACAAATCCGCGCCTATCATGGTCGCACTCATCGCCCCAAGCGTGTCATTATCGCCAAATTTTATCTCGCCATAGCTGACCGTATCATTTTCATTGATGACAGGCACGACACGCCACGCCAAAAGCTGGCTCATGGTCTGGCTAATGTTAAGATAACGGGAGCGGTGGACTAGGTCATCATGGGTCAAGAGAATCTGTGATGACTGTACGCCTTTTTGGATTAACGCTTGCCACCATGTCTCAATCAGCCCCATTTGTCCAATGGACGCACAGGCTTGCAAGGCAGGCAATTTTTTGGGGCGTTCGGGCAAGTTCATACGAACCACGCCTTCCGCCACCGCCCCACTAGATACCAGTACCACCTCAATCCCACGAGCGTGCAAGGTGGCGATTTGTCTTGCCCATTCATAAATGGCGGTACGGTCAAGCCCCCGACCGTTGTTGGTCAGTAGCGATGAGCCGATTTTTACCACGATACGCTTTGGCGAATTATCCATGCTATTTCCTTATATCAGCTCATCATCAGTACGGAGCGTATTCCACTGCCACATCATAGTCGTCATCATTCCAATCATCATCGTCCTCATCGGACAAGCCCTCTCGTTCGGCTTTGCGTTTGGCACGGTAGGCTTCTTTTTGAATCTCGGTGTTGTGGCGAACTTCTTCTTCTAAGCGGGCAAATCGCTCGGCTTGAGCTGTGGCAAACTCTTCATCGTCCGCTTCACGCTCTTGCTCTTCTTCAATTTCGTTCATCAGATGATACTTAATCTCATCCACGCCTTGTCCGCTAATGGTAGACGTGCGAAACACTTCACCCTGCCAGTCTAGCTCTTTGACGATATTATTACAAACTTCATCAATCTCATCATCTTCTAATTGGTCAATTTTGTTTAACACCAAAATTTGGGGCAATTTGGACAATTCAGCAGAGAATTTTTCAAGCTCATTTAGGATAATCCGTGCATTGTCCACAGGATTTGACTCATCAATGGGCTTTACGTCCACGATATGAAGTAATCTGCGAGTACGGGCAACGTGCTTTAAAAAGCGAATGCCAAGCCCTGCCCCGTCTGACGCCCCTTCAATCAAACCCGGAATGTCCGCCATAACAAAGGATTGGTGCGTCCCCACATCCACCACGCCTAGGTTTGGCACAAGGGTGGTAAAAGGATAATCCGCCACCTTTGGGCGAGCGGACGACACTTGGCGGATAAAGGTGGATTTGCCCGCATTGGGTAAACCAATCAAACCGACATCAGCCACGACCTTTAATTCTAATTTTAGATTTTTGGCTTCGCCAGCAAAACCAGGAATAGCTTTACGGGGAGCTTGGTTGGTAGAAGTTTTAAAACGGGTATTACCAAACCCACCGTCTCCGCCTTTAGCAACAAGCACGACTTGCCCCACTTCGGTCAAATCGCCAATCACCACATCAAGGTCGGTGTCAATAACGGTCGTCCCCACAGGCACTTTTAGATAAACATCGTCCGCCCCTTTGCCTGAGCAGTTTTTTGAGTGACCGTTTTCGCCCCTTTTGGCTTCAAATTTACGAGTATAACGAAAATCCACGAGCGTGTTGGTGTTGTCATCAGCAATCACATAAACATCGCCACCCTTGCCACCGTCTCCGCCATCGGGCCCGCCTTTGGGGACGAATTTTTCACGGCGAAAGCTCACGATACCATTACCGCCATCGCCTGCTTTTACGCTGATTACAGCTTCATCAATAAAACGCATAATTTCTCAAAATATTTTAATCTAACTGGTAATTATATCACGTTTTTTTTATAAAATCTTTATCATAAAAGCACAGTTTATAAAAAATATCTGTTGGTTGAAAAAATTATATCCGAACGATTACAATACATTCATCACACTGGGCGTATATTTATGAATTTACACAATATTGGCTTGATATTGCTTGGTATTGGCTGTATGGCAGTAATCTTAGCAACCAGATTATATTTTCAGCCGATTTTTCGCTATTATGACCTGCACCAAAGCTCATTTTTAAAAGCATGACTCAAACACTCATTAATGACATAGGCAACAAACGTATTCACTACAGGCACGTTTGTTTTTCACACACATATTTCTGGGATAAAGATGAGCAACCCCATCAAATGGAGCTAACCACCATGCCCTCACTTATCTCAAAAGAATTTCAAGCAGTTATCAAGTTTAATAACACACACATTGAAGAGAATCACCTTATGGCAATTGACAATCGCACAAATAACATCACAAATTCTTTCATCAATGAACTCATCAAACGTTCTGCTAAATTTGATCGCTCCTTTAGCACTTCACACGAAGCGTTATATGAATTTTATGCTACCGCTTGCATTCCTGTGCGTTATATGAAATATCGCAATCATTACTATGTATACCCCACCACACCTATTTCTCATGCTCATCAGTAGGAGACTCCATGCCCCTAGAACCACATGACAATGATTTTGATGGTAATTTTGATGAGAACTGGGGATATGAAGAGCCCTTATTTTCAAAAATAGAAATTCTCATTTTTTCTATTGCAACTCTCACATTGGGCATTTTTTCAACGTTTATCTTTCATTTTTTTAATGAAGAAATTATTAAAGTCATTTATCCTTTGGCTTACAATGAGAAATTATGGTTTTTGATTTTATTTAAAAGCAGTTTATGTTTACTTACCTTTGTTGTGATTTGGCTTGTCCATTATCGCCTTTATCATTATTCTTATGAAAGTTTGTCTTCATATTTGGGATTTAACAAACCAAATTGGAATTTTTTATTATTATGGACGATTATTTTTATCAGCTTGCATTCATTTCAATGGGCGAATCACACCCGAGCTATTCATATTAGGTTAAGCGAAGACATTTTAACTTATGGACTTTGGGCAACCTTAATCAGTACCGTGATTGTCGCCCCCATTTGCGAAGAAATTTTGATTCGTGGATTTTTATGGCGGGCAACCTTAGATGCCTTTCAAAGCGAACGCATTGCTTTAATTCTTAGCAGTGCTGTTTTTGCTTTTACACACTACAACTTTGACCCAACCGCTGTAATATTCTATTTTATCAGCAGTTTTATTTTTGTTTCTGCCAGAACCGCAGGGGGAACACTTGCCTTTGCCATATTTTTGCATTTTTTACACAATTTCGCCTTGATGTTGGAAACGTTGGTCATCATGTCAAAATAATACGGTCAAAAATTTTAAAAGTACCGCAAAATCAACCTTACGCAGACTTTATAGTCAATTCCACCCCCCCATCCAAAACACCACGCAAACATCAAAAAGTATTATGTTAAATAAATTTTAATCACCCAAACAAAAATCCCACTAGTGTATACTCGTGGGACTTTGTGTGAGGTCTTTGGCTAATTATTCGCCAACAACAGACACATAACGGCGACCGAACTCGCCTTTCTTTTCAAATTTTACCACGCCATCAGTCAAGGCAAATAGCGTGTGGTCACGACCCATGCCTACGCCTTCACCTGCGTGAAACTCGGTGCCACGCTGACGCACGATGATGTTACCTGCGATGACATCTTGACCGCCAAATACTTTTACACCGAGCATTTTTGGGTTAGAATCGCGACCATTTTTGGTGGAACCACCAGCTTTTTTAGTTGCCATGAGAATATCTCCTGTGAATACTTTTTATAAAGTATATGAATTAACCATTGATTGCGTTGATTTTAAGCTCGGTGTACCATTGGCGATGACCTTGCTCTTTGTGGTAATGCTTGCGACGTTTATGCTTAACGATACGCACTTTTTTACCACGACCGTGAGAAACCACTTCTGCAACCACGCTGGCACCAACAACTACAGGCTGACCGATTTTTACATCAGAGCCATTTACTACCATTAGCACTTCCTCAATATTCAAGGTTGCACCAACTTCTGCTTTTAGAAGCTCAACTTTCAAAGTCTCGCCAATGCTGACACGGTGTTGCTTACCGCCACTTTTGATAACTGCGTACATCTGTACTCTCCAAGAAACCTGTCTGCCGTGATTGGCGACCTGCCAACACTTGAAAACGGACGAGACTAGGATGAAAACGCCCCATTATACGCTATTTTTTTGAGGGGTGCAAGAGGTTTTAATCATCATCAACCTTATCCGAAAGCGAATACCACACCGCCAAACTTTGTGCCGCCTGTGCCACATTATGCGTCCGCACAATGCCCGCCCCCTGTGCCACCGCAAGCATTGCAAGAGCGGTGCTGGCGGTATCTCGCTCGGCAGGATTGGTGTTTGCTAGGATTTCAATACCGCTCTCCGCTAGAATTTCGCCAACAAAGCGTTTACGAGACACGCCAAACAACATCGGATAACCTAGTTTGCCAAATTCGCTCAAATTCTTAACAATATCAATATGATGTCCATATTCTTTGGCAAAGCCCATACCCACATCAAGGACGATATTTTCTCGCCGAACGCCTGCTTGCAACGCCTTATCCGCCAAGCCGCCAAGCTCCGCCGACACTTCGGCTAGGACATCGTCATACACCGCCATTTTGTTCATTGTGAGAGGCTCGCCCCGACTGTGCATTAAGACAACAGGCAATGCCAAACGGCTTGCCATCTCACACGCCCCTGCCCGTTGTAAGCCCCGCACATCGTTCCAAATGTCCGCCCCCAAATCCGCCATTTGTGCCATAACGACAGGACTACTCGTGTCAATGGATAGCCAAAGATTGGGGTAGGTTTTTTTGATTTCGGTAACAATGGGCGTTAGGCGAGCCAGCTCCAACTCGTCTGTAACAGGCGTGGCATTGGGGCGAGTGGATTCCGCTCCAATGTCAATAATGTCTGCCCCTTGCTGTAGCATCTCGTCCACTCGGGCAAGGGCGGTGTGGGTGGCGGTAAATTGCCCACCGTCCGAAAAAGAATCGGGCGTTACATTTAAAATTCCCATTATTCTGGGTTTGGATAAATTTAAAATTTTGCCATTGGCGGATAAGGCAAAATTGGGTAAAGGGGCGAATAATGGGTTTTGGATTTCGTTAAAGTCGGTCATTTCAATTTGTCCAAATAGGTTTTAAATTTTGAAAATATTATAGCAGATAATTTTATTAAAAACATTGTATTTTTTAAAATTGTTTTTTATTTTTAAAATCATAAGGTTCGTATTACACAACACCTTATTTAACTTATCGGTTATTTTTTGATAATAAAGTATTTTTTAAAATAAAAACCATTAAGGTATAATCTTATAATGATAATTTTTAATGGTGTGTGATACGCACCTTACACTCCAAATTAAAAAATAAAATAATTAAATTGCCATTTGTAGTTATTAACTTTTAATAGTTCTTGATACACGCCTTGCCAAACTTAATTTTAAAAAGTAGTAAAATGAAAAATTGGTAGTAGTCTAAAAAGTATGCCAAACTAGGTTTTCCGTTCGCCCTGAGCCTGCCTGCGGGTAGGAAAACCGTTATGGCTCGACAACCACGCCACGAACGGTTTTCTTTGTAGCATACTTTTTGAACCAAAGCCGAAAAATTATTATTTTTTTCATTTAAAAAAACCACAATCTAATTAACTTTAAAAAATAATTTTTATTACACAATAAACCTTGAAAAAAATTTTTAATTATGCCATTATACTTTATTTTAAAATCCTTGTTAAGGAAAAACTTTGCACTATTTTGAACAACACAAAAGCGGGGAGCGGGCGATTTTGGTGCATTGCACCTTTAAAAGTTTGGATTTTGCCGACAATCAAAACGATTTGGACGAATTTCGCCTACTTGCCATTTCTGCCGATGCCCAGATTTTGGGCGAAATCACAGGCACAATGAACAAACCTTCTGCCAAATATTTTGTAGGGATGGGCAAGGCGGACGAAATCGCCAAGCAAGTCGCTGAGACGGGAGCGGAAATTGTTCTTTTTAATCATACACTTACGCCCAGTCAAGAACGCAATTTGGAAAAAATCTTGCAATGTAAGGTCATTGACCGTATGGGGCTAATTTTGGACATTTTTGCCAAACGAGCAAGGACTTATGAAGGAAAATTGCAAGTGGAATTGGCACAGCTGACCCATTTATCGTCAAGGCTGGTGCGTGGCTATGCCCATCTTGGGCAACAAAAAGGCGGTATCGGTCTTCGGGGGCCGGGCGAAACTCAGCTTGAAACCGATAGACGGCTACTCCAAGTGCGGGTAAATCAGCTCAAAGCCAAGCTCGCCAAAGTCAAACAAACCCGCCAAATCGGACGAGCCAAACGCACCAAATCGTCCACGCCCACCGTCTCGCTGGTCGGCTACACCAACGCAGGCAAATCCACGCTGTTCAACGCCTTGACGGACGAGAACATTTATAGTGCCGACCAGCTATTTGCCACGCTTGATCCCACTTTGCGTCAAATTGACTGGCAAGGCGTGGGCAAAGTGGTGCTGGCGGACACGGTCGGCTTTGTGCAAAATCTGCCACACGAACTGGTGGAGAGCTTTCACGCCACACTGGAAGAGACTTTGGAAGCAGATTTGTTATTGCATATTATTGACAGTAGCAGTCCCAACATGCACGAGCAGATTGACGCAGTTAATAGCGTCCTTCATGAAATTGGTGCAACCGCCCCTGTCTTGCTTGTCCACAACAAAATCGACAAAACCAAAGAAAAGCCCACCATTCATTATAAGGACGCTACCACACCCCACCGTGTTTATGTGTCGGCTCATGCAAATTTGGGTATCGATGAACTAACCCAAGCGGTGCAGGAACTTTTGGTGGGGGGCTTGTCGGATTTTCACTTAACCCCACCCTATCACGCAGGACAATTAAAAAACGCCTTGCATGAGCTTGGGGTCATCACCCATAGCGAATTTGACGATACAGGACATGAGATACTCACGGTTCGCCTTGCCAAAGACAAATTAAAAGAGCTACTCGGCAAATATCATTTTAATGCCTTTGATGTATTACCACCACATGAGGCAAACAGTCTTTTGCCTGTATTGGAGGAGTTTGAAAAAGTAAATATCAAACCCAATGATGATAATAATGACGAATTAAATCCGTTTTGTTTGTAATCATTTATTCACACCCAAAGAATATTAAAATTGGCACAAAATAAATTCTGGTGCAAGGTGTATATCACGCACCATAAAAAATAACCTTAAATGGTGCGTATTACGCACCTTACAGCTTATGGTAGTTTTCAAATTCTGTGAATGTGATTTTTAATGATAGTTTAAAAAACCAATAATGGTTTTTTGTGTTTAACGAGTATTTAAACTCCCCCACAACTTCTCCAATTTCTTCGCCGACACCGAACCCATCGTTTTCATCGGCTGAGCAAAAAGCTGGATACGGTATTCTTCGACAAGCCAGCGATACTCGCTAATTTTTGGGTCGTGAATGCGGTTTGCTAGCCTTTCCATATGCTCATCAAGGGCATACACCCCGTCCAAATCATTGTCCAGATTGTTGGGCAAACGGTCAAGACGCACCTTTAATGCCCCCAAATAACGGGGATACTGTCGCCAAGCGTCATAAGGCACACGGTAAACAAAATCGCCCAAACACAAATCATCAAGCTGGTCTTCAATGTCATCAATGCTTTCGCCAAAAATCTCACGGTCAAGCATGAGCAGTTGCCCACGCACGATTTGCCATGTGGTATAAATCTCTTTTAGCGCCTTTAACATCTCTTGTCCCACGCTCAAAAACTGACCGCTTATCAGCTCCCTAACCGCCCCAAACTCGCCTGCATTTAGGGGCACTTTGTCAAGCAAATCGCCCATCTTATCATCACGCACAAAGCCCGCCACCTTTTCACGCACGCTCGTATCAACAAAGGGCTTGGCGTATTTTTCAAAAGTCGCTTGCAAAGTCGCATCCACCAAAACGCTTTTTAATTTTTCCAAATCACCCAAAGGAGCGAACGCCATTTTAAAGGCTTTATCAATTTGAGAAGTCAGCTGTTTTTGTTTTGCTCCGAGTGTCAGCTTGACAAGCGACAACACGCCTTTTTTGTGCATGGCTAATGCCCCTGCCAAGTCGCCAAACTCCACCACCGCCACTTTGCCCGTCTCATCAGGACTTAGGGCAAAAAAGGCTTGTGTTACCATGCCCTTATGATGACGAGTTTTGATAAAGTCAAAATGCTCAGGGAAGCTGTCGTGAATGCCTTCGGACACGGTCTGTACTTGGGCGTGCGTGCGGTACTTGGCTTGCAATTTTTCTAAATCTCGCCCTTTTTCAATCACTCGCCCCTTGTCATCAAGCACACAAATCAAGGGCTGTAAATAAGTGTCAATCTTGCTTGGCTTAAAGTCATCAGCACCGACCTTCACGCCCAGTCTAAGAAGCTGTCCACAAAGCTGGTCTAAGAGTCCCACGCCATTGCCCTGCACGAGCTTATCCATCAGAGCGTGGGCAGTGTCAGGAATGGGGACGATTTTTTTGCGAATGTCTTTTGGCAAGGTTTTTAACAGGCTTGCCACCAGTTCATACCGCCACCCTGCCACACCCCACAATAAATCCACGCCATCAAGCTGAGACAACGCCCCTGCCCCCACTTTGACGCTTACGCCGTCATCGTCCGAGCTTGGGTCAAAGACATAGGACAAGGGGAATTTGACTGCCCCCACCTGCCAAAATTTGGGAAATTCTTGTCCGACATTGACGACATTGTTTACGACATCTTCGTCTTTAAATTTTAAAAACTCATCATCGCCCACTTTGCCAAGCCAATCTTCAAAGGCTTTGGCGGACGCAATGTGGGGCGGAATTTTATCATCATAAAATTCATACAGTCGCTCTTCGTCCACGAGTAAATCTCGCCGTCTTAGCTTGTCTTCGGTGTCGCCCACGTCTTTGATTTTTTGGCGGTTGTGGGTCAAAAACGGCAGGGCTTTAGGGTATCGCTCGTCCGCTTGGCTGTCCTGTACGTCCCCCACCAGAGCATCACGGATAAATATCTCACGGCTTGCGGTCAGGTCAATGGTTTCATAATTAACCAATTGTTTATGAACAATAATCAGCCCAAACAGGCTAATCTGAGCATAGGCTTGCACTCTTCCGGCTTTTTTTGACCAATGTGGCTCAAAATAATGATATTTTAAAAGATTTTTGCCTGCCAACAAAATCCACTCAGGCTCAATCTTGGCAAGTGTACGCATATACACTTGTGAAGTTTCCACTACTTCAAAGGCAAGCACCCAATCCACGCCTTTTTTATGCAAGGTGCTGGCAGGGAAAATACGTGCCTTTTGGTTTTTGGTCATGAGATACTCGCCCACCGTGTCGGTTTTGTGAGCAACAAAGGACAACAGAGCGGTCAATAACGCCCGATGAATGCTGGCATAATCTTCGCTAAATTGCGGTTTGGTTTTGCCTTGTTCTTTTAAACTGGCTAAAATCGCACTGTTTCCCACCTTAGCTTTTTTACCGCCTTTTAAGCTAATGCGACCTTTTGGGGCATCTTTTTTATCATCAGCTTTTTTGGCATTATTATCGTCAATTTTATTGTCATTATCAGCAACCTGATAACCCAAATCCGCCACCATTTGACTAAGCTGTTCATGCGTTTTTTGCCATTCTTTGATGCGTGGAAATGACAAATAATGCTTTTTGGCAAAATTCTTGCGTCCGTTGCCAGTCAGCTTATTGCCACCGTGCATTTCATGGGCGTTAAACAGTATGTTAAACAATTCTACATAAAACAAAAAGTCCGAATTTTCACGGCGAAACAGGGCGTGCTTTTGGTCAGCTTGCGACTGTTTATCGGCAGGTCGCTCACGCACGTCTTGCACGGCAAGGGCGGAGACGATGATGAGCATTTTGTCAAGGCAGGCAAATTCATGCCCTGCGATGAGCATACGGGCAAGGCGTGGGTCTATCGGCATACGAGCCATTTTTTTGCCAATGTCGGTCAAAGCGGAGTGTTTTTGTTTGCTCGTTTTTCCTTTTAGGGCTTTTTTAAAGGCGGTTTTGGTGGGCGTGTCGGATAACGCCCCAAGCTCGTGCAAGAGCTTGCGTCCGTCATTGATAAGGCGTAAATCAGGCGGTGTGATAAAGTCAAATTCTGCCACATCGCCCAGCCCCAAATGCTCCATTTGCAAAATCACGCTTGCCAAATTGGTACGCAAAATCTCAGGCTCGGTAAAAGGCGGACGGCTGTCAAAATCTTCTTTTGAGTACAAACGTATACACACACCATCCCCAATCCGTCCACACCGCCCTTGGCGTTGGTTCGCCGCCGCTTGGCTAATGGCTTCAATGGGCAAGCGTTGAATGCGTGAGCGGTAATTATAACGGCTCACACGGGCAAAGCCCAAATCTATCACATAGCGGATGTTTGGCACGGTAAGAGCGGTCTCCGCCACATTCGTTGAAATGATAATCCGCCTGCCCCCTGTGGGCTTAAAAATACGCTGCTGTTCGGCAAAACTTTGGCGGGCAAACAGGGGCAAAATCTGAGCATGGGGCGGTGCGTAAGCGGTCAAAATGTCCTGTATCTCACGAATCTCAGCTTCGGTACTGGCAAAAATCAATATGTCCGACTGCGTGGGGTGTCCTTTGGTGCGTGCGTCTTCAAAACACTCGGCAACGGCAGACATCAAGGCTCGGGGCAGTTTGTCTTCCATGTCATCAAAAGCGTCATCGTCATGGCTTTTGACAATCTCATCTATCAAGGGGCGATAGCGGGTCTCCACAGGATAGCTTCGCCCTTCTACGTTGATAATCGGCACATCGCCCTCCATACCATTTTTGCCCGCACTTTTAAAATACTCGGCAAAGCGGGCGGTGTCTAGGGTGGCGGACGTGATGATGACCTTTAAATCAGGGCGTTTTGGCAGTAGGCGTTTTAGATAACCCAAAATAAAGTCAATATTTAGGCTACGTTCGTGGGCTTCATCAATGATAATGGTGTCATAGCGTGTCAAAAACTTGTCCGACCCCAGCTCGGCAAGCAAAATACCGTCCGTCATGAGTTTGATAAGACTATCACGACTGCCCTGCTCGGTAAATCGCACCTTAAAACTCACCGTCTGCCCCAAACTCTCGCCAAGCTCGTCTGCAATTCGCATAGCAACACTGCGAGCGGCAAGCCGTCTGGGCTGAGTGTGTCCGATTTGCCCTGTGATGCCCTGTCCTGCGAGCATGGCAAGTTTGGGAAGCTGAGTGGTTTTGCCAGAACCCGTCTCGCCTGCGACAATGATGACTTGATTGTCCTGTATCGCACGGATAATCTCATCGGCTCGGGCGGTAACGGGCAAATCGGCATTGAGCTTATCCTTTAAATCAGACGGCACGCTGTCCATACGAGCTTGTACCGCCTGACTAGAACGCTCAATGATACTGTCAAGCTGGGCTTGCTTTTTGGCTTTGATGTCGGGCGGAAAATTGCCACGCAACTCACGCTCTAAGCGATGAGCGATGTGGCGGTCTTTGGCGAGTAGGATGGTGTTGGGATTTTGGGTTGTATTTGGCATTGTTGTGTTATCATTAATCATTCTAAAAATCAGATAAATGGGGCTTATGCAAGGATTTACAAGCCGTGCCACTGGCATTAAGGATAATTTTCATACCGTTTGTAAACTTAGGCACACTTTTTGGTGTGGTTTTTTAAAAAAACAGCTATAATAAGCCATTTTTGGCAAAATTTTATACGATGAGCGAACTTAACGTCTTAGATTTGATTTTAGAAGCCAGTTTGCTGGTGCAACTGGTCATGGGATTGCTACTGTTGTTGTCATTGATTGGTTGGGGGTTGATTTTTCGCCTGTCCGCCAAACTCGGCAGTGCCAAACGCTTTGATAATGATTTTGAAGCGTGGCTATGGTCAGGCAACACCCTTGCCAAACAGTACAGCTCAGTTGCCAATGAGCCTGAACGCACCGGCTTAGAGCAGGTATTTTTTGTCGGTTATGGCGAGTTTTTAAAAGCCCAAAAATCAGGGGCAATGCGAGCCGACACACTAGACAGTGTTGAGCGTAAATTTAAAGTCGCCATTGGCAAACAACAAGCCGTATTAGAGCAAGGCTTGGCAACCTTAGCCAGTATCGCATCGGTGTCGCCTTATATCGGACTGTTTGGCACAGTGTGGGGGATTATGACCGCTTTTATTGGGTTATCTAGTGCTGAGAGCGTGAGCCTTGCCACCGTCGCCCCTGGTATTGCCGAAGCCTTGATTGCCACCGCCATGGGGTTATTTGCCGCCATTCCTGCCAGTCTTGCCTTTAACCATTTTAGTGCCAAGGCAGGGGCGTTGTACGAGTCTCGGGCGCTATTTTGTGAAGAGCTAACGGGTGTATTTGCTCATGAGTACACCATGGCACAGCGTAATGGTCGGAGTTAGGCGACATCATGAAAAACAGCTACGCACGTGCCAAAAAACCCCTAAATAGCGAGATGAATGTCGTCCCTTACATTGACGTCATGCTCGTGCTACTCATCATCTTTATGGTAACCACCCCCATGCTCACGACAGGGGTAGAAGTCAATTTGCCAAGTGAGAAAACCAGTAACATCACCAAAAGTGAGCTGACCCCTGTCATCGTCTCTCTCACCAAAGATGGTGAGCTGTTTGTCAGTCATGAGAGGGCCATTGACCAAGCCATCAGCGAGAGCGAGCTGTCTGCCTTGCTTACCGACATGGCACAGGCGAACATCGGCGAGAGCAGTAGCCAGCTCCAAGTACTGATTAATGCCGATAAAGATAACGCCTATGAAGCGGTCATGCACGTCATGGCACTGGTGCAAGGGGCTGGCGTTACCAAAGTGGGCTTATTAAGCAGTCAAAATGGCAAAGAGAACAAAAAAGCCAAAAAATAACACAGTCGCCACTGGCGTTTTGTATTTAACTCCTTGATAAAACACACCATCAATTCACTTTAAAAACCCAAATATCCATGAATTACACACCCACCGACATCAACACCAAACAACCCAGCTCCACCCTCTCTATGATGGTAAGCCTACTGGTACATGGGCTGATTGTGGGCGGGATTATTTTTGCCTACACCCAAAAAAAACCCTCACCAGAGGTAGTGTCCTTAGAGGCAAGTTTGGTAACGGGCGATGATTTGGCAGGGGCAGAGGCGATGATTGCCGAAAAATTTGCCCAAAATCAAGCCAATGCCCAAGCACAAGAAACCAACCAAGACAGCACAGACACTCGCAGTGAGCAGTTAGAGGCGTATTACAATGACTTAGCTGAAAAAGAACGGGCTTATGAGGCACAGATGGCAGAATACGCCAAAAGCCTAGATGAGGAGATACTCTCAGAAATAGAGCTACAACGAGAGGCAATGGAGGCAGAGGAACGAGAACGCCAAGAGGCAGTGGCAGAGTTTCAAGCTCGTGAACGCAGTAATGATGAGATTGCCCGTGAAAACATCGAAGGACTTAACAAAGCTCGTGAACGCCGTGATGAGGCAATCGCCCAAATGGAGCGTGCCAACAAACAAGAAAACAAAAGTTCAAGCAGTGATGAAAGCACCTTCAAAGACACGCCCACCACCCCCACCGTAGGACGTGGCGGAGCGGTCAGTGGCGGTAATAGCAGTGGCAGTAGCGGACAAAGTAGCAACCCCAACGAAGTCATCTCTGCCTTGCAACGCCACATTCGCTCACATTGGCGAGCCACTGGTAAAAACCAAACCTTGCAAGTCAAGCTCAAAGTGGATGGCGGTGGTAACGTGCTGAGCGTGCAAGTCTCAGGCGGTGATGATTATTTGCGTGAACAGCTAGAAGATACCGTGCGTCGAGCCAGTCCACTCACGCCCATTGTTGGCACGAATTATCGTGACTTGAATTTTAATTTTAAAATCAATTAGAATATATAGGGCGTGCCTGCCCTTTATAACACTATTTACAATATAGAAATATTTTAGAAAAACTGATCGTTTTTGCATGAAAAATGGCTAAATCTTGTGGCTCGAAGGCGAAAACTTGTCTGATAGAAAACTCACAGCCTCAAGTTTTTTCCTTGAAAAACGTGCGATTTTTCGTGATTTTCATTGCAAATACAAAAGTTTAGCACGCCCTGCATTTCCAAATATCATATTTAAACATTTTTAAGGATACCTCATGAACATCAAAACCCCCCTATCCCACCTAACCCTGGCTGTCGCCCTAGTCGTGGCGAGCCCTGCTTTTGCCGTGGGTTATGGCTCACTGGGCAACACCAATGACAGCGAGCTTAACTTTGACATTGACGTCGATGGTGTGCAAAACCCCTACCAAGTCGCTCTCATTCCCTTTGCTGGCGACAGTGTGGTCAGCAACACCATCAACAACAACTTAAGCCACACCGAACTAAAAACCACCAGTCAAAACCTACCCCAACGTGCCCACTCCTCTGCCGAGATTAGCCAAAACCTATCACATTGGCAAAATGCTGGTTTTAATTATGTCGTGGTTGGACAAACCCAAAACGTCACAGGGGGCAAAATCGCCATCGTCTTTGAAGTCATCGAAGTCGCCACGGGACGTGTCATGCAAGGCAGACAAACCAAATACAGCGAGAACAACCAAAGCAAACTTCGCCACACCGCTCATGTTGTGAGCGATAAGATTTATGAAATCATCACAGGCGAACCAGGCGACTTTACAGGGCGTATCGCTTATGTCGAAGAGACAGGCGACCCACGCAATAAAACCTCCACCCTAAAAGTGATGGACGCTGACGGGCAAAACGTCCGTGTGCTATTTAGCACGCAAGGCTCTATTTTTAGTCCCACATGGTCGCCTGACGGTCAGCGTATCGCCTACTCTGTACAAAAACCTAACGGCTTGCCAGTCATTCATCTGCAAAGTGCCAGTAGCAGTGGTGGCGGTCAAGTCATCACCCCATTTAAGGGTAACAACCTAGGGGCATCGTTCTCGCCTGACGGCACCAGCATTCTTTTCTCAGGCAGTCATGAAAATAATGACCCGTCCATCTATGAGCTACACATCGCCTCAGGTCATCTAAAACGCCTAACCAACATGAAAGGGGCAGAAAACTCACCGCAGTACACCCCAGACGGTCGCTCTTTTGTCTTTACCGCTGACAATGGCTCACGCACGCCACGCCTCTACCGCTACAACATGAACACAGGGCAAGCATCAGCCATTGGCGGTGCAGGGGCAAACCCCCGAGTCAGCCCAGATGGTAGCAAAATCGCCTACGTCTCAGGGCGTAGCCTAGTGGTAACAGGAGCTGGCACGATTGACACGACAGGCATTGATGAATCAGCAAGTTTCTCACCCAATGGCAATCGCATCGTTTATTCATCTCACAAAGGCGGACGTGGTCAGATGACCATTCGCTCTCTAAAAACAGGGCAAGCCTTTACCATTGACACCCAAGGGACGGTGCGTGAACCAACATGGTCACGTGGTGGTATCAACTGATTTGGACTTGTCAGTCATCCTAAAAAAACGCACGACTCATCTGCTCGTGCGTTTTGGCTTAGTGCTACTTTGTGGCATGCTCAGTGCCTGCCAACACATCCAGTGGGTGGATAGCCCCCTGCCCGTCACCCTAAACCCAAACCTTAACCCCAACACCCCCGAACACACGCCCAACCTACGACAAAAGCACCTGCCCATCCACCCCTATCATGGCAGAGCGATGTGCGATGACATTAGCTTTGCCAAAAATCCTGCCATCAAAAATCGCCTAGCCCTCAAGCCATGCACCCCCAAAGAAGCCAAGCGTTATGAAAAGCCGTCCTTTTTATTAGAAGATTGGTTTTAATCTTTATCAGATTCCGCCAAAGTACACCCAAGAAACTTTAAAATTACTACAAATACAATGATGTGTGGACGTAAGGGCGTGCTGAGCACGCCTTGTATAGTAATGTCATCAAAGGGTGTGCTCAGCACACCCCTACAAACCCATGGTAAATATCAAGTTGGTTGGGTGTATCATCCGCAGCAGACATACTCCAACTTTTCCCAACAAATATTTTGCCAAACGTCCGTATTTGTGGTATGTTAAAGCACTTCTATTATCAAGGATACCCATGACCATGAACGCCCTAACCGCTCTCGCTAAGCACACCACCATCGTTGCTGATACAGGTGACCTAACCGCCATCGCCCGCTTGCGTCCACGAGACGCCACCACCAACCCAAGCCTAGTCACCTCCGCCCTACTCTCAGGTGAGCATGACGAGCTTATTCGCCAAATCAAAGGCTTAGGACTGTCTGATGATGACACCATCGACCGTCTCACTGCCGAACTGGGCAAGCGGATACTGTCGCACATCGACGGACGGGTCTCCACCGAAGTGGACGCACGCCACTCATTTGACACCGACAAGACCCTGCAAAATGCCCTAGCATTCATCGAACTCTATGACAAACTGGGCGTAGACACCAGTCGCATTCTCATCAAAATCGCCGCCACTTGGCAAGGCATTAAGTCTGCCGAAATCCTAGAAAAACAAGGCATTCACTGCAACCTAACCCTGCTCTTTACCGACACCCAAGCCCGTGCGTGTGCTGACGCTGGGGTTAAGCTCATCTCGCCGTTTGTGGGGCGACTGACCGACTGGCAAAAGGCACATGAAAACCGCCAAAGCATTGACATAAATGATGATTTGGGCGTAAACTCAGTCAAAAATATTTATGAATTTTATAAATCGCACGGATATGCCACCGAAATCATGGGGGCAAGTTTTCGCTCCACCGCCCAAATCCTTGCCCTAGCAGGGTGCGACTTACTCACCATCTCGCCTGCCTTGCTTGATGAGCTTGCCAGCATGGAGACGGACGTTGCCCGCCAATTAAACCCAAGCCAAACGGTGCTAGAACGTCCTACACCCCTTGACGAACAAGGCTTTAAAAACTTACAAGACCACACTCCTGTCAATGAACTGCTTTTAAAAGGCATTGACGGCTTTGTCAAGGCTCGGGCGGACTTACGAAAACAGTTATTTGAAAAGTAATTGACAAAATAACTGAAAAAAATAATACGATTGATTTTTTAAATCAAAAAAGTCTTTACAAAATGGGCGTATGAGTGTAAACTATATGCCCATTTATCAATGAAGTTTTTGCCATGAAAAAATATCAATGTATCGTCTGCGGTTGGATTTATGATGAAGCCTTAGGCTGTCCCGAAGAGGGTTTGCCTGCTGGCACACGTTGGGAAGACATCCCAAACGACTGGACATGCCCCGACTGTGGCGTGAGCAAAGAAGACTTTGAGATGGTTGAGATTTAATCATTCATGGCCTATTTGCCACCGCCCATCGCCCACACGCCACCGCCAAGCTGGGATAGATTTAACCAAGACTGGCGAGCATCCGACCTATCGCCCCATTTTTATCAAAGCATGGTTGATGTTGGGCGTGGTATTACGCTGTGTGTCGAAGCAGGGGGCAACCCTGACCATCCACCTTTACTGTTCATCACAGGCTTTGGCTCGCAAATGCTGTTTTGGTCGGATACTTTTTTAAAAAAGTTTATGGACGCAGGGTTTTTTGTCATCAGATTTGACAACCGTGATACGGGTCTTTCCACCAAAATCAAGCACCTAACCAAACTGCCACACACCAACATCCTAAAAATGATTGCCAAAAACCAAATTGGCTTATCCAACGCCCGTGAAAAAGTCGCCTACACCCTACCCGACATGGCGGACGATGTCGCAGGGCTGATTGGGGCGATGAATTTGGGCAAAACACATCTGGTCGGGGCGAGCATGGGCGGTATGATTGCCCAAATCGTCTGTGCCAAATACCCCCATTATGTCGACAGGCTTGCCCTGCTGTTTAGTAGCACCAACCACCCCTTTTTGGTGCCACCCAAACCCAAAGAGTTCTCTACCTTTTTTAAAAAAGCCCAAAGCAACAGCGAACGGGACATGCTCCGTCATGCAGTATGGTTCATGACAGCGGTCGGCTCCCCCGGTCATCTAGACGTCAAAGGCACTCGCCACATCGCCTCAATCCGCTATCATCGCTGTCATCATCCGCTTGGCATGGCACAGCAGATGAACGCCATCCTTGCCACAGGCTCGATTTTCCAGTATACTCGTCAAGTGACCACCCCCACACTCGTCATTCACGGCAACAAAGACGGGCTACTGCACCAAAGCCACGGTAAACACATTGCCAAAATCATCCCAAACAGCCGATTCGTAGCGGTAGACGGCTTGGCACATGACCTGCCGGTGTATTATCAGCCGTATTTGGCAAGTTTGATAGTGGGACATTTATTATCACAAGCATAAACCCTGTGCCTTTGCCCCAATTTTTGAAATTTTGCCATGACTACTGTCTTTATCAACAAGCAAGCCCACCCCATCAACACCATCTACTGCGTCGGGCGTAGCTATGTGGAGCATATCCACGAGCTTAACAACGAAATCCCTGCCGAACCGTTGGTTTTTTTAAAACCCAACAGCAGTATCACAACAGGCGATACGCTCACCTTGCCCGACTTTTCGGAGAACGTCCATCACGAGACCGAGCTTGTGCTACTCATCGGCAAGAACAAGCAAATCATCGCCTACACGGTAGGGCTTGACTTGACTGCCAGAGACGTGCAAGACGTGTGCAAAGCTAAGGGCTTGCCGTGGCTTAAAGCCAAAGGTTTTAAGGGAGCGTGTTGGCTTGGGGGATTTAAGCCATTTAGCGAACGCCATTATCATTTATCCTTAGCCGTCAATGGCGAGATTCGTCAAGACGACAGCACCAAAAAGATGATGTATTCATTTGACTATCTGGTGGATTACTTGGATAATCTCTACGGTATACAAGCAGGCGACATCATCATGACAGGCTCACCAAAAGGTGTGGGCAAGATAGAACGTGGCGATAAACTGGTGGTGAGGATTGATGATGATAGGTATCATCTTAACATCCAATAACACCAAAATCCAAAGCCAACTTATTTCTTAACTTCTCCCCGTACTAAGCCCCGCCTTGCCATTTTCCCAAATGATCTTGGCAAGCACACGCCACGCCGACAGCTTAGGATTGGGCGATTTGCCTTGTCCGATGAGTGTCATTTGGCTCATATACCAGTCCATTTCTAGCACCGAGCCGATTTTATCATCAAGCGGTTTAACGCCTGTTTTAATCCGCTCGGTTTGCACCGTTTCATAAGCGCCATTTTTGATTTGATTAGGTAAATCAGGCACAAGGGCAAAAGGACGAGCCACGCCCACCATGTCCAAATGTCCGCTTGACAGTGCGTCATTCATCGCCTGCTTAGAGCGAAATCCACCTGTAATGATAAGTGGTACAGAGCAAACCTTGCGAGCTTTTTCGGCATAGTCCAAGAAAAAGGCTTCACGTTTTTGCGTGCTTGATTTTGCCGACAGCATTTGTGGATTTTCATAATTACCGCCAGAGATTTCAATAAAATCAATGCCTAAATCGGACAGGGCTTGCACCACGGTAATGCTTTCGCTTTCATCAAATCCGCCCTTTTGAAAATCGGCAGAATTGAGCTTTACCCCCACCAAAAAATCCGCCCCCACATTCGCCCGAATGCCTTCATAAATTTTTAATAAAAAACTCATACGGTTGGCAAGACTTCCGCCCCATTCATCATCACGGCGGTTGTGGTGTGGCGATAAAAATTGGCTGATGAGACACCCATGAGCCGCATGAATTTGTACACCTGAAAAACCTGCTTGTTCGGCAAGTTTGGCGGTATTGATAAATGCTTGAATTAAATCGTAAATTTCAGAATTTTGCAATTGGCGTGGCGGATTGATAAAGCCGTCCATACCCACAAGTGGCACGGCACTTGGGGCGACAGGTTCACGATTGACGGCTTTGGGCGACTGTTTGCCGGCGTGGTTGATTTGCATAATCATCAGCGTGCCTGCGGTTTTGCCAGCGTCCGCCCCGCTTTGAGCATAGGGAGAAAGCGGTCGTCCGACACCACGACATCGCCCACCGAGCCTTTGCCGTTTGGCGACACCATCACATTGCCCGTAACCAGCACGCTCGCCCCGCCCATCGCCCAAGTGTCATATAGGCGGACAAGCGTGTCGGTTGGCTTACTGTCGTGGGCGAGCTGTTCTTCCATGGCGGATTTAAAAAAGCGGTTTTTGGCGGTCGTGCCGTTGGGGAAAGTAAAGGGTTGAAATAGCATAAAAGGTCTCTTTTAAGTTGATATGTTTAAAAATTTAAACCTATTATAAGGGAGAATGTGGGGAAAGTCAAGGGGGCAGAATAAATAATAAAATAATTTTAAATAAAAACAATAACTTATACATTATTTTATTATTAAATTTAATTATTTCTTTACTATTTTGTTTTATTTTGATACTATATTCTCAAATGCTACTATTAATTTTGATTAAACATCCAATATAGGAGATAATTATGTCACTTGAACAATTTGACACCCAATGTAAAAGCCATTTCTTTCAGTTAGTGGACACATATGGTCCTAATTTTGTTGGTAAATACAACATATCAGAAGATGAAATCAGACAAGCACTTAACCGACAAAGAAGCACTCAGGAAATGTGGGAATTTACCAAAACTTTTTTTGAGCTAAAAGGCTACTGTGTCAGCCGAACAAGTTTTGGTTTTCAATTAGAATTGATAGCACGAACAATGGCTTCTTCACCAGACGACCAATTTAAGTTGGCAAAAGCCATAGAATCTTTTAGGTCAAGAGCTGTCTTGCAAGGAGATGTAGATAATATGTAAAAAATAAATAAAGCGTACACCGCATGGCATTTTACCAAAATTCTATATTTGGTGTGGTGTACGCATTTATAATGCTATACAGCTCTTCTTTTTACACCATTTTTCTCATAAACAGCACCCAACTCCCAAATCCCCCCTTCTCCAAAATCCCCGTTTTATTCTCAGCAACTGCTTGTATCATCGCCTTTGCCAAAACATCGGTCGGCATAGGTTTGGCGGATAACAATAAACCAAATTGATTTAAAAATGATAAGGCTTTTTCGCTGACCATTTCGCCCAAACGGTCGCTGTTTTCTCGTTTTAATAAAGGCGGTCGCAAAATAGTTAAATGGGTTAAGCCAATATTTTGCAAAGCCGTTTCCAATTCTCCTTTTAAACGATAATAAAACAATCGGCTATCTGCACTCGCTCCGTCCGATGATAAGACCAAAAAGCGTGCAATGCCATTTTGTTTGGCGATATGGGCAAATACGAGCGGATAATCATAATCTATTTTGCGTTGATTTTGTTGATTGCCTGTTTGTTTTAAAGTTGTGCCAAGACAGCAAAACAGCACATCGCCTTTTATTTTATCCGCCCAATCAGAAGGTTTGTCAAAATCAATCAAATGCACGGTTAATTTTGGGTGGTTAATTGCCACAAGCTTTCGTACAAAGACAACCACACTTTGATAATGCTCATTATTTAATAACATTTGGGTTAAGGCTTTGCCTGTTGCTCCGATGATAATAGCTTTCATTTTAATCAAGCATTTCACTTATTTTTATAATAAACCACAATTAAACACCTATTTCATAGATGAATAAACATTCTTAATTTTCATTAAAAAAGGGCAGTGGTTCAAAAAGTATGCTGTAACAAAAACTAAAAAGACAACTTAACCAAACAGTGGTAATTTACGGTTATGAAGACGACAATT
>NZ_KE384583.1:31060-119321 GCF_000426885.1 Moraxella caprae DSM 19149 | reverse complement strand
ATGGCCAAAGCCAAATTCGAACGTAACAAACCACACGTTAACGTAGGTACCATCGGTCACGTTGACCACGGTAAAACCACCCTAACTGCTGCTATCGCAACTGTTGCTGCTAAGCATCACGGTGGTGAAGCAAAAGACTACGCTGCCATTGACTCAGCACCAGAAGAAAAAGCTCGTGGTATTACCATTAATACCTCTCACATCGAGTACGACACTGCTAACCGTCACTATGCACACGTAGACTGCCCCGGTCACGCCGACTATGTTAAAAACATGATTACTGGTGCGGCTCAAATGGACGGCGCTATCCTAGTTGTAGCAGCTACTGACGGCCCAATGCCACAAACTCGTGAGCACATCCTTCTATCTCGTCAGGTTGGCGTACCTTACATCATGGTATTCATGAACAAGTGCGACCTAGTAGACGACGAAGAACTACTAGAGCTAGTAGAAATGGAAGTACGTGAACTTCTGTCTGACTACGACTTCCCAGGTGATGACACGCCTATCATCAAAGGTTCTGCCCTTCTAGGTCTAAATGGCGACCAAGGTCAATACGGCGAGCCTGCCATCCTAGAGCTACTAAGCACTCTAGACAGCTACATCCCTGAGCCTGAGCGTGACATCGATAAAGCATTCCTAATGCCAATCGAAGACGTATTCTCAATCTCTGGTCGTGGTACTGTGGTAACCGGTCGTGTTGAGTCTGGTATCATCAAAGTGGGCGACGAAGTTGAAATCGTGGGTATCAAAGACACTGCCAAGACTACCTGTACTGGTGTTGAGATGTTCCGTAAGCTACTAGACGAAGGTCGTGCGGGCGAGAACTGTGGTGTGCTACTACGTGGTACCAAGCGTGAAGAAGTTCAACGTGGTCAAGTACTAGCCAAACCCGGTTCAATCACCCCTCACACCCAATTTGATGCAGAAGTATACGTACTGTCAAAAGAAGAAGGTGGTCGTCACACGCCATTCCTAAACGGCTATCGTCCACAGTTCTACTTCCGTACCACTGACGTAACTGGTGCCATCACTCTACAAGAAGGTACTGAAATGGTTATGCCTGGTGACAACGTTGAGATGAGTGTTGAGCTTATCCACCCAATCGCCATGGACAAAGGTCTACGCTTCGCCATCCGTGAAGGCGGTCGTACCGTAGGTGCTGGTGTTGTTGCTAACGTTAAGAACTAATCTAACAAGATTGGCTTAACAGCAAACAAGACTAACCAAGTCAAACCCAAACCCCCCTGCCAGAGATGGTGGGGGGTTTGGGTTTTTGGGGAGTTGGGTTTGGAAAAGGAAAAAGGGAGTGAAGTTAATGGAGTATGACTTCTAAGCGACTAAAACCTGACGCAGGGTAGATGGCATGGTCAAAGTAGTCATCAGACACAGGGCGAATCTTACTGACCTGCTCTACCAAGCATTCTACCAACAGTCCCAGTTCAAGCTGTGCCAATGGCTTACCAGGGCAGACATGAATGCCATGTCCATAGACCAGATTGTTAGCTTGGCTTCGGTGTAGCTCAAAACTGTCCGCTTGATGGAAGGCTTCGGGGTCACGGTTGGCGGACTGCCAGTTAATCGTGATTTTGGCATCTTTGGGAATGTCTATGCCATGTAGAGTGACAGGGCAGGTGGTGCGTCGTCTGTTGGTGATGAGCGGGTCGTGTAAACGCAGTATTTCTAAGACGGCATTATCAATGTCTTGGGGGTTGGCTTTTAGATGAGTCAAGACATCAGGATGATGAATAAAAAATTCAAAAATAATCCCGACCGCTGACGACATGGTGGACAGCTCGCCCACTGTCCAGTTACGAATGAGTGAGACAAGCTCTTCATCGCTCATCACTCGCTTGCCTTGTGGTAGCATGACCACGTCGTTCATCAGTTCAAAGGTCACATCATCAGGGCGTTTTGTCCGTTTGTCATCCAAAATCGCCTTGATATAACCGTCAAATTCTAAGGCGACACTGGCAATCTCATCCTGATTTTGGCTCAGTGTGGCTTTGCGGTTTTTCTCAATCCATGCGTTTAATGGTGCTTCGGTCTCATCGCCCCAGTCCATAAAGGCATTTTGTAGTTTGACGGCATAAGTTTTGGCAAACTCTGCCATGATATCAACGGGCTGACCCTTGGGCAGTTGGCTTACTAAGCTGTCAATCAGTTCTTTGGCGATGGGGCGAAATCTCGCCATGCGGTCAGCGGTAAAATATTTGTCATTAATCGCACGAAATGCCGTATGAACAGGTGCGTCCATGCCGTTTGGCACAGCGATACGACGGTCTGATACGTGATTGGAAAATGTCGCAGGGTTGTTTAGAATGTGCATGACATCGGCATGAGAAAACACGCTATAACCAAGCTTGTCATCATGGGCGATGGGACAGCGTGCTCGCATGTCGTCGTAAGTACGACGCTGATTTTTCTGAACTTGTTCATCATCAGATTGCCAGTTGATAGAAGTGGACATAAATTATCCTTGGGCGGTGAATGGTCTTGCCATTGTAATCAACGCATGATAATCCTGCTATTAGCCTTTAGGGGTAGGGTGTGATGATTTTGTTTTGCCAATAAACTTAACAAAAAGCGAAATCGCCAAATTAGTCAGTTTCGCTTTTTGTTTGTTATTTAAAACAATATTTTTAGGGAAATTATTCACCCCAAACTTCATCAGCAATTTGTCTAATCATCTTCACCTTTGCCCACTGAGCTTCTTCGGTTAGGATATTACCTTCTTCTGTGGACGCAAATCCGCATTGTGGTGATAGGCACAGTTGGTTGATGTCCACGTATTGTGTGGCCTCACGGATACGGGCGATGATGTCGTCTTTGTTTTCAAGGTCGCCTGTTTTTGAAGTTACTAAGCCTAGTACGACTTGTTGGTCTTTGATGTGGGCAAGTGGGGCAAAGTCGCCTGCTTGCTCGCTGTCATATTCCAAGAAAAAGCCGTCCACTCGGCAGGTGCCAAACAGCACTTCAGCAATCGGTGCATAACCGCCTTCTGAGAACCACGTTGAGCGGAAGTTGCCACGGCAGATGTGCATGGTGATTTGCATATCAGCAGGTTTGGCATTCACGATGCGGTTTAGCATGGCGACATAGTCCACCGCCAATTTGTCAAAATCAATGCCACGCTCGGCAAATTCTGCCTTTTTGTCTAACGCACAAAATTGCCCCAGCTTGTGTCGTCCAGTTGCAAATTACGCAGACCCATGTCATAAAACTTGTGCATGGCTTTGATATAAGCGTCCGCAATGTCGTTGTACAGACGGCTCTCGTCTTGGTACAGCTCAATCGGTTCATAGTTCACATCACGCACGCACGCCACAAGATGTAGCATGGACGCAGACGGAATGGTGAATTTGGTTGGGGTGTCGCCAGCACGGTCTTTTAGAATTTGGTAGGCTTTGACAAAGGGGTGTGAATCCGAAAAATCAATCTTATCCACGATTTTGACGCTATAACTTTTGGGTTTGGCGTCTTTAAATTGCACCGAAAAATTCTCGGTTTCCACCCATTCCACACCGTCCAATTCCGCCATAAAGTCCAAATGCCACCACACACGGCTAAACTCACCGTCCGTGACAGCGTGCAAACCGTTTTCTTTTTGTTTGGCGACCAGTTTGCCAATCTCATCTTTTAGAATAACGTCATACTCATCTTGACTTAGCTCGCCAGCATTTAGCTTGGTTTTGGCATTTTTTAGCGTGTCGGTACGCAAAAACGAGCCGACCACATCATTACGATAAGGGGCGACATTGCGGGGTTTTGCAGTTGGGAAAAGTTGGCTCATGGCTTACTCTCTTTGGGCTGGTTAAAAGTTATTAAAATATGATTGTAAGGTAAAAATAATTTGTAAAATTGCTGGGTGTCAGTTTGGGGCTATCAGCAATGCTGAAAACATTGTTATTGTCCCAAAAATCTTGTAAAAATCAACGCTCATTCGGCTTTAAAAAATAAAGCGCCACCACCGCAAGCAAAATAAACCCACTTGCCCCCAGATACAAATCATCTTTGCCAATGCCCATATCCAAGAGCTTGCCTGCCAAAATGGGCGAGACGATAGAACCAATCCGTCCCACGCCGATTGCCGTGCCGACCCCTGTACTTCTAAATTCAGGGGCGTACAGCGTGGGGTTAATGGTGTATAGCCCCGTGATACAGCCATTGACAAGGCTACCGACCAAAATGGCAAAGATGAGGGCGAGCGTCAAAGTGGGACTAAACACAAAGCCGATAATGGCAAGGGACGACAGTACGATAAATGCGATGAGCGTGGATTTTGGGGCAAATTTGCTCACCAAAAAGCCAAAGATGAGCGAGCCTACCGTACCGCCAATGCTGATTGCCATGCCGACCTTTTGGCTTTGTTCTTTGGCAAGTCCTGATGATTCTAGCAGGGCAGGCGTCCACGAGCTGATAAAATAAAAGGACGACATCACGGCAATGAACGCTGCCCAAATGAGTAGAGTGGTCTTTAATTGACCTTTGGCAAAGAGCTGGCTAATGGGGGCTTTGGGTTTGGTAGATTGGGTTTGGGCAGGCAGTTGGCAGTTGCCTTGTTTGCCGATTTTGTGGGCGATTTTGGTGAGTTTGGTAAGGGCGTTGGCAGGTTGTTTTTGGTTTAAGAAATCCACCGATTCGGGCAATAGGGCGATGAGTGTCACGAGTGCCAGCCCCGTCAACACCGCCCCTGTCATAAATACCGAGCGAAAGCCAAACTCATCTTGGAGCATGACCGCCGACAATTCGCCAAGCATTGCACCCACCCCAAAGCCACACGCATAAATGGCAATGGCAAGCCCACGCCATTTTTGGCTGGCGTATTCGCTCACGATGACGTTGGTGCATGGCAAAATACCGCCCAAGCCAAGCCCTGTTATCACACGCCAAAAGCCGATAGTCTCCACACTGTGCGAAAAATACGTCATCAGCATACCCACCGCCGATAGGGCGGTTGCGATGATAAGTAGTGGACGTCTGCCAAATTTATCCGCCAAAGGGGCAAGTCCCATAGAGCCAATCGCCATGCCGATAAAGCCGGCACTCATGAGTGTGCCGATTTCCGCACCCGTTAGCCCAAGCTCGGTCTGAATGCTTTTGGCGGTAAAGGCAATCGCCAGCACGTCAAAGCCGTCTAGCATATTTAAGATAACGGCTAAGGCAACGATGAGCCACTGGTAGGCACTCATGGGCGTGTGGTTAATGGCGTGGGCTAGGTCGGTTTGGTGCGTGGTCATGGTGTATGATGATAAATGCTGATAAAGAGTGCGTTACTATAACAAAAAGTTTAGGGTTAATTAATTTCAATGTTTTCAATATATGGTGAACATTTTTAAGGTTAAAATGTCAATGTCGGTATTGCAATTTTTACCGTCAAATGGGGCAAATCATGGTAAAATAGTCGGATTTTCTCATTTGTTTTTGTTTTAAAAAATTTTGGCTGATTGACATAATAATAACCAATAACCATACCCATCAGTCAGCATTAAGATAAGTGATATTGATATGCCACATAATACCCCCCAAGACCAAGCCGCACACGCCAAGCCCTTTCCCACCCTGTGGGTGATGATGATGGGCGTGATGATTGCCATCGGTCCGCTTGCCATTGACATGTACCTGCCTGCTCTGCCGACCATGGCGGATGATTTTGGCGTGAGCGTGTCCGAGGTGTCCAAATCAGTGCCGTTTTACTTTATTGGTTTGGTGTTTGGACAGCTGTTTTATGGGCCATTTTCTGACCGTGTCGGGCGAGTGCTACCCATGTACATGGGTATGACGATATTTGTGATTGCGTCCGTCATCTGCGCGACCACCACGAGCGAGCTGGTGCTGTTTGCCGCCCGTACGTTGCAGGCGTTGGGGGCGTGCGTGACAGCCGTGGTAACCCGTGCCGCCATTCGTGACACCCTAAACCCCATACAAGGGGCAAGGGCGTTTAGTCTTATGGTACTGGTCATGGGATTGGCTCCAATACTTGCCCCGAGTTTGGGGGCATTGATTTTGGGATTTGCCGACTGGCATGCTCTGTTTTGGTTTTTGGCGGGTTATGGGGTATTTAATATCATCTTGACCAAGCTGTTTTTAAAAGAAACACTCGCTCCAGAAAATCGCAATACCAAGCCCATCAGCCAAACTTTTGCCTCTTATCTTGACTTAGCCAAGGACAAGACGTTCATCATTCCTGCGGTTGCAGGGGGCGTACTACAAGGGGCATTTTTCATTTATTTATCCATTTCCAGTGAGCTGTTTATGGTCAATTTTGGCTTGTCTGAAAAGCAGTTTGCCATCGCTTTTGGGGCGAATGCCTTTGGTTTTATCGCCTTAACGCAGGTCAATCAGTTTTTGACCAGTCGTTTTCGCCTTGTGCAGCTGCTACGCTTTGGGGCTCTCATGCAACTTGTCTCTGCCAGTTGTCTGCTGATGCTGGCATTGACGGGGCTTGCGTATTTTCCGCTGGTGTTTATGGCGGTATTTTGCTGTATTGCAGGGCTTGGGTTTACTCAGCCTAATGCTACCGCCATCGCTTTGGCGTATCAAAAAAAGCGGGCAGGTATGGCGTCTGCCATGCAAGGGGCATTGCAGTTTAGCGTGGGGATTTTTGGGGGGTTACTGCTAAGCCTGTTTGATGTCAGTCCTGTGTTAAAGCTGGGTATTGTTATCACGGCACTGGTGTCGCTTGGGACGTTTTTGGTGTATCAGCTTGACCCTAAGATGGATTTGTCAAAGATGGATTAACCCGACTCTCAATTTAAATTTATGAACCATTGATTTTTTAATGATTATTTTTCAGATTGTGGGGGCAAATTGCAATTTACCCTTGGTACATCAATGGACTGTACAAAGTTGAGAGTGGGGCATGGATTAGCAAATCCAATTAAAGAGTGTAAGAAAATGACCCAAACGGGCGATGATTTATTTTATAAAAAATCAGGGCGTGCCTGCCTTTTACATTTGTCATGAAAAATAATAAAAATCGCAAAGAAAATCAAATTTTCTCTTGACAATACCAAAAACCATGTTATAATGGCGTTCTAAATTGATGCGGGGTGGAGCAGTCTGGTAGCTCGTCGGGCTCATAACCCGAAGGTCGTTGGTTCAAATCCAGCCCCCGCTACCACTTTTTAAATCCTTATTTAAAATTATTTTAAAATTGTAAAAATAAGGTATCTTTCCATAAATTTATCATCAAATTTTAAAATTGATAAATTAAACATGGTTCAGATGTCGGCGAGCAATGATTTTAGCCCACCAACGTGTTTTGTGGGTTTTTTTGTATTTGCAATTTGCCAAACCGCTTAGGGCGTGTTGAATATTGGTATTTGCCATGAAAAATGAGAAAAATCGCCCGTTTTTCAAGGAAAAAATGCAGGCTGATAGTCATTCTATCAGACAAGTTTTTGACGCAGAAAAACCAGATTTAGCCATTTTTTCATGCAAAAATAGACCAAACCATCAAATTTTATCAAATTCCAATAAAATGTTATCAATGTTCAACACGCCCTAACTCTTTTTGATTTTTAATTTGTGCTTTAACATAGGATTAACCAAGCCAAAATGAAACCATCTAGCAAGATTGCTGAACTTACCCAAATGATTGCCCCTGCGGTGTCCGCTTGTGGCGTAGAGCTTTGGGGGATTGAGTTTATGCCCCAAGGGCGTAAATCACTGCTTCGTATTTATATTGAAGTCAATGCCGATGCCCGTGAGCGTGGCGAGCATATCACCATCGAGGACTGCTCAGCGGTCAATCACCAAGTCTCAGGCGTACTAGAAGTGCATGACCCTATCGCAGGCGAGTATGTGCTAGAAGTGTCAAGCCCTGGCTTTGACCGTCCGCTATTTACCCCCAAGCAGGTGGCGATGTTTGTGGGAGAGACCGTCAGTTTGCGTCTGATTCACGCCATCGGACAAGGCGACACCAAACGCCGTAAGGTCGTCGGTCGTCTGGTGAGTGCGAGTGAGACGAGCATGAATGTGGTCACCGAAGATAAACTAGAATTTGACATCGCTTTTGATAATGTAGACAAAGCCAACTTGATTTATCAAGACTAAAATTTAACCAAAAAGGTAGATAAGATGAGCCGTGAGATTTTGACCGTTGTTGAGACCGTCAGTAATGAAAAAGGGCTTGACCCTGATGATATTTTTGGGGCGATTGAACAAGCACTTGTTTTTTCAACCAAGAAAAAAGTCTATACCGAACAGCCAGAAGTGGCAATCCGTGTTGCCATTGACCGTAAGACAGGCGATTATGACACTTATCGCTACTGGACAGTGGTGGCAGATGAAGACCATGAGATGCCTGCTTGCCAAAAGGCGATTAGCGATTTGGACGAAAACGAATACCAAATTGGCGACATCATCGAAGAGCAGATTGAGTCCATTGAGTTTGGGCGTATCGCCGCTACCCAAGCCAAGCAGGTCATCATCCAAAAAATCCGTGAAGCCGAGCGTGCCTTGATTGCCGATGCTTTTGAAGCTCGTGTGGGCGAGCTTATCACGGGCGAAGTCAAAAAAGCAAGCCGTGATGGTTATGTCATTGACTTAGGTGACGGAGCGGAGGGTTATCTTGCCAAAGACCAAACCTTGCCCCGTGAAATGCTACGCCCTAAGAGCCGTGTGACGGCACTACTTGCCAAGGTCAATCGTGATGGGCGTGGCAGTCAGCTGGTGCTATCTCGTACGAGCAATGAGATGCTTGTTGCCTTGATGACCAAAGAAGTCCCTGAGATTAGCGAAGGGATTATTGAGATTCGTGATGTGGCTCGTCTGCCTGGTTTGCGTGCCAAAATCTCGGTAAAAACAGGCGACAGCCGTATCGACCCTGTGGGGGCGTGTATCGGCATGCGTGGCGCTCGTATCCAAGCGGTGCAACAAGAGCTAGATGGCGAGCGTATCGATGTCGTGGTGTGGAGCGATGACCCTGCCCAGTACATCATCAGCTCATTGGAGCCTGCGGACGTGTCTAGTATCGTGCTAGACGAGGACAACCAAACTGCCGACATTATCTTTGGGGCGAACGACCAGTTGGCTCGTGCCATTGGCTCACAAGGTCAAAACGTGCGTTTGGCGTCTGATTTGACCGGCTATAAGCTCAACATGATGCTAGAATCTGAATACCTAGAACGCCAAAAAAGCGAGTCTGAGGCGATTATCACGCTGTTCTACGAGCGTTTGGAAGTGGATAGAGATTTGGCAGAAGCGTTGGCGGAGATTGGTTTTACCACCATCGAAGAAGTGGCTTATGTGCCTGCTGAGACTTTCTATGACATTGACGGGCTTGATGATGAGACCATCGGTGCCATCCAAGAGCGTGCCAAAGAAGTCATCATTAATGATGAACTTATCAAACAGCAAAACATCAAAGAACCTAGTGGCGAGCTACTTGCCCTAGAAGAGATGACCCCTGCCATTGCTTATAAATTGGCGGAGCGTGACATCATTACCCTTGACGACCTAGCCGAACAAGCGGTGTTTGACATCGAAGACATTGAAGGCATGGGCAGTGAGCTGGCGGGCAAGCTGATTATGGCAGCACGTCAGTCATGGTTTGAATGACCATGCGTGCGTCATGGGGCGTACTGTCATGAGTACGTAAGGACGTTGCCAAATTTGGTTGGTGAGAATTTGGCAACTTGTAAAAATGGAGGGTAAAATGGGGATGAACAAGACTCATCCTGCCCATCCATTTTCACCAAATTCATCATTTTATGATAAAATCATTCATCAGATAACCAAATAAATTTAGGTAACCCAATGGCGACAAAAACCGTAAAAGAATTAGCAAAAGACTCTAACATTACCACTGACGTGCTTTTAAAACAACTAAAAGACGCAGGTCTGCCCACTCGTGGCGAAGATGATTCTGTCTCAACCGATGAGCAGGCAACACTCGTGGCGTTTTTAAAACAAAGTCATGGTCAAGCCCAAAAGACACGCATTGGCATGACTCAAAAAACCACCACCACTAAAAAAATCACCACCACCACCGGCAAAGCCCAAAACATCAACGTCGTGCGTGCCAAGAAAAAGCAGTTTGACATCCAAAAACCCGACCTATCTGCTGAAAAAGCCAAAGCCCAAGCAGAGCGTGAAGCCGAACAAGCCAAAGCCATCGCCGCCCTAGAAGCCAAACAAAACGAAGAGCGTGCCAAACAAGAAGCCGCCAAACGCCAAGAGGCGACATTGGCTGCCATGCGCGCCAACTCGGGCGGTGCAAATGGTGGCGAGAGTAAGCCCAGTGCGTCTGTGGTCGTCAAAAAAGCCAAAAAAGATGAAGCCGATAAAGACGACAGCGTGGTCAGCTCATCTGTGGTCAAAAAAGGCACAGTTGCCAAGAGTGACGTAAAATCTGACAAAAAAGAGACCAAGACAGACAAAGCCAAAAAACAACCTGCCAAACCTGCCAAGAGCGAGACCGAAGAAGAGCGTCAAGCTCGCCTTGCCCGTGAAGCCGAAGAGCAAAAACTGCGTGAGATAGAAGCGGAAAACCGTCGCCGTGCTGCCATTGACGCCCAAAATCGCACTTTGGAGCAGATGAAACAAATGGCAAATCGTTATAGTGAAAAAGACGAGGTGCCAAGTGCGGTCGTGCGTAAAGATGAGCCATTGGCGGCAGGTCTGGTCGGAGCGGCATTAGAAGAGTCTTTTGAAAAAGAGCGTCGTGAGATTAAGCGTGGTACCAGCAGTACCTCAAGCCGTGCCAAAGGCGGTAAGAAAAAAGGCAAAGAAGAGCTTGAAATCAGACCTAAGTCACGTGGTCTAAAATCATCACAAGCAAGCAAACATAAGTTTGAGATGCCTGTGGAAAAAATCATCCATAATGTTGAAGTGGGTGAAGGGATTGTCGTGTCTGACCTTGCCCAAAAAATGGCGGTCAAAGTGCGTGAAGTCATCAAGTCGCTCATGAAAATGGGCGAGATGGTGCGTGAGGGCGATATCATCGACCAAACCACTGCCGCCCTTGTCATCGAAGAGTTTGGGCATAACTTCATCGCTGTGTCTGACACCCAACTAGAAGACGACCTACAAGAGGCCGCCACCGAGAAACAAGGCAACGTCCAAACCCGTCCGCCTGTCGTTACCATCATGGGTCACGTTGACCATGGTAAGACATCACTACTGGATAAAATCCGTGAAACCAAAGTGGCAAGTGGCGAAGCTGGCGGTATTACCCAGCACATCGGGGCGTATCATGTTGGGACTGACCGTGGCGTGATTACTTTCCTTGATACCCCTGGTCACGCCGCCTTTACCGCCATGCGTTCACGTGGGGCTCAGGCGACCGACATCGTGGTCATCGTGGTGGCGGCAGATGATGGGGTTATGCCACAGACTGAAGAAGCCATCGACCATGCACGAGCGGCTGGTACACCAATCATCATCGCCATGAACAAGATGGATAAAGACACCACTGACCCAGAGCGTGTGCTAAATGAGCTGTCAGTCAAAGAAATCATCACGGACGCTTGGGGTGGGGATACGTCACTGGTCAAGGTCTCTGCCAAAACAGGCATGGGCATCGATGAGTTGTTAGAGACCATCAGTATCCAAGCCGAAATCATGGAGCTTACCGCCCCTGTGGATGGTGCTGCCCAAGGCGTGGTCATCGAATCTCGTCTAGACAAAGGGCGTGGTGCGGTGGCAAGCCTACTGGTCAAAAAAGGCACGCTAAAACAAGGCGACCTTGTACTGGCAGGCGAGTTCTATGGCAAAGTGCGTGCCATGACCGATGAGAATGGTGAGCGTATCAAGTCGGCGGGGCCTTCTATTCCTGTGGAGATTTTGGGTTTGCCTGATGCTCCGATGGCAGGTTCTGAGTTCTTGGTTGTCTCTGATGAGAAAAAAGCCCGTGAAGTGGCGGATTTTCGTATCGCTCGTGAGCGTGAACGCTTGCTTGAACGCCAAAACAAAATGCGTCTAGAAAACATGTTTGCCAACATGGGCAGTGAGGCAAAAACCCTAAATCTTATCCTAAAAACAGATGTGCGTGGTTCGCTAGAAGCCCTGCTTAGTGCGTTAGATGAGCTATCAACCGATGAAGTCAAAGTGCGTGTGATTAGCTCGGGCGTGGGTGCCATCACTGAGTCTGATGTCATCTTGGCGGAGTCTAGTGAGGCGGTTCTGCTTGGCTTTAACGTGCGTGCTGACAATGCCGGCAAGCGTAAAGCAGATGAAGCGGGGCTTGACATTCGTTATTATAGCGTGATTTATGGCTTGATTGACGATGTCAAAGCAGCGATGAGTGGCATGCTTGCCCCTGAGCACCGTGAGAAAATCTTGGGTATTGCCGAGGTGCGTGAAGTGTTCCGTTCTAGCAAATTCGGGGCGGCGGCAGGCTGTATGGTACAAGAGGGTGCGATTTATCGTAACAAGCCCATCCGTGTTCTGCGTGATGATAAAGTCATCTTTACAGGACAGCTCCAATCCTTGCGTCGCTACAAAGACGATGTGAACGAGGTCAAGGCAGGCATGGAGTGTGGTCTGGCAGTCAAAGGCTATGAAGTCGCTGCTGGCGATAAGATTGAAGTCTTTGAGATTCACGAAGTGGCGCGCACCCTGTGATGTCATGACAAAAACCGCTTGCCCTAGGGTGAGCGGTTTTTTGATAATAAGTTGCACAAATAGGAGTATTCATATGACATCATCTGTCTTTTCATCATTAACTCATGAAGACTTACTGGCATTGAGCTTGACACTTGATGACAGTTGGAGAGCGTGGATAGAGACTAACATTGAGCGGGGGTGTAGCCCTGCCAGCATCGCAAAAGTTTTGGCAGACAATAAAAAATTGCCAAGCAAGTATCTGCCTGCCATACGTCCAAATATCACCAATGATGATGAGAATTTTGTTGATATTGATGGGCATGTCGTGCAGGTGGTCTGCACTCTAAAATCGCCCCGAGTGGTGGTGTTTGACAACCTGCTCACACAGGCGGAGTGCGATGAGCTGATTGCATTGGCGGATGGTAGGTTGGAGCGTGGTAAGGTTGTTGATGACAAAACGGGTAATTCACGTCTGCACGCTCACCGCAGTAGTGATAACGCCCAGTTCACTTTGGGTGAGTTTGAGGTCATTGACCGCGTGGAGAGACGATTGGCGACCCTGCTAAACTGGCCTGTGGAAAATGGCGAGGGTTTGCAGGTACTGCGTTATCAAAAAGGCGGAGAATACCGTCCACATTTTGATTATTTTGGTGACAGCGTGGGCGGTCGCAAGCATTTGGAAGTAGGCGGGCAGCGTGTCGGCACTTGTGTGATGTATCTGTCAGATGTGCAGGCAGGGGGCGGAACGTCATTTCCCAGTGTGGGTATGGAAGTCAAGCCCAAAAAGGGTGGTGCGGTGTTCTTTGCTGATGTAGACGAGCAGGGGGATGTAGACAAACTGACCTTGCATGCAGGTGTACCTGTCATTACAGGTGTGAAATTTATCGCCACCAAATGGGTGCGTGAACGTCCTTACAGACGTGAGAGTTAATGTTTTGGTTTGATGATAAATACCACAAAATCGCCCACAGTCATGTCGGGCGATTTTTTATGCTTGAATATTTTTCAAAAGCGTTTACTTAAAACATCTTGGTTAAATCTTGCTCTATGAGTAATTTATCCAGCGGAGTTTCTAGGGCGTCGGCAATCTGCCCCATCAGGTCGATGGATACCGCCCGTCCACCATTTTCAATCTCACAAACATAAGTTTTGCTGATGCCTGCCTGAAATGCCAGCTCTTCTTGGGAGAACTCTTTGATACGCCGAAGTTGCCTCATGTTTTGGGCGAAGATTAGGCGATATAAATGGGGTGTTTGATTGGATTTTTTCATGGGGTTATTAGGGCGTGCCTACCATTGATAACATTCTTATAAAATAAGATGAAAGTTTAACAGTTTCAATCAATTTTTGCATGAAAAATGGCTAAATCTTGTGGCTCGAAGTCAAAAACTTGCTTGATAGAATGACTATCAACCTCAAGTTTTTTCCTTGAAAAACGGGCGATTCCCCTGCTTTTTTTAAACAGGCATTTTTCATTGCAAATACCAAAGTTCAACACGCCCTATGGAATATGGGGTGCTACACCCAACCAACTTGATATTTACCACGGGTTTGTAGGGGTGTGCTGAGCACACCCTTTGATGATATTACTATACAAGGCGTGCTCAGCACGCCCCTACGTCCACACATCATTGTATTTGTAGTAATTTTAAAGTTTCTTGGGTGCTATATGCTTGGCATTAACCATCCTGATTTATCGGCAATACCACCAAAAAGCGAGTTTTGCCCTGCCATGTGTCGGTGCTAATATGTCCGCCATGGGCTTCGGCGATTTGGGCGACCAGCGACAGCCCAAGCCCCGAGCCTTTTTTCTCCTGTTTTAGTCGTACAAAGGGGCTAAATATATCTTCACGCTTATCCACAGGAATGCCAGCTCCTTGGTCGATGATTGCCAGTACGGCATGGTGGCTTTTTTTGCCATCATCTTTGTCTTTGTTGCGAGAGAGTAGTTTAAAGAAGGCACGGGTATGCTTCTCTAATGGCGTATCTTGGGTGGTTGGTGTTTGCTCTTTGCTGTCGCTCTCTTCTTTATTGTCTATTTGTTCGGTTTGTTTTGGCAAGTCATCATTGACATTAAGATGGCTTGCCAGCTCATCATGGTCACTGCCGTGGGTGGTTGTGATGTCATGAGTGGCAGGCGTGTTCATGTAGTCATCGTCTTTGCCAAGGTCGATGAGTGCTTTGGGGATAAAGTCTGCTTCTTCCAGACTGGGCGAGCCATAGACATAGACTTCCACAGGGGGTGCGCCATGAATGAGAGCGTTATTGATGAGATTACGCACTAAATGTGTCAGCAGTTTGGGCTGTGCCATCATCGTCACAGGCTCAGCAAAGAGCGTCGCTTCGGTATAGTGTTGGCATTCGCTTTTGATAAGCTCTACCAAATCCACGCTTTCATTGGCTTGCAGAGCATGACCTGCGTCCAGACGGCTGACTAATAAAATGCTCTCAACCAAATCATTAAGCCCTGTTAAGTCACGATTGATGGCATTGGCGCGCTTGTCAAATTTGGCTTTGTCGACAGGGTCAAGCTTTTGGGTGAGCATGTCCATCATCTCAATCTGCAAGCGAATGCGAGTAATCGGCGTTCTAAACTCATGACTGGCGTGGGCGAGCAGTAGGCTGTTGGCATTGATGAGTCGCTCTATTTTCTCGGCAGATTGGTTAAAGCCATAGGCGAGCATGGCAATCTCATCATTGCCCGTCTGATTGACCCGCACACTAAAATCCCCATCGCCCATTTTTGCCATCTTGCGACTCATCTGGTTGAGTCGCCACGTCATGTTATGGGCAATACCCCACAGCACCGCCGTCATGATAAGAATGAGCAAAAACGTGCCAGTAAAGAAGTTAAACATGCCCAAAAACGGACGTTCCTTGGGTGGTTTTCGGCTCTCATACCACACCGAGTAACCCGAGCTGGTCTTTAAGATGACATGATGTGGCTCTTTGCCTGATAGGGTGGGTAATGTCTCGGCAAGCCATGATGGGGTAGGGGGCAGACGTTCGGGCAGTTCGGTGTCTTCGGTCTGCAAAATAAGCCTGCGACTGGGGTCGTAGAGTCCGATTTTGGCGTTTAGGCTTTCATCAAAAATATCAAAGCTTTTTTTGACCACGGCAAGGATAAAACGGGCTTGCAAGCGGTTATTGTCTTTGCTTAGCTTATCCACTTCAACCAAAAAAGGGTCAATTTGCCCCACGATTTGCCCTGCGATGACTTTGGATTTCATGCTGTCGGAGTTGTTATGGACAAGCTGGGCAAGCAAAATCATGGCAATGGCAAAGGCGATAATCGCCAAAAACACGCTGATAAACAGCCGTGCAAACAGCGAGCGAAAACCAAAGCTGGGCGGTGGGTTGTTTCTGTGGGGCATGGATAGTAGCAGGTGGATTTAAAATAACATGGCAGTCTAACAGGGTATTGGTTTGGCTGGTGTATTTGCTAAACTGCCATAAAAAATAAACATCCAATCCCATAGGAATTGGATGTCTGGTGGTGATTATACTTGGTCGGTGGCGAACTGATAACCCACGCCACGCACGGTAATGATACGTTTGGGCTGACGGGGATTGTCTTCAATCAAGGCTCTAAGGCGTGAGATATGAACGTCAATGGCACGGTCGATGTTCTCAGAGCTGTCATCGTTTGGCATGGCTTGCCAGAGCTGTTCACGGTTTAGCACTTTGCCGGCATGGGTGGCAAAGTAGTGCAGGAGCTGGAATTGGTGTGTGGTCAGACGGACGATTTTATCATCAATGGTCACTTCATGACTGTCGGGGAATACCGTCAAACGCCCAAAGGTCAGACTGCCTGAATTGGTGTCGGCTTGATTGGGGGTCTCATGACGGCGTAGCACCGCACGGATACGAGCGAGCAGTTCACGGGGCTCGAACGGCTTGGCGATGTAGTCGTCCGCCCCCATCTCTAAGCCCAGCACACGGTCGGTGGTGTCGCCCTTGGCGGTGAGCATGACGATTGGCACTTTATTAATCATCACATTCTTGGAGGCTCGCACCTTTTGACAGACCTGCATGCCGTCCATGTCAGGGAGCATTAGGTCAAGCACGATAAGGTTAATATCACGCTCTTTGGCTTCTAGTAGGTCAAGCCCTTCTTGGGCGGTGGGGGCGTGATGAACTTCATAATAGTTCATGGACAGATAGTCGCTGATAAGCTCTGCCAAATCTGGGTCGTCTTCGATGAGTAGGATTTGCTTGGTCATGGTCATGCCTTATGTCAAATAGTATTTAAATTATCTTTTATAAAAAACCCAAAAATAAGGGCGAAAAAATCATGGCTATATCTTGCCAATATTTATTCACTTTGGCAAGGGGTAAATTGTTATTTAATTAAAATGACGGGGTGTATTTTAGCCGATTTTGCCTACATTTACCCACTCTTTGTAACTATTGTTACAGATGATTGTGAGATTAGGGCGGATGACAACCTATGGATTATTTTAAACGTACTCGTCCGCCATGAGCCTGTTTGGGCAAGTTGGCAAGAACGACCAAACCATCTAAGGCAATGCCTGCGATGAGATATTGGTCGCTTTCGGGTTGGTATTCGATGACGACGATTTTGGATAAAGCCAAGCGTTCATCTTGTCCTACTGTCCACAGCCATGCAGGGCGGGGTGTGGCAGGGCGATAGGGTGGTTTGGTCAGCTCGGACAAATCCATGGGGTTTAGCTCATCATCAAAAATGGCAAAAGCAGGCACAAGTACACCCACATCGATTTGTCCATAATTGACATAACCGCCGACCCGCTCGCCAAGCGTGAGTTGGGCTTTTTTGACTTGTTCGGGCGTAATGGCGACGTGGATTTCCATCATGCCACGCACTTTGGGGTTGGGGGCAATCTCTTGTATCTGACCGCCAAAACTTCGCCCATCCTCGGTGTCAAAACTCACCCCATCGCCGATGGCAAGATAATCGGCAAAGTCGGCAGGCAAGGGGCTGATAAACTTAATAAACCGCTCATCGGAGATGACAAGCACAGGCGTGGTCTGGGGGTGGGTTTTGTCTTTATCATTGATGAATATTGCATCTACCTTGCCTGTCATCGGACTTTTGACATCAAAGGGGGTTTTGGTGATGATGGGGGTTATTGGTATCTCATCATCGGTGTCATCAGTCTGCTCTTGGGGGCTGATTTTGCCTGTGTTTTTGGATTGGTCTTTTGATTTTTCGGATGTTTTTGTATTTTCTGCTTTGTTTGTGTTTTGCTTGTCGGTATTGGCATTGTCAGCAGGCTTGCCCGTATCATCGGCGATGGTGTCGTCATCGCTTGGGTTATCATTGAGACTGTCATCGGAGATGTTATCGGGGTTATCAGCAAAAGTGACGGTTTCTTGATAAAACTTGCCCACGATGTCGCCCACCTTGACCGTATCGCCTACTTTGACGAGCATGCGGTCAAGTTTGCCATCTTGGGGTAGGGAGATGGTTGTCTGCTTGTGGGGGATGATGACCCCTTCTAGGCGAAAGACAGGCTGATAACGCTCGGACTTGATTGCCATGACATGAGCAGTGGCAAGGGTGACGTTGTCGCCATTGATGGTGATTTTGGCGTTATCAGCATCGGTGGGCGGACGCACAGCCGTGTTGCCATGCACCAGCCCATCTCGCTCGTGCTTGTCATCAAAGCTCTCCAAATCGGTCAGTTTGGCATCAGGTACAGGCTCGCAGGCGCTCACCAACAAGGACAGCACCACAAGGGCGGACAGAGACCGCCAAGATGACTGGCAGAACAATGAGCAAAAAGGTAAGTTCATGATAACAAGACAATAAAAACAGGTCGCTAAAAATATCTTGCTATCGTATCATATTTTTAGCCCATAAATCCTTTGTTTTATCAAAAAAGAGTGGAAAATTTGCCTTATTTGTGCTAAAAAGTAAAGTAGGTTTTTACTGACTAAAATATTGTCAAAATTTAACCAATTTCTAATTTACAATCCATTTCCAAACAAAAGGATAATCCCGTGAGTGAATTTGCTGGTCTTAAAGTCATGATTATTGACGACTCAAAAACCATCCGTCGTACCGCCGAAGCCCTACTCCAAAAAGAAGGCTGTGAAGTGATTACTGCCGTTGATGGCTTTGATGCTTTATCAAAAATCGTTGAGACTAACCCTGACATCATCTTTGTGGACATTATGATGCCACGCCTTGATGGGTATCAAACCTGCTCAATGATTAAAAATCACCCAGAATACGCCCAAAAACCTGTCATCATGCTATCGTCCAAAGATGGTCTGTTTGACAAAGCTCGTGGACGTATCGTGGGCTCAAACGAGTATTTGACCAAACCATTTAGTAAAGAAGACTTGTTTGCGACCATCAGTCGCTTTCGCTAGTCGGCTCTCTTGACTTCTTGATGATTAGTTAGAAGTTAAATTCATTTAATATAGGAGACAGGCATGGCAAAAGTGTTAGTTGTGGATGATTCGCCAACAGAAATGTTGCGATTTCGTGAAATTTTGGTCAAAAACGGCTTTGAGATGTTTGAAGCAGACAATGGCGAAGATGGCTGTGCCAAAGCGATTGAAGTCATGCCCGATGTGGTGCTTATGGACATCGTCATGCCTGAGATGAACGGCTTTCAAGCAACCCGTAAAATCACCCGTGAGCCAAAGACTGCCCACATTCCTGTGGTTATTGTCAGCACCAAAAACCAAGAGACAGACCGTGTGTGGGGTAAGCGTCAAGGGGCAAAAGAATACTTAACTAAGCCCATTAACGAAGAAGAACTCATCAGAGTCATTCGTTCTGTCACGAGTGTATCTGCGGGGTAAATCATGGCATCTTTTGGTTTTATTGAGCTTTTGCGTCTTACCGACCTTGCCAAGGCTCGGGCGACAGGGCGACATGACTCGGATTATACACAGTGGATTGGCATTGCCTTTGAAGTGGGCGGGCAAGAATTTGTCGCTCCGATGGGCGAGGTGTCTGAGATTTTGGCGGTGCCTGAACTAACCCCCATTCCCTTGACCAAGCCGTGGCTACTCGGCGTGGCGAACGTACGGGGACGGCTGTTGCCTTTGGCGGATTTGGCAAAATTTTTAAACATTGACAGCCATGAGCGCCTTAAAAACAAAAAGGTGATGGTTGTCGACCAAGACGGCTTTTTTTCGGGTATTTTGGTGGATCAAGTGACAGGCATGGTGCAGTTTTCAGGCAGTGAGTACCAAGATGTACCTTTGCCTGAAGAGTCGCCCTTTGCTCCGTATAACCACGGCAGATTTGTCAAAGATGATAAGGCATGGCATGTGGTTATGCCGTCTTTGTTGTTTCATGATACAGAGTATCTAAATGCAGCGTTAGGCTAATTATGCTGGTGGTGTGTTGTTGATTTTGACAGCCTAAGTGTTTGCTATAAAATCAAAACTTGCTAGCATGCTAAAATTTTTTTTGCCAATGACAAATTGTGTCATAAATATTTCTAAAAATATCATTTGTGTTATAGGGTGGTCACGCCCAGTATATTTGAGCAAATGTAAAACCAATCAAAAGCATTTCATCAACAAGTGGTGGAATTGATGAGTTGTATCAGTTAAGTAAGAAGCGGGCGATATTGATAAGTGGCTCGGTTTTAAAAGGATAAGCAAAATGAATGATGTGAGCAAAGTCTCAGAACCCCTAGTGGTCGCACCAACGTCAGATTCAGAGAAAAAGTGGTGGACGCTACTCATCATCTCTGGGTTCATTGCCATGTTTAGCTTGGCGTATTTGGCGTATTCACTTCTAAAAGTAACCGATTATCTTGGCGATGTCAATCAGCTGGAAGTCAGTGCGGTAAATATCGTCAAAGATGTCAATGATGCCACGTTTTCTCGTGATTTTGATGTTAGTAAAGCTGCTTATGCCAAGTTACTGACAGACGTACAGTCCTATGAGTCGGCATTATCACGCCTGCAAAATAACAAAATGGTGGGCGATGCAGAGGCGATCAACGCCATCAGCAGTGATTGGCAGTCTAAAAAAGGCAGTGTCGATTATATCGTCACACATCAAAACGACGTCAACGCTTTGCAAGATTTACAAAATCAGGTTCAAGATGCCGCTCGTCAAATGCAAGAGCGGTATGCGAGTGTTACCGATCAGGCGATAAAAGTAGGGCTGTCATCTGCCACCATCAAAGAAATCCAAGAGCAGATTTTACGCCTTGAACGCATCAGCGAAAAAATGGCGGCATTGACCAGCAGTACAGGCACCAATACCGATGAGTTTAAAGAAGAAGTGTCAAATTTTGCACGCATCTTAAAAAACCAGCAAGTAGTCTATGGGCAAGCCTCCCCATCCTTGCAAGCCATTGATGATACCTATCGGCAGATGGTGAAGCCTGTCATCAGTCAATTGACTGACCTAAGTAACCCCACCATCCAATCCCGTGAATCTGCCCAAGCACTCACTGATCTTGCTACTAAGACCCAAGAGCAACTTTCCAAGATTGACCGTGGCATTATTACCCAAAAAAGCATTCTAATCCCTGCACTTTTGTTGCTACTTAGTGCTCTTGCTTTGGCATTTGCTTTGTATCGTTTACTAAGACAGCAAAACAGTCAAGAATTACGCATTAGTGAAAAAGAAAACATGCGTCAGCGTCAAGAGATGGAAAAAGAAGCGGCACGAGCCAGACAAATCCAAGAAGAAAACGAACGCTCACAAATGGCGATTTTGCGACTGCTTGATGAATTGGGCGACCTAGCAGAAGGTGACTTGACCGTAAACGCCACCGTATCAGAAGATTTTACGGGGGCGATTGCCGACTCGGTGAACTTCGCCATCGACCAACTGCGTCAGCTGGTACTTGCCATTAACACCACTGCCGACCGAGTTGCCCAGTCATCACAACAAACACAGATGACCGCGGTAGAGCTTGCCGAAGCGTCCGAGCATCAAGCCCAAGAGATTGCAGGCGTGTCTGCCGCGATTAATGAGATGGCGGTGTCGATTGACCAAGTATCTGCCAACGCTTCAGAGTCTGCCTCGGTTGCCCAGCGTTCGGTTGCCATTGCTCAAAACGGTGCGGACGTGGTACAACGCTCTATTGAGGGCATGAACACCATCCGTAATCAAATTCAAGAAACCTCTAAGCGTATTAAGCGTCTGGGTGAATCGTCTCAAGAGATTGGTGATATTGTTGGATTGATTAACGACATTGCCGACCAAACCAATATTCTGGCCTTGAACGCCGCCATTCAGGCATCGATGGCAGGTGAGGCAGGTCGTGGTTTTGCGGTCGTTGCCGACGAGGTACAGCGACTGGCAGAACGTTCGGCTGCGGCGACTCGTCAGATTGAGACACTGGTTAAGACCATTCAGGCGGATACCAATGAAGCGGTATCATCGATGGAGTCTACCACTGCAGAAGTTGTAAAAGGTGCAAAACTTGCCAAAGACGCAGGCGAGGCACTAGACGAGGTACAAACCGTATCGAACACACTGGCAGATTTAATCCAAAACATCTCAAACGCTGCCCGTCAGCAAGCCACCTCTGCAGGTCATATTTCTAGCACGATGAACATCATTCAAGATATTACCTCGCAAACTTCATCAGGTACGATGGCGACTGCTCGTTCGGTGGGTCGTCTAAACGAGATGGCGGCAGCCTTGCAAGAGTCAGTATCTGGCTTTAAGCTATCCAACGATGATGTTTTTGCTGACAACTGATTGTTAGCATGGGGGGCGTGATGAATTTGCCTTTGTGGCAAGCGTACATAGAGCGAATCTGTGGATTTGTGTTGCCGTCGGTGCAACATAATTGGCTCATTTATGCCATCACGACCACCGCCCAAAGTCACAACATGAGCGTACATGAGTTGTATGATGCTTTGCAACATGATATTGTTGTACCATCAGAACCATTGCCAGCCTTGACTCAGTCGCTACTTGATAACTTGCTCATTGCGGAGAGTCGTTTTTTTCGCCATGAGCCGTCTTTGACATTCGTAGGAGAGCTGTACAAATCTTATATTACTAAGTGGCATAAGGCAACACCATCGTTTGATGTTCCGTCGATGTTTTCGGTATGGAGTGCAGGATGTTCTACAGGTCAAGAGACGTATTCGTTGGCAATGACACTTGACTTGATATCTCGGCAGTTTGTCAGACCTTTGCCGTTTCAGGTCAATGGCTCGGATTTGTCCGTACGCTCGCTGACGTTGGCAAAAAAAGGCGAGTATACAGGCAGACAAATTAATGAAATCCCTGCCCGTTACCACTCCCAGCTTCATGCCACGCACGATGGGGTGGGCGTTTTTAATCACCAAAAAATATGGCAGGTGGACATAAAAACTCGGCAACACACCCAATTTTTTTGGCATAACCTTTTTGCAAAACAACCGCTTGACTTGCCCAAGCAACAGGTGATTATTTGTCAAAATGTGCTGATTTATTTTAGAAAATTTGACCAAAGAGACATTTTGGCATATTTTGTGCAGAATTTAGATATTGGCGGTTGTGTTTTGTTTGCTCCTAATGAAGCCATGTTTTGGCAACACCCTAATATGAGGCGTGTCGATAACGGTCAGATTAACGCTTGGCAAAAAATAAGCCAATGACTGACTTGTACCCATGTCAAATGATGATTTAAAAAATGGCACAAGCCAATTAAAGTATTGTTTTAGGATGATAATATGATTAAGCAGTCCAATGAATTAGTGGCATTAGAATGGCTGATTGACCCGTTAAACCAAGAATTTCAAGCATTGCACGCCCATACAGCCCCGTCAGCATCTGAGATGTTGGCTTATTTTGCTCGCCAATATGGTGTTATTGGCAATGTGCTTGTCATGGCAAATCTGCCTGAGTTTACCAAACTTGCCAAAACCATCGGTGAGACTGCTGAGTATTTTGCAAAAACGGGCAACCCTGCGGTTTTGGCGCCAAAAATCATCTACGCCAGCCATCTGTTGCAAAATGAGATAAAACGCTATGCCACCACAGGTTTTTTGCGACGTCCTTTACTAAATTCACGCATTTATTATCTTAACTTGGTAGGGGCTCATGTGGGCGGCAAGATAGACAAACAAAGCATCTTGCAGTCGGTGGTTCATGAACGGTTTAGCGAGCAAATAGACTTAAAAGTGGTTCAGTCAGGCACGCTAGATGACAAAAGCTATCAAGAGATTAATCAGGCTTGGCGGGCGTTGGCAGGACAGCTTATCCAAAGTGGGGCTAATGGCGAACAACTAACCAAACTGCGTAATCTTGGCACGCACCTAGCAGGAGCAGCAACGGAGCCTGTGCTACAAAAGCTATGGCTCATCACGGTACTATGGCTTGAAAACACCTCATTAAACACCAAGCCATTGCCATCTTATTATGCTCATATCTTGGGCGAACTTGATCGTGTGATTGCTTTTCAAAAGGCAGACATTGCCCCAGAGCTTGAAGCAAGCATTTGGCTTGAAAATGTTATTGCTGATATTTATGTAGTACTTGCTAATCTGGACGTGTTAAATGAGCAAGCTCAAAACCTCTTAAAGCATCTCAATGAGATGTTGGCAGACGACCAAGCTTTCTTTCCCCATGTATTGGCGACCGTGGAGGGGCTGGTATTTTCGTTGGCGGACAACAAGATTAAGATGGATGTGCTACACGCCTTGCAAGAGCAACTGTCAGCACGTGGTTGGTCTTTCTATGCCCGTTATGTGGAGCAAATCATTAGTGATGCAACCACCGCCCAAAGCAGTGATGAGATGTTTGCCCAAATGCAATGGCAACTCAACACTCAGCTCCAAGATTTGTATACTGCCATCGCCAGTACCGCCGAGGTTATCAACACCAAAGGCGGTCGTCATGATGACATTGTTGCCAATGAGCGAGATGTGCTTCGTGAAGTTCGTATCTTAATAGAAGAAGTCAAAGATAAGTTCTCAGATTACCTAAACCATAAACAAGCTGATAAACTGCCATCATCTAAGAATTTTGAGTTACTGGTTAAAAACTTTAATGACCTAGGGTTATTTGATGCGGCGACAGTGGCAACAAAAATTGCGGGGGTATTTACCCTGCTCCAAGAAAAATCACCAAATCATATCCCATGGCAAATCGCTCATAAGACTGCCGAGTGTTTGTCTTTGTTTGAGATGTTTCTTGATAATTTGGCACAACAAGTATTTGACCATGCTCTACTCATCCGAACAGAAGAATGCACCGATGATGCTCAAAGACTACTGCTTGATGCCAATCTAAGCGAGCCTGAACTGCATGATGTGGAGATGGCACGTCACTCTGCTCATCAGCATGTCACGGTTTATGATGACGCAGGCGAGCATGTCCCCACTTTGCCATCACAAACAAACCTTGACGACGCTCAAGATGGCATCCAAGATGTTTTGGATACAGACACAAATACAAATGTGGATTTGGGATTAGGTATTGATGTCAATCTAGATGTTAATGATGGGCAAGACAGCGAAGCAGAAGATGGGCGAGAACTGGCTCATGATGTCGTCTTTGAAAGTCAGATGGTTGAGCCGTCTGTGCAAAAAAATGCCCAAGATGAAAATCAAACCGAGCAGGTTATTGATGATTTTGAGTTAGATGGTACATTGACCATCGATGAGTTGCCAGCGGATGACATGTCTTTGGATGATGCCAAAGCAGAGAATGATGTTGATGTTATTGACGTTAGCATTGATGGCATGCATGATAAGACTTTGGATGAGATTGGTCTAGACATTCATGATGCTCATAAGACAGCCATCATAACACCTGATGAGAGTATTAATATCAGCCATCAAGTCGCCCAAGACAACCAAATCAGCCAAGATGATTTTGATGATTTGTTTGATGATACGCTTACCTTTGATGATAATTTTGGTGTTGATGACATCAAAACATCCACAAAGAGTGAAACAGTCGACTTTGATGTGGCAGATGATGAGCTGTTTGATGATATTTTTGTTGATGAACCAGTTTTGGCAGTCGGTCAAGTAGGCGACCAAAGCCAAAATCCACGCTTAGATGATGACCCAGTCCAAGATGAGCCACAAATCATCAATCATTTGCCTGATGAAGATATTGAGTTAGATTTATTTGATGACAGTATTGCATTGACCTTGGATGATGAGAAGCTTGACGACGATGAACTTATGGTGGATGAGTTGCCCGACCAAGAGCCTCACACGGCAGAAGATGGTGTGTATGCAACCCAAGAAGATGATGAAATTTTGTTGTCTGATTATGTCAATGAAGGCACGGTGGATAATGTTGTACCAAGTCTTGCAAGTAGTGAGTTATTGACTGATGAGCTACCTGAAAATGGCACCAACGAAGATGAGATGGTTGTCGATGATGTAGATGTTGTTCAAGCCGACAATAGCCAAGATTTGCCAGACCAAGATGTGTTTGATGAAGTCGTCTTTGATGATGAGATGATTGGCGAAGCTGATGTTATTTTTGACGATATAGATGATGCAGACGATACGAATAATATCAATATTGCTGATATTGCCGATGAAAAACTTGCCCAAAAAGAGTCTGATGAGCAAGTGGTAGTTCTTGGTGAGACAAAACAAGACGTAGCAGAGGGGCAGGCTACAGATGGGCTAAGTGAGGTTTATCTTGCTGCCAAGGCAAGCCTAAAAGAAGATGATTTTAGTCATGATGAAGAATTCCGTGAGATTTTCATCGAAGAGGTCGATGAAGTCATGGAAGAGATGCACACGCACCTACCAAAATGGCAAGCTGACCCCCAAAATCTCAAACCGCTAAAAGAGATTCGCCGTAATTGGCACACCCTAAAAGGCTCAGGGCGTATGGTTGGGGCATTTCAAGTGGGTGAGACTGCTTGGGCCATTGAAAATATGCTTAACCGTGTTCTAGACGAGACGATCAAAGTCAGTCCTGATGTGGTGGCCATCGTTAGTGAGACTGCCGAAATTATCCCTGTTATGGTGCAGGACTTTGCAAGCAGTCAACCCCCGAGCGTGGATAATGCACTGGTAGTCATGCGTGCCAATAATATCTTGGCGGGTAGACCCATGGATGAAGGCAGACCTGACCTAGCAGGCGAGAGCATAGAATATGAGGTGCAAGACGAGCCATTAGTAGAGACAGACGAGTCGGTCGGTGATGATGTGGCAGATGACAACATCATGATTGGCGAGGATGACGATGAGTCTATTGGTGATGAGTTGGCAAATGCTGATGAAATCGAAAGTGTTTCTGAGGAGATTGTTGATGATACCACCAATGATGAGCAAGTCCAAACAGCGGACATGCCTGCGGTACTATTGCCATTTATCGAGACTGCCAAAGCAACCACGCATGAGCCGATGGAGGTCGATGAAGACATTCGCGAGATTTATATCGAAGAGGCAGGCGAGGTCTTAGAGACCATCATTCCGCTTTTTGATAAATACCAAAGCAGTCCTGACAAAGGCACGCTGACCGATATCCGCCGGGGCTTTCACACCCTAAAAGGCTCAGGACGTATGGTTGGGGCGTATGAGCTTGGTGAGCTGGCTTGGTCGATTGAGAACATGCTAAACCGTGTCCTAGATGAGACCGTGCCGATGGATGATGGCATGCAGGCACTCATCGGTGACGTGTTGGGCGAGTTTGGTGCGTTGGTATCCATCTTTGAATCCAAATCTGACGATTACCCTGCCAAGATAAAACTGTGGGAGGCGGTCGCTCACGCTTATAGCAAAGGGCATGGCAAGGAGTTTGACTATCGCACATTGGATGTAGCTGATGGGTTGGACAAAAACACCGATATACAAAATGCCAATACAGAAAACGGTGATGACATTGACAGTGTTGCCGATAATGGCGCTTTGCAGTCATTAGATGATGGAGTATTGGTGCCTGAGCTTGTTTTGGTGGCGTCATCAGTAGAAGGTGAGTCAAATCTAGACGTCATCAATGACAAAACCACTGAACAAACAGACCGCACCCAAGATGATGAGACTGACAAGAAGACCAAGCCCACTCACGAAGCACTTAGTTTGGTGGAGCAGGCAGGTCAGATCATGTCTAACACCACGCCAAGCAGTCCTGTAGATGATGAAGAGGACATGCTGTGCCAAATCTTTATCGAAGAAGCCAGAGAATTATTGGCGGAGGTGACAATATTTTTAAATGCACATGAAGCAGATACTCAGACACCCGTGGACAATAAGGTGGTGCGTGCATTTCACACCTTGCGTGGAGCATCAGGCTTGGCACCACTGGTGGCAGTGGGTGAGGTGGGTGCTATTATTGAGCGTGGTTTGCAAAGTTTGCAACATCATGATGCACCGATGGGTGATAAGCACAAACAAGCACTCAAAAATGCAGTGGCATTTATTGATGGCTATCTTGATGCCTACAACCAAACCGATGGCGGTCTCATCACCGCCCAAGAGTTGGGGGAATTGGCTGAGGATAAGCAAGAAATTGAAGAGCTCATGCTTGATGAGACTAATGTTTATCATGTAGAGAGTCTGATTGATGGGATTGATGAGCTGCTTGATGCTGAGCTTGAATTGGAGGGCATGAGTGCCAAAGAACAAAATGTGATTTGTGATTATGCCAAAACACAGCTTACTCAGATTGACATGCTTTTAGCGCGTACGCAAGATTTGCCAAAATTTCAAAGCCTGCTTGCGTCCTTAAAGCCTGCCTATGAACTGATGGCAGAGCATGCCGAACAAGCCAAAGATGACAGTTTTATTGATGCCTTGCTTGCGGTTCATCATGAGCTCATTGGGCTCTTTGACGCCATGGCAGGTAGCATGGCGTTAACGGTGGATAAATCAATTCTAAATAACCTAAGTACCATTACGTTAGAGCGAGAGAATTATTATCAAGAGCTTGGCAATACTCTAAAAGAGCAGTCTAAGATTAAAGAGGATGCCGATTCATCTAAGGCATCAATTGATAAGGGAGTATCACAGTCTGATTCTCAAGCACCTATTCGTTTAGAGATGATTGCCACAGATGATGAGCTGTTGGAGATCTTTTTAGATGAGGCGTTGGAGCTTGATGCTGAGGTAACTGAAGTTTTCGGTCAATGGCGAGATGATAAGGAAAATCTTGACCATCTAAAAACCCTGCAAAGACATTTGCACACCATAAAAGGTGGAGCGAGACTGGCAGGTATTAGCAGTATTGGCGATCTAACTCACGAAGCAGAGAGTGTATACGAACGCTTTACCAATAAACAAATGACCGTCACCGACCCGTGGGTTCGCACCATGCAACGTGTGCAGGATGTATTATCCTTGCAGCTAGATGCGGTTAAAAATACCAAGCAGTCTTTCTTTGCAGATAACACCATTGCTGATTTACAGGCTTATTTATCCGCAGGAGAAGTGCCAGAGGGGGCTGTGATTGCCATTCCTGTGCTTGATGCCAAAAAAGAAGAGAGTGCATCTGCCCAACCTGCTACACCTGAGCTTGATGAAGAAGCCAGATACCAAAGTTTTATTAAAGACTCTTGGCAGGGCAACTTGCCTGACAAAGACATCTTGGGTGTATTCTTAGAAGAAACTAAAGAGCTTGCTGAGAGCAGTAGTGAGAACTTTGCGGCATTTCGTAATAACACATCGGACGTGGCAAGTTTGCAAGCATTGCAACGTAAGCTACACACCATCAAAGGTGGAGCAAGAATGGTCTCTGCCAATGGTGTGGCTGACCTCGCTCACGAGATGGAAACGGTCTATGAGGGCTTGGGTAACCGCCGTCTGCCTGCAACACGTATGGTGGCAAATCTACTCTTTGCATGTCATGATTGGATCACATCAGCGGTTGGGCTACTAGAACATAACTACAACCCACCTCGCCCTACGCCGTTAGTAGATGCTTTGCACTGTTTCATCAAAAACCCCGATGACCTAAACGAAGTGCCTGTGGTGTCGCTTGAGAATGAAATTGATTTCATCAGTGAATATCAAGCCTTCTTGGCAGAATCAAAAAATACCCGTGATATCAGCCGCATGCCACCCATGAAAGGTGTGTTTGGAGAAAGTGTGGACAGTAGCAGTAACAATGAGATGATTCGTATCTCAGCCCCACTGCTTGAACGCATGATTAACTTGTCAGGCGAGGCGGCGATTAACCGTGCTCGTATTGACATGAACCTTGCTAGTATCACAGGCAGTATCGAGGAGATGGGGGTTACGGTTCAGCGTCTGTTTGACCAGCTACGTCGCATGGATATTGAACTAGAAGAGCAGATTCTGGCACAGATTGATGATGGTACGTTTGATGAAGATTTTGACCCCTTGGAGATGGACCAGTATTCGTCACTTAACCAGTTGTCCAAATCACTCTCGGAGTCAGCATCAGACTTGCTAGACATTAAAGCGACCATGCTAGACAAAACCCGTGATGGTGAAAACTTGTTGTTACAATTATCACGTACCCAAGCAGACTTGCAGGACAGTCTGATGAATTCACGGATGGTGCCATTTTCACGACTGACCCCACGCCTCCAACGCATTGTGCGTCAAACCGCAAGCGAGCTTGGCAAGAACGTAGAGCTGACGGTGATTAATGCTGATGATGAGATGGATAGAAGTATTCTTGACCGCATTACATCACCGCTAGAACACATGCTTCGTAATGCTGTTGATCATGGTGTTGAAATGCCTGCTAAGCGTAGTGAGCTTGGCAAACCATTAACAGGTCATATCACGTTAGAGGTGCTACGTGAAGGGGGTGAGATGGTTATCTTGCTATCTGATGATGGGGCAGGCGTGAATGTAGATGCGGTACGTAATAAGGCCATCAGTCAAGGATTGATTCACCCCGACGAACAGCTTGCTGATAACGACATCATGCAGTATATCTTTAATGCAGGTCTGTCCACCACAAACAAAGTAACCCAAATCTCAGGTCGTGGCGTGGGTATGGATGTGGTGCGTACAGAGATTCGTCAATTGGGTGGTTCGGTATCGGTGGAGTCGGAGTTTGGTAGGGGCTCTCGTTTTATCATCCGTGTGCCATTGACTGTATCTGTGTCAGATGCACTGATTGTGCGTGTGGCTGACCGCCAATACGCCATCCCGCTGGTGCAGATTGAGCGTGTGGTGCAGATGAATGCCACAGAACTATTAACCTATCATCAATCGGGCAATAACACCATCAAGATTGATAACAAAAACTATCGTTTGCGTTATCTTAATGAAATCTTAACAGGCAATTATTTTAATGAGATTGTCTCAGGAGTGAGTTTGCCTGTGATTATCATCAAAACTCAGACAGGGCAAGCCCTTGCTTTGCAGGTGGATGAGATTGTGGGTTCTCGTATTGAGATTGTGGTCAAGCCATTAGGTCGTCAGCTTTCTAACCTATCGGGAATCTCGGCAGCAACCATCATGGGTGATGGCTCGGTCATGCTCATCCTTGATCTGTTGGCACTCATGCGTACCGCTCAGGCGAAACGAGAAAACAAAGAGGTGGAACCTGTCGTCAGTCGTCGTCACCTCATCATGGTGGTAGACGATTCTGTGACAGTACGCAAGGTCACATCTCGTTTCTTAGAACGTCAAGGTTTTGAGGTTATCGTTGCCAAAGATGGCGTTGATGCCATTGAGATTTTACAAGACAATATTCCCGATTTGATGCTACTTGACATTGAGATGCCACGCATGGATGGTTTTGAGGTCGCAACTCAGGTGCGTCACAGTCCCCGTTTGAGTCACCTACCAATCATCATGATTACATCGCGAACGGGCGAAAAGCATCGAGACCGTGCCTTCGAGATTGGTGTTAATGACTACATGGGTAAGCCGTTCCAAGAAGTGGAGCTTTTGGAACGTATTGGCAAACTGCTAAACATTTAGCGGTTCGTTCATGAAAGATGATGGTGGGCGATGGAATCTAACAAAGATGTGTCGAAACAAAGACCTTTGAGTGTGGCGGCACGGTACTGGCAAAGCAAGATTGGTGTTAGCCCTACTTTTCAGCACTCGGATGTTGATGATATTTGCACCCATCAAATCATGCCATCTGACGAGCAGATTAAGGATATTAAGGTCATTGTGATAAGTGACCAACGCAGTCAGCGACTTGCTTTTGATGATGGTTTGCGTGAGGCAGGCTTTGACGTTATTGGCTGTTTTAGCACCGAACAGCTTGATGTGATGATACAGTCAAAATTGCCCAAAGCGATGGTGTGGCTAGTGGAGCCACCTTTATTGGATGGGTTGCAGGTACTCATTGATGGTCATAAGCCACGCCTGATGTTGGTGGGTTTTCAAGAGGCTCCCAATCCAAAGCATGATGAGAGTTATAAAAAATGGCAACGTTCACTGCTACGCCGTCTTTGTAACTCGCTTGGCATGCCCACGATAAAGACTACGGATAAAAAATCCACGGCCATCTCCCATGTGTCTGTACGCCCTTGGAGATACGTGCTATTTTTGGGAGCATCGATGGGCGGACCTGATGCTTTGAAGGTATTTTTGGATAACATCTCCCCTGAGTTGCCGCTTGCTGTTTTAATTGCTCATCATTTTGATAAAGAGATGATTCATGGTCTGCCAAAGATACTCACTCGCAATAATGACTGGCGATGTCGGGTAATTGGCATCAGTCAGCGATTACAAACGGGGACTTGCTTGATTGCCCCGATTGAGCAACAAATCGTCTGTGACAGTGAAGGGCGAGTGATTTTACTCGATAAGCCGTGGGAGGGTGAATATCAGCCAAACATCAGTCAGCTCCTTAAAAACACCAGCGACGTGTATGGCAGTGAACTTATTGGCATCATATTCTCTGGCATGGGTGATGATGGTTCTGCCTATCTTGCCCAAATTGCCCAAAACAAAAGCCATCTGTGGGCTCAAAGCCCTGAGAGTAGTGGTTGTCCTAGCCAGCCCCAAGCGATGATTGATTCAGGATTTTGCCAATTTTTTGGGACACCTTTGGAACTTGCCAAACGCATCAATCACATGCTTCGGGGTCTTAAATGTTCACAATGACAAACAGAGATGCCTAAATTTGCTTTAAGCGTGCCACCAAATGTATCACGGATGGATGATTCTTGGCAAAATAGCATGATGAATATTAAAGATGATGTCATCATTTACCATTGATTGAGAATAGTTATGAGAAAAATTCAAAAACACCAGTTTGAACCTGTAAGCTTGCTTACCGCTGAGCATGGTACCATTGAGGTGACCGCCATTCCTGCCATCGGTCAGCCTGATTGGCTGGTGCCAACCGCCCTTATCATAAGCGTGGACGAATACCATGAGCGAATCTGGACATATCTGTGGCGAGGTCAAGAGGTCTCGGTGTACCATCTGATTCCCAAAGACATCGAAGTGGACAAGCTCGTCATCTTAGAAGGTAACTCGGACGTTCACCGTTTGGCACTACAAACCGCAGGCGAGCTGACAACCAGAAGGGTTCGTATCTCAGATGTGACAGATATTATTCTAAGTGATGAAGAGATTGCTAACATTCAGCTGTCCATTCCTAATCTACCTAACCGTGAGCAAAGACAAGAAAACTATCTGTACCAAGCGGTCATGTTAGATGGCGAGATGTATGTCGTGCCTGATTTGGACTTAATCGCTCACCGCTTGGTGGATTTGGACAGCTGATTTACCAAAAAGCTACTTTTGTCTTATAATTTTTACCAAAAACTTCGTTATAATAAAACGAAGTTTTTTATTTAGGGGAAGCATCATGACCACGCCAGCCACGAGCCAGCCGACACGCCACACCGATAAATACAGCCTTGCCACTCGCATTTTTCATTGGATGGGGGTGTTACTTATCATCGTGGCATTTGTGACTATTAATATGGGCGATGAGTATATCGGTCTGCACAAATCCATCGGGGCGAGCTTTTTTATTTGGACGGTTTTGCGTATCATTAACCGCTTTGTCATCAAAGTCCCACCGCACCCGCCCATGCCAAAATGGCAAACGGCGATGGCCCATCTGACCCATTTGGGCTTGTATGTTGCCATGCTTGCCATGCCTATTACAGGTATGCTCATGAGTATGTATGGCGGTCGTGGCGTGGGCGTGTTTGGGCTGTTTAGTTTCCCGAGCGTGGTGGGTATTGACAGAGAGATGGCAAAGGTGATGAACGGACTGCACACAGGGGCGGTGTTTTATGTGTTGGTATTTCTGGTCATCGCCCACGTTGGTGGGGCGTTGTATCATCAGTTTGTGATAAAAGATAATTTGATAAGTCGCATGAAGTAAAGTGTTAATGCAATGGTAAAAAGCCCCAACATTTGTTTGGGGCTTGTTTTTGGGTGTGGTTTTGTTATAATCAATCATCATTCTTATTTGGTTGTTATTTATGGAATTTTCATCATTTTCGTTGGCGGGGTTATTGGCGGTATTGGGTGCTAGTCCTGACCAAGCACCCCAAGCCACGCCAAGCATTGAAATGCAATTTGTACAAAAATTAGCCGTGTGCGATGCGTCATTATTTGAGTTTATTCATGCCAATCAGCGAGCCTTAGAAAAATATGCTCCCATTGAGCGTAAAAATGGCATTGCCTATTTTAAAACCAGTGGCGACCCCAAAAACAACCGCATTACCTTTAAACGACCCATGATGGTCAATGGTGTGGCGTTTACAGGGTTTTATCAAGAGCATACAGCATTGCCGTTGAATACCATTGATGTCTATTATTGGGGTTTGCATAGCACAACTCGCCCTGCTGAGCTTGCCAAAAGACTACCACAATTACACCTGACCGCCCAAAGTGATGGACATTGGGCAGGTAAGACATGGATTATTGATGATGTTAACCAATCAACCCACTGGACAATTAACGACAATGCCGTAGGTGGCACCGCCCCTGTCAAAGGTTCGGCAGAAAAGGTGTTATTTGTCGAAGAGTATCAGGACAAAGTCGCCCTTGCTTGTACGGTGCAAGGTTATCTGACTGATGAGATAACCCACGCAGTACGCCCAGATTTGCAGGGGTTATGATGAAAAACAGTCCGACCACTTAGTCATGTAAATTTTAAGAATTTTAGCTTAACTTTTTTTAAATTAAGTGGTCGGATGGCCATTTTTCATGCAAAAGCATCATTTTCTTTAAACGCTCTAAAATGTAAATTGTGTTATAAAGGGCAGGAATATCCCAATCACAAAAAACACGCCCCAAACTCGGAGCGTGTTTTTATTGCTTAAAAAATCAAGAATTCATCATGAGATACTCAAATGCCGACAGCCCTGCCTTTGAGCCTTCGCCCATGGCAATGTTGATTTGCTTATAAGGCACGGTGGTTACGTCCCCACAAGCAAACACGCCTGCTTTGCTCGTGCAACATTTGACATCAATCTCAATCTCGCCATGAACGGTAACATCGACCAAGCCCTTGACGACATCAGAGTTTGGCACCAGTCCGATTTGCACAAATACCGCCGATAGTGGCAAAGTTACATTCTCGCCCGACACTCGGTCTTGATAGATAAGACCATCTACTTTACCGCCATTTGCCGTGATTTCCTGCGTGGTGGCGTTTTTGATGATTGTGATGTTGTCTTTGGCACTCGCTTTGTCAATCAGGACTTGGTCGGCACGTAGTTTATCGCCAAACTCTAACACGGTAACGTGAGCAACGATACCCGCCAAGTCCAACGCCGCTTCCACGCCTGAGTTACCGCCCCCAATGACCGCCACAGGCTTGCCCTTAAAGAAGGGGCCATCGCAGTGTGGGCAATACGCCACGCCGTTGCCGATGTTTTCATCTTCGCCTTTGACACCAAGTTTACGCCATTTGGCTCCTGTGGCAATGATGAGCGTGCGTGAAGTCCAACTTGCCCCTGTGTTTAGGGTAACTTGATAACCGCCTTTGACTTCTTCGATAGACGACACGCTCACGTGTTCTTTGACCGTGATGTTGTATTCTTTAATATGTGTGGCAAGGTTGCTTGCTAGGGTGTTGCCGTTGGTGAGTGGGATTGAGATTAAGTTCTCAATGTCTTGGGTATCCTTGACTTGCCCGCCAATACGGTCGGCAACGAGTGCCACACGAAGTCCCTTGCGAGCGGTATAAATCGCCGCCGCACTGCCCGCAGGTCCACCACCGATGACGGTTACGTCTTGGGTTTCTAGCTCTTCGCTTTGACCTTCGGCAAGTAAGTCGGGGTACTCGGCTTGTAGTTTGTCAATGATACGGGCGGTATCGACTTTACCGTTTAAAAATGGCTTGCCGTTTAAAAATACCGCAGGCACGCCTTGAATGTTGTTGGCTTCGACAAGCTCGGGGAATACACCACCGTCAATCATCTCGTTTTCAATGCCGTCATTTAAGATGGCAAATTGGTTTAACGCTTGCACGACATCAGGGCAGTTGTGGCACGATAGCGAGACAAAGGTTTGAAATTTAAGTGGTTTTTGAATGCGTTTAACAAGCTCTTGAATGCCTTCGTCTAGCTTCATGGTATGACCGCCTGCGTGCAAAATCGCAAGTAGCAGGGACGTGAACTCATGACCGCCGGGGATGCCACTAAACACAATTCCCGTATCACGGTTGTCGGTGGTAATCTTAAAGCTCATGGGCGACAGGTCGGTGTCCACAACGGTTTTATCAAAGCCGATTTTGTCTGAACAGCTTGCGATTTGCTCCAAAAAGTCCACAAGCTCGGCACGTTTGGCATGGTCGCCTTGTCCCAAAATCATGGCAATGGGGCGAGTCATGTTGGTGCTGTAAGTCTTGATGGCATCAAGTAAAGATTTGTCTAGCATAGGGAGCCTTATTGTATCATGGTCAATAAACTTGACTATATTATAAGGGATTTTTTACCATTGATGAAATTAAATGTTTTTAAGACAATATTTATCAAAGTCAATTAATTGCAAAAAGCCATAAAAAGCCATAATTTTGCTTGCTTATACCGTCAATTCTTGCTAAGATAAAGCCATGCCAAATAAGTGGATTTGGTGGGTAAGTTGCCATCAAATCAGCTATTGGAATATTACTAACCCATTGATAAATTAGGAGAATTTTCATGTTCCCAGAATACCGTGAACTCATCACCAAACTAAAAACCGAAAATGATTTGCACTTTGTTAAGCTGTTTGATGAGCATAACGAGCTTGACGAAGAAATCACCAAGCTTGAAAATGACCCTGTTGCCGCCAACAGCCGTGCCGAAGAAATCGAAGGGCTAAAACGCAAAAAATTGGCTCTAAAAGATGAACTTTATCAGTATCTTTTGACCAAAGCATAATCAATCGCTTGTTTAAGTGATAAAAAACACAGGCCAGACGACCTGTGTTTTTGTTTGGCTGTAATTTTTTGATGCTAAAAAATCGCCCAACATATTGAGCGATTTTTGTGATTTATCAAAATTAGCTGATGTTGCAACGAGCTTTTTCTTTGGTGGCAAAGTCTTCGATGAGTGCTTTCATCTTCTCGGGGGTAATGCTCTCTTGTATGGCAGCTTCTAGCTTTTGATTGGCTTCGCTCTGACTCATCTCTACCATCTTGGCTTGGTCTTCTTCGGTCATGACAATAGGTTCACCATCAATGCTCTCGCCACGAGCCAGTTTTTCTTGTTGTTCGGTGTATTTTAGTGCCTTTTGACCGACTTCGCTTTCATAGAATTTATCTGCTTCTTGGATGCCTTCAACGCCAACAGCGTCCACGAGCGTCTGCTTGCTGGTCTCATGATAGGTCGCTTCGCCGTCTTTGGACATCAGACAAGCCCCTTGCTCGTCGGTGATGTTAGGATTGGTCTGTGCCAAATGCATGAGCGTGGACGCTTGCAAGATTTTGTTCATCATGGCAATGCTTGGTGAGTTATCCAAATTGACACTGGTGGTCTTAGCAGGGGTAGTTTGGGTGGTCTCTGCGGTGTTGGCAGGCTGTTCGGCTGGGGCTTCGGTCTTGTTACAAGCGGTCAGTAGGGTGGCAGAAACGGCAACTGCCAATAGGGTGCGGTAGAGCTTCATATAATTGTCTCAATGTTGTTAACAAAATGTCTAAAAATGGAGAGCAACAATTTTAACACACATTCACCAACTTGACCGATGTTTTTGTCATAAAATAAAAACCGCCTAACCTGATGGCTAAGCGGTTTGGGTTATCTAAAATCTCAGAGTAACTAAATTATTAGATTAGATTTTACCAACTAGGTCTAGGCTTGGCTTTAAGGTCTCTTGACCTGCTTCCCAAGCGGCTGGGCAGACTTCACCGTCATTTTCACGCACGTATTGGGCAGCTTTGACTTTACGAATCATGTCCTTGGCAGAGCGACCGATACCTAGGTCGTGAATCTCGGCAACTTTGATAAGACCGTCTGGGTCTACCAAGAAAGTACCACGCAATGCGGCGTGCTCGTCTTCAATCATGATGTTAAAGCCACGAGTGATTTTACCAGTGCCGTCGCCTAGCATTGGGTATTTTACTTTACCGATGGCAGGAGATGAGTCGTGCCATGCTTTGTGAACGAAGTGGCTGTCGGTAGAGACGGCATACACTTCTACACCAAGGGCTTTTAGCTCTTCGTAGTGGTCAGCCATGTCTTCAAGCTCAGTTGGGCAGACGAACGTAAAGTCGTGTGGATAGAACATGAAGATAGACCATTTGCCTTTGGTGTCTTCTGATGAGATGGTTTTGAACTCACCATTTACAAAAGCTTCGGTGGTAAATTCTGGAATTTGTTGGTTGATGATAGCAGTCATATTGTCACCTATGGTTTGTTGTTCAAAATGGTGCGACAAAAAGAGTAAAAGTAGCTTTGTCATAAAGGGAAAACCCTTGAAAGCATTATATGATAACAAAAATTAACGGTTTATGCAGTTAAAAGTTTTAAATAAAAGGTTTTGTTTTATCAAACTTAGGTGTAAAATAGCAGGTACGATTTTTTAAAATAAGGAATGCGTGATGATTACCTTGCGTCAGTTAGAGTTCGCCCTTGCCGTTGCCAAGCACAAGCATTTTAAACGTGCTGCCGAAGAGTGTAACATTTCCCAATCTGCCCTAAGTCTTGGCATTGCCGAGCTTGAAAAACAGCTAGACACGCAGATTTTTGAGCGAAATAACAAGCAGGTGCTTATCACGCCCATCGGCGAAGAGCTGTTGGAGCGAGCCCAGCGGGTGTTTAGCGAGATTAGCGACTTAACGACCCGAGCCCACAGCCATCAGTTGCCCCTTGCCTACCCGATGACGATAGGCATTATCCCGACCATCGCTCCGTATCTGCTCCCCAAAGTTTTGCCAACAATCAAAGACAAGTACCCCCAGTTTGAGATGGCGGTGACCGAAAAGCAGACCGAACGCCTGTTAGAGCAGGTGCGTTATGGGTATATTGACACCGCCATCGTGGCACTGCCTTATGCGGTTGATGGTCTGCATGCCTTTGAGTTTTGGGCGGAGAATTTTTATGCCATTTTCCCCAAAGATGGCAAGTATGACAAAGTGAGTATTTCAAGCATGGAGCTGTTTGAAAATGACGTGTTGCTACTGGGTGAAGGGCATTGTTTGACCGACCAAGTGCTGTCGGTTTGTACCATGAATAAAAACGAGCTAAAATCAGGCTTTTCGGACGCCAGTCTTAATACACTCATTCAGATGGCAAAAGCGGGCATGGGGACAACCCTAGTACCTAAGATGGCGTTAGAGCAAATCGGCGATGACGTAACTGCCTTACCCCTAAATGAGACAGGACCACACAGACGACTCGCGTTCGTTACTCGCCTAAACTATGCACGGGTCAATGACGTCAAAATCCTAAGCGAGATTTTTAATGAAGCCTTAACCGCCCATGAAGCCAAAGGCTAAGCCAATTAGGGCTTACCTTTTAGCAAATTATGCCATGTCTGATAGTCAGGCATGGCTTTTTTGACTTCATGCCAAAAAGCAGGGCTGTGGTTGGGATGGATAAGATGGCACAGTTCATGCACAAAGACATATTCGGTGCAGGGGTAGGGATAGGCAGGCAGATAAGTGGATAGCCAAATGCGAGCTTCATGGGTGTTGCAACTGCCCCAGCGAGTGTGCATTTTCTTGGTGCGAATCTCATCGGCAAAGTGACCGACCACAGGTTGCCATGTGTCTGCCAGAGCAGGCAGGCGAGCTTTGAGTTCATGCTCATAGATGACAAGTCGGCAGGCGTGGAGGTCTTGGCGTTGCTGTTTTGATGGCCTGATGGGGTGCTGTATTAGATAATCTGCCACATCAAAAGACTCGCCCCACAGCTTGGAATGGGCATGGCTTGAGCTGTGGTCGGCGTGGGTATGTTTGCGTTTGTGGGCGTGAGCCATTGCCCATGCGGACTTGGACATGATAAGGCGGTGGATGTCACCATCAGACAGATGACGTGGCACGCTGACAGCAAAACAGGGGCGAGCGCTTATGAATGTTAGGCGAAAATTGACGTTTTTGACGGCTTTTTTGTGGATGATGAGCGTGATGTCATGTTTGTCAAAATGGGCGAATAAATCGGTGTGGGGCATGGATGGTGATGTATTGAGTTTAAAAATATTTTAACATGATGGCTTTTAAAAAGAAAAATTAAAAAACAAAAAACAGGTCACATACATGACCTGTTTTGGTTTACCCAAGGGGATAAGATTAGTTCATGCTTTGTGGGGCTAGGATGGTTAGCTCAACACGGCGGTTTGGTTCATAACTGCTACCAAACTGAGTGGTTGCACCACGTCCAACAGCACTGATGCGGCTAGCACTCACGCCTTGACCTGCTAGGTAGTTGGCAACAGCAGCGGCACGGTTTTGTGATAGTACTTGGTTGGCGTTGGCGTTACCTTCAATAGACGCATAGCCGTTTACCATAACCGTGGTTTGGTTGTATTGGTTTAGGGTGCTCGCCACTTGGTTTAGGGTGTTGTACGAGCTAGGCTTGATGTCATATCTGCCAACATTAAAGGTAATCGCCTCTGGGATAGACAAGTTAATGTTGTTGGTGACAGGGTCTCTTTGTACTTCAATGCCTGTACCTGCGGTTTGCTGTCTTAATTTGGCTTCTTGCTTGCTCATGTAAGTACCAACACCTGCACCAATGGCAGCACCAATGGCAGCATCACGACCTGTGTGTTCGCCACCTGTCGCCTTAGAGATGGCAGCACCTAGGACAGCACCGCCCAATGCACCAAGACCTGCTTTTTTGGTGGTGTCATTCACACCCGTGGTACCAGTGCTGGCACAACCTGCCAAAATCATGCTTGCAGAAACGGCGGTGATGGTAAGAATTTTTTTCATGGGATACTCCTATTAGAGATGGTAAAATGAAAGTCCTCAAATGCGGTTTGGGCTTAACTTTGATATGGGTGTTTAGATATTAAAATCTAAACAGATATTTAAACGCATTTAAACCAAGCCCAAACCATTTGATGAGTGATGAGACTATTATGCCGTAAAAAACTCTCTTATTTGTTATAAGTATGTAGTTAATCGGTTATTTTAATTGTAAAAATGGACTGGCATTTTGCACAATCGCCCTAAAATAGGGACAATCCTTACAGGAAAATGCATAAAATTTTGGTAAAATTGTATCAAAATTTGTCAAAAAGGGCGGTTTTTACCAAGATTTTTTACTTATTTTAAATTAATAACGATGGTAAAATCGACTTATTTAGTTTTTAAAGTCATTTTTTAAAAAGCCTTTGAAAACTTTGATGGTTTTTAATTATTTTTTTTGATGTTTTTTTGATTATTTTGATAAAAATTTGCTAAAATAGTGCATAATAATACACCCATCATCAAGCGACATCGGGGTGCGGTATGGTACTTATCCTGATGGGTTGATGACGAGTAGATTTTGACACAAGTTGTTATATTTATCTGATGGGCGGTTTTCGTATGCATAAAAATAACCCTAATACCACCTCCTTTTTTCAAAAAATCCATGACAAACACCCCAAACTTGCCCAAAAACTCCGCCTAGGTACGGGGCTTGGGACGATGGTTGCTAACAGCGTGGCAATCAGCGTGCCGTTATATGGGGCGGGGCTTGCCAAGACATTGCTTGGCTCAAAGCAGGGCGATAAGGCGGTACTATCTATCGCCAATCACTGGATTAACACCAATAACCGCCTGCTAGATACGCTCATGCCAAAGCGTGACTGGCGGATATCGATGCCTGACGACCTAAAAAAAGACGGGCGGTATCTGCTCGTGTGCAACCATCAGTCATGGGTGGATACAAGCGTGGTGCAGTATGTGAGCGAGTCACGGTTGCCGATTACTCGATTTTTTGCCAAGCATGAACTGCTCTATATTCCTATCGTGGGGCAGGCGTTTTATTTTTTGGATTTTCCGATGATGAAACGCCACTCTAAGGCACAAATCGCCAAAAATCCTGCCCTTGCCACTCGGGATTTGGAAGAAGCCAGACGTGCCTGTGGCCTGCTCGCTGATAAGCCATTTGTTCTGCTCAACTACCTAGAAGGCACACGGTTTAGTAAGGACAAGCACGCCCGCCAAAACTCGCCTTATCAGCACCTATTAAAGCCCAAAGCAGGGGGCTTTGCCTTAGCCATCGCCAGTTTGGGCGATAAGATAGACGGCATACTGGACATGACGGTGGTCTATCCTGATGGCGTGCCTGACTATGGCGAGCTGTGGGCAGGTAAGATGACCCGTTTGGGCGTGGACATTCGTCATCTGGAAATGGATGAGCGGTTATTTGCTGATTTAAAAGATGGCAAATACGACAGCGATGAGACGGTCAAGGCGGAGCTGTTTGACTTTTTGGATAAGGCGTGGACTGCCAAAGATGAGCGAATTGGGCAGATGATGCGTGAGTTTGAGCAGGTCTAGCATGGCTTAAAATGCCAATCTTAGCTTAAAATTCTAACCTATTGATTTATCAGTGATTATTTTTCATGGTGGGGTAAATGATATTTGCCCCATATCCTATACCCAACAAACCTGATATTTACCACGGTTTTGTAGGGATTGGCTCCACACATCTTTTAATATGTCATTTCACACATCTTTTAATATGTCATTTTTAGGGGCGTGCTCAGCACGCCCCTACACCCAAACATCTTGCGTTTGTGGTAATTTTGAAGTTTTTTGGGTGTATAAAGCTGAAAACAAGACAGAAAAACCAAACCTTTTAAAACCGCCCAAAAAGTTTTACAATACCCCAATGTTTACAAGTTTAATCATAGCAAAACACCATGAGTAGCAAACACACACCCCATTTGTCCGACCTAGAAATCCCCCAACCATCTGATGTGCCAGATGATGTCATTCCGCTCTTTGGCACGGACAAAGACGAGCGAGAGCCGACCGCTAAGCAAAGTCGCACCAAAATCATCTACGATGTCGGCATGCTTATCCTGCTGGTTATTGACCTGTGTTTGATATTTGCCGATAACATTTTGATGAGCGGACTTGTGACCAAACTTGCCGAGTGGGGCGGATTTAGTGGCATGCTTAGTGCTTATCAAGAGCGATACCATGTTAGTTTATCCGCCATCGGGGGGATGTTTACGCTGTTTTGGGTGAGTGAGCTGTTGGTGCGGTGGCTGCTTACCATCAAGCGTCGCACTTATTATCGTTGGTTCTTTTTTCCTTTTGTGCATTGGTATGAAGTGCTGGCGTGTTTTCCCATGCTTCGTGCGTTAAGGCTACTGCGAGCAGGGATTATCATCAAACGCTTGCACGACACAGGTGTGATGGTCATTCCCAAAAAATGGATAACATCCGCCCAGTTTTATTACCATGTCATCTTAGAAGAACTCTCGGACAGGGTGATTTTGACCGCCATTGATAACTTTCGTGACCAGATGGCGCAGTCCAAGACGCATGGCACGCTGATTCAGACGACCATTGACCGTAACCGTGCTGAGTTTGAGAGTGTGGTGCTTGATTTGCTTCGCCGTGAGCTTGCCCCGAAGTTACAGCAGGCGTTTTTGTCACAGACAGGGCAACAGCTCTCGCATGACATCGGCACGTCCGTTGAGCAGGCACTGCTTGACACGCCTGAGCTAAGACGTTATCTTAAACTCATTCCCATCGCAGGGGGCATGATAGAGTCGCAGATTACGAGTGTGGGTCGTCATATTGGCGAGAATGTTACCATGGCGGTCAATGAGCATTTGTTTGATGAAAAAACCCTAGACGCCCTGATGGTCAATGTCGCCAAAGGGGTGGCAAGCATTGATACCACACACCCACAACTACAAAAGCTCGTGAGTGGGGTGATTGATGACGCTCTAAATGCCTTTGAAAAGCAAGTCAAAGTCCAGCAGTGGAAGCACAAAGAGCAGTTGCATTTATAAGAGGGTGCTTTAATCTCAATTTAAAGTTGCAACTTATTGATTTTTCAATGATTATTTTTCGGATTGTAGGGATGAATTACATTCGCCCTTGATAAATCAATCACTGATACAAAGTGAGAATGAGGCAAAGGATTTATCATTTTGCCAAATAAACCCACGCCACTCATCACCAAAAATGCCAAAATCGCCACCCAAAGGCGATGATTTTGCCCCAAAACACCAAAAAAATGGTAAAATTGGCAAAATTTTAGGTGATGATGTTATGAAACCGATTACTTTATTTGGCAAAATGCTCAGTTTTAGCCGTCTAAAACTGCACACTGACGACCTGACCGCCATTCAAGATGAACTAAGTGTTCTATTAAAAGACAACACGTCCGTGCCTGTGGTGCTAGACAGTGAGTGTAAGCTTGATTTGTCGGCATTGATTGAGATGTTGTGGCAGATGGGCGTACAGCCGATAGGTGTGGTTGATGGCGTGCTAAGCGAGCAGGCAAACGCCCTGCGACTGGCGACTTTTCCTGCCGATGGCAAACGCATGGAGCGTATCAAGCCGACCGATTCACGTCCTGCCTCCATAAAGGCGGACGATACAAATGCCAATAATGCCCAATCACCAGAAACTCAGTCATCAGAAGCTACGCCATCAGGACAAGCAGGCGAGTCCGCCAATCAGCCCGTAGCCCAAAAAGAAGCGACCGCCACCCAAACTCAAACCGCCCCCCTAGGGCTGGACACTGCCGATAACACCTCCAAACAAGAGCAGGGCGTCACCAGTAGCGTACACAGCCAAATGCTTCGCTCGGGTCAGAGCCTGCAACATTTGGGCGGTGATTTGATTGTTATTGGTGGGGTCAATAAAGGGGCAGAAGCCATTACTGACAACAGTTTGCACATCTATGGACATGGACAAGGGCGATTGGTGGCAGGGGCAACAGGCGACAAACACGCCCGTATTTTTTGCCAAAAGTTCAACCCCACGCTGGTCTCAGTGGCAGGCACCTACTGCCTAAGCGACGCCATTCCGCCTGAGATGATAGATAAGGCAGTGCAGGTCAGCTATGATGAAGATAAGGGACTTATCTTTACGCTCATGGCGTGATGGGTTTGGTTTATTATTGTTCGGGGCATGTTGAACCTTTGTAACACAATTTACATTTTAGAAAGTTTAAAAAATAAAATGATGTTTTTGCATGAAAAATGGCTAAATCTTGTTTTTCATCGTCAAAAGCTCGTTTGATAGAATGACTATCAAACTTCACTTTTTCCTTGAAAAACGGGCGATTTTTCTCATTTTTCATTGCAAATACAAAAGTTCAACATGCCCTAAAATTATGGTAAAATAGATAAATTTTTTCTAAATCTTAACTGGTGGCAAATCATTGATGAATAGAGTAAAAATAACAGCAATGATAAAAAAGACAGTTGAGCACAAAGTATTTTTAAATTGCTAAATGTAGCAATACCAAATTATAAGGAGTTGCCCTGTGGCAAAAATCATCGTAGTAACATCAGGTAAAGGCGGTGTGGGCAAAACCACCACCAGTGCGTCTTTTGGGGCAGGTCTGGCAGAGCGTGGGTATAAGACGGTCATCATCGACTTTGACGTGGGTTTGCGTAACCTTGACCTTATCATGGGCTGTGAGAACCGCATTGTTTATGACTTTGTGGATGTCATCAGTGGTAATGCCAAGCTCTCACAAGCACTGGTCAAAGACAAACAGCAGGAAAATCTGTACATTCTGCCTGCCTCGCAAACCCGTGACAAAGACGCCTTAACCGATGAAGGCGTGGCGGCGGTCATGAAAGAGCTGTCTGATGAGCTGGGCTTTGACTACATCATCTGCGACAGTCCGGCAGGGATTGAGCGTGGGGCACAGCTTGCCATGTATCACGCCGATGAAGCTTTGATTGTCACCAACCCAGAAGTATCGAGCGTGCGAGATTCTGACCGTATCATTGGTATCTTGCAGTCTCGCACCAAACGTGTCGAAGAAGGTGGTAGCGTCAAAGAACATCTCATCATTACTCGCTACAACCCAGAGCGTGCCGCCCACGGCGAGATGATGGGCATTGATGACATTGCCAATGACATTCTAAAAGTGCCACTCATCGGTGTCATTCCAGAGTCTAATGCCGTGCTAGAAGCGTCAAACCACGGTCAGCCTGTCATTTATTTTAAAGACTCGGCAGCAGGTCAATGCTATGATGACATCGTGGCACGATTCTTGGGTGAAAACCGTCCTTTGCGTCACATTGATGTCAAAAAGAAAGGTTTCTTTGCTAAGTTGTTCGGGGGCTGATATGAAAAAAGGATTTTGGAGTACGTTATTTGGTGGGGGCGATGAGCCAACCAGTGCGTCTATCGCCAAAGACCGCCTAAAAGTCATCGTCGCAAGCCACGACCGCCTAAACACTCGCCTGACCCCTGAGCGTGTGGATGAGATGAAGCGTGAGATTTTGGCGGTGGTCAATAAATTCATTAGTGGCGTACAGATTGATGATGTCAATATCAAACAGCGTCATGAAGAAAGCCTTGATGTGCTTGAAATGAACATCAATTTGCCCGACCGTAAATAACAGGCAGGGCAGATAAAAAGGTGCGATTTGCACTTTTTTGTTTTTTAAAATTGGTATTATTGAGTTAAGGTTTGGATTTTAAAAATAAATCCTAATCCATCAAATCAACCACGCTTATCTCAATATCATCAATCACGCCCACATCCACAAAAATGTCTGCTTGTGAGTCTAATTTGTCCGTGATGTCATAATGTTCGCTGACAGGCTCGCCTTGATAGACGAGTGGAGCGATGAAAAACGGCTCGCCAATTTGCTCTAACAGTGCCATCATCACGGGCGTGGCGGACGTGGTAAAGCGAAGTGATTTTTTGCTGATGATTTTTTTATTGACCACTTTGGTCGGCTCCAAGACAAAGGCGTGATGGGGTGTAAAGTCGCTTTTTAGGGTACGAAAAGCATCATTTGCCACGACCGCCACGTCCGACAGCTGACTGATGTTTTGGCACACCAGTAGCAAATCGGACTCATCTAGTCCCAGACGCACCAAGCGTTCAAAGGCGTCTTTGGCATTCATCCCAAAGGCGAAACGATAGCCACACTCGGTCGGTGTGATGATGACTTTGCCTGATGATAAGGTAGTTGCCGTTTCGTCTATCAGGCGGGGTTGGGGGTTGTCGGGATGGATATAGAGTGTTTTCATGGATTGTCCTTACAAATTGATAATGTGTTAGATGGGTTTATGGGGGCAAATGATATTTATAAATTCCCCGTTTACCTTGCCATATTCATGTCTAAACACACCCAAATCAGGCGTTTGGCATCTTTGGATAAAAGGCAAGACGGTGCGTGTGGATTTTGCAAATAGGCATGAGCTTGGGCGTACACGTCTGTGGCAAAGGTGCTGTTTGATGTGTCAAAATCGGCATTTAGGTTGTCCGCTGAGACATAAAAATACCGCCCCAACGCCAATGACAGCAGGCATTCGATGGCTTGGGGTTTGATTTCTGCCTTCTCAAACTGGCGTTGGGTCATCTCATCTCGCCCGTCAGGGCAGTACCAATAGCCAAAATCATCAAGTCCCCTGCGTGTCGCCCCTGCCACGCACCAATGGCTTATCTCATGCAACGCACTTTGGAAAAACCCGTGAGCGAACTCAATGCGAGCAGGCATGCCGTCTTTGCCAGCAAAGTATTCAGGTTCGCTCTTACCACGTACAAGTAGGGTCGGCATGGCGCTGTGCTGATAGAGATGATTAAATAGGGTGATGAGCCAGTCGGTCTGTTCATGCTCATCATCGCTTAGGGTTTGCCATGTCTGTTTTAGCGTGCGATATGTCTCATCAAAACGGCACACGTCTGCCACGCACGCCTGTATGGTTTTGTCATCATAAAAGGCTTGCCAGAGTGATGTTTGGGTGTGCAGACCCAGCTTGCTAAAATCAGTGGTGCTCATGGGGTGTTATCTGAATCTAAAAACAAAAATTATACCACGCTCCACAAATTTTGCGTGAATTTTGGCAGGTTTTATGAAATAATAAGCCAAATTTTTATGATGATGACAAGATGACCGCACCCACGCACCAATCAGCCACACTGCCCCAAAACATCGCCTTTGACAAATGGGCAGACATCGGCTTTACATGGCAGGGCGATGTTCCTGTGACTGCCTTGCCACGCCTAGCAGGGCAGGTTATCGCTAGTGATGATGTGCTAAGCGTTGCCTTAACGCTCGCCCGACAAGACAAAATCCTGTGGCTAACCTATGATGTCAAAGCGGTGCTGTCCGTGGCGTGCCAACGCTGTCTTAACTCCATGCCTGTGGATGTCTCGGGCAATTACCGCATGGCAATCTTAGAGAGCGAAAACAAGATTGGCTACCTAGAAGCCCTAGATGAGACGGCAGATTATGTCCTGCTAGATGAGATTTGTCCCGATGGCAAAAAAATACTCCCTGTGGAGGACATGCTAGAAGATGAGCTACTGCTTGCCATTCCGCTCTCGCCACGCCATGACGACTGCGACATGCACACGGACAGCGTGGGCGATGTGGCGGACGAACCTGCCGAAAACCCCTTTGCTGTGTTGGAGCAGTTAAAGGGTAAACTGTCGGGCTAAGCAATATTTTGTAAATTTTGCAAAAATAGGCTTTTAAAATGTCAAATTTTTGGTATAATAGGGCGTTTAATGTATCTGCACCCATTTGATTAGGCGAAAATGATGCTACCGCCACAGATACCCACTTTCATTAAATTTGGCAGTCATTTGCCGTACTTTATTTTAGGAGCTATCATGGCAGTTCAACAAAACCGCAAAAGCCGTTCACGCCGTGATATGCGTCGTTCTCACGACCGTATCAGCGTTGCCACTCTAAGCATTGATTCTACCACTGGCGAAAAACACATTCGTCATCATGCGACCAAAGACGGTTTTTACCGTGGTCGTCAGCTATTTAAAGTAGCCGCCGAAAGCTAATTTGTTTGGTTTCTACCTTGTAAAAACCAAGCCTAAGCCAAGTTCCATGACCGCATGAGCTTGGCTTTTTTGTTTTAAATTATTGATTGCCATTAGTGGGACGTGCCTGCTTTTATGGTGTAGTTTGCTTTAAACAAGAGCTGTTTTATAAAAATGGTTATCGGACATTAAATTGTAAAAAATTTGTTTGTAAATTTAATCGATAATTTGTAAACAAATGTTTATTATTTATGGTAAAATGATACGTTCATCAGCGTGATGAATGTTTGATAAAAAATGGTGTAACATGACAACAAAACGTGTGGCAGTGATTTTCCCTGGTCAAGGGTCGCAGACCATTGGCATGATGGATGAGCTTGCCGAGCATTTTAGTGTGGTAAAGACTACGTTTGACGAAGCAAGTGGTGCGTTGGGCGTGGATTTGTGGGAGATAACCCATGATGAGAGCCGTCTTAATAAGACCGAATTTACTCAGCCTGCTCTGCTCACAGCGAGCGTGGCGATTTGGCAGATTGTCAAAGACAAACTGTCAGCACAGGGGATAACACCGCTGTGCTTGGCAGGGCATTCGCTCGGTGAGTACTCGGCACTGGTGGCAAGTGGCGTGCTTAGCCTGACAGATGCGGTCAAGCTCGTGCATGAGCGTGGCAAGCTCATGACAGGGGCGGTGGCAGGGATAGACACGCAGATGGTGGCGGTGCTGGGGTTGGATGATGAGCAGGTTGCCAGTCTGTGCGAAGATGCTACCGAAAACGCAGGCATTGTGGGTCCTGCCAACTTTAATAACCCCGGACAAGTGGTGATTGCAGGCACACAAGTGGGTGTGAGCCATGTGCTGTCAGCGGTAGAGTCACTGGGCAAAAAGGCGGTGCCACTCAAAGTCTCTGTGCCGTCGCACTGTGAGCTGATGAACCCTGCCAGCGACGCATTGGCAAAACTTTTGGATACGACCGAATTTGCCACCGCCCAAATCCCTGTCATCCAAAACCGTCATGCCCAAGTGCATAAGCATGTCAGCGACATCAAGACCGCTCTCACCGAACAGCTCTCCATGCCAGTGCTGTGGTCACAAACCATGCAAAAACTTGCCGATAAACAAATCGATGTTGTGATTGAGTGCGGGCCGGGCAATGTCCTGTCTAATCTTGCCAAACGTCAAGAGACACCGATTGTCGCTTTGCCGACGGACAAATTAGCACGTTTAGAAAAATTGGAGCAATTACATGAGTCGTAAGATTATCCTAGTCACAGGGGCGAGCCGTGGTATCGGGCGTGCCATTGCCGAGCAGTTTGCCAGTGAAGGGCATTTTGTCATTGGTACCGCCACCAGCGAGCGTGGAGCGGAAGCGATAGAAGAGTATCTGTCCGAGTCGGGGGGTATCGGGCGTGTGCTTGATGTCTGTGATGATGCGGCGATTGATAAACTCTTTGAAGAGATTGACAGCGTGTACGGCTCGGTCAATGTACTGGTCAATAACGCAGGCATTACCAAAGACGGTCTGCTCATGCGTATGAAAGATGAAGACTGGGCGAGCGTGCTTGATACCAACTTAACCGCCATCTATCGCATGAGTCGCCGTGCGGTGCGTGGCATGATGAAAGCCCGCTCTGGACGTATCATCAACGTCACATCCGTGGTCGGGCAGATGGGTAACGCAGGTCAGACCAACTATGCCGCGTCCAAGGCAGGCGTGGAAGGCTTTACCCGTGCGTTGGCTCGTGAGATTGGCTCTCGTGGGGTTACGGTAAACTGTGTCGCCCCTGGTTTTGTCGAGACGGACATGACCGAAGAGCTAGACGAGCGTTTGGTAAACTCTATGCTAGATGCTGTACCGCTTGGGCGTATGGCTCAGCCTGAGGAGATTGCCGCAGCGGTGTCGTTTTTGGCAAGTGATGGGGCAAGCTACATCACAGGCGAAGTGTTGGCGGTCAATGGTGGCATGTACATGTGATTTGTCACGTGTACGTCACGATTTTATGTAAATTTGTGAACGAGCGTACTAATAGCACTTGCATAAATGACAAAAATGTTTTATCATACACAAGTTTTCAGTCATCAAATCATTGGTGCTGATTTTCTTAAATTCCCATGTTAAAAAGGATACTCTTATGAGCGATATCGAAGCCAAAGTAAAAGCGGCCGTTGCCGAGCAACTTAGCCTAAATGCTGACGAAATTAACAATGCAGCGTCTTTCATGGACGACCTAGGTGCAGACTCTCTTGACTTAGTGGAGCTTGTGATGGCGTTTGAAAATGAGTTTGGTATTACCATTCCTGACGAAGATTCAGCTGAGCTAACCACCGTTCAAAAAGCCATTGACTACGTGTCTGCCAAAGTGTAAATTAGGTAGAAGTCAAACACACGCCACTTTTTAGTTTTAAAAAGTGGTTTTTTTATTACATAAGTATAACAATTTTACGCATAAATGCAGTGCAAATTTTTATCATTTTATACTAAGATAGTAAGGAGTTTTTTAAGGATGGTTGCTAGACAAATCATCTAAATGTCAACACACTTTCTATCAAATCCAAATAAGGAGTCATCATGGGTATTTTTAGTTTTGCCAAAGACATCGGCGATAAAGTATTTAACCGTAACAAAAAAGAAGAGTCGGTCCCAGCCCCTGTGGCGACACCATCAGCCCCTGCTGAGCCAAATGCCCAAGAGATTGCCAACTTGCTATTATCTCGTGTGCAAGCCAATGCCAAGATTGACGGCTTAAAAGTCAGCTACAATGGCGACACTGACACGGTGGTGCTGTCAGGTACCGCCGCTTCACAAGCCGACCGTGAAAAAGCGGTACTTGCCGCAGGTAACGTTCAGCACGTTGCCCAAGTGGACGACCAATTAACCTTAGCAACCCCTGAGCCTGAGTCTCGTTTTTATACCGTCAAATCAGGCGATACCCTATCTAAAATCGCCAAAGAAATGTACGGCAATGCCAATGATTACAACAAAATCTTTGAAGCGAATCAGCCACTGCTATCACACCCTGACAAAATCTATGTGGGACAAGTGTTGCGTATCCCTGCTTAATCACTGACTCATAAAAAAGACAAACTTCAATGTTTGTCTTTTTTATTTTTGGTGTGCTGATAATTTTAAAAGTTAATAATGGCATGAAACCATAAAAACAAAACCACAAACTTGGGGGAGTTTGTGGTTTTATAGGGGTTTTGCTACTTGCGTTATCCGTAAAGGCTTCCATAATATCAGCTCTCGTCCATGTTGGCTTATCCATTTGCCGTCTCCTTGCTGATGGGTGTATTATGCCAAAATCTAGCCCCTAAGAAAATACGCCAATGTCATCAATGCGTGTAAGCATTTGCTTACAAGGTGCTTTTTAAATCATTTGTCTTTTGCCAAATCGTTTGCCATAGCCAGATATTTTTGATGTAACGCATTGATTTGGCGGTATAAATCATCTAAACTGCCTGAATTATCTATCACGTCATCGGCATAGGATAGGCGTATATCTCGGCTGATTTGCTTATCAATGATTGCCAAAATGTCCTTATTGCCCTGTCCGTCTCGCTTGACAGCTCGCTGAACTTGCAACTCTGTCGGCACGTCCACAACCAAAATCCTATCACAAAGGGCGGTCAAGCCCTTATCATCGCCCTTGATACTCTCTAACAAAAGCGGGGCGGATAATATGGCGTAGGGGCTACTGGCGTGGTCAAGCTCATGCTTGATTTGGGTGCGTATGGCAGGGTGGGTGATGGCGTTTAGCGTGGCAAGTTTGGCAGGGTCAGCAAAGACAAGCTCACGCAGGTAAGTTCGGTTAAGCACGCCGTCTGTAAGAATATCCGTCCCAAAGGCGTGGGCAAGCTCGTCTAACACAGGTGAGCCTTTGGCGGTGATGGCGTGGCTGATGACATCAGCGTCTATCACATCTGTGCCAAGCGTGGCAAAATGGTCGCTCACGGCGGTTTTTCCGCTACCGATACCGCCTGTTAAGCCGATGATAAAAGGGGGGGTGGGGGTGTTTGGCATGGTTTGTCTTTTTAAATGATCAAAGGATGTTTATAATCAAAGAACTTTCAAATTACCACAAATTTATGATGTGTGGGTGTAGGGGCGTGCTGAGCACGCCTATAAAAATTGATTTGTTATCAAAGGACATGCGGAGCCAGTTCCTACAAAGCCGTGGTAAATATCAAATTCGCTGGGTGTAGTTTATAATAAAGGTTTGGCAATTGGTAGGGGTAGATTGTGATTTTTAAATAATTTTAATCTTATCAATGATTTATAAAATAAAATTTAACAATATTAAAAATCAAAAATCTTTATCTGAATGTCAATCATCTAAAAAATGCTATAATACCCCAAATTTTTGGAAAAGAAATCATGAAAGTATTAGGTTTAGAAACGTCCTGCGATGAAACAGGACTTGCCATTTATGACAGTGAGCTAAACGGCGGTCAAGGTGGGTTGTTGGCACAGGTGCTGTATAGCCAGATTGAGCTACACGCCACTTATGGCGGGGTCGTGCCTGAGCTTGCCAGTAGAGACCACATTCGTAAACTTGTACCATTATTTAATGAGCTGCTGGATAAGGCAAATATCGCCAAATCCGACATTGATGCGGTCGCCTACACCAAAGGGCCGGGGCTGATTGGGGCGCTCATGACAGGAGTGTTATTTGGGCGGACGCTTGCCTATGGGCTTGGCGTGCCTGCCATTGGCGTTCATCACATGGAAGGGCACCTGCTGGCTCCGATGATAGAAAATGATAAGGGGGTCAATTTTCCCTTTGTCTGTCTGCTTGTCTCGGGCGGTCATACTATGCTGGTGCGAGCGGACGGCGTGGGGCGGTATGAGATATTGGGCGAGAGCATTGATGATGCGGTGGGTGAGTGTTTTGATAAAACCGCCAAAATGCTCGGTCTGCCTTACCCTGGGGGGCCGAACGTGGAGCGACTTGCCAAAGGGGGCAACCCCCATGCCTATGATTTGCCACGTCCGATGATGGGTCGTGGGCTAGATTTTAGTTTTAGTGGCATGAAAACAGCCGTGCATAATCTCATCAAGGACACCAAAGGGAGTGATACTGATCCTGTGGTGCGGGCGGACATTTCGGCAAGTTTTCAGTATGCGGTGGTGGATACACTCGTCAAAAAATGCACCAAAGCCCTAAAACAAACAGGGCTAACACAGCTCGTCATTGCAGGGGGTGTGTCCGCCAATGCGAGCCTACGCGCGCATTTGGAGATCGCCCTTGCCAAGATGGGGGCGAGCGTGCATTATGCCCCGTTGCACCTATGCACTGATAACGGGGCGATGATAGCCTATGCAGGGTATTGCCGTCTTAGCATGGGACAAACAGACGATTTGTCGGTGGCGTGCGTGCCACGGTGGAGCATGGAGAGCCTAAGCGTGTGAAAGGCTTAGGCTTGTAAGGAGTCTTAAATACTATTGATGATGTGGGGGTTTATATTCTATCTCGCCCCACACCCTCAATATTAAGCAATCATTTTTTGCGATTGGCTTTTTTAATTAGCTCTTTGGCGTTTCGGTGCGTCATCATCTGTGAGATTTCTTTGTCCTGTTCAGGTAGTTTTGCACCGAAATAATAGCCTCTTTCTAACACTAAAAAATCATAATAACCATCAATCTCTCCCAAAAATACCGTACAGAGATGATTTTTTGAGCGATTGGAACCCGCCATCATTTCATCTATGGTAGTAACGTTCGCATCACCTGAAAAACAGTACATATAGGAATCTTTAGATGCCTTTAATGTAGGTTTGATTGGTTTTTTAGTGTTATTTAAAAAATATTCCCTATGACCATACACAAACGTTGATGGAATGATTTTTTTGTCTTTTTCATCAATGATGACCGCCATTTTATAGGTTTTGTTATTATAAGGTCGATATTCAATGAGTTTTAAATCTTTGGCAAAATTCGGAGACTTGATGTCATGAGCGGTCTTTAAAATTTCATTCACCACAGGCTGTGCACAGAAGTTAAAGGGCTGGTGCTGACTGTCAAGGGTCTCGATCTTCAAATAGATGTCATCTTTTGAATAGCACTGAATGCGATAGCTGTTCATGGTTTTTTGGGGGATGTTAGAGTGAATGTCGTACCAATACGACTCATCAGCATGACTCATCATTGCCAAAGCCATCATCAAGGTGCAAAAAATAATTTTTTTCATAAAAAATCCTAAGTGTTTACGCTTTAATATGCCTTTTCATTTAAAAGGGGGGTGTGCTAGGCATTCTGCAGCATTTAAAAAGCCCCTTAATTAAAATTACTTTACCATTTTAAGATAGTCCTTGGCTTTGATGAGCTCATCTGATGTAAATTCTTTGTCGCCATATTTGTCAAAACTGGTACATACATACCGCAACTCATCATCCATGTCATATTCCACCATCGCCCTTGTGACAATTTGCCCTTCTTGTTCGTAACTATCAAACCATGCGTAGGGCTGATGCAGACAGAAAGTGTTACTTTTTTTATTTGAAATGACCTTTGGGGCTCTTTTGGGGTAGGTTTGCTTTTCCTCAATGCTCCAATTAAACCAAGCAAATTGCGGATAAAGATAGATGGATTTTGCTTTATCATCAATGACAAAGATGTCTGTGATGGGGGAGTTTTTTCCTTGATAAAATAGCTGTACTAGCTTTTTATTTTGGGCGAAATTCGCTGTCTTTAACTCTTTACTTTTGCCGATAATTTTGGAAATTTCTTTTTTATCAGTCGTGCAGTAATTTTTGCCTCCGCCTGTGGTACAACCGTGTAATTTATAGCCATCAATCGTGGCAGTGTCATTGGCGTGTGCGTTATTGGCATAAGCTGATAAACCAACAACCATTAAAGATAATAAAAAACATCTTTTCATTACTAAATCCTTTAAATCAAAATTACAAATATTTTGGTGAATTGGCGGTGAAACCAGTGTTTGAATAATTCGGGTGCTTTATTTAATAAATATAACGTGAATTTGATAAGCGTTATTTTACCATATCAAATAATAGACTTCCTGCAAAACTACCCAATCCATCCAAACACGAGCTTTACCCTTAATTCATTGTCGATTAAAATGTTATTGGACTGATTCAAATTAACTATTCCAAACGGCTTGTACTCTACCAAACCAAGTTTCCGCTTCAATCATATTGCCAAATATGACATATCGCTTAGGTTCATCTAAGTCTTTTACAGTTAAAGTTAAGAACGTTTTAAAAGCATTGCCGCTAGGTCTTTGATCAAGGCTGATATTGGTAACTTCTGATGCGTGAAATATTCCACAGCTTTTACGACCATAAATATAAAAAAGCTTTTTTTCAGAGTCAATGCCAAATACAGGGACTTTTAAAATGCTAGTTTTTAATAGATAGTCTGGCTGAAAATCAACACCTGCATTTTTCCTTGCATATTCAATTGCATCTGCATATCCTTTTGTGTATCTCCTAAAGTCATAGTATTTAGCACCAATAAATACTGGAATGACAGCCAAGAGAATGACAACCAAGAGTAAAAAACCTAACATAAAATATACCCTAAATAAAGTAACAAAAATGTAATTATAGGATATCTGATTTTTTTTTTGTCAATCCACAGTTAATAAATTTTTTGTAATGTATTGTAAATATATCAAGCGGTGGTTAAATCACAATCAATCCGCCCACGCCATTTTTAAAATCCCTGCAATCACAAAAGGCGTTATCATCACTGCCAAAATACTGCCCGCCCCGAGCATGGCAAGAATGGGTAAGCCATTTAACCCTGTGGCGTGCAAATCCACCGCCCCTGTGGCAAAAATCAGCACAGGCAATTGCATGGGTAGGGCGATGAGTGGCACAAGTACCGCCCCGTTTTTTAGGGTCAATGTGAGCGAGCTTGCGATGGCGGACAGCATGAGAAGCATGGGCGAGCCGACTACGATAGAGACGGCAAGCATGAGCGTGTCGCCCATAGGCAAGCCAAACAGCGGTATCGCTAGAAATGACAACACCGCCACAAAGCCTGCACTAAACAGCCAATGCACCGCCAACCGCACGGCTACCCATGTGGCAAGTGGGGCGTTTGAGACGACAAGCTCGGCAAGCGTGCCATTGTCAAAATCGGGGCGAAACAGCTCTTCTATGCCCATAACGAGCGACAACAGCACCGCTATCCACACCGCCGAACTTGCTAAGCGTAACAGTGTGGCAGGCTCTGCCCCGATAGCCAAGGGAAACAGCGTGATGATAAGCAAAAACAGCACCAAGGGGTAGAGCCATTGCACCGCCCCTTGACGTTTGATTTGCCATTCTCGTTGTAGTAGGGCTTTCATAGGGCAAACTCCGCTAAGTCTAGCACACGGTTTGCCCCTTGCATAGCTTGGTGGCTTGTGGCAAGCACCGCTCCGCCCATGTTTGCAAACTCGCCCATGCGTTTTTCTAATTTGGCGACCATTGCCACATCTAGGGCAGTCAAAGGCTCATCAAGTAGCCATAAGGGGGCATGGGTGGGGGTCATGATAAACAGCCGTGCCAGTCCGATCCGTCTTTTTTGTCCTGCTGATAGCTGAACGCTGGACGTATCGCCCAAGCCATACAGTCCAACCATGTCTAGGGCGGTGTCAATGGTGTCATTATCCGCTTGTACATCATACAGCGAAAACAAAAACCGCAAATTTTGGGCGACCGTCAAGACAGGACTGATACCCAGTTGATGAGAGACGTACACCAGTGGGGATTTGGTGATTGTGCCGTGCGTGGTGGGGAGTAGTCCTGCGATTTGGTTAAGTAGGGTGGTCTTGCCCAGTCCGTTTTCGCCGACCAGATGACACACATCGCCTGCGTGTAGGGTAAGATTGACGTCATCGCACAAGATAAAATCGCCCCGTCCAATGGCGACTTGGTGCAGTTGTAGGGTTGCTGAATGGGTCATGGGGCTGTTCTTGATTATAAAGTATTATCATAGCAAATTTTGGGGGAAATTTGAATGATGACGGCAAAAATGATGATTGTTTTGTGGGATTAAAAATGATAACTTGTGTTATCAGTTAAAAATGTTTAAAATATGCATTACTGCATAGTATTTATGAGTTTTTCATGTTATTTACCCCTATCATTGACAATACCCATGCCGTACATCATCAATATGTACGCACGTCTATCGTGGCATATTATTATGATAAACATATGACGGACGATTACTCGCCCATTGCCTTAGACCGACAGCGTATGGATAAAGCCATTCGTGCTGATAGGGTTGCTTTGCCAAAAGGGCTGGAAAAATCACAAATTCATGCGTTTTTGTTAAACCGTGCCAAACAAATTAACCATGCCTAAACAATCCTGATATAATACGCCCTGATGACAAACAGGGCTTTTTTATGACCGATATTTTACTTGGCGATGAATTTGTAAAAGAATATCCTAATTTTCCGCCCAATTTACAAAATGCGATTGTGGATTTTATTTATTTGGTTGAGCAACATGGATTTAACCATGCCGTTTTTTGTCATTATAAAGGCAAAATCAGCCCGTCTTGGAAAAATCTATCGCCAACCGACCCCAATTATACCTATACCTACACTAATCATTTGTGGCATTATCACATTGGCATACCGTCCTACCGCCTAAGCCCAACGGGGCGTTATCACACGTCTGATATGGTGCTACACTTTATTTGGCATGAAAAGCAGGACAGTATCATCATCGTGGATTGTACCGACCATTACCGTTATGATACAGCTAACAAAATTGAATTTTACTACGGAAACCGTTCGCCCTGAGCTTGTCGAAGGGTCGGTTTCCGTCATGGTTCGACAGGCTCACCACGAACGGAAACCGTGGTACTTTTTCATTTTGTAGAGTGTAAATCATTTTGGTTGCCTACACCACAGTATTTAACAGTAGACTTCCTGCAAAACCCAAAATAAGGAAAACCGTTCGTGGTGAGCTTGTCGAACCATAACGGTTTTCCGCCACCCCTCAACAAGCTCGGGGCGAACGGAAAGCCTAGTTTTGCAGGAAGTCTAGTAAGTAAATGATGATTTAAAATATGCCTTGTTAAAATCTGTCAAATCGAAAAATCCCCAAAAAACCCAAATAATGCTTTTTAATTTCCTTATTTTTTGTTATGCTAATTCTTGAAATACGCCCAAGAAATTTTAAAATTATTACAGACGCAATGATGTGTGGATGTAGGGGCGTGCCAAGCACGCTTTGTACGGTAATGTCATCAAAGGGTGTGCGGAGCCAACCCCTACAAATCCGCGGTAAATATCAATCTTTTAAAATACAACCAAGGCAATCTTATGTTTAAAAAAATCAAAAGTCTATTTAAAAAACCCAATCCCGACACGACAGCGGATAAAGTAGCGGGCAAGGCAAAAGACACCCTAAAAACCGCCAAACCCAAACAAATCCTAACCGCTCCAACCGCCAAGCCCACATCGCACCCCATAACCCGTGACATCATGGCATGGCTTGATAAACAAGACTGGAAATACGACCACCGCCCACCTGATGACGGCGGACACACACATCATCTTATCATGGGCTTTACCGACCGTGAGAACGACTGGACGTGCGTGTTTCGTATCAACGAAGACAATCAGCTTGTCTCGGCATTTGGCATATTAGACGACAGCGTGCCTGCGAGTCATTATACCGCCATGCTTATGGAGATTGCCAAGATGAACATGAACGTAAGTTTTGGCGGGATTGAGTTTGACCCCACAGACGGCGAAGTGCGTGCCAAGATTGCCTTTGACGTGGAGTTTAACCCATTAACCGACAAATCGCTCGGCTGTTATCTACAAGCCCTAGCAGGACTTACCGAAGTGGCTCGGGGTATCATGACGCTCGTGCTGGCGGACGATGAGCCAAGCCAGTTTGCAGGGGATTATGTGGACGTGGGCGATGAGATAAAGGCGGTTGTGGACGATGAAAAGCGGACGTTTTTTCTGCCCACTCACACCGCCCAATAATCTTTATGTTCTTTAAAATCGCTCATTGCCCCGAGTTTGCCCTGCCCTTGCCAGATGGACACCGTTTCCCCATGGCAAAATATGAACTTTTGCCCAAAAAACTGATTGCGGACGGCATTGCCACGCCCGAGCAGTTTTTTACCCCAAAAATGGCAAGCGTGGACGAGATTTTGACCACGCACACGGTGGAGTATTGGCACGCCCTTGATAATCTGACCTTATCGCCCAAAGACTGCCGAAAAATTGGCTTGCCAATGAGTAAGTCCCTGATAGACCGTGAACGGCTGGTGGTTGGGGCAACCATAGAATGTGCCAATTATGCCTTGACGGACGGCATTAGCCTGTCCACTTCGGGTGGGACGCACCACGCCTTTGCGGACAGTGGCGAGGGCTTTTGTATTTTAAATGACATTTGTGTGGCGAGCAATGTGCTGTTAAAAGAAGGGCTTGCCAAACGCATTTTAATCCTTGACTTAGATGTTCATCAGGGCAATGGCAATGCGTCTATCATGGCGGATAATGCCAATGTCTTTGTGATGAGTATGCACGGTGAGAAAAATTATCCCTATCATAAGCCTAAGTCGGATTTGGACATTGGTTTGGCGGACGGTGTGGGCGATGATGAGTATTTAAGTTTGTTAAAATACCATTTGCCCAAAGTGCTGGATGACTTTAACCCTGATTTTGTCTTTTATCAAGCAGGGGTGGATGTGCTGGCTGATGATAGGCTTGGGCGGATAAATCTAACAATGGATGGACTGTACGAGCGAGAACGCTATGTGGTAGAGACGATGTTTAATAGGCAAATTCCAATGGCGGTAACAATGGGTGGTGGCTATGCCCCTGATATTGATGTGATTGTGCAGGGGCATAGTGTGGTGTTTGGGGTGGTGGGGATATTTTAAGAAATGTTAAAACAACTGTTTCTTAATATCTCGAACAATGTTATCACCAGCTTTGGCATCGCTAGCTGTTTTTGCGAATGTCATTGTGTATCTATCATCCCCAATAAACCCAATAGTATTATGAGAGATTTCATTTTTTAACTCGACATTGCATTCTGATAGCACATCTCTTTGTTTCTTGTTTAACTTAGTATAACCCTTAAATTCAACTTTCAATCTATTAAAAAAGTCATCTTTTTGACTTAAAAAACCTTGATTGCAATCCAATAAGTTTTTGAAAATATGATATTTTCTTGTGCTTTTATCATCTTGGGGCAAACTATTAAAATAGTTTTGTATTGCCTCCAAAATAAAAAGTTTAATTTCATTATTATATAAATCATTTTCATTTAAATTTATAATAATAGAATTGTCCCCAACTTTGTTTTGAATGGTATTAGAATTAGAATATTCAAGTTGATAGATTCTAGAATTCAATCTATTATTTTCATCAGACAGTTTATTAACTTGTTCCTCACTTTGAGATAACATTTCAAGAAAACTATTTTCCTGCTGCTTAATTTTTTCTGAAAAACTTTCTTCCGCATTTGCTAATTCTTCAAATAATTCATTAGCCAATTTTTTATATTCAACTAACTCATCAGAACTATTTTCAAAATTTAAATTTCTAATTTCAGCCTTCAGTTTGTTTCTACGATTTTTCAAGCCTTCTAACTTTACGTCATAAGGGCTCAAATGTCTAGATTTTTTACGGATATTTGTATAATTTGTAACATAAGACAAAATACTTCTAAAAATAGCACTCGATTCCTTATCAAGTTCAGTTAATTTCGATCTGGAAAATAGTGTGTTGGAAATATTGCTGTATTTATTAATCGGGTAAATAATATTTATTGCACCATCCCAAGCACAACATTTGGTAGTACCCATAAAACTCTCAAATTCGTAAGAATTGATATTATTTTCTAAAAAATAAACCTGAGCTAACCCAAACAAATGCTCTTGTAGTTTTTCACAATCAACAAATGACAATCCACTGTCATTCATACAACTAACCAAGACTATTGGATAATCTCTATTAGGATCAAAAACTATATTTTTAAAATCATTAAAGTTATCTACATTAACATGACTTGAACCTATTGTATTTAAGTTAAAATTACAATTTTGTTGTAAAAAATTAATCAATTTAGGTCGTGTAGATTGAGGCTGAACACTCACAAGTGTGCTTTGCTCTATCGTTTCAACCTTTAATGACATAAATAAAGTATCTGTATTATTTTTAATACCAATTTCCGTTTTCCACTCTCTACCTTTTATTTCTATATCATAATGAAATAAAGAGATTGATTACTGTTTGCTATCATCATCTTTGATTGTTCTAATGAAATAATACTTACTCTCATCCGAAAAATCACTACCACTTTTTAGGTCATTGATAGATAAATCAAGTTTTGTGATACTTTTTAACCAACCTTTAATCGTTCGAAAAACTTCACTTTCACGGTCTTTGCCTATGATTTCAAAATGATTTGCATAAACTAACATAAAATTACCTCATTTAATTAAATTATATCTTTTGGAGCATTCAACTCCAAAAGAGTATATACTAGGATGATAATGGAAGTATTTTTCAAACTTACAACCCCTCAATCTCCCCCATACCCTCTTTCACCTTCCCAATCTGCCCTTCAAGCTCACTTAATTTCTCTCGTTCAGCCGAAACAACCGCAGGCGGTGCTTTGGCAACAAAACCTTCATTGGCAAGTTTATTTGCGATTTGGTCGTATTGTTTGGTAAGTTTTTCCAGTTCTTTATTGAGACGAGCCAATTCCACCGTAGGGTCAATCAAGCCTTTCATCGGCACATAAACAACCGCTTGCCCAATCACGCTAGATGATGATAACGGGGCTTTTTCATCATTGCCTAAAAATTCCAAACGCTCAACCTTAGCAAGGGCTTTAAACTGACTTTCAATGCGGGCAAGGCTTGCTCTCTCTTCGTCCGTTACGCCTTGCAGTAGCACAGGCAAACGCACGGCATTGCCCAGTTTCATCTCGCCACGAATGTTTCGCACCGCACCGATAAGGCTTTGTAGCCATGCCATATCATTTTCGGCTTGCTCGTCAATGCGTTCATCGTCCGCCACAGGGAATGGAGCGAGCATGATACTCTCGCCTGTCTGCCCAAGCATGGGGGCAAGCGTTTGCCAAATCTCTTCGGTAATAAACGGCATAATGGGGTGTGTCAAACGCAAGGCGACTTCCAGCACTGACAACAGCACACGGCGAATCTCGGCTTTACGCTCATCAGGCACGCTCTCATCGTTTAGGACAGGCTTGACAAGCTCCACATACCAGTCGCAGTATTCATTCCAAATAAAGTCATAAATAGATTGGCTTGCCAAGTCAAAACGATAGGTCTCAAACGCCAAGTTTACCGCTTGTTCGCATTTTTGTAGTCGGCTTATTATCCATTTTTCGGATAATTCCCAAAACTCGGGGCGGGGCGTGTCGCTGATTGGCTTGCCTTCTACGTTCATCAAGACAAAGCGAGTGGCGTTCCAAATTTTGTTGCAGAAGTTACGATAGCCTTCCACACGTTTTAGGTCAAAATTGATGTCTCGCCCTGTACTGGCTAGACTTGCAAAGGTAAAACGCACCGCATCTGTGCCATAGGCAAGAATACCTTCGGGGAACTCTTTGCGAGTGGCTTTTTCAATTTTAACGGCATCTTTGGGGTTCATCAGCCCCGTGGTACGTTTGGCGACCAGACTTTCTAGGTCAATACTATCAATCAAATCCAAGGGGTCAAGCACGTTGCCCTTGGATTTACTCATCTTTTGCCCTTCGCTATCACGCACCAAGCCATGTACATAGACGGTATGAAATGGCACTTGTGGCTTGCCGTCCTTGTCCTTGACAAAATGAAGCGTCATCATAATCATACGGGCAACCCAAAAGAAAATGATGTCAAAGCCTGTAACTAGGACGCTTGTGGGGTGAAAGTTTTGTAAAATGGCATTATCAAAATCTTCATCCGTTCCTTTCCAGCCAAGCGTTGAAAAAGTCCAAAGAGCTGATGAAAACCAAGTATCCAAAACATCGTCATCTTGGCGTAAAGCAATATCGCCCAGATTATATTTTTCACGCACTTCGTTTTCACTGCGACCGACATAAAAATTGCCATTATCATCATACCACGCAGGAATGCGGTGTCCCCACCACAGCTGACGGCTGATACACCAGTCTTGAATATCACGCATCCACGCCATGTACATATTGGTGTACTGCTCAGGGACGAATTTGATGTCGCCATTTTGCACCGCTTGTATGGCAGGCTCGGCAAGGGGGGCGATTTTGACGTACCATTGGTCGGTCAAAAGTGGCTCAACAATCACGCCAGAGCGGTCGCCACGAGGGGCTTTTAGGGTGTAGGGTTCAATTTTTTCAAGCCAGTTTTCGTTTTGGGCTTGCTCCACGAGTTTTTTACGAGCGACAAAACGGTCAAGTCCTGCATACTCGGCTGGTGCGGTAATGTGGTCGGAAATTTGCTCGCCCACTTTGGCAATAAAGTCAAACTCGGTCTTGACGCACGCATCTTCATCAAAAATATTGATAAGTGGCAGGTCATGACGTTTGCCAAGCTCATAGTCGTTAAAATCGTGAGCAGGGGTAATTTTGACGCACCCTGTGCCAAAGTCTTTTTCTACATAATCGTCCGCCACAATCGGCACTTCACGTCCACTAATCGGCAGGACAATGGTTTTGCCAATCAAATGGGCATACCGCTCATCATCAGGGTGTACTGCCACCGCACTGTCGCCAAGCAGGGTCTCGGGGCGTGTGGTTGCCACGACAAGGTAATTTTTACCGTCTTGGGTTGTCAAACTTTTGTCGGCAAAATAATATCTAAAATGCCACAAATTACCTTGCTCTTCCACGCTTTCCACTTCTAGGTCAGATAGGGCGGTGTGTAGTTTACAGTCCCAGTTTACCAAGCGTTTGCCACGATAAATCAACCCTTCATCATACAAACGCACAAAGACTTCTTTGACCACTTTGGACAAATCATCGTCCATGGTAAAGCGCTCACGAGACCAGTCCACAGACGAGCCTAGACGGCGGATTTGGCGAGTGATGTTGCCACCTGACTGTCCTTTCCATTCCCACACTTTTTCAATGAACTTCTCACGTCCCAAGTCATGACGGCTAATGCCCTGCAAACCTAGCTGACGCTCCACCACCATTTGCGTGGCAATCCCTGCGTGGTCGGTGCCTGGTTGCCATAGGGTGTTGTAGCCTTTCATGCGATGAAAGCGAGTCAGAGCGTCCATAATGGTGTTGTTAAAGCCGTGTCCCATATGGAGCGAGCCTGTTACGTTTGGCGGGGGAGTTGCGATAGAGAAGGATTTTGGCTTGTCAAGGGTGGGACGAAAATAGCCTTTGTCTTCCCAAGTGGTGTACCATTTTTGTTCAATGTCGGACGGGGTGTAGGTGGTGGGTAGGGTCATGAGAGTACCTTTAAATGCTTTGAATTAACTATAAAAATAAAAACCCCTAATTTTACCGTAAAATTGGGGGTTTGGGAAAGGGTATTTTTGTTTATTGGAGTAATTTTGACAGTACACTCAGATTGGATTGCAAATGAAAAGATAAGCATTTGCCCCAAAAATTTGCTAAAATAAGCGGTTATTTGCCCCAATTTTTTATCATGACTTACCAATCAAACCCTGTCACCACGCCAACCGTCGGCATCGCCAAGCGCGCCACTCGCCAAAAAATTGCCACCAAAAAACGCCTACCACTCATCATTCCTATCCTGCTGTGTCTGGGGGTGGGGGCGATGTTCTCACTGTCGCTTGCCCCGTATAAGCTATGGACGATAGCCATACTCTCGCCCATGGTGCTGTATGCTTGTTTGGTGGGTGAAGATAGGGCAGGGCGTGCGTTTTGGATAGGGCAGGCGTATGGGTTTGGGCTGTGGGTGGTGGGTGCGTTTTGGCTCTACACATCCATTCATGAGTACGGCAACATCCCGACATGGCTTGCCCTTATCATGATAGCTTTGATGGCGTTTATCATGGGGCTATTTCATGCGGTCATGGCGTGGGCGTTTGTGCGTTTTGTGGGTCGTCAGCCGTTGGCATTTGCATCGTTGTGGGTGTTACAAGAATGGGTAAAGACATGGTTACTGACTGGTTTTCCGTGGCTGTTTGTGGGTTATGCCTTTACTGATGTGGCATGGATAAGTTCACTGGCACCGATGTTTGGGGTGCTTGCCATTAGCTTTGTGGCGGTGTTGTTTGGAGCGAGTGTGGTGGAAGTCTTTCGCCAAAAACTGGGCTTTTTGCTCATCAGTGCTTTTTTGGTGCTGTTTGCCATGATGATGTGGGTCATCAGCCCCAAATGGACCACCCCTACGGGCGAGAAACTATCCATGTCCTTGATACAGGGCAACATTCCCCAAGATTTAAAATGGCTGACCGAGTACCGCTACGAGACCCTAAGAATCTATGCCGAGCTGTCAGCGAGCGAGTGGGGGCAAGATGTCGTGGTGTGGCCTGAGGCGTCCATTCCCATGTTCCAAGATGAGGCGTGGGAGTTTATCAACGAGGTGCATACGCACGCACGCATGCAGGGGGCGACGTGGGTCACGGGCATTCCCTATAAGGATGTGGAAAACTTTGACCCTGCCACACGAGAATATCCGCATTTGTATAACAGTGTGTTGGCACTGGGCGAGGACAGTGGCGGTCTGTATAAAAAACAAAATCTTGTCCCTTTTGGCGAGTACATTCCTTTTGAGGGGATGTTGAATATTTTACCTGATTTGGCAGGCATGCAAGATGTGGCCAGTTTTAGCCGTGGTGATGACAACCAAAAGCCACTACTGGTCAAAAATCAGCCCATGGGGTCGGCGGTGTGCTATGAAGTGGCATACCCTGACACCACTCGCAAAAATGCCAAAGACACCCAATTTCTCTTGACCGTCTCAAATGATGCATGGTTTGGCACAAGCGCAGGCCCTTTGCAACACCTACAAATGGTGCAAATGCGAAGCATGGAGACAGGGCGGTGGTTCGCACGAGCGACCAATACGGGGGTGACGGCTTTTATCGATGATAAGGGGCGTATCGTCAGCCAAGCGACCCCCTTTGTGCCGACCGTCCTGCGTGGGGAGGTGCCTATGATGATGGGGGTGACGCCTTTTATGCGATGGGGCAGTTACCCGATACTGCTGTTGGCGTTCATTTTGGTCGGGCTTAGCTTTATCGTCAAACGTCAAAGTCGCTATGATGCCAGTCATGAGCTGTATTATCAGGGTGAGGGTGTGCGAGATTGATGGCATAAAAATGTAAAAATTACCCATAATTTTAATGGGGGATTGTACAAAATGGTAAAAATTGGTATATAATAGGGCAAAGTTTATTTCGTTTAAAAACAAAACTCACGCATTTGATGAGTGATTTTTAAAATGTTAAAATTTTAAATAAAATCAAATGCCAAATAAATGGTTAAATCAAACCCATCAACACGACAGGTGATTTATGGCACACGCACATGATGCTTCTGAAAATAACCCAACCAAAGAAATCATTCATGCTTTGATTGGCGTGGTTCTACTTTTGGTGATTATCGGCGGTATTGCCGTTTTTGCATGGTTACGCCCAGCGGGCAATCATGAGCCTGCAACCGTCTCAGCCACACCTGCGGGCAGAGCCTTGGATGAACTTGCTCAAAAAGAGGCAAACCCGACTGATGCCCAAAAAGCACAAGCTGTGGCAGAAGCGACCGCACCGGATGCGACCGCAGATACTCCTGCCAGCCCCGCCTCAGAGCAAGAAGCAGCTGCCCAAGTAGCGGATTCAAATGGCGATGCCCAAACACCTGTCCAAGAAAAAGCGGTAGAGGATAAGCCTGTTGCCAGTGACGTGGCAACAAGCGATGCACCACATGACACAACAGCCGAAGATAAGGTTGCCGATAACACAGCAACTGCCGAAGCAGAGCCAAAAGCAGAAGAAACAACCAACTGATTGGCAGATATAAGCCCACGCCATGCTGAAGGTCAGTTTGGGGTGGGTTTTTTGTTTGTATTTGACAAGGTAATAAACTTGAATCGATGGGGTAAATCCTGCACTTTATCCAAATTTTTCAGCAATTATTTGTAAAATTTGTTATCATATGCAAAGGCGTGTTTAACTTTAACATTTGTAATAAAAAACAAGATTTAGCCATTTTTCATGCAAAAATGGATTGAAATTGTCAACTTTTACCATATCTATAAGAATGTTATCAATGGTAGGCACGCCCCAATGAATTTCCTACAAAACTCCAAATTAAAACCGTTCATGGTGAGATTGGAAAATCTAACTGTTTTCCACCACCCTTTGATAAGCTTAGAGTGAACGCAAAACTGGTTTTGCAGGCAGTTTAATATTATTCATATTCAATACGCCCCCAATATTGGCATAATCTTTGCTTATTATTAGTGATAAGTAATTGGACTTCTTGATGATTCACCATAATTTAAAAAAATGCTTGCTCTTAGGATTGGGACTGCTACCTGTGTTGGTGTCTGCCGACATTAATCCTTTGGATTTGGATGCATTACTCATCCGTGCCACTCAAACACACCCCTTGGTGAATGCAGCCAAAGCGGACGAGATGGCTGCGGTTGAAGGCATGAAAGCGGCAAAGTTGGGTCTGTTGCCCACACCGACCATTAGTGCAGGACATGATAAGGATGATGGACTGGTGAGTACCATCGCCATTCGTCAGCCACTGTGGACAGGGGGGCGACTGACAGCACAAATTAACCAAAGTATTTATGATAATAAAGCCGCTAATGCTTATGTATTTGAACAGCAAAACACCGTCGCCAAAAACACCATCGACATCTGGCGGGGCTACATCTACGCTGTTGCCTTGCAGGAGCTGTATGCTGACAGCTTGGCGCGCCTAAAAGAGTTTGAAGCGATGATGGAGCGTCGGGTGGCTCAAGGCGTGTCGGCAAAGATTGAGCTTGATTTGGTCAAAAATCGCATCTATCAAGATCAAAACTCACTGCAAAATGCCATAGAACAAGAGCGAGTTGCTGCCGCCAGACTCTCACAGCTTATCGGTGAAGAGTTGGGCGAAAAAAAATACAACATCACCATGAAGTCCCTAACAGACTATGCCAAAGCACAGTCGGTAAATTTTGAGACGCAGGTGTTTGGCAATTCAGGCAGTCATCACCCTAGCGTAGTGCGTCAATATTTTCAGGTAGAAGCTGCCAAACAAGAAGCCAAAGCTCAGGCGGCAGGGCGTTATCCTAATATCTATGCCCAATACCAACACACCTTTGAGCATGAGAATAACGAAGATGATGGCGATTTTTCGGTGGGTATGTCCTATGACCCGGGGGCGGGTTTTTCATCACTTGCCTTAACCCGTGCTGCCAATGCTCGTGCCATGAGCCTAATCCAAACCCAAGAAGCGACACGACGAACGGTTATGGAGGGTTTGCAGACTCAGTATCAAGAATTTACTTCAGCACGAGACAGGGAGCAGTCCATCAATCTTGCCATCGATGGGGCAAAATTGGTGGTGGACTCTTATGGTCGTCAGTTCATCGCAGGGCGAAAATCATGGCTTGAAGTGCTAAATGCGGTGCGTGAACACACCCAATACGAACAGCAACTCTTGGAAGTGCAAAGTCAGATGGTGGCAAGCTTTTATAAGCTACAAGTAGATTTTGGGGCGATGGATTGGCAGTCGGAGTACGGTAGTATCCATGCACCTGTCAGTGAGTTTCGACCTTATCGCACATTTTTGGCATGGCGTAAGACCAATGCTCAGCCAACACCAAAGCTAAGCACTCCAATGGCTGATGGCAGTTTTGTTAATCAGCAGGATTTATGGATAGAGCCACCTCGCTTAGCAGATGAGATGGATAACGAGATTGATGAGATTCATTCATCAGATGCCCAGATGGAGCATATTATTGATGGTGAAGGTGTGCAAATGGGCGAGCAAGTTCAGTCTGTGGATGAGTCAATACCGCCTTTGACCACTGATGACTTTAAATAAGCAAATCAATAACTCAATCTGAGCCTATAAAAAATGGTTGTATTAAACTTATCGGCTGACAAAATGATGACGGCATGTTTCAACACCGGCAGGTGCAAGTCTATTTTAAGCCAAATGGTGTCGTAATTAAGTTTTTTACCCATATTTACAAATTATATTTATCAAATATTGTCATGCCAAAGTGTGACAAGCCAAGGATAACTGATGTCGTTAAACCAAACCACTGACCACCCAGACAACCAACAACTGCCAAAACAATACACCAGTAATAATGCCTTGGGCATTGCGGTGTTTGAACTTTTAAAAGACGTGGGCGTGACCGTGGATAAAAATCGTCTGGACACCGCACTTGGTCGTGTGTCAGACCTTGATGATCATGAAGAGCGATTGACCCATTTGCTTGGCATCTTGGGCATCCTCGATGAGCCAGATGTCATGGATGAGCCAGATGCTGCTTACATGCCCCTGTTTGCTCATCACCAAAAGTTAGGCTATGGTCGCATTGTACAAAAATACGGTCTAAGCTGGCTGTTTGAGAGTGCCGAAGGGCGAGTGAGTTGTCAGAGTTCGGACTTGGATTTTGTGGCAAAAATTAGGGTGTCTGACAGGTTGGTTAGTGAAAAAAAGGTCAGCTTTCACGACCTGCTTATGGAGAACCTTAAAGGACACAAGCGTGTGGTGGTGGAGGCGGTTGTGGCATCTCTCATCATTAACCTGCTTGCCCTTGCTGTCTCATTATTTTCCATGCAGGTCTATGACCGCGTTATCCCGACAAACAGCAAATACACGCTCATCATTCTAGCGTCAGGTGTGGCAATCATGATTTTATTTGAGGCAGCGATGAAATTTGCTCGCTCAAAAGTCATGGATAAGATGGTCATTGGTGTTGATGAGAGGCTCTCTCGCAGTATCTTTGAGCGACTGCTTGCGGTGCGTGTGGATAAAATGCCAGGTTCGGTAGGTTCGCTGGCGGCACAGCTTCGTGGTTATGAGCAGGTGCGTTCATTCTTTACGGCAAGTACGCTCTTTACGCTTGTCGATATCCCGATGAGTATTTTGTTCATCATTTTGATTGCGGTCATCGGCTCGCCCATTGTTGCTGTCATTCCACTTGTCGCTGCAGTAATTGGCATCATGTTGGGTTTATCTAGCCGTAAAAAGATTGACAAAATCTCTGCTGAAAATGCCACCGCATCCTATCTAAAAACGGGGATTTTGGTGGAGACGGTCGAGGGCGTGGAGACCATCAAGGCAGGTTCGGGTAACTGGAAGTTTTTGTCCAAATGGCTAGATGTAACAGGCGATACCATTGATAATGACCTAAAAATGCGTCACGCCAATGACAATCTAAATTATAGCGTACAAATGCTCCAACAAATCAGTTATGTGGGGATTGTCATCACGGGGGCATTTGTGGTGATGTCGCAAGCCATGACCATCGGTGGCTTGATTGCTTGTACTATTTTGGGCGGACGTATTTTGGCTCCCATTATGAATGCCCCGAACCTATTGGTGCAATATTCGCACGCCAAAGCCGCCAAAGCTAACATTGAGCGACTCTTTGAGCTAGAGCAAGACAATAACGACGTCGCTCACCCACTTGCCCCATCTCGCATTCATGGCTGGTATCAGTGCCATAACATGACTTTTAGCTATGCGGGCAATGAGCGAAATGCCCTAAATATTGAGCATTTGGACATTAAGGCAGGCGAGCGGGTGGCGATATTGGGCTCTATCGGCTCTGGCAAATCCACTTTGCTAAAAATCCTATCAGGTCTGTATATGCCCACAGGCGGTCATGTATTATTAGATGGTCTAGACATCAGTCACATCAGTCGTGAATCTATGAGCGAACAGGTGGGCTATCTACAACAAGACCATCGTCTGTTCCAAGGGACGCTTCGCGAGAATTTGCTCATTGGCATGCCTGCTCCGCCTGATGATGTCATCAGGCAAGAGCTACATCGCACGGGGCTTATCCGCTTGGTGTCAGGGCATTCTAGCGGTCTAGATTTGCCCATTAGCGAAGGTGGCAAGGGTCTGTCAGGCGGGCAAAAACAACTGGTTGCTTTCACCCGCTTAGTGCTGACCAAGCCATCGGTGTGGCTACTTGATGAACCAACGGCATCCATGGATAACATGCAAGAGAATCAATGCTTGCAAGTGCTTACCCAAGAACTCCAAGACCCCACCAAGACACTTATTGTCTCAACTCATAAAATGGGACTCTTGGCATTGGTGAATCGCATCATCATCATGGCAGATGGTAAAGTGGTCATGGATGGACCTAAGCAGGCGGTGCTATCACGACTTATCCAAAATGAGCAAAATGCCAAAGATGCCATGAAAAAAGTAGAGCAGACTAGTGCCACACAAAATATCGGCATCAACCCTAATACACCCAAGCAACCATAAAGGGAGATACTGTGAGTCAAAAAAACTATCAAAAAGCCAAATCACGCAGTAAGCCCAGTGCGATTATTTGGGTGGCACTGGTGACCATCATTGTGCTTATTACATGGGCATCATTTGCTAAAATCGACCAAGTGACCAGAGCTCAGGCGACTGTCATCGCATCTGACCGCACCCAAGAGATTCAGGCGGCGGACAATGGTATTTTGTCAGAACTGCTGGTCAAAGAGGGCGATGATGTCAAAAAAGGCGACCTATTGGCGATATTAGAAGAAGAGCGTGCTAAGGCGGCATTGGATAACTCAGCAACCAAAGCGGCAGCCCTGCGTGCGAGAGTGGCACGTTTGGAGGCGGAGATTTTTGACCGCCCACTAAATTTCCCAGAAGAAGTGCAAAAGTACACCGAGTACGTCCAAAACCAAACCGAGCTATACAACCGTCGCCGCCAAGCCATCACCCAAGATGTGGCGTCATTACAAAAAATGCTTGACCTTGCCAAGCGAGAGCTTGCCATGAACGAACCGCTATTGGCTCATGGCGACGTCAGTCAGGCGGACGTGATCAGACTTCGCCGTCAAGTGGCAGACATCGAGGCGCAGATTACCAACAAACGCAATAAATACTTTGAAGATGCCCAAACCGAGCTTACCAAAGCCCAAGAAGAGCTAGAATCTGAGAGCGAACAGCTCAGAGACCGCACGCAAGTATTAGAAGAAAAACGGCTATTTGCTCCTGTGGATGGCAAGGTGAATAACATCGCTGTTACGACCATTGGCGGGGTGGTGCGACCGGGCGATACGATCATGCAACTGCTTCCGACCAGTAGTGATTTGATTGTGGAGGCAAAGGTTCAGCCTGTGGACATCGCCTATGTCAAAGAAGGTCAGACCGCCAGTGTCAAACTGGACGCTTATGATTATTCTATCTTTGGGGCGATGAATGGCGAGGTCATCTACATCAGCCCAGACACGCTCATGGAGAAAACCCCGCAAGGAGATAAGCCCTATTATCGGGTGCAGATTCGTATTGCAGGGGCTCAGGTGGCGGCTCGTGAAGATGAGATTGTCATCAAGCCGGGTATGACCGCCAGTGTAGACATCAAGGCAATGGAGCGGACGGTATTATCCTATCTGACCAAACCGATTACCAAGACATTGTCCGAGGGTCTGGGCGAGCGATGATAAAAAAGCGTGAATGTGCAAAGAGTTAAAATGGCGGTTTATCAACAATAAACCCCAAACTCTGTTTATAAAAAGCCAATCAAATCCATATGTTAGGAGGTGACATGAAATATAAAATTTTAGCCTTAGCATTATGTTTGTTTGCCAGCCCAAGTTATGCCAAACCTATGGACGGCGAAATCTATACCTACCGAGCGGTTTATGAATATTTAAAAGACATCGCCACGTCAGATGAGCTAAAAAATTATCCTGACGCAATCAAGCAAGCAGTAGAAGATGCTTTGGCAGGCAATCCAAGCCGTTATTCTGATGAAGAATTTTTGCTGGCAATGGCAAATATTGAACAGCAAAGACAGCATGAACGGATTGAAAAAATTGCAGAAAATCGCACCAAAGGCACGCAATTTTTAGCCGAAAACGCCAAAAAGTCAGGCATCATCACCACAAAATCAGGCTTACAATACAAAATCATCAAACAAGGCACAGGCAAAAAACCAAAGCCAAATTCGCAGGTTGCACTCCACTATCAAGGGTGGACGATAGACGGCAAAGAGTTTGATAGTTCTTATGGTCGCCCTCCATTTGAGGCACGGATTGGCAAAGATTTAATTCAAGGATTTAATGAAGGTTTACAATATATTGGAGCAGGTGGCGAAATTGAGCTGTATATCCCTGACCATTTGGCGTATGCAGAAATGGGGACGCCATTGTTTGAGGGTGGGGAGACTTTGATTTTTAAAATCAAATTATTGGAAGTAAAATAAGGGCGAAAAAATCGCCCAACTTTTTAACCCAATATCAACCAATCACATAATCAATCACCACAGGGGCGTGGTCAGAATACCATTCATCACGATAAACCCACGCCCCTACTGTGCGAGCCTTCCAGTCGGGCGAGCAAGCGTGATAATCTATCCGCCAGCCGACATTCTTGGCACGAGCCTGCCCACGATTGCTCCACCACGAATAAATGTCGCTGTCAAACCGCACCAGCCGAAACGTATCCACATAACCCAAATCATCATAAATATGGTCAAGCCACGCCCGCTCGTGGGGCAGACAGCCAGACGCTTTTTGGTTGCCCGACCAGTTTTTGATGTCAATGCGTTTATGCACAATGTTATAATCACCGCAGACGATGATGGATTTGTTCTCGTCTCGCCAGCGTTTTAAAATGGCTTTATATTTTTCCAAAAACTCATCTTTACGAGCCTGAGCGTCATCGCCTGACGAGCCAGACGGCAAATACAAAGACGCAATGTGTATAGGCGTATCTAGTCCCCATTCACTTAGGTCAAACTGCCCACAGGTAAACCGCCCTTGCGTGTCGGCAATGTCAAAGCCCAGCCCGTCCGTTGGGACAAAGGGCAATTTACTATAAATCGCCACCCCTGCATATCCCGCTCGCTCGGCAGGGAATAGATGAGTATGATAACCCACAGGCTTAAATTTATCCGTCCATTGTTCATGGGTTATCCGTGTTTCCTGCATACATATCACGTCTGCGTCTGAGTTGATGATAAAGTCAAATAAGCCCTTTTTCTCGGACGCTCTTAGTCCATTGACATTGATAGATACCACCCTTAGGATACGCTTGTCGCCATGTTTGGCAAGGTGGGCGGATTTTGGCGGTATGATGTCGTTGGGCTTGGGGTTTAGGGCGGTTGGAGCTTGTGGGTTGGGGTGTAATGGGTTGATGTCGGTCATGGTGTCGTTTATTTAAAAGATTTGCAAAAGGCAAATTTTACCACAAAATGTCATGAATATTTGTGTAAATCGTGATTGATAAGGGCGTATTGAATATTGATAACATTTATTTGTATTTTATAAAAATTTATCACGCCCAAGCCAAACAAAAACCACCCAAATTGATGAGTGGTTTTTGATGATTTGTAAGCCAATAATTAATCAATGATAAAATGCTCAATGTCCATGTCGGTCATCACTTCACTTGGGGCGGTCATGCTGTCGGCAAGCCCACTCGTGCGTGGTAGGATTTTATCAAAGTAAAACTCTGCCGTTTGGGTTTTGGCAAGGTAGAACTCACGGGGTTGTTCACCGCCATTTTTCATCTTATCAAAGGCAATCACCGCCATTCTTGCCCAGTGGTACGCCATCATCACATAGCCTGAGTACATGAGATAGTCTTCGGACGCTGCCGAGATAATCTCACGGTTTTTGCGTTTGGCGGTAATGGCAAGGCGTAAGGTCAAGGCGTTCCATTCGGCACACAGTTTGGTCAATGCCCAGACGTATTTACGCATGTCTTTATCCAGAGCATAGTCGCCACACCACTTCATGATACTGGCGGTATAATCACGCACCACTTTACCACCGCCTTGTAGCAGTACCTTGCGACCGAGCAAGTCTAGGGCTTGTACGCCTGTCGTGCCTTCGTACAGCGTGCTGATACGAGCATCACGGGCGATTTGTTCCATGCCCCATTCTTTGATGTAGCCATGACCGCCAAAGATTTGCAAGCCGTTTTTCACAGACTCTTGGGCGATTTCGGTCAAAAAGCCTTTTAGTACAGGCGTGAAAAAGCCCATTTTGTCTTCCCAACGCTCAATCTCTTTTTTGTCGCCACGCACGGTCGCATCCGCCAGTTTGTCCGAATAACGCCCAACATGATAAATCATGCTTCTTGCCCCTTCGGTAAATGCCTTTTGGGTCAATAGCATACGGCGGACATCGGCGTGATAGTGAATGGCATCAGCTGGTTTGTCAGGCTCTTTGGTGCCAGACAAGGCACGCATAGAACGGCGTTCTTTGGCATAGGGCAGTGAGTTTTGGAAAGCAAGCTCCATGTGAGCCAAGCCTTGAATGCCAGTGCCGACACGGGCGGTGTTCATGTAGGTGAACATCGCTTTTAGCCCTTTGTTTGGATCACCAATCAAAAACCCTGTGGCGTTGTCAAAGTTAATCACGCACGTGGCGGACGCACTAATACCCATTTTGTGTTCGATAGAGCCACAGCTCACGCCATTACGCTCGCCCATGTTGCCGTCATTGTCAGGCAGGAATTTTGGCACGATAAATAGTGAAATGCCCTTGGTGCCAGTAGGGGCATCAGGCAGGCGTGCCAGTACGATATGTACGATGTTCTCGGTTAGGTCATGTTCGCCAGCACTGATGAAAATCTTAGAGCCGTTAATGGCATAAGTGCCGTCATTGTTAGGCTTGGCGGATGTTTTCATTTGGTTTAGGTCGGTACCGCACTGGGCTTCGGTCAGACACATGGTGCCAGACCACTCGCCAGTAACGAGCTTAGGTAGGTATAGGTCTTTTTGCTCGGTCGTGCCGTACTCCAAAATGGTATTGACCGCCCCAAGCGATAGCCCTGGATACATGGCAAATGACCAGTTGGCGGTGCCAAGCATCTCTGATTTGATGAGATTAAGCGACATTGGCAGAGCTATACCGCCATACTGTTCAGGGTAGGCAATGCCTTGCCAGCCCCCTTGGGCGAACTGCTCGTACGCTTCTTTAAAGCCTTGGGGCGTGGTAACCTCGCCGTCCTTAAAATGACAACCTTCGGCATCGCCTGACTGATACAGGGGGGCGATGACGTTTTCGGCTAAGTCGGCAAAGCCTTCTAAAATCATGCTAACCGTTTCGCTGTCGGCATTTTTGCCATGCTCAAAGGTTTTGTAGTGGCTTGGATAATCAAAGACTTCATTGATGAGAAATTTGATGTCCCGTAGGGGGGCTTTGTACGTTAGCATAAGACAGCTCCTTTGTGATAAAAATAAGATAGGGGAAATGTGTGAAAACATCATTTCCTTACTATACCTTATTTTGTGATTTATACTAGGGGTTTTGTGTTAAAAATAACTATTTTTCATACATTTTTATTATTTTTATAAAAATAAATTATAAATCTAGCACCACCTTATCCAAATCCACCGCCCGACCTGTCCACAGCTCAAAGGATAAGCGAGCTTGATTGATAAGCATGCCCATGCCATCTATCTGTTTGGCGGTGTTAAAATGCTCCAAAAAAGCAGACGGTTTGCCATACATCATGTCATACGCCACATCAGCCGACACACCACCCAAATCCAGACTTTGCCCTGTGGTCGTGGCGGACGTGGCATTGATGATGACATCAAAATGTCCTGTCAGCTCGTCTAAGCCGTGGGCGTTGATAATAATGCCCTGCTTGGCAAAATCTTGGGCGAGTATTTGGGCTTTGGTAAGTGTGCGATTAAACACCGACACCACCGCACTACTTTGGATAAGCGGTAAAATCGCTCCCCGAGTTGCCCCACCTGCCCCGAGTATGGCGACTTTTTTACCGTTCAAATCCACGCCACGCCCCACCAAATCCGCCACCAGCCCCCGACCGTCCGTGTTATCGCCATAGAGCTTACCGTCTTTTATGGCAAGTGTGTTTGCCGCCCCTGCGTTTTTGGCGTATTCGCTTAATGTGCCGACTTCTTGGCAGATGTCAAACGCCATTTCTTTAAAGGGCAAGGTTACATTCGCCCCTACGCCCCCGCCATGAAAAAACGCTTCGATGACCGCCTTAAAACTGCCAAAATCATCAGGGCAAAATTGGCGGTTGTAGCTGATGTCAAGCCCCACAGAGCGAGCAAAGGCGGTATGAATGGCAGGGCTTTTAGAGTGGCTAATTGGGTTGCCGATGACGATAAAGTGGTGCATACATTGTCCTGATGAATTTAAAATAAAGGCTCTGGTTCAAAAAGTATGCTACAAAGAAAACTGTTCGTGGCGAGCTTGGGAAACCTAACGGTTTTCCTACCCGTAGGCAGGCTCAGGGCGAACGGAAAACCTAGTTTGGCATACTTTTTAGACTACTACCAAAATAAAAACTGTTAAAATGACCCAAAAACGGCTACAATAACTGCCATTATTTTCCCATATATGTAGGGCGTGCCTGCCATTGATAACATTGTTATAGGATATGACAAAGATTTGATGATTTCAATCCATTTTTGCATGAAAAATGGCTAAATCTGGTTTTTCTTCGTCAAAATCCTTGTTGATATTGCAATATCAACTGCGGACTTTTCCTTGAAAAACGGGCGATTTCCCCTATTTTTCATTGCAAATACCAAAGGCAGGCACGCCCTATCATTAACACAAGCCATTTTACCATTTATATCAGCCATGACCGACACCAATTCTGCTCCTGCCAAAAAATCCTTTAAAACCCCCATCATTTGGGCGGTCATCATCGCCTGTACCGTGGTATTGGCGTTGTTTTTTCGTCCTGCCACGCACAAGGATGTGGTGCAAGATGACGGCGAGCCAAAGGTTTATGAAAAAGTGGTCTATGACGTGGCAAATTGGCAAGCAAATCCTACCATCAATGAGACAGGGCGAGGCAGGTTTGAGCGTGCCAAAACGCTGATAGCTCTGACCGCCACCAAGTCGGACGCCTTGGATTTTCATGGGGCTATGGCGGACAAATACAGCTATACATCAGGACACGAACCGCCTCTATATGTCATCGAGTCGGATAAACTCTTTGAGCTGGCATGGTACTACGCTCACCCCAAAGACAGCGATACCATCAAGCAGGCAAGCCACGCCCATGCCCAAAAAGCCCACGCCCTTGCCACCGCCTTATATGGCGATGACGGCAAAGCGGTGTTGGAGCAAATGCTGACAGAGCAATCGGTCGGGGCGGAGCTACTACAAAAACATGGCATATTAAAGGCAGAATGCGTCAATTATACCTGCCAGCTTATCATGAAAAAATAGACAAATAAAAAGGTGTAAGGGTATTTTACATTGTCTATATTAAATCTCTTTTCAAACTAAAAATAAACCCTGATAAACACTGGGTTTGAAGTTTTTAAAAATCTACAAAAATCGGGGTTTGGAAAGAAGTCTATTATCATGAGCAACCGTAGGGCGTGTAACACACACTGCTTATTGGACTGATATTTTAAAAATCACCCAAATTGGCTCTACCACCACCAATAAGGACGGTAAGGATAGCCATACCAACCGCCATAACCATAATGCATGCGGGTCATGCGTTCGCTCATCTGATGTTGCTCTAAGCCCATCATATTGGCACGGTGTAGCTCTTCTAGGGTCTTGCTGTCGCCGACATCACACACGCCTTGTAGGGTGTAGCCCATTCGCCCCATGTTGTAGGCGTTGTCTATGGTGCAGTAGGATTTTAACCCTGCTTGGCGACCTTGCTCCCACAAGGCGCGGTCAGGCGTGGCAAGCCCTTGGCAGGTTTTGGCATGGCGTAATATCTCTTGACTGCTTGCCCCACGCAGACCGTCAGCACGACCCACCTGCTCCCAATTGGCGGACGAGCAGTCGGCTTGTTTTAATGTGGCAGTTGTAGCACAGCCTGTGAGTGCGAGCATGGGTAGGGCGGTGAGTAGGAATGCTTTTTTTGTGATAGGTTTTGTGATAGGTTTCATGACGGATTGCCTTTTATTATTGATAAAAAACGCACAAGCATGGCTTATGCGTTTTATTTGGCTGTATTTAGCCAAGACAAGCTAACTTGTTCGCTACCATCAGTGAGCATGGCTGTGCATGGGGCGAGTACCTTCGCATTTTAGGCTATATACAGCGCCATCAGCAGTGGTTACATCCAACACGCCAAATTTGTTTTTGGTGTGCCATTCGTATTTTGACTCAGGATTGACATCATTAACAAACAGCATGCCAGAGGCGGATTTGGCAGTTTGCATTTCAACATCAACACTTTCTAACCCAAGGCTAGGAGCGGTGATATTTAGCAGGGCATGACCTGCGTCAGGGTTGTATTTGGCGGTGACTTTACCGTCTTTTTCGCACAGGTACTTTTCGGTTATCTCGCCATAATGATGTTTTTTGCCGTGCTTATGCTCATGCTTGTCGCCATATTTGTGGGCGTGCTTGCCTTGCATTTCTTGGGGTTTGGGCTGTTTGATGGTTTGGCTGTTATTCGTGGTACAGCCTGTCAATACCAAGGCACCCACAGCAGTCGCAATCAATAATTTTTGCATGACAATCTCCTTAAAAGATAAAAATAAAATCAGTTATCATTTAAATGATATATTTATTATAAATGAAATTCCAATGACTTTTGTAACAAATTTTTTCAAAATAAGAGTAAACTTGTAAAAAACTTTAACACAACTTTTATTGTGAAAAACTGATGTGATAAAAGGCGGGTATGCCCTAATCATCATTTTCTTTTAAAATAGCCATCATGCCTTGACTTTGTTTTGCCTAAAAGCTATATTTTAATGACTTGCCACACGATCTCACGCTAAACGCCATGACAAAATCCCTGCGAGCCTATGGAGCAACCACCCAAAACAGCGAGCTGATGAGCCTATGGAATGGTGTGGGCGTGGCGGACTGCCGTGATGAGTCTATGAGTGAGCTTGTGGCAAGACTAACGGCATGCCCTAATCAACCAAATACACCACGTTATCGCCGTCTTTTTTGATGACATGGTTAAGCTCTAAACGTTTGATGATGTCATCGATATCGGTATTTTGACCGCCTCGAAAGCTAAAAATCGCTTCCAAAAATGTCCGTAGTGCAGGCAGGCGATTGGGCTTACTTTTTAGCACTCGCTCCAAGCAATAGTCATAATCGGCAGAGGGTGGCAGTTTTTCGGTAGGGGCGGATGATGAGCTTGGGGCGAGCATGAGTTGCCCGAGCAGATGATGAGCCAGTTTTAGTTTGTCCGTATCAGACAAGGCGGACGCCAAACCAAGGACGGTGCGATAAGACATGGGAGTTTCCTTAAATCATGGGGCTGATAATGATGGCACTGATGGGTGATGAAGTTGGTTTATTGTATGACAAACACGGATAAATGAAAAGAGCAGATAACAAAAAGCGGACATGTTACCCGCTTTTTGTTTTTTTGTTTTTGGCATGATTAATGTTTGGGCGGTTCGCCAACACCCAGATACATCTCATCATTTTTGGCAAGGGTGGGATGGTCAGCGTCTTTGATGTTGGCACGCAAGACAAGATAACCCACAATGCCCGAGATAAGCGAACCTAGGATAATGCCCAAGCGTGGGTCATAATCCTCAGGAATGCCACCAAAGGCAAGTCCTGAGATAAAGAGCGACATGGTAAAGCCGATACCGCAAAGCAGAGATACGCCATAGATTTGCATGAAGTTTGTGCCTGTGGGCAGTTTGACCAAACCCATTTTGACGACCAAAAACACAGGAATTATCACGCCAAGCTGTTTACCAATAAACAGACCTAGGGCAATACCCATGGGTACGCCGTGCATGAGCTCGCCCATGTTAGTCCCCGCCAGCGAAATCCCTGCATTGGCAAAGGCAAATAGAGGTAAGATACCAAAGGCGACAGTATTGTGTAAATCGTGTTCTAGCTCTTCTAGGGGCGAATGCTCAGGGTCGGCGTTGTTTTTCAAAGGAATAAAAAATGCCAAAAGTACGCCTGCTAAGGTTGCATGCACGCCCGATTTTAACATGGCGGCCCATAGGATAAGCCCGATAAGCAGATAAGGCGTGAGACGGGTAACGTTTAGACGATTTAGTAGGAATAAAAAGGGCAAACACACCGCTGCCACGCCCAGTGATATCAATGATAATTCAGACGTGTAGAACAAGGCAATGATGATAATCGCCCCGATGTCATCAAAGATGGCAATGGATACCAAAAATACTTTTAAGGCATTGGGGACTTTGTTGCCGAGCAAGCTAAGCACGCCAATGGCAAAGGCGATGTCCGTGGCAGCAGGGATTGCCCAGCCTTTTAGAGCCTCAGCATCACCATAATTTAGTCCATAATAGACCAAAGCAGGAGCAGTCATGCCACCGATGGCACAGATGGCAGGCAGGACGATTTGCTTGACATCGGACAGCTCACCTATCAAAGCCTCACGTTTTAATTCTAGCCCCACCAAAAAGAAAAAGACCGCCATCAGACCGTCATTAATCCAATGATGAGCGTCTTTGGCAATCTCAAATTGACCAATTTGCACCACGACAGGAGCATGAATAAAAGCATTATAAAGTTCAGATAAAGGTGAGTTTGCAACAATCATTGCAAGTACGGCAGCTAAGGCAAGGATGATGCCCCCAGCGGCTTCTAAGGCAAAAAAGGTTTTTATGCGACTCATCGACATGACTATCTTTTCCTATAAATATAAATGAAGGAACAAAACCCATAATTATAAAAATTAGTTATAAATAAAAATTAACCAATCTTGTGAATATATCACAAAAATTAATAATACGAAAGCAGTTTTGTGATTATTTGTGTAAGTTTTCTTTCTATATATTTGCCAAATGCAAGTAAAAACCGCCCAACAAAAGATGAGCGGTTTTTTCAAAAATAATCAAGAATCCCACGCTTCTTTATCCAACGTATTTTCTTGTTTGGCAACAGTTACCACCCCTGCGATATCGCCCCCAACGTTTAGGGCAGTGCGTCCCATATCAAGCAAGGCATCAATGCCTAAAATCATGCCATAGGCAATCGCCACCGCCGAGCCAGCTTCCACAGGCAAGCCAATGGATTCTAGCACCATAAGTAGCATAATCGCCCCTGCCCCTGGCACACCTGCTGTCCCAATCGCCCCAAGCACGGCAGTCATCGTGATGGTCAGCATTTGCGAGCCGTCAAGCGGTACACCCACCGCATTGGCGATAAAAATCGCACACACGCCAAGATATACAGTCGTGCCGTCCATGTTCATCGTCGAGCCGACAGGCAAGCCAAAACTATAAATGTTCTTAGGCACACCCATGCTTTGCGATGACTGGATAGACACAGGTAAGGTTGCCCCTGATGAGCGGGTTACAAAGCCTGTGATAAGGGCAGGGCGAGCCTTTTTCAAAAAGACAAGTGGGGAGAGCTTCATCAACGCACAAATCACGCAGTACACCAGTAGGATTTGCATGATAAAGCCGACATAAACGGTTGCCGTAACGCTTGCCAAGGAACCAAAAGCGGTTGCCCCATTTTTTGAAAAAACAATAAAAATCAACGCAAACACGCCAATCGGAGCGTACTGCATGACCCAACCGACAATCTTAAACATCGCTTGGCTAACCCCGTCCACAAAATAAAACACGGTATCCGAGCTTTTTTTGACATTCTCATCATCGCTATCACGCCCAAAGGCAAGGGCGATGCCAAATATCAAACAAAAGAAAATCATGGGCAAAACTTGACCGCTACTAATCACACCGATTGGGTTCGTGGGGACGATTTCAAGCAGGATTTGAAGCATGCTTGGGGCTTCGGCGGTTTTGCCTTCGCTTGCGGTGTCGGCGATGAGTTCTAGCCCCAAACCAGGGTTAAAGAGCTTGCCCACGCCAAGCCCGATGATAATGGCAAAAATGGACGTAATGGTATAATAAATGAGTGTTTTTATGCCGATACGCCCAAGCTGGGCAGGTGTGATTGAGCTTGCTCCCACGATGAGCGTGGACGCAATGACAGGAATGACAATCATCTTTAGCAGACGAATGAACAGCTCGCCAATGGGCGATAAAATGCTAATGGCGGTTTGGGCATTTTGAAAAATGATACCGCAGATTGAGCCTAGGATTAAGCCGATTAGGATTCTTAATAATAAGTTTGGCTTAAAATACCATGAAAAAAGTTTTGACATTGAAATGCCCTATGTGAATGATAACTAAAAATAACAAAAATTTGCGTATTTTAACATAAAAAGGATTTTTTGGGATAAATTATGATAAAATAAGTTTTTGTGATAAAACTTAAAATAAAGGCAATTTATGGAACTCACCACTCAGCTTATTTCCATACTCTTTTTTGTGGCGTTATTTGCAGGCTTTATTGATGCCATGGCAGGTGGGGGCGGACTTTTGACCATTCCTGCCTTGCTTTTGACAGGCATGAACCCTGTGGCGGTGCTTGCCACCAACAAATTACAAGCGTCCGCTGGCTCATTCTCGGCAAGCCTTGCGATGATAAAAAAGGGGCTAATCCACCCCAAAATGATGAAAATTGCCTTACTCTTTGCCTTTGTTGGCTCAGGCGTAGGGACGATTTTAGTACAGCTCTCGCCCCCTGATTTTTTAAAAAAGGCGTTGCCCTTTGTCATTGGGCTGGTGGGGCTTTATACGCTGTTTTCGCCCAATTTGGGCAAACTTCAAACCACGCCAAAAATGAGCCAAAAAACCTACGAACGCACCATTGCCCCTTTGATTGGTTTTTATGATGGTTATTTTGGACCTGCAACGGGGACATTTTTTAGTCTGTCGCAGGTGGTTTTGCGTGGACGAGAATTGGTGCAAGCCACCGCTCGGGCGAAACTGTTAAACTTTGCCACCAATTTTGCCAGTTTGATATTTTTTATCATTGGCGGGCAGATTGTTTGGGTGGTGGGGCTTGTGATGATGGTCGGGCAAATCATTGGGGCGTTTTTGGGCAGTCATTTTGTGGTTAAAGGCGGGGCAAAATTTATCCGCCCTGTGATTGTGGTGGTGTGTTTTTGTATGGTGGTAAAATATGTTTTCTTTTGATTGGATTGATATTGGGGGAAGGTGCGTAATAGGCAATCTTTAAAATCCAAATAACACCATTATTCAAGCAACTCAAAATTCAAATGCTTAGACGCTTTTTTTATCAAAAGTCATCACGGGTAAATTATTTGCTGATTGACAACGACAAGCAATTAACAAATCGGATAAATCATAAGTATTGTTTTTGGCAAGTAATAAAGTATTTTTGACGTGATTGGCATTTTCTACCACCAAAAATTTTGTGTCGCATAATAACAATAAATTATCAATAATTTCTTGTCTTTTGATTTTGTATAAATGCGACAGCACCCAATTAACTTCCAAAAGAACTAACATTGGAATAAAGGCTTTGGTATTTTCATTTTCTAAGTTGGCAAATAGTTGGGTAACTTTTAAAAATTACTCATCATCGTCTTGGGTAAAAAATCGTACCAGCACATTGGTATCCAAAGAAACCATTTAAATCTCCCTGCTTGCATATACTTCGGCAATACTCTCATTCATTTCTTCAATCGTTGCCACAATGTCGGTTTTGATGGTCTTTTTTGCCAATAATTCAGCCAAAGACAGTTTTTTGCTTGGCTTGGGTATTTCGGCTTGGGTGGGTTTAACCCTATCCAAAATCGGCAAATCAAAATGAATTAACCCATTTTCATCAGCCAATAGCTTTAACTGCGACAAATCCACATTAGGAATGATTAAAGTGTTATTTTGAATAATAGCGGTAACTTGCATTGTAATTGCTCCAAAATTTATTCCCATTATAAATAAAATCTCCCCAAATGGCAAACACCGCCAATTTATGCTAAAATAGCCCATTTTTTTAATTTATCTTTAAGTCAATGACCCCCAAAATCCTACTTGCCATTACGGGCGGGATTTCCGCCTACAAATCCGCCATTTTGGCACGCCTACTTATCAAAAACGGACATCAAGTGCGTGTGATGATGACCCCTTCAGCTTGCGAGTTTATCACGCCTTTGACCTTCCAAGCCTTGACGGGCAACGAAGTCCACACCGAGCTTTTGGACGCACAAGCCGAACGTGGCATGGGGCATATTGAGCTTGCCAAATGGGCGGATTTGGTTGTCATTGCCCCAGCGTCTGCCAACACCATTGGCAAACTGGCAAACGGACTTGCCGACAACCTTGTCACTGCCGTGATTCTTGCCACCACCGCCCCTGTGATGCTCGCCCCTGCGATGAACCAAGCGATGTGGGGCAACACCATTGTGCAGGACAATTTGGCAAAACTTGCCCGTTTTGGCTTTACTATCATTGCCCCCGACAGCGGTGAGCAGGCGTGTGGCGATGTCGGGGCGGGGCGATTGCCTGAGCCTGAAACCTTGTGCGAGCAAATTTCCCAGTTTTTAACCGTCCAAAACACCGCCCAAACTTTGGCGGGCAAAATGGTCGTCATCACCGCAGGGGCAACGCTTGAACCCATTGACCCCGTCCGCTATCTGTCCAACCACTCCACAGGCAAAATGGGCTATGCTCTGGCAAAAGCGTGCGTGGGTGCAGGGGCGAAGGTTATCATCATCGCAGGCGAAAAGGTAAGCTTGCCCACGCCACTTGGAGCAGAAAAATGCACGATTGGTACGGCGGACGAGATGTTAAAGGTATGCTTACAAGTGTGTGAAAAGGCGGATATTTTTATCGCCACCGCTGCCGTAGCGGATTTTAAGGTTGCCAATATCGCCACACAAAAACTTAAAAAAACGGCTGATAATGACGGCTTGACCTTGCACCTTGTCAAAAACCCCGATGTCTTGGCAACAATTTCCACCACTTATCCGCACCTTTTGACCGTTGGTTTTGCTGCCGAAACACAAGATATTGAAAATTATGCCAAAGGTAAACTCATCGCCAAAAATTTGGATATGATTGCAGTCAATGATGTCTCGGATAAGACGATTGGCTTTGGCAGTGATGACAATGCGATGACGGTATTTTTTGCCGAAAAATATGGGCTTGATAAGGTCAACTTGGCAAAAATGAGTAAGGATAAGATTGCCGAGCGGTTGGTGGGGTGTGTTGCCAACTTATTAAAATAAAAGGACTTTTATGAAATTTGAACTTTGGCTCATTCCCCTATTTCTTATCGCAAGCCTACTTCACGGCATTGCAGGTATGGGCTTTCCGCTGATTACCATTGGGGCGTTGTCGGGGGTTTATGGGCTGACTTCTGCCATTGTGCTGGTGCTGGTGCCAACGGCGGTGCTTAATCTGATTGCGTGGGTCGGTGGCTCAGGCGGTGTATGGCGCAACGCCACTTTTTATCTTAAAAAATATTGGTTGCTCGTTGTGGTGTCCATTCTTGGCAGTGCGTTGGGGGCGTATTTGCTTTTGGTGGTTAATTCTGCTTATCTAATGCTTGCCCTAGCGGTGGTGGTGCTGTGGTATGCGACTACGAGTCTGATGGGTAAAAAAATCGTCCTACCCAATGCCACCACATCGCTTGTGGTGATTGGCTTTGTCGCAGGCGTGGTCGGCGGGGCAACTAATGCGATGTCGTCCGTGCTTTTGATGTATCTACGTTCAATGACTGATGATAAGGACACGATTATCAAGGTCGGTAATTTGTGTTATTTTGTTAATAAATTGGTACAAGCCATTATTTTAAAAGAAGTTTTATTAGAAGTGCCTGCCCAAACTTGGACGATGATAATCGCCTTGACCGTGCTGTCTGTGGTCGGTATCGTCATCGGAGCAAAACTTGGCAAACGCCTACCGTCCGACAAATTCCGCACGCTTATCCTGTGGGTGCTTATCGGACTTGGGATTAAGGTTGGTTGGCAAGGGGTGCAGGGGGTTTGGTTGTAACTTCTTTTAAGATTTGGACGTGTAGGAGCGAATTGCAATTCGCCCTGAATTTATTTGACAAAACTCTCTGTAAAAACAATCATTTTTGGGTACGATGACAATAAAAAACACGATAATCACCGTGTTTTTTATTGGATTTATTTTAAAAATCTAGTGCCAAAATCAATTTAGGCGTTTGCCTGTTTCGTCTATATAAAATTCTTCGCCGTTTAGTTGCACTTTGGCTTTACCATCGATAAAAACCCAAGCATTATCATATTGAACAGGGATAACCACTTTACCTGCTTTATCAATAAGCCCCCATTTGCCGTTTTGTTTGACTTTTGCCAAGCCCTCTGAAAAGCTTTCAACATCATCATATTGAATGGGAATAATCACCTTACCTGTTTTATCAATAAACCCCCATTTGTTGTTTTGTCTGACTTCTGCCAAGCCGTCTGAAAAGCTCCAAGCATTATCATATTGAATGGGAATAACCACTTTACCTGTCTTATCAACAAAACCGTATTTGTTGTTTTGTCTGACTTCTGCCAAGCCGTCTGAAAAGCTCCAAGCATTATCATATTGAATGGGAATAACCACTTTACCTGTCTTATCAACAAAACCGTATTTGTTGTTTTGTCTGACTTCTGCCAAGCCGTCTGAAAAACCCAAAGCCCAATCATATTGAATGGGAATAACCACTTTACCTGTTTTATCAATAAACCCCCATTTGCC
>NZ_KE384583.1:0-30960 GCF_000426885.1 Moraxella caprae DSM 19149 | reverse complement strand
ATCATATTGAATGGGAATAACCACTTTACCTGTTTTATCAATAAACCCCCATTTGCCGTTTTGTTTGACTTTTGCCAAGCCGTCTTTAAGACAATCCACAGAAGTATATCCCGTTACCTGCGGTTTTTCACACGCTAAGGCAGATACCGATGATAAGGCTAGGGCGATGACTGGCGGTTTTAGCAACTTTTTCATAAAAATCTCCGTGTTGAGTGGATGTGATACAACCTTATTTTACAAACATATTTTAGCAAAACAAGTATATAACTTAAAGAAATAGTGTGTATATTATTTTGCCTTTATCTCCCCCCAACTAATCCCAAACCGCCCCAAATATTTCCTTAATCTATCACTGTCATTACCACTTGCCTTATCCAGCCGTGAATGGTTAAACAACGCCCGTCCTGCACTTGCCATTGTGGGGTGGGATTGGCAAAGTGTAATGACATTTAACAGTTGCATTTTATCAAATTCATCTAAATGTTGGGCATTGATTTTGTTTAACAATTCGGGGTTAATATTGGACTTTTTGTCAAGTTGATTGTCATCGTCCGCCCATAATTCTTTTAAACGCCCAATTTCATCATTAACCAATTCATCATTGATTTTGCCATCATTTGCCAAAGTCGCAAGGCGTAAAATACTCGCCGACAAATCCCGAAAATTGCCCCGCCAAACCGCCCCATCGCTCATACAAAACGCCAAATACCGCTCATACGCCCCCTTACCAAACCGCACTTTCCGCCCAAGCTCAAAGCCTGCAATGTCAAGCTGATAGGCGATGTTGGGGGCGATGTCTTCCTTGCGGTCTTTTAGGGCAGGCAGGGTGTATTGCCAAACATTAATACGGGCGTACAAATCTTCCCGAAATGTCCCCGCCCGCACACACGCCTTCAAATCCTTATTTGTCCCTGCAATGAGCCAAAAATCACTGTGTACAGGCGTATCTGACCCCATCGGATAAAAGCGTTTGTCTTCCAACGCAGTCAAAAGCATCGCCTGCTCGTCCGCCCCAAGCTCGCCAATCTCGTCCAAAAACAGCACGCCCTGATGAGCGGTCAAAAGATAGCCGTCCCGTGCCGTCATCGCCCCTGTAAACGCCCCTTTTTTGTGCCCAAACAGAGCCGAATACGCCATATCGCCCCGCAAAGTCGCACAATTAACCTCCACAAACCTTCCTGCCACCAAATGCCGAGCCTTTTTAAGCTCATAAATTCGCCGTGCCAGTTGCGATTTGCCCGCCCCAGTCGCCCCCATAATCAGCATGGGCGACTTTGAGCCCATCGCCACTTGTTCAATTTGTCCGATTAAGGCGTTAAAGGTGGGATTTTTGGTGGCAATGTCGGTTTTCAAAAACCGCACCGCATCGTCCTTGACCTTGCTTAGGCGACTGGCTAGGGCATCATAACGAGTCAAATCCAAATCAATCGTCTCTACTTGGCAAGGGCTGTCTTTGGGCGGGGCGGTCTGCAAAAGTAGGCTTGGAATTTGGCGGTTTTCCACCAGTAAAAACAGGCAAATCTGGGCAACGTGCGTGCCTGTGGTGATGTGAGTAAAATAATTTTCTTGTTCAATATCAAAAGGATAGCTGTCCACCCAACTGGCGAGTTTTTCATACACTTCACTAAAATCCCACGGATTGTCAAGTGGCATATCCACCAAATTGACTTCTGTTTCTGGGCGAATCTCCTTAATGTCCGCCACCACTTGCAGAGCTAGGCGTTCATATTTTGGTGAAATAAACAGCTCCACACGGTCAAACGCCATTACCTTATGCACATTGACATTGGGTCGCCATTTGGCGTGTCGTCTTTGGCTAAATCCATCGTCCAACACCGTACCAAGAAAGCCAAGCATTACGGATTTTTTCATAGGAGTTTTTAAGGTGAGAAAATGCTAATATTTTTGGTTTTTAATAAATTTTTATCAAAAGTAAAAAATTGACAATCATTTGTTTGTGCATAATTTACAATTAAATAATCAGCAAAATCTGCTGAGTTATTTTTATATAATTCTAAGGCATTTAAAAATCTTTCTTTATTTTCCAAAACAAAGGCTTGATGATTGGCAATAATTTGTAATACTTTGACAATGTCGCTTCTTTCAAATTTTAATCTTCTTTTTAATACCCAAACAAATTCTGCTTGCACCACTTGACTAATATAAACAAATTCATATTGATTAATCAAATTTCTTGCTAGTGTATTTTGTTCTGGGCTGTCAGGGTCATTGACAAAAACCCGCACTAAAACATTGGTATCTAGGGCAATCATTTGTTGATTAGTCATAATTTTCACTACCATATTCTTCAATGGTTTCATTCATCTCTTCAATGGTTACGCCTTGTTTGGCTGTCAAGACACCAAAAACATCATCAAAACGCCCTTTTTGTATGGGTGCTTTGGTGGATTTTTGAATGATTGCTTTTTGTTCATTTTGCCAAACCAAATAAGACAAATATTCCAAAGCTGATTGCTGTTGTTCACTTGATAGTGTATGAGCTAATGAGATGATTTGTTGTATTCTGGGGCTTTGGGGGCTTGTATGTTGGGAAAGTTGCATAGTTTGCTCCGAGTTGTTTTTTAGTTATTTTACCGCATAATTGGCGTTCATCCAACATTAATTTGCAATAAATTTATTATATTTTTAGATATAAATCTATCCAATATTATATAATTTTTCCAAAAATCTAACAAGTAAATTTTAAATTTTATCCAATGTTAAAATTTTAACTCATTTAAAATCAAACACTTAAAAACAATTTTCCCCAAAATTTCCCAAGTTGGCACAAGATTTGGATAATAAAAGTTAAACTAACCTTTATTAAAAGGAAACTCCAATGCAAAAATTTATCCTAATTCGTGGTCATCAAGGGTCTGGCAAATCCACCTTTGCCGAACAAAAAATCGCCGAATTTAAAAAAGAATTTCCAAATGGCGAAATCGTCCATATTGAAAATGACAAACTGTTGATTGATGAAAATGGCGTTTATCATTGGACGTCTAAGCGTGTGGAGCAGGCGATTAAAATCAATGATGAAACAATGAAAACCGCCTTTAAAAAAGCCAAAGAAAATCCGTCTTTGGATATGCTGATTGTCAATTCTAACACCAACCAAAAATCATCGTCTTGTATTCATCTTTTACAATCGGCTCGTAAAAAAGGACTGGTTACAGAAATTTATCGTTTGCATAATTTTTTTGACAATGTGCATAATGTCAAACGAGCCGATGTATTGTCTGCTTATGTCAAATTAAACAATAATCAACTTCGTGATGAAATTCATATTGAACCAATCCGCCCAATGAGCGATGACATCAAATCCGATATTGAAAAAATGAGCCAATTTGACAACAAAAAAGAATTGCCATTTGACGAAAACCGCCAAAGTTATATTAGCGACGAGTATTTAAAATACGGCAAAAGAAATTTTATCATCAAACAATCCAAAACTTATCCAGAATTGTTTGTCTTAAAATACAAGCGAGATGTATTTTTTAATAATACTTTTGACAATGCCTTACTTGAAATGCGTGGATTAGTACTTGATAAATATAACAATATCATTGTTCGCCCCTTTAAAAAAGTATTTAATTATTCAGAACGCATTGCCAAAAAATCCAAATATCCCATTAGCATAGACGATAATCATTTGGTGGATGCGGTATTAAAGGTTAATGGGTTTTTGGGCGTGTGTACTTATGTGGCACTTGATGAAACGCACCCAAGCTATCACGCCAGTTTTAATCATCAAGTATTGTACTCTACCACAGGGTCATTGGACAGCGACTTTGCCAAAATGAATAAGGCTCATTGTGAAAAATATGAGCCATTGTTTAAACAATACCCCAACCACACCTTTTTATTTGAAATTACCGATGAAAAAGATGTGCATATCATCAAAGAAGTGTTTGGCGAAACTTTGATTGGGATTATTGATGTGGCGAGCGGGCGACAATTTGATGAAAATGAATTAAACGCCATTGCCGATAAGTTTAATGCCGAACAAAATGCCATTGGTAGCGGTATTACAATTACTCGCCCGCAAATGATAAAATCCATTGCCTTTGGCGAATTAAAAGCCTTATTAAAAACCGTAGAACACGAAGGTTTTATGGTGTTTGATAATGCAAGCAAAGAAATGTTGTTTAAACTTAAATCACCTTATTATTTGATTTCCAAATTTTTGGGGCGGAGTAATGCCACCAATCTTGGGCGAAAATTGGATAAAAGAAATGTCGATGAAGAATATTATCCGTTGATTGATTATATTAAGGATAATAAAGAGAAGTTTAATCAGTTATCAGAACTTAATAAAATTGCGTTTATTCAAGAATTTTTGGGGCGATTATGAAACAATCATAATCCGTAAGGTGCGTACCACGCACCAATCACACCTAATAACGGTGCGTAATACGCACCTTACAATTTAAGGAAACTTGATGATTTATTTTACTTCCGACCTACATTTTAGCCATAAAAATATTGTTAAATTTTGTCCGACTTTTCGCAAACCTTTTGAAAGTTTGGATAAAATGAATGATGAACTCATTGAAATTTGGAATGCGACCATTGCCCCTGATGATGTGGTCTATAATTTGGGCGATGTGTCATTTAGCCACGATTTAACAGAGATTGAAAAAGTGTTAAATCAGTTAAATGGCAAACACCATTTAATTTTGGGCAATCACGATAATTTAATCAAACGGCACAAAGAGCAGTTTTTAACCCAAACCAAAAATGACGGCAATCCATTATTATCATCGGTGCAGGATTATTTAAAATTAACTTTTAAAGAAACAAAACACACGCTGATTTTATTCCATTATCCCATTGATGAATGGGATGGCTGTCATAAGGGCTATTATCATTTGCACGGGCATATTCACGACCGCATGGCAAAGGTAAAAGGCAAGATTTTAAATGTCGGTTTTGATTTGCACGGCAGATTTTTAACGCTTGATGATATTGATGAATTTTTAAAAGACTTGCCCAATGTGTCGCATTTTGGCGGTGATGATGAGATTGTGCTTTGTGATGATGTTTATCAAAATGCCAAAAGAATAAAAGATGAATTATTAAAGTTAAATGAGCGAAGATAGATAATTTAATTTGTGTCTTGATTTAACGTTTAACTTTCGTTAATATAGCCATAGTATTTTTAAATTGATTAAGGATTTTATTATGATGAGCCAAGAATTAACCCACAAACTATTAACCAAAAACCCCTATTTTAATGCATCAGGTTTGACTTCATCAGAAGCCAATTATATCTGTGAGAGTATCAAAGAAACCCTAAACCAATTCAAGATGAGATTACCAACCTAGAAACGCACACATCTAGCCTTGACGGTGAAGCATTGGATAACTTTAAAAAGGTTAATGATATTGACGGCAAACTTGCCAATATTGGTAAGTTATACGCCATTTCTGCCTTTTTTAGAAGTGCCATTAAAGAGAAAGACAATAGGCTTGACATGATTAACATCAAAATCAAACAAGTGCGAGATGAGCAAGATTCATTATTGGCAGGTATTGATATGTTAGAATTGCAACGCTTAATCAATGTGGATATGGAAGATTATCTTTTGACATTGCCATTATCTGATGTTATTACCTATAAGACTGCCGAAGCCAAAGCGTCTCATGTTGGCAAATTTATTCATAACTTTGATAAAATCCGCACAAGCCTTACCAAAAAAGAACGCATTAGTTTTAAAGAAGTGGGCGAACAGGTATTTAAAATTCATCACACGCCATTGTATGAGCTAGATGAATTACAACAATTACAAAACTATCTATTAGCCGAGCATAGAGAACATGAAAGTACGGTCAATGCCTATAAAGCCAAATTCCGTGAATTTCAAAATAAATCGCTTGTGGCTTATGAAGAAGAGTATAATAAACGCTCTCACGAACGCCAAATGCTGTTAAACGAAAAAGTAAAAGCCGAAACCGAAAGACTCATTGTCATAAAAAATGAGATTGCCAATTTTAAAATCATTGTGCCAAATGAATTTAAGACAATCATTGATGAGTTATTGACCGTAAAACCATGATAACCGATTTTGGGGAAATGGGTTTTGACCTATAAAGCCCATTTTACCCAAAACCCAAAGTAGCACAAGGCGAATTAAATTGGCATTGTTGCCTTAGCATTGAACATGCAACGAATTTGGGATTCGTCTATCAAACCATCGCCCTATTTTTATCCTTTAAAGTTTACCAATTTTTAAAAATTGGACTTTATAAGGCATTATCTTTGGCTTTGACTTAATAAAAATAGGGGTCTTTGCTTTTGATTTTGGCATCATCTGCGTGCCTTGTGCTACTTTACCTTTTTTATCTTTTATTTTCTCATCAATCGCTTATCAAGCATTTTTATAAACACCCCACAAACAACATAATCACTACAAAAATTTTGCCCTTTCAAACAAAAATCATTTGGCAATTTGGCAAAAATGGTGTATTTTATAGCGTAATATTTGCTTACATTTAAGCATCTGATTGTGATTAATTTTTGAGCAATTTGACCGATTTTACTGCCAATACATTCCATTTTAGAATATTAAGGAAGAATCATGCAAAATTTTAGTGTCCCTGCCGACCGTCCTTGGGTGAAAACCTACGCCGATAATGGGCTTGATATTAATGTCAAGGTGCCAGACGGTGTCAATTCCCTGCTTGACAGCTTTGAGCAGAACTTTGCCAAACATGGCAATAAAGTCGCCCTAACGTGTATGGGGGCGTCCATTACTTATCGTGAGCTTGATACATACAGCCGTCAGATTGCCAGTTATTTGCAGTCGCTGGGGCTGGTCAAGGGCGACAAAGTGGCGGTGATGATGCCAAATATTTTGCAGTATCCGATTGCGATGATGGGCATTATTCGGGCAGGTCTGACTCTTGTCAATGTCAATCCGCTGTACACACCGCATGAGCTAGAACATCAGCTTAATGACAGCGGGGCAAAGGCGTTGTTCATCGTGGAGAACTTTGCTCATACCTTTGAAAAGGTCAAAAACAAAGGGCAGGTTAAGCATGTCATTGTGGCGAGCATTGGCGACATGATGGGACTCAAAGGCATTTTGGTGAATTTGGTCGTCCGCCATGTCAAAAAAATGGTGCCAAGTTGGAATATTCCCAATGCCGTGAGTTTTAAAGATGCCCTAACGGCAGTATCGGCAAGTCGCTATGTCCGCCCCGAGCTGTCGCTTGATGACATTGCGGTGCTACAATACACAGGCGGTACGACAGGCGTGGCAAAAGGGGCGATGCTCACGCATAAGAACCTTGTGATTAACGTTGAGCAGTGCATGACGTTTGTAACAAAGGTCTTTCCTGCCGATGAAGATTTGACGGGTAAATACATCGCCACGGCGTTGCCTTTGTATCATATTTTCTCATTTACGGTATCCATGCTTGGTTTGAAGATGGGGTTTAGCTTGTTACTTATCACCAACGCTCGTGATTTTGATGCTTTGACCAAAGATTTTGCCAAATATCGTCCAGTATTCTTCCCTGCGGTCAATACTTTGTTTAATGCGTTGGCTCATCATGAAGGCTTTAAAAACCTTGACCACACCAACCTACGTCTATCGCTTGGCGGGGGCATGTCGGTGTTACCAAGCACGGCAGAAGCATGGGAGAAGCTCACGGGTACTTACATCGTTGAAGGCTATGGGCTGTCTGAGACATCGCCTGTCGCCACGATAAATCCGCCAGGGAGCTACACCGGCAAAATTGGCATTCCATTTCCTAATACCGACATTGTCCTATTGGACGATGACGGCAAAGAAGTGGCAATGGGCGAGGCAGGCGAGATTGCCATCAAAGGCCCGCAGGTCATGGCAGGTTACTACAACCGCCCCGATGAGACCGAGAAGACCATGACAAAGGACGGCTACTTTAAGACGGGCGATATTGGTGTGATGGACGAGCAGGGCTTTGTCAAAATCGTTGACCGTAAAAAGGACATGATTTTGGTGTCGGGCTTTAACGTCTATCCTAACGAAGTTGAAGAAGTCATCACCGCTCACGCCAAAGTGCTAGAATGTGGCGTGATTGGCGTGCCTGATGAGCATAGTGGCGAGCTGGTCAAAGTCTATGTGGTCAAAAAAGACGACAGCCTAACAGAAAAAGAAGTCATCGCATGGGCAAAAGAGAATCTAACAGGCTATAAACGCCCCAAATATGTTGAGTTCATTAATGAGTTGCCAAAATCTAATGTTGGTAAAATCTTGCGTAAGGATTTGCGTAAATTAGAAGAGGATAAAAAGGCGTGATAAGTTAAAAATTCATAACGCTTAAAAATCCGTCCAATCTGAATATTGCCAATGGGGATATTCTGGGTTGGGCGGTTTTGTTTTGGGGCAAAAACTGTTACAATAGTCCAAATTTTACTTTATAAAGGCACATCATGCGACACGACAACCGTGAATTATCCCAATTACGTCCCATCAGCTTTATCCGCAACTACACCAAACATGCCGAAGGTTCAGTGCTTGTCTGCTATGGCGACACCAAAGTGCTATGCAACGTCAGCATAGAGCAAGGCGTACCACGTTGGCTAAAAGGTCAAGGGCAAGGCTGGCTCACTGCCGAATATGGCATGCTCCCACGAGCCACAGGCACACGCACTCAACGTGAAGCGACTAAGGGCAAACAGTCAGGACGCACCCAAGAGATACAGCGTCTTATCGGTCGCTCGCTTCGTGCCATGCTGGATTTGTCAAAACTGGGCGAGAACACCATTTATGTAGACTGTGATGTCATACAAGCGGACGGTGGTACACGCACGGCAAGCATTACAGGCTCGGCGGTGGCGCTCATTGATGCCCTAGAGAGTCTACAACGAGACAAGAGGCTTACCACAGACCCGCTCATCGGACTGGTGGGGGCGGTGTCAGTCGGTATCAAGGACGGACGGGCGTATTTGGATTTGGATTATAGCGAAGACTCGACCTGCGATACCGATTTGAATGTGGTCATGACCCAAGCAGGCGGGTTTATCGAGATTCAGGGTACGGCAGAAGATAAGTATTTTACCCGTGAGCAGGCAAATGCCATGCTTGACCTTGCCGAGTCTGGTATTAAAGAGATTTTTGAACTCCAAAAACAAGCGTTGGACTGGTAATGCTAAAAGTCATCGATGATGGCGTGTCTATCACGCTAAACGGCACCGAGTCGAACCCTGTCTTTGTCATGGCAGGGGTGCTTGTTGTGTTGGCGATATGTGTGGCGGTGGTTGCCATGACCGCTCCTGTACAGATTACCATTGGGATGATGGCAGTGTTTGCGGTGCTGATTTTTGGTTTTAATATCTACAAAAACCGCCTAAAATACCAAAGCCGTATCGCCACAGGGGTGATTATCATCAAAAATCGTGCCTTTATCGCACAGGGGCAAAACGTCAAACTGAGCGAGAATGCTTGTATTGAGCTGATAAATGACACCTTAGTCATCACCGACCTAGGGAGAAGTTGGCATATCTTGGGCTTTGATAATGACAAAGAACGCCACGTCGCCAAATCGGTACTAGAAGGCAAGGCATTAGAGAAGCGAGAGCAGGCGATACGGATTTTGTAAATTGATTTATAAATTGATAAATCAAAACCAAAAACAAAGCCCAACATCTGTCGGGCTTTGTTTTTGGTGGGTGCTTTACTGTCCGCTGGCAGGAGCGGTGGTCTCGGTGCTGTTTTTTTGGTTTTCAAGTTCAGCGATTTGGGCTTCGAGTAGGGCGATTTGCTCAGCTTTGGCGGTCGTCAAATCTTCCATTAGGGTCAGCTGATCTTGGATGAGTTTTTCTTGTTCAGCGATTTGGGCATCTTTGTCTGCCAAACGGTCAATCTCTTCTTTGATGAGTGCAGGGTCGCTTGGAATCTCAGCATTTAGAATCTCATCGGGATTAACCACGGGTTTAATCTCAGGTAGCACGCTGTCACTTGCCACAGGGGTAGTTGCTGTATCACTTGCCACATCGCCTTCGCTTTGCGAAGTAGGAGTTTCGGTGCTGTCAGTGGCAGGCGGGGCGGTCTCTTCGGCAGGGGCAGGCGTACTCACAGGAGCAGGAGCAGGAGCGACATCAGGGGTACTGCTTTCATCACCACTCATCGCCATGTAGAGTGCCACGCCAATCAGGGCTAGGGCAATCACACCGCCTAAGATGAGCTTGTTGAGCTTTTTAGGGTCGCTAAGTAGCCCTGTCAAGTCGCTTTTGTTGCCACTATTTTTGGCAGGTTTTGGAGCTTTAGGGGCTTTGGTTCTGGTCATTTTTGGAGTTTTGGGTGAGCCATCTTTTTTACCAAAAAATTCTTCTTTAACAGGCTTATCTTGGGCAGGTTTGTCTTGTCCGAGACCACTGGCGACACTCGCCCCTGCGACTGCTCCTGCACCCAGTAGGGCGGTATCGACGTTGTCGTTTGCCACGTCGGTGGGGGTGTTGGCTTGGTTTAGGTCATCTAGTTGATTGAAAAAATCGTCTTGGGCGGTGTTATTGGTAGCGTGGGTTAAATCAATGCCAGTGGCATTATCAGCCACGGTTACATCAGATAGGGCGATGCCCACAGGCTCATTGATGGTCAAGTCAATGTCAGAGCTAGCGGTGTTGGCAGTGTTTTGGTCAAACAGCTCGTCAAATTCGGCACTTAAATCAACATCAGCAGTCGTGTCGGTACTGGCATTGAGGTCGGCATTGCCGAAATCAATGTCCAAAAATTCATCATCAAAATTAATCTCGTTCGGGTCTTTTTTCTCTGACATGGGAAACCTATCTTATTGGCTAAATGGGGCTAATGGATGGCAGGGGCGTTCATCGGGCTTTGACTGACTTTGATACAAGTCGAGTCTGATGGTGCTGATGGGGTGCTTGCCAACAAATATTGCTGTACTATATCAAAATTTACAAGAATTTTCAGCTTTTTACAACAAAATTAAGACAAAAAGCACAAATTTTGACTCAAATTCATGGTAGGGCGACATCTGATGACTATTTTACAAAACGCACCACGCCCACGCTCTCTGTCATCGCCCCTTCGGTGGTGGCTTGGATTTGGGGCAGGTCGTCTGCGGTGGGTCGGCGTGCTGTATGCCCACATGCCACGCACTCGATGTACTCATCAGGCTCTGGCGTGAAAATCTGTACCTGCACGGTGGTATCGGTCGCTTTGCATTGGGTGCATTTGACCCCTGCAAGAAATTGGCGTTTTGGGCGGGTGGATTGGTATCTCATGGTGTTTTTCAATAAAAATGGGGGTAGATTTTACCCCCATTTGTGCATTTGTGCAATGGTTGCTTGCCGTGATTTGACTATTTGACAAACCCACTATGACGCAGTAACGCTCCCATGTCAGTGTCTCGCCCCATAAAGGCGACAAAGCTGTCCTTGGCAGGGCGAGAACCGCCCATTTGTAGGATTTCGCTTTTGAAGGCATTACCAATGGCAGGGTCAAATACGCCATGCGTGGCGGTGTTTTGACTGCTTTCAAATTTGCCAAAAGCGTCCGCCGACAACAGCTCCGCCCATTTATAAGAATAATACCCTGACGCATAGCCCCCTGCAAAAATATGGCTAAACGTGTTGGCAAAACGGTTGCTGGCAGGCGGTTTGATGACGGCTATTTCATCACGCACGCCGTCTAGCACCGCCAAAATTTCATCATAGCCCGACAGCCCTTTGCCATGAATGCGTAAATCAAACAATCCAAACTCTATCTGGCGTAAGGTTTGTAGTCCACTTTGGAAGTTTTTGGCGTTCAGCAGAGCGGTCAATTTATCTTGGGGCAAGGGTTCGCCTGTCTCTACATGGCGACTGATGAGAGCAATGCCGTCTTTGTCAATGGCAAAATTTTCCATAAACTGACTGGGCAATTCCACAGCGTCCCACTCCACACCACTGATGCCTGCCACGTCCGAGAGCGTGATTTTGGTCAATAAATGGTGCAAGCCATGCCCGAACTCATGAAACAGCGTGGTAACTTCATCAAAGGTTAAAAGGCTTGGCAAATCGCCCACCGCAGGCGAGAAATTACCCACGATAAAGCCGACAGGAAGTTGTTCAATCTGGCTGTCTTTATGCTTTTCTTGAAAGCCTGACAACCACGCCCCACCACGCTTGCCTGTACGAGCAAATAGGTCAAGATACAGCCCGCCCATCAAGCCGTTTTTGTCATGCAATTCAAAAAACTGCACGTCCGTATGCCAACGTGGTACGTCTGCCGTCCGCTCCTTAAAGGACACGCCAAAGAGCTTGCCGATGATGTCAAACAAACCGCTAAGCACCACAGGGAGTGGAAAATAAGGGCGAATCTCATCGCTGTTTAGGTTGTATTTTTCAAGGCGGATTTTTTCGGCTAAATACGGTGTATCCCACGGCTCAATCTTATCAAGCCCAAGCGTTTTGCCCAAAACCTCCATGTCCGCCAAATCCGCCTTAGCAAAGGGCGTGGCGTGATGAGCGAGCGTTTTTAAAAAGGTTTCAATCTCATCTTTATCATTTGCCATTTTGCTTGCCAAGGATACTTGGGTGTAGTCGTCAAAGCCGAGCAGTTTGGCTTTTTCTTGGCGTAGGGCGAGTATCTCGCTCATGATGTCACCATTGTCAAATTCGGTGTGTCCATAGCTAGACACGGCACTGGCACGAGTGTTATAGGCGTGGTAGAGCGTCTCACGCAAGGTGCGGTCATCGGCGTACTGCATGACCGCCAGATACATGGGGATATCAAGCGTGGCGACATAGTCGGTTGCCAGTACGCTATTGGGGTGCTTGGCTTTATAGGTGTCGCCTGCCGATTTTAGTAGGGCAAGACCGCTTGGGGTAATGCCGGACAGTTGGGCTTGGCTCAAGGGCAGGGCGAAGGCTTGGGTTGCGTCTAGGGCGTTGTCCGAGAATTTGGCGGACAGTACCGACAGGCGAGCAGAAATCTCGGCAAAGCGTGCTTTTTTGTCGTCATCTAAGGCAACCCCAGACAGCGTAAAGTCTTGTAAGGCAAGCTCTACCGCTCGTGTTAGGGCGTTGTCTGCTTCTAGCTTTTCTAAATTATCATTGACAAGTTTATAAAGCTGATACAGCCCCACCGATTGCCCTGTTTTGGTAGAAAAGGCGGACAAGGCAGGCAGTACGTCATGATGAGCGGTGCGAATCTTTTGGCTAGACACCACGCTGTTTAGGTGGGAGAGTATCCCAAAACTGCGGTTTAGGTTAAGATTTAGGCGGTTAAACCGACCGATGATGTCAAGGGCTGTCGTTGGCTCATCGGTGCTTGGCAAATTATCCAAAAACTCATCAGCAATTTTTAAATCTTGCTCCACTAAGGCTTTTAGTGTGCTGGCGTCTGTTCTGTCAAAATCCACAAGGCGTAAACGCTCATCTAGGGCTTGTGTGTGAAAATCAATCATGGGTGTGTTCCTAAAAATTTTTGGGCTTAGAATTTGGGTTTATAATAAGGATAACAACGCACTTTTGCAAGGAGTAGCGTGGACGTGGGGTAGGTTGCTTTTGTCATAAAAGCGTGGTATGTTTGTCTTTTACTGTTTGAATTTTTAAAAGCAAAGACATGACTCCCATTCACGTTGTTTCTTATAATATCCATAAAGGCATGTCGCCCTTAAACCGCCTTGTCAAGCTCCAACGCATGGGGCAAGCGTTGGCGGATTTGCCGATTGATGTGTTGTGTCTGCAAGAAGTGCAAGGGCAAAACCTAAAACGAGCCGTCTCTTTTAACGAATACCCCGACCAGTCGCACCATGAGTGGTTTGGCGAATATTTGTCGCTGTCGCACAGTTATGGCGAAAACGTCCGCTACCCGCACGGCAATCACGGCAATGCCACGCTTTCACGCCACCGACTAGACCCCAAGCACAATGTCAATATCACCGTTTCACGCCTAGAAAAACGGGGCGTTTTGCATAGCGAGATAACCCCTGACGGTTGGGGCGTGCCTGTGGTGGTGCTAAACGCTCATTTAAACCTACTAGAAGCCGACCGCACCAAGCAATACAAGGCAATCAGTGACTATATCAACAGCGAGATTGACAAGGACAAACCGCTCATTTTGGCGGGGGATTTTAATGATTGGGCGAAAAAATCGGGGCGGTTTATGGCGGATTTGGGACTGTCCGAAGTCTTTTATACCAAGCATGGCAAACACCCTGCGACTTTCCCTGCCAAGTTTCCCATGATAAGCCTTGACCGCATTTATGTACGGCATTTGACCGTCCTATCCGCCCAAGTCTATGGCGGTGTGCCGTGGTCTGATTTGTCTGACCATTTGCCGATAGGGGCGAGATTGATACTTGATAAGGCTAGGACGTGTTGAACCTTTATAACATTATTTACAATTTGCAAATTTTTAGAAATAAAAGTACGTTTTTGCATGAAAAATGGCTAAATCTGGTTTTTTATAATAAAAACTTGCCTGATAGAATGGCTATCAGTCTGCATCTTTTCCTTGAAAAATGGGCGATTTCCCCTATTTTTCATTGCAAATAAAAAAGTTCAACACGCCCTGCTGAAAACTAAGCCAAATTTTGGTATCATATCCCAAATTTTTCTGAGAAATCCCATGACAAATCCAACCAAACCCATTCGCACCCGTATCGCCCCGTCCCCAACTGGCTTTCCGCACGTTGGCACGGCTTATATTGCCTTGTTTAATATGGTTTTTGCCAAATCGCAAGGGGGCGAGTTTATCCTACGCATTGAAGACACCGACCAAGTCCGTTCTACCACCCAGTCCGAGCAGATGATTTTAAACGCCCTAAAATGGGCAGGTTTGACATGGAGCGAAGGCCCTGACGTGGGCGGACAGTTCGCCCCGTATCGCCAGTCCGAGCGTTCCGAGATTTACAAAAAATACGCCCAAGAACTACTGGACAAAGGTCATGCCTTTCGCTGTTTTTGCACGACAGACGAGCTAGACCAAATGCGCAAAGAGCAAGAAGCCCAAGGCTTGCCTGTGCGTTATGACGGGCGTTATGCCAATCTGAGCCGTGAAGAGAGCGATAAACTTGCCGAGAGTGGTAAGCCCTTTGTCATTCGTATGCGTGTACCGACAGACGGCGAGTGCGTGATTCATGACATGCTTCGTGGCGAGATTAGCATTCCTTGGGAAACGGTCGATATGCAGGTTCTACTAAAAACAGACGGCTTGCCGACTTATCATCTTGCCAATGTTGTGGACGACCATTTAATGCAAATTTCCCACGTCATTCGTGGCGAAGAGTGGATTAACTCCGCCCCCAAGCACAAACTTTTGTATGAGTATTTTGGTTGGGAAATGCCTGTATTGTGCCATATGCCCCTACTGCGTAACCCCGACAAATCCAAACTCTCAAAACGCAAAAACCCAACTTCCATCACTTATTATCGTGATGCGGGCGTTTTACCAGAAGCCTTGATGAATTATCTGGGTCGTATGGGGTATAGCTTGCCAAACGAAGCGGAGAAATTTAGCTTGGATGAGATGATTGCGAGCTTTGATATTAAGCGTGTCTCTCTGGGTGGACCTGTGTTTGACATTGAAAAACTCTACTGGCTCAATGGCGAATACCTGCGTGCGATGAGTGCGGACGAGTTGAAGGCGAAGATTTTGGCGTGGGCAAGCGATGATGATAAGCTGACCGCCATTGCCAAAGCCATTCAGCCACGCATTAATGTGTTGTCTGATGCGGTAAATTGGGCAGGGTTTTATTTTCAAAATTTGCCAAACGTTACGGCGGACGATTTTATCCATAAATCGCTGGATAACGACAAATTACTTGAAATTCTCTATCTTGCCACATGGCAACTAGAAGCCTTGCCCGAGTGGAGCGAGAATAACATTTATCAGACCCTAAAAGGCTTGGCAGGGCATTTTGAGATTAAGTTAAAAGACTTTATGCAGCCGTTTTTTGTGGGGATTGCAGGCTCAACGTCTAGCACGCCTGTCATGAACTCCATGTATGTCATCGGTGCGGACATGACCTTGGCTCGCCTTCGCCACGCCGCCGAAGTGCTGGGCGGACTTGGTAAAAAGAAACTCAAAAAATTAGAAGAAGTGAATAAAACTTTGCCGAATTTTTTAAATCAAGAATAATGTAATTAAAAACCGATAATTTTCAATTATTTATCGGTTTTTTTAAAATTTTTTTAAAAAATTATTTGACAAAGCACAGGCTCTTTTATATAATACGCCCACCTTAACAAAGGGGCTATAGCTCAGTTGGTAGAGCACTTGCATGGCATGCAAGGGGTCAGCGGTTCGACTCCGCTTAGCTCCACCACTTCTTTTTAGAAGTAGAAAACACAAGCACCTAGGCACGCTCTTTGAGCAATCTTGTGTTGGTTTGGTTAAGTTTTACGCTCCATTCGTCTAGAGGCCTAGGACATCGCCCTTTCACGGCGGTAACAGGGGTTCGAATCCCCTATGGAGTGCCAAATTCTAAATCCCCAAGTTACGGCTTGGGGATTTGTTGTTATGTCGGTAGGTTTTTCGCTTTATGGCAAATTTCACCACGCATTTGACCGTTGCTGCCATTGCCAGTACTGCCCTTGCCACGTTTGGCTTTGTGGGTGGGTTATTTGGCTTTGGTACGGCGATTTTTTGTTTGGCGATAGGGGTTATTGGTGGGCTGTTGCCTGATATTGACCTTGAAACATCCATTCCTGCCAAGCGATTTTTTACGCTCATGTCGTTATTTGTCGCCACGCTCACCGCCATTTTGTACACCGCCCATCAGACCACAGGCACACAGCTAGTGGGGCAGGCACTCATGGTGTGGGGTGGGGCGTTCGTGGTTGTGCGTTATGGCGTGATAGGACTGTTTAGCCATCTCACCGTTCATCGGGGTATGGTGCATTCGGTGCCATACATGGCGATGTGTGGACTGTTTGCCATCTATGGGGCGTTTTATGGCTTTGGCATGACCGCCAAAGTCAGCTGGCTGTTTGGAGGATTTTTGTTCATCGGGTCGTTGGTGCATTTGGTGCTAGATGAGATATACAGCGTCAATGTGCTGGGGCTTAAACTCAAAAAATCATCAGGCACGGCATTAAAGTTTTTTGAACGTAAAAAATCCCTGCGATATGTCATGCTCTACATCATCGTGCTCGCTTTGTTTTTATACGCCCCTGATTATCAGCCTGCCCTAAATGGCATTCATGCATTGGTACAAAAATTTACCACTGGCACCATTTAGCATGTCTTTATTAATTTTACCAATCATTGTCATTACACCCCATTCATGTCCGCCATGATGACAAACCTGTCATCAGATGATAAAATGCGTGATATCCAGACAGATGAGCTTATCATGAACAATAATACCGACATTAACTATTATCCTGCACGCACCCTAGCCACACCCATCACTGCCACTGGCATAGGACTACACAGTGGCAAGGAAGTCACGCTCACCTTGCGAGACGCTCCCATCGGCACGGGTATTGTGTTCGTACGCACTGACCTTGATAACGCCCACATTCCCATGAGTGCCACGCTTATCCAAGATACAATGATGTCGTCCAACTTAGTGGCGGGCGATGCACGAGTTGGCACGGTAGAGCATTTGCTCTCAGCGGTGTCAGCGTGCGGTTTGGATAATCTATATATAGAAGTCAATGCCTCTGAGATTCCGATTATGGATGGCTCGGCAGCACCGTTTTTGTTTTTGATTGACGAGGCAGGCGTGGCAGAACAGCCCGCTCCCAAAGCCTTTTTGAAAATCAAAAAAACCGTGCGCGTGACTGATGAAGACAAATGGGCGGAGCTTGCCCCTTATGATGACGGTTTTTTGATGCATTTTGAGATTGATTTTAATCATGCTGCCATCAAAGCGACCGAGCAGACCACGTCGCTTGATTTTAGTACCGCCAATTTCGCCCGTGAAGTAGGGCAGGCTCGCACGTTCGGCTTTTTAAAAGACTTAGAGATGCTCAAAAAGCACAATCTTGCCTTAGGCGGTAGCATGGATAATGCCGTGGTGCTGGATGAGACATCGGTGGTCAATGGCGAGCTACGTTATCCTAACGAATTTGTCCGCCATAAAATGCTAGATGCGGTGGGCGATTTGTTCGTCATTGGGCATAACATCATCGGTAAATTTAACGCCTACAAATCAGGTCATGCCCTAAATAACGCACTCATTCGAGCGGTATTGGCAGATGACAGTGCCTATGAAATTGTAACAAATTATGACAAAAACAGCTGTCCGATAGCCTTCATTCCGCCCAAAAATCCCCTAAAAAATGAAGGATTTTAAGTCAAAAATTTGGGCGATTTAAATTTCGGCAAACTGACTGAAAAATTAGTGTAATAAAGCTAAAAATTAATCAAAATGGCGTGTAACAAAGTAAAAGCGAGCTGACAGTAGCTCGCTTTTGTGTTTGTGGGGGTTTTGGGGGATTTGCACAGAGCTTTTATGAGAATTTTATGGAAATTTCGTGAAAATGGGCGGATTTCTTTACATAAGATTACAAAAAGACCGTAAAAGACCCAAATTTAAGAATAATTATCATTCTTTGGTGGCGGCGGTCTGAATAAGCTTGATGAAGGACGCCTGTAAACTTGGATTTTTGATGACAAGTTTGGCAGTCTGTGTTATAGTTCGCACCGTGTTTTCGCTTAATGGTTTTTCTAAGGTGGTTTGGGCGGTAATTTGACCGCTACCACGCTGATGAATTTTGTGATTGACAATGACCCCCATTTTTGAAAACTGCCCAAATGCTGGATGTTCATGCAGTGCCGACAGACATTCTTGATGTAGATAACGTACATGATTGGCGGATGTGATGGTTGGTAGTGCTAAGGTGATTTTATCATCATGAGCATACGCCACTTGTACCTGACTACTAAGCTCGCCCAACACACCTGACAGTAGGGGGGTGGACAGATGGGTCAAGTGAGTAAAGTGGGCAAGTCGTCTGCTTAGGTCTTTGGGAAGTTTCGCCCCTGCCGCCGCTTGTTTTTCGGTGCGATTGGCAAGGTGGTTTGGAAAATGGGTTTTTAGATATAAATCATCACTCATCATAATACCTTTTAAAAACTGACGGACATGGTGTCCAAGAGCTAAGTTTATCACGCCACCTGCTCAATGCCAATGCCTTATTGAGCTAAAAAGTACGTTCGGATGCGTATGGCATAAACCCAAGCTTTAACAAAACTAACCCATCTGACATCACTCATGTAAACAGGGGACGACTAACCCACAGACAAACGCTGTGTCGTCGTGCATGATGGATGCGAGGCAATCTTATGAAAAAACTCTTTTGGTTAATGTCGGCAATTACCTTGACGACAGTCAGTGCAAATGCAGAAAGTGGCAGAATCACCATCTCATCTGCCAATGGCGAGCGTCAAGTAAACATCATCGCACCGCCCATGCCCACCCAAACGCTAAGCAATGCTGAGCTTGACAGTGCCATCAATGAGCTGATGGGGGCGTCACAAGGTAATTCTCGTCTGACCCAAGGGTTTAGTACCAACACCCAAACACTCACTAACTTTTCAGCAAGCAATAATACAGGCAGTACAGTCGCCGCTCTAAATGGCTCTGCCCCTGCCACAGCTGCCCGTCTGGCTGCCCGTGCCGCTCACGGCAAGAGCGTGGGTCGCTGTGCCATGTATGTGCGTAAGGCACTACAATCCGCTGGTTATAGCTTCACCCCACAGCCATCCGCCTATCAGTACGCCAATGGCACGCTTGCCAGTGCAGGCTTTACCCGTATTAGTAATGACAACTACGTACCACAGATTGGCGATGTAGCAGTCTTTAACCGTACCAGTAAAAATCCGCACGGTCATATCCAAATCTATGATGGCAGTCAGTGGGTATCAGATTTTCGTCAGCCTAATTTTAGCCCGTATCGCAACCACAATGGATACAGCGTATGGCGTGATACTCGTTACCTAGATGCCACAGCAAACACAGGTACGATGCTTGCGATGAACGAGCAGTAATATGATAAAGACAAAGGGCGATTATTCGCTCTTTTTTATGGGTGTTTGTTTTAAAAGTAGGTGTGCCACGCACAAAAAAAGGGCGTATTTGGTACACCCTAGATGTCATGGTTATAAAGCCTTGTGCCACGCCACAAGCTCGTCCACGTCCCTTTTTATGCCGTCTTTTAACTGTGTCAAACTCTCATAATGACGCTCGCCATGCAAGTATTTTTTAAAAATCACACGCAACGTCATGCCGTACAAATCGCCTGTAAACTCTGGCAAATGCACCTCTAAGCGATAATCCGTGCCGTTTACGCTTGGGCGTTTGCCGACATTGACCGCCCCAAATAGACTGCTTGCGGTTTGTCCTTTGATACCGCCCCCTAAGGCATATAAATCAACTGCCTTGCCGTCCCTATATGCCAGAATATCTGCCCCAAAAATGCCCTGTATGGCAGGTTTTAGCCTATCTAAGGCAACGTTGGCGGTGGGAAAATCAAGCGTTCGTCCGATTTTGTCGCCATGCACCACTTGCCCTGTCATGGCATAGTCTCGCCCAAGCATGATTTTGGCGGTGTCCAAATCGCCCTGTGCCAACGCCCCACGCACCGCCGTGGAGCTAACTCGTACCTTATCATGGGCAATCGTGGCAAGGCTATCCACGCTAAACCCTAGCCCCTGCAAAAATGCCTTGTCGCCTGTGCGGTCATGCCCAAAACGAAAATCATCGCCCAGCACCAGATGCTGTGTCCCCAAAGTGGTCAAAAGTGTGGCAAAGGCATGAGCAGATAGGTGGCGAAAATCGTCATTGAAATTTGCCTTGATGACAAAATCTATGCCATGACCGCCCAGCAAGGCGACTTTTTCGGCAAAGTTTGTCAAGCGGGCAGGGGGGCTTTGTGGGCTAAAAAATTCCTTAGGCTGTGGCTCAAACACCATGACGGCAGTGGCAAGTGAATGCTTGGTGGCGTCTTTGATTAGGGCGTTAAGCATTGCCTGATGTCCCAAATGCACCCCATCAAAGTTGCCAATAGTCAAGGCGTGTGGGGGCAAGGCGGTGGGGGCATGTGGGTCTAAGTTGATGATTTGCATGAAAATGAGAAATGGACGGACAAAGGGCATATTATAGGCGAAATTCATCATTTTTTCATAAAAAATTACCATAAAATTTGTTATGATGACCGCTTTGTGTGGTGTAATGAATGATGATGACAAAAATTTCTGTCAAATGGCTGTGGTTTGCCGTGCTTTTGTGGTTTGGGCTGTCCTGCTATGGACTGTTTTTGCGTGTGCCAAGCGGTCAAGTGCCAAGTGTGAGCCATTTGGATAAAGTGGCTCATTTTGCGATGTTTTTTGGGCAGTTTTATCTGCTATCGCTGTTATTTAATATCAATACCAAAACCAAAGCACTCTACCTGTGGGCGGTGGCTTTGGGCTGGGCGGTGGCAAGCGAGCTGATACAAGGCTATTTTACCACACGCACCATGGATGTATGGGACGGCGTGGCGGATATGGTGGGGGCGAGTTTGGCGGTGGGGTGGAGGTATTTATGGCAAAGGGGGTGTTTTAAAGGTATTGTTAATTGACCGTGCTTTTAGATGCATTTGCTCTATAAACGCATTGATTTTTGGATGAATAAATTACCCTACACGTCTAAATTTTAAAAATATCTCTTTATTGAACAGTACCTATTTCAAATGTAGTACCCTACCCACTCACGCCCGATGATAGGGGTGATTATTAATGATACTCATCGCCCGATAGAGCTGTTCTATCAGCACCACTCGCACCAAAGGGTGGGGCAGGGTCAAATCCGACAGCGACCATTTAAAATCCGCCTGCGTTAGTACGTCCGCCGACACCCCGTCCGCCCCGCCGATGACCAAAGCGATGTCGGTGCCGTCCGTCATGGCGGTCTGCAGACGGTCGGCAAGGCGTTCGGTAGAGAGCATTTTGCCTTTGACTTCTAGCACCCAGAGCTTTTCTTTGGGTAGGCGAGCGGACAAAATGGCTTGTCCTTCTTGGGTTTTGTATTTTTCTATCTCGGCAAATGATGGATTTTTGGCACGTTTGGCAGGGGGTATCTCCACAATCTCGGTACTCATCATTGGCTGTATGCGTTTGGCGTATTCGTCCACGCCTGTCTGTACCCATGCAGGCATTTTGTGTCCGACACTTAGGATTCTTAATTTCATGGCGATTTATCAAAAGTAAAAAGCGTATTATAAATAAAAACCACAAATATTGGTAAAGTTTTATAAAATTTGTTATGCTAGCCCATTTGAGTGAGTACGCCATGAGAACTCTTGGAGACCATTATGAACAGCTTGCCCAAGCGTTTTTGAGACAGCAGGGGCTGACTGTCATCACGACCAACTACACCGTACATCGCACAGGCGAGATTGACATCATCGCTTATCATGATGAGCCACAGAAGGCAGGCGGGGTGCGTCCGACGCTTGTGTTTGTGGAAGTCAAAATGCGTAAGATAAGCCCCAATGCTCGCTATGGGCAGGCGGTGGAGACGGTAACACGTGCCAAACAAAACAAAATCATCAAGACGGCTGAGCATTTTTTGGCGTATGGCGCTGAGTTTTTGGACAGGCTTGGACTCACTACCAGTCAAAAGCAAGCCTTGGCATACCGATTTGATGTGATTGCCTTTGATGTGCCACCAATAGGGCAGGCAGGACAAAAAAGTAATGAAAGTCAGATAAAAACCCATTGGCTAAGAAACGCCTTTTTGGTAGAATGAGAGTCAAACCGATTATTAGGAAGCATCCATGTCGTCCTTACCATCCATTAAAGTGCTTGTGGGCGTGATTGCCACCGCCATGCTCATGACCGCCTGTGCCACCCAAAACACCAATACCAGCACCAACGCCAGCACAGGCTATTATGGCGTGCCTGCCATGTACCGCACCATCCCCGAGCGTATCAGCGATGAAGCCATCGAACGCACCAGTTATAAGAATCTGACTCATATTAATGGCGTTAGAGAAAATAGTGTGCGGATTGGCATTGACAGTTTTCGCCGTGAAGTACTGCTGACAGGCGAAGTACCAAGCCAGCAGGTTAAGGCAGACGTGGCGAATATGGTGGCGTCGATTAATGATGTCAAGCAAGTGTATGACAATCTGACCGTAACCAATACGCCCAAGGCTCAAAGCCACACCCTGCACGAAAACTACCTAAAATCAAAAATCATCGCCAAAATCGTGAGTGCAGGCGGTATTAAGTCATCACAGTATAAACTGGTGGTGCGAGACAATATGGCGTATGTGGTCGGGTTTTTGACCGCTCAGCAACAACAAACGATTGTCAACATCGTCTCATCAATGCAAGGCATGGAGGGCGTGCGAGTGATGGGAACACGTATAGAGGGTGATGTGTCAGAACTGCTTGCCTTGACGGGTGATAATGTTGCTGTTGATGATGATCCCAACGCAGGGGGCATGGTCTATGGTGGTAATACAGTCGTCAATACACCTGCCATTCCTGTTTATCCGAACGTGCCTACCAGTTCTGTGCCAACCACGAGCTATCCGCAGAGCATGTACCCCAACACGCAAATTGCACCGACTGTGCCAACTCAGTCAAATACGGGTTATGCACCTGTCAATAATTATCCCATTAATGCTCCTGTAAATAACTATCCTGCAAATAATTACCCTGTGAACAATCATGGCACACAAAATCGTGATATTCCTGTGATTAGAATGGAGGGTAACCCAACATCAAGCTATGTGAATTTGTACAATAATACCAGCAAGCCCTAACCAACAAATTTTAACAATGTGGTTAGGGCGTGCCTGCCTTTTGCATTTGTAATAAAAAATGCCTGTTTAAAAAAGCAGGTAATTGCTCATTTTTCATGCGAAAACATCATTTTATTTTTATAATATTTCTAAATTTTAAATTGTGTTATAAAGGTTCGCACGCCCTACTGTAAAAGTGGGAAATTTGATATAATGACCCGTTTTTACTTTTTTATCAGTAACATGATTTGACGGTGATAATACCGCCCAAAATATAGAGATTTTTTATGAATGCAGATGACCTAATCGCCTTATTACGCCCCCATTTTCCAAGTGCCGAGATTCAGGCGGTCAATCAAGGTAACAAATTTGAAGTGCTTATCGTGGATGACAGCTTTGACGGCAAACGTCTGGTGCAACGCCAACAGGCGGTATATGCCATTGCCAATCCACACATCCAAAGCGGAGCGATGCACGCCTTGACCATTCACGCCTTGACACCTGCCGAATACGAAGCCAAAAAGGGATAATCATGGATAAGTTTAAAATCATCGGCAAAACCCGTATCGCAGGCGAAGTTGCCATTTCTGGCTCAAAAAACGCCGCCTTACCCTTATTGGCAGGCATGCTACTGCCCAATGATGAAACGGTGCTACACAACGTCCCTACCCTAAAAGACACCGACACGCTCATCAAGCTCATCGCTGGCATGGGCGTTGCCATCAAAAAAGAAGGCAACACCGTCATCGCAGACGCTCGCCACGTTGCCAACTACTATGCCCCGTATGAGCTGGTGCGTACCATGCGTGCGTCCATCTTGGTGCTTGGGGCGTTGCTTGGGCGGTTTGGCGAAGCCGAAGTCTCCTTACCAGGGGGCTGTTCTATCGGTTCACGCCCTGTTGATCAGCACCTAAAAGCCTTTGAAGCCATGGGAGCAAGCATTAGTGTAGAAAATGGCTATGTCAAAGCCAAAGCCCCTGCTGGTGGACGTTTGATAGGTTGTGATTTTACCTTTGACATGGTAACCGTTGGTGGTACAGAGAATGTCATCATGGCAGCGTCTCTGGCTCGTGGTACAACTCGCCTTGAAAACTGTGCCTGTGAGCCAGAAGTGGTGGATTTGGCAAATATGCTTGTCGCCATGGGGGCAAAGATTGACGGCATTGGTACGCCGACCATGATTATTGAAGGTGTGGAGAGCTTGCACGGTTGTGAATACAGCGTGATTGCCGACCGCATTGAGACAGGTTCATATCTGGCTGGGGCGCTCATGAGTGAAGGCGATGTCTTGACCACCAACACATCGGCTGAGCTGTTGCACCCTGTCTTAAAGAAATTTGAAGCCATGGGAGCAACCATTACCACAGGTGATGACTGGATTCGTGCTGTGATGACAGGCAGACCCAAGGCGGTGGACATTCGCACCCAAGTCCACCCCGGTTTCCCCACCGACATGCAAGCCCAGCTTATGGCGGTGTGCTGTTTGGCGGACGGTACCAGCACCATTATTGAAAATATCTTTGAAAACCGCTTTATGCACGTCCCTGAGCTAAACCGCATGGGGGCAAATATCCGCATTGACGGACATACCGCTATTGTAACGGGCGTGGATAGCTTTATGCCCGCTCCTGTCATGGCAACCGATTTGCGTGCGTCAATGTCGCTTGTCATGGCGGCAGCGTGTGCCGATGGCGAGAGTATCATCGACCGCATTTATCACATTGATAGAGGTTATGATAATGTGGAGAGTAAACTTAAATCGCTTGGGGTCAATATCGAGCGGATTAAGGGTTAAAACTGTAATTACTAATAACTTCATTCTCAACTTAAAATAGTAACTTTTTGATTCTCCAGTAATTATTTTTTATTTATAGGGGTGAATTACATTTGCCCTTGATAAATCAATCACTTATACAAAGTTGAGAATGGCGTAACAATAAAATAAAAGGGCGGTCTTGATGATTGCCCTTTTATTTTGGGTTTGTCAGCTAAGCAAGCACCGACTGGGATAAGTGCGAGATAATCTGTGCCTTGTCCTTTTCTTTTTTGACAACATCCCATAGCTTATCTGCTTCATCATAGCCTTTGGTGAGCATACCGAGCCATTGCTTATAACGCCCAATCAGTCCGCTTTGGTTGTCGGTGGTGTCATTCAAAAAGCTGATTTGGTGGGGGATTAGCTCCGCCCATCTCAAGGTTTTGTCCGTGTTGTCAATACTCGCCACAAGGTCTGGGCGAGTGACTGCCCCACGCCCTAGCATAAGATGTGGCGTGCTTGCTTGACTGATGCAGTCGTGAGCGTGCGTCGCGTTCCAAATCTCTCCATTGGCAATAATGGGCAAACCAAGCTCGGTAAAGGGGGCGATTTTGTCCCAATAGGCAGGGGGCTTGTAGCCTTGCACTTTGGTACGGGCGTGAATGGTCAGCCAGCTTGCATTCGCCTGTTTGACAGCTTGCCCGATGTCGCTCATTTTGCCCATGTCGGTATAGCCTAGGCGGATTTTTGCCGATACAGGAATATGAGTAGGGACAGCCCCACGCACGGCAGAGATGATGTCGTACAGCGTATCAGGTTCATCAAGCAGTACCGAACCGCCTTTGTGGTTATTGACCGTTTTGGCAGGACAGCCGAAGTTTAGGTCAATCGCACACGTCCCAAGCGACACCGCCGTTACCGCACTTTGGCTCATCGTCTCGGGGTTGTTACCCAGTAGCTGAACATGAATCGGCGTGCCACTTGCCGTCTTACCGTCCGTGAGTAGCTCTGGCACATATTTATAGAACACATGGGCAGGCAAGGGATAATGCGTGACACGGATAAACTCGCTCACCGACCAATCATAAGGGCGACCCAAATCATGAGCAATCTGTGTCAAAATTTGTCTCATGAGTGGGTCGGTCAAGCCCTCCATGGGGGCGAGCAGGCGGACAGGGCGGGCGAACAAATGGGCAAAGGCACTCATGTTGGCAGTTTAAACCCATTGGCAAGACTGATGGCTTTTTGTTCATCGCCTTTGATGAGTAGCTCTAAGGCGTCAATGCTACAATCTATCGCCTTATCTATACTAATGTGGTCATCGGACGTGGGTTTTGACAGTACCCAACCGCTGACCTGTGATGAGTGAGCAGGTCTGCCAATGCCAACACGCAGTCGCCAAAAGTCCGCTCCGATGTGGGGGACGATGTCCTTTAAGCCGTTATGCCCGCCATGCCCACCGCCTTTTTTTAGGCGTAGGCTACCTGCTGATATGTCAAGCTCATCATGAGTGATGAGTATCTCATGAGGGGCGATGTTATAGAATTTGGCAAGGGGGGCGACCGCCATTCCTGAGCGGTTCATGAATGTATCAGGGGTCAGTAGGCGGACATCTTGCCCGTATATCGTGCCACGCCCGACACTGCCATGGAATTTTTTGTCATGGGTGAGCGTGATGCCAAATTTGTCGCACAAAGCGTCCACAAACCAAAAGCCTGCGTTATGGCGAGTGTCTTTGTATTCTGCACCGACATTGCCCAGACCGACGATGAGTTTTATCATGATTGTCCCATAGATGATGAAATAAACAAAAAGCCAATAGATGACCCATTGGCTTTTGTTGAGAGTGACGACTTATTCGGCGTCTGTGCTCTCTTCGCTTGCGCTTTCTTCACTGTCAGCAGAAACGGTCGGTGCTTGTACGCTAACCACAACACGGTCGGTGGCGTTGCTGTCAAGCTCAACGATGGTAATGCCATCGGCAAGTTTGATGTCAGAGAAGCGTAGTAGGTCGCCGATTTCTAGGTCGGTCACGTCCACTTCGATGGCTTCTGGCAGTTGGCGTGGCAAGCAGTTGATGTGTAGCTCAGTTACGTTGGTTTGTAGGATGCCACCTGCTTTAATGCCTTTGGCAGTGCCAGTGAAATGTACAGGTACAGTAAAGTGCATGGTCTGACCACGAACAACACGTTGGAAGTCTACGTGAAGTGGTGTGCCTTTTGAAGGGTGGCGTTGTAGAGCCTTAATGATGACTTCTTGGTCATTACCATCAATGGCAAGTGTGGTCACGCTTGAAAAGAAGCTCTCGTCTTGTAGGGCTTTAACCAGCTCGTTTAGCTTAACGCTCACAGATAGTGGCTCAGCATCACCGCCATAAACGATGGCAGGGATAAGATTGGCTTTACGCAGGCGGCGGCTCGAACCTTTGCCCTGCTCGTCGGCAGCACGTGCTACCGTAGTTAGAGTATAGCTCATAAGGATTTCCTATATTAAAAGGCTACAAAAATGATGATTTTCGACCAATCATCATGCAAAAGTGCAAAAGAATTTGCAAAATAGCGGACTATTATAAGCCAGTTTGGGCGATATGACAAGGGGATTTTTGCAAATCAGACAAAGCATTTGCTAATACCTGATAATTTTTATAAAAATAACAAGTGTTTAAATGAGATACACCCCATTTGCAAATGAATTTAATTTTGTTATAATCGCTTGTTACTTTTTTGTTAAACAATGTAAGGAGTGTGTCATGGACGCTGTAACATCAGGTGGGGCGGGCGTATGGATTTCGCTGTCAATTTATTTTTTGGGCATGATTGCCATTGGGGTGTATGCCTATTTTAAACAAAAAAAAGATGTCGAAGGCTATATGCTCGGTGGGCGTAACTTATCGCCTGCGGTGACGGCACTCTCGGCGGGGGCGTCTGACATGTCGGGCTGGCTACTGCTTGGATTGCCCGGTTATATGTATGCGTCAGGCATTGTGAGTTTGTGGATAGCAGGGGGGCTGACGATAGGGGCATTTGCCAACTATCTGCTCGTTGCCCCACGTCTGCGTGTGTATACCGAAGTGGCAGGCAATGCCATTACTTTGCCCGACTTTTTTGCCAATCGCTTTGATGATAAAACGCACCTACTTCGCATGGTCTCTGCCATCGTGGTCATCATGTTCTTTACGGTCTATACGGCGGCAAGTCTGGTTGGGGGCGGTAAGCTTTTTGAAAGCTCGCTCGGGCTTGATTATGGCTTGGGTCTGTGGGTGACGGCAGGCGTGGTCGTGGCGTATACGCTCTTTGGCGGATTTTTGGCGGTGTCCTTGACTGACTTTGTCCAAGGGGTGATTATGCTCATCGCCATGCTGCTGGTGCCGTTTGTTGCCTTCAATGAAATCGGCGGTGTCAGTGCTGGCATGGACGTGGCACGTTCTGTGAACCCTGAGCTGTTTAACATCATGAGTGGCGTGAGTGTCATGGGGGCGATTTCGCTGGCAGCGTGGGGTTTGGGCTATTTTGGACAGCCACACATCATCGTGCGGTTTATGGCGATTCGCTCGGTTAAGGACGTGCCTGTGGCGTGCGGTATTGGCATGGGCTGGATGATATTGAGCTTGATTGGGGCATTGTTTGTTGGTGTGTCGGGCGTGGCATATATCCATAATAAGGGCATGAGCCTAGATGACCCCGAGACGATTTTCTTGGTGTTCTCACAGCTTTTGTTTCATCCGCTCATAGGTGGCTTCTTGCTGGCGGCGATATTGGCGGCGATTATGAGTACCATTTCTAGTCAGCTACTGGTGGTGTCAAGCTCTCTTACCCGTGATGTGTACAAGCTGTTTTTGGACAAAGAAGCATCCGAATCCCGCCAAATCATGGTCGGGCGTACCTCGGTGGTACTGGTGGCGGTGCTTGCGATTATGCTGGCAGGGGACAAAGACAGCTCGGTGTTAAAGATGGTCTCGCACGCGTGGGCAGGCTTTGGGGCGGCGTTTGGTCCGTTGGTGCTACTCTCGCTCATGTGGAAACGCATGAACTACCAAGGGGCTTTGGCAGGCATGATTGTCGGGGCATTGACCGTCATCGTCTGGGTGTATGGGGGTATTACGATTGGCGGACAGCCTGCTAATGACGCCATTTATTCCATCATGCCTGGCTTTGTGCTGAGTACCATTGCGACCGTGGTTGTCTCACTTTTGACCCCACCGCCCAGTGCCAAGATTATGGGCGAATTTGATGAGATGGAACGCCAGTTAAAGGCTTAAAATAAAAATACCCTAATGTTCTGTTGGGGCATCTTGTGGTGTGATTTACCCAAAACCTAAAAAGTTTATCAGCTTTTGGGGTTTTGGGTATTTTTTGGCAAAATGGCAGGCGAGCTTAACAAGTTTTGTCCTTAGATGGCATGCGTTAAAAAATGTTACAATATTTTTATAAAAATTTTTTAAAAAATGATTATACTAAAAGTATTTCCCAAAAAATAAACAGCCAACCACAAACAACCATAATAAAGGTATTCTATGCCCCAAAAACCTTATGACAAACCAATCAGTCGTGAACAAAAAGTTCGTACGTCATCAGGGCTTATCAGCCTGCTTTGGATGTTTGTGGGGGCGGTGATTGCGGTGATGATAGGATTTTTCTTATACCTATCGCCTTTGTTTGATAGTTTTAAGACAGAGGTAGAAGTCAATCCGCCTACCAAAGTTGAGCCATTGCCACAAAAAGAGCAAGCAAATAACTATGAGTTTTATGAAGTGCTACCAACACGGGAATTTCATACAGGGGAAAATGTGGCGGGGGGTGAGCCAGTGACAGATGAGGCGACCATAACTGAACAACCTGAGGTTAAGCCTGATGCGGTGGTCATTTCTGACAGTCATCAAGAGAATGACAATGTAAGTGGTACTAACGAGACGGAAATAGCCATCACCGAAGAAGATGCTACCTATGAAGGTGAGTCAACTTCTGGCAATATTGAGATAACGGCTCATAAGAATACTTATATCTTACAAATTCGCAGTTATGACAACCCTGATGAAGCTGACCGCATGCGTGCTGAGGTCATGATGTCGGGTATAGATGCTCGGGTCATCAAGCGTGTGGATGACGGCATGGAGCTGTATCAAGTCATCTCCAATACCATGAACTCTAAGGAAGAAGCACTGTCTGCCAGCAGAAGATTGAGTAATAACGGCATTGATTCGCTTGTGGTGGAGCAAAGACGTTAGTTTTGTCAGATTATACCCTTAAATCATCAAACTAACTGCAACACCTTTTGATAATAGACCTCATAAGGTGTTCGCCAATTTAAACATTTTCTAGGTCGCAGATTGAGTTTTGCGACCTTTGTTTGTATGTATTGATTGTCCCACTGGTTAGTATCAGACCCTTTGGGGAAATATTCTCTTAATAACCCATTGGTGTTTTCATTACTTCCTCTTTGCCAAGGCTGTCTTGGTGGTGGAAAGTAGATGGTTGCTTTTAAGTGGTCTGTTATTTCTTGATGTTTGGCAAATTCTTTCCCTCTA
>NZ_AUGF01000001.1 GCF_000426885.1 Moraxella caprae DSM 19149 | reverse complement strand
GGCTTTTACGGATAAGTGTGCTTTCATGGATGCCAAAGTCAGCGGCTATCTGCTCATAGGTGCGATATTCTTTAAAATACTGTAAGGTTGCCATTAACAAATTGGGCATGCTGATTTTAAGTTTTCTACCGCCTCTTTGATGTACAGCAGCTTGTGCTTGCTCTAAACAAGCAAGCATTTCATTAAAAACCCTGCGTTCAATGCCAACTAAGCGTTTGAATTTGGTGTCGGATAGGTGTGTGGAGGCTTCGTAGTTCATTGAGGTATTTTAGCATAGAATGGGTTTTGCAGGAGGTCTAATATCCGACTGGGCGGTTTGTGTGATTTGTGGTTTTTCATTATCAGATTTGTGAGGAATATTGACACAAGCGGTTAATACGATAATAGGAAATAATAATAAATACAGCTAACAAAATTAAATTTTACCACGGAAACTGTTCGCCCTGAGCTATTTTCCGTCATGGTTCGACAGGCTCACCACAAACGAAAAACCGTAGCACTTTTTCATTTTGTAGAGTGTATTTCATAAATTGCCTTTTTAAAAAATGAAAATATTTTTGATAAATAGGCTAAATGATTAAAACTTGTGTCCCTGCATCTACCACATTATATAGCCACACTACGTCATTATTTCTCATACGAATACAGCCATGCGACATCGGCACGCCCACAGGCTCGGTATTGGGCGTGCCGTGAATGTAGATATATCGGGCGTGGGTATCGCACACCGCACCGTCTGCGGTTTTGCCAAGATTATAGCCGTTTTCCACACCTTTTAACCACAAAATCCGACTCAAAATCCAGTCCCTGTCAGGATTGGCTTGCCCCAACTTGTCATCATAAAGCTCGCCTGTAAACACTCGCCCGACAAAGACGGCATTTTTGGGGTGTTCGCCCCCAATTTTATTGTTAATAATATGCTTACCAAGTGGCGTACACCTTGTATTTTCAAGCTGTCCTGTGCCATTTTTGGCGGTAGAGACAGGCAGGGTTTTGATAAGCCTATCATCATCAAATACGGTCAAACTTTGGGCGGTGGTGTCTATTTTTAAGGTTATCATAGGGTTAGGGCAATCATGGCTTTATGATGACTGAGTTATCAATTTTAAAAATGATGACTATTTTAAATTTTACTAGTTTAGCAAATTTTTAAAAATTTTTCGCCTATTTTTGTGAAAATTTGCCAAATTTTTAAAATTTTTACCCTAAGATTTGCCAAAAGTGTTATAATTTTTGGATTGCATTCTTTTATTTTATGAAAATTGGAGTTGGTATGAGTAGCACCATTTTAGAATCTTTGCCTGTGGGCGAAAAGGTAGGTATCGCATTCTCTGGCGGTTTGGATACGTCTGCCGCCATTTTGTGGATTAAACAAAAAGGGGCAATGCCTTATGCTTATACTGCCAATCTAGGACAGCCTGACGAGTCCGACTATGATTCAATCCCTGCCAAAGCCATGCAATACGGAGCAGAAAAGGCTCGCCTGATTGACTGCCGTACCCAGCTTGCTCGTGAAGGCATTTGTGCCATTCAGTGCGGGGCGTTTCATATCACGACAGGTGGTATGCCGTATTTTAATACCACGCCACTAGGACGTGCGGTAACGGGCACCATGCTTGTAACCGCCATGAGCGACGATGGCGTGGACATTTGGGGCGATGGTAGCACCTACAAGGGCAATGACATTGAGCGTTTTTATCGTTATGGGCTACTCACCAATCCTAAGCTTAGAATTTATAAGCCTTGGCTGGACGAGACCTTTATTGATGAGCTTGGCGGACGAGCGGAAATGAGCCAATTCTTGATTGATAACGGTTTTGACTACAAAATGAGCAAAGAAAAGGCGTATTCTACCGACTCCAATATGCTTGGGGCGACACATGAAGCCAAAGATTTGGAGTTTTTGAACGCAAGCCACAAAATCGTTGAGCCTATTATGGGCGTACGCTATTGGGATGAGAGCGTGGAGATTGTCCCCGAGACCGTTACAGTGGAGTTTTTTGAAGGCAATCCTGTGGCACTAAATGGCGAGACATTTGACGACCCTGTGGCACTCATGCTAAAAGCCAACGAAATCGGCGGACGACATGGTTTGGGCATGACCGACCAAATTGAGAACCGCATCATCGAAGCCAAATCTCGTGGTATCTATGAAGCCCCCGGCATGGCTCTCTTGCACATCGCTTACGAACGCTTGGTTACGGGCATTCACAACGAAGACACCATCGAGCAGTACCGCATTAACGGACTGCGTTTGGGTCGCTTGCTCTATCAAGGTCGCTGGTTTGACAGTCAAGCCTTAATGCTTCGTGAGACCGCCCAGCGTTGGGTAGCCAAAGCCATCACAGGCGAGGTGGTGCTTGAACTTCGCCGTGGCAACGACTACTCTGTCCTAGACACCAAATCGCCCAATCTTACCTACGAGCCTGAACGCCTGTCTATGGAAAAAGTGGAAGACGCAAGCTTTACCGCAACTGACCGTATCGGACAGCTGACCATGCGTAATCTTGACATCGCTGATACCCGTGCCAAATTGGGTATTTATAGTAATGCAGGGCTTTTGGGACTGTCGGGTGGTAACGCCGTGCCACAGCTTGACAGCAAATAAGTCATATCAATCAAAAGAGCGGGCTGAATGTTTCGCTCTTTTTTATTAGAGCGTGCCTACCATTGATAACATTCTTATAAAATAAGTTAAAAACCTAATATTTTAAATTAATTTTTGCATGAAAAATGGTTATCCGACCACTTAATTTAAAAAATTAAGTTAAAACTCTTAAAATTTACCCAGTTAAGTGGTCGGATTGTGGCTCGAAGTCAAAAACTTGTCTGATAGAAGACTTACAGCCTCAAGTTTTTTCCTTGAAAAACGTGCGATTTTTCGTGATTTTCATTGCAAATACCAAAGGCAGGCACACTCTAAAAAATTTTTTAAAAATAGTCATGGATTGATAAAATTTTTTACAAAAATTTGTTATACTAATCATATTTTTACTCATGTCATTAAACTGTCATTCTAACCCATTTATAAATAATTTCATCAATTAAGGATAACACGTGCGTGCTTTAAATGCCATTGACCATGTATTTTTAATGCTTGAAACTCGTAAAGAGCCGATGCACGTTTCAGGTTTGTGTATTTTTGAGGTGCCTGACGGGGCGGGTGATGATTTTTTGACAAAGTTGGTATCAGACATTGAAGTGACACGCACCAAGCCAAGCTTTCCTTTTAACCAAGTGCTAAGCAAGGGGCTGTTTTGGGAGCCAGATGGGGATTTTGATGTTAATCATCATTTCCGCCATGTCGCCCTACCCAAACCCGGTGGCACACGAGAGCTGACGAACTATATCTCACGTGAGCATGGGCTGATGTTGGACAGAGCCAAGCCGTTGTGGGAATTTCATCTCATCGATGGGCTTGCCCCTGCTTACGATGGTGGTAACGCTCGCTTTGCCTTGTTTTTAAAGATTCATCACGCCATGGCAGATGGCATTGCTGGTATGCGACTGCTTCAAATGTCGCTCTCAGCGTCCAAAACAGAGAAGATGACCGCCCCGTTTTGGTCGTTATCCACCAAATACCGCAGTCAAATCAACGCCATCTTACCCATTCACAAACCGCCCCTAAAAATCATCAAAGAACAGCTTGCCACCATCTATCCTGTGGGGCGAGAGCTGGTTAATAGTGTCAAAAATCACTTTGGGGAAAAGAATCCGCATTTTACCAGTACCTTTGATGCCCCCAAGTCTATCTTAAATCAAAAAATCAGCAGTTCACGTCAGCTGTCGTTTGTCTCGTTTAAAAAAGGGCGGTTTGCAAAGATTGCCGAGCATTTTGGGGCGACGACCAATGATGTCCTGCTTGCCATCTGTGCAGGGGCGTTGCGTGAATATCTACTTGCCCAAGATGCCCTGCCTGCCAAGCCACTCATCGCCTTTGTGCCGATATCGCTTCGCCGTGATAAAAGTGCCATGGGCAATCAGCTCTCTTTCATTCTCACCAACCTTGCCACGCACAAATCCGACCCTGCCGAGCGTCTTTTGACCATCAAGGCAAGCGTGGATGATGGCAAACAGCGATTTTCTCGCATGAATCAGGCACAGGTCATTAATTATAGCCTGCTTACTTATGGCATGGCATTTGCTAACCTAAGCACGGGGGTGATGCCGACCCGCCAAGCCTTTAATCTCATCATCTCAAATGTACCAGGGGATAATACGCCATTGTACCTTAATGGGGCAAGACTGACGGGGATTTTCCCTGCGTCGGTGCTATTAGATGGGCAGGCTTTGAACATCACGCTAACCAATTATCAAGACAAGATAGATTTTGGCATTACCGCTTGCCAAAGTGCTTTGCCACACATTGAACAGCTGATTGAGTTTTTGGAGCAGGAATTGTTGGTGTTTGAAAGACTGTTGCCAAAAGAATAAGATGACAAAACCCTTATGCTACACATCGTCTGGGCGTTGCTTGCTTGATGGGCGTGGTTAATTTGGCTAGGGTTTGGACAATCATGTCGTTACTGATGGTGTGTGTCTTGTCGCCATGAATGACGGTCATGATGGCAGGGCGAGTGCAATGAGTGGCTTGATGATGAGCGGTTTGGCGGGTCATGGCTGTACCTGTCTTAATTAAAATTGATGGTGGGTTACAGGTTTAGTGTAGCCCAATTAAGAAGTGGGGACAACCATTTTCCGCCATTTTGCTTGATAAATTATAAACAGATGTTTCGTTTATGACTGGTTAGTGACAAGCCCTAATAATTATCGCAAACTCTTGGGTAGAGAAAAAGTAACATTCTCTTCAATGCCCGACAGCTCGGTGGGGGCATCTGCTCCCCAGTCTTGCAAGGTGTCTAGCACTTCTTTTATCAGTACTTCGGGGGCGGACGCACCTGCGGTAACTCCGACTTTGTCCACGCCATCAAACCATGCCTTATCCATCTGAGAAGCGTTATCAATGAGGTACGCCTTTGCCCCCAGTCGTTCGGCAAGCTCACGCAAGCGATTGGAGTTGGACGAGTTAGGCGAACCGACCACGAGGACGATTTGACATTCTTTTGCCAAAGATTTTACCGCATCTTGACGGTTTTGGGTGGCGTAGCAAATGTCGTCTTTTCTTGGGGCGTTGATTTGGGGGAATTTATCTTTTAGGGCGTCTATCACTTGGGCGGTGTCGTCCATGGATAGGGTGGTTTGAGTAACAAACGCAAGCTCTTTGTCCGCCCCAAAGTCTAAGTTTGCCACGTCATCCACATCTTCGACCAGATGAATGCGACCGCCGAAACTCGTGTCAAACCGCCCCATCGTACCCTCCACCTCAGGGTGTCCTGCGTGTCCGATAAGAATGGCATCCATACCGCCTTTGGCAAATTTACCCACTTCAATATGCACCTTGGTAACCAAAGGGCAGGTGGCATCAAACACGGTCAAATCACGGCGTGTCGCTTCGTCTTCGACTGCTTTGGATACGCCATGAGCCGAGAAAATCACAATCGCCCCATCAGGCACTTCGTCCAGCTCTTCGACAAACACCGCCCCACGACGAGCCAAATCTTCAACCACAAATTTGTTGTGGACGACTTCATGGCGGACATAAATGGGCGGATTAAAACGGCATAAAGCTTCATTAACAATGGCAATGGCACGGTCAACGCCAGCACAAAAGCCACGGGGATTGGCAAGTAGAATTTGCATGAAAGATTTCCAAATAACTCAACATCAAACGGCTTACTTTATCATAATTTGTCGTTTTAGGATATGACAATTTGTGCTATAATTTGTCAATCATCATCATTTGGCGAAATCATCATGACGAACACAAACCCCACCCAAGGCACGCTTTTTATCATCACCGCCGCCTCAGGCACAGGCAAGACTTCACTGGTCAAGGAGCTACTTGCCACCACCAAAAATCTCGTGGTCAGTGTCTCGCACACCACCCGTGAACCCAGACGTGGTGAGATTGATGGCGAGCATTATTATTTTACCAATAGAGATGAGTTCATCCGCTTGGTGGGGGAGAGTGAGTTTTTGGAGCATGCTGAAGTGTTTGGTAATTATTATGGCACTAGTAAGACGGCGGTCAATGATTTGCTCAGTGCAGGCATGGACGTGATTTTGGAGATTGATTGGCAAGGGGCTCTGCAAGTCAAAAAACTCATTCCTCAAGCGGTGATGATTTTTATCCTACCGCCAAGCCGTGAAGCCCTGCGTAGCCGTCTGATGAATCGCAACCAAGATGCCACAAAGGTCATCGAGACCAGACTGGCAGGGGCGGTGCGTGAGATGCAAGAGTATGTGAACTTTGACTATGTGGTGATTAATGATGATTTTGATGTGGCATTATCTGAGATAAAATCCATCATCACTGCTTATCGCCTTGCCATCGACAAGCAAACGGCACGCCATGAAAAATTAATCAGTCAGTTATTGGTAAGTTAGGGTGTGTCAAACCTTAATTTTCCACTTTTAAAATGGTAAAAATCTGTTATAATAATAGATTGTTATCAATGTAAAGAGTGTGATTTATGGCACGAGTGACGATTGAAGATTGTTTGGATACGGTGGATAACCGTTTTGATTTGATTTTGGTGGCATCAAGACGAGCACGTCAGCTTGCCACAGGGCGTGCCGACCCGTTGGTGACTCCCGAAGGCGACAAGCCAACCGTGCTTGCTCTGCGTGAGATTGCCGATGGTCATGTGACCCGTGCGATTTTAGATAAGCCCGAAGAAGTGTATGTGAAAAAAGAACCGCCACCGTTTGATCCAACGGCTAATGGTTTTTAAAATCATATACAGTCCTAAAAACCATGCTTTTGGCGTGGTTTTTTGTTTTGTCATTCATTAAACTTTCTGATTTTATCATAAAAATAACTCCATAAAAACGGATAATTTTCCCTTGACAATTTAACGAAAAACTGATTAATTATAAGGTTCGGATTGGGGATTTTTTTAGATAAAATCATGCCCCACTTCAAGAGCTTTTTGTTAGGGCGTGCCTGCCTTTTGTATTTGCAATGAAAATCACGAAAAATCGCACGTTTTTCAAGGAAAAAACTTGAGGCTGTGAGTCTTCTATCAGACAAGTTTTTGACTTCGAGCCACAAGATTTAGCCATTTTTCATGCAAAAACGATTGATTTATTTTCACAATATTTCTATATTGTAAATAGTGTTATAAAGGGTAGGCACGCCCTAATTAAACAACCAACCAACACACTACCGAGCCAAACCAATCATGTTAGCCAACTACCACGCCGATAATATCCCCACACGTTTTAGTCATCCTTTGGTGGATGAAGCCAAAGACAGCCTGATGAATGCGGTCAGCTACTTAGATGCCAAAGAGCGGGCGGACGTGCTACGGGCGTGCCATTTTGGCGACATGGCACACATCAAGGACAAACGCAAATCGGGCGAGCCGTACATCACGCATCCCATTGCGGTAGCGGAGATTTTGGCAGGGTTCTCACTTGATAAAGATTCTATCATTGCTGCGATTTTGCATGACACGGTAGAAGACACCGAAGTTACCGATGAGCTGGTGGCAAGTGAGTTTGGCGAGACGGTGGCACGACTGGTGGATGGCGTAACTAAGCTAAAATCGGGCAACATGAGCAAACAGCAGTCACAGGCAGCGACTTTTCATAAGATTTTAAATGCCACGCTCATAGACCCCCGTGTACTCATCATCAAGCTGTCTGACCGCTTGCATAACATGAGTACCATGGATGCGGTACGAGAAGAAAAACAAAAATCAACCGCTCGTGAGACGTTGGATTTTTATGTGCCGTTCGCGCGCATTATGGGGCTAAACGACATCGCTGACTACATCGAGCTTTTGTGTTATCGTAACCTTAACCCTGTCATGTACAACAAATTTAATGACAAGTTGTTGCAACATGGTTTGGGGCGTAATTTTCAAAAGATTGAGATTAGCACTTATCTACAAAACCTGCTAGGATATCTAAACCTAAAAGGACATGTGCAGGTGCTGGACAACCGCACAAGCATGTATCGGCAGTTCTTTAAAAACCGTGGACAAGCCAATCGCTTGATTCGCCAATATGATTTTGAGGTGGTGCTAGAAGACATCGGGGCGTGTGATAAGTTGGCGTATCATCTTATCCAAAAGTTTGAAATCGCTGACCGTAACATTCAGGACAATATCCGTAAACCCTTAGCAGGGGGCAATCAGTCGCTGTCGCTGATTTATCAAAAAGATTATAACTTCATTAAAGTCACGCTCATGACCGCACGCATGAAAGAAGCGTCTCGCTTGGGCGTACTTGGCAATAGCAAAAATGACATCAGTCAGTCGGTGATACAGGCAAGTTTGCGTAACATGAAGGATTTGGCGGCGGTCGAAGGCGAAGATGCGGAGACGTCGCTTAAAGTCATCAATGAGCTTATGAGCTATCTGCATGAGCGTAAAATCGTCTGTTATAGCCCCCAAGGGCGTGCCTATGAGCTACCCCGTGGGGCGACGGCACTCGATTTTGCCTATGCGGTCGGGCCTGCTGTGGGCAACATCGCCACAGGGGCGGACATCAATGGCGAGCATGGTAAGCTTGGGTTGATGCTAGCAGATGGTGATACCGTGAGCATTGATATTGATAAAAATGCCACGCCAAAGGCAGATTGGCTTGGCTTTGTGGCGACCAACAAAGCCCGCAATGAGATTTTAAAATTCCTAAAACATCTGCCCCATGACCAAAAAGAGCATTATGGCAAAGAAGCCTTGATGCGTGCCTTAAAGCCTTATGATAAAACACTAGATGACTTATCCGAGCGGGATTGGGCGGATATTTTGGCATGGCGTGGCGTGGCAAGTCAAAGCGAGATTTTCCTACAAATCGCCACAGGCACACTACTGCCACAGTTGGTCGTCTCTCGTCTGTTTAGCGAAGAAGTGGATGTGGCAGACGGGGCGGAGATTACCCAAACCAAGCATTTATTGGCAGGCATTAAGGGTGTGGAGATCACCTTTGCCAGATGTTGTAATCCCATGTATGGCGATAACATCGTCGGACATTTGTCGGCACGTCAAGGGCTGACCGTCCATCGTCATAAATGCTATTCACTAGAAAACATCCGTGCTGAGAACCCTTATCAGGTCATACAGCTCAACTGGAAGTCGGATATCAAACTTGACCATGCCAACTCGATTGGACAGCTGCATTTTCCTGCCATGCTCAAAATCCACGCCATGCTAAATGAAGAGCAGATGAGTCAGGCGATTTATGAGTTGCGAGATTTGAACATTGGTATTGAGCAGACGTCTGTCAAGGCAGATGAGAAATCAGGCGGTGGGGTCGGGGCGACCTTTATACAGGTGGTGGTGCGTTCCCGAGCTCATTTAGAAGAAGGTATCATGAAGCTACGCCAAGTGCTGGGCTATCCTAGTATCATGCGACTGTATCAGATGCTGACCTAATGCTCTGTGCTTTTGTACAAAAACAAACCCTGCCAATATGCAGGGTTTGTTTTCGACCATGCCATGATAATTTAGATTAACGTTTGATGGCACGCTCATAGATGGCACGGTTCTCAGGCAGAAGTTTCTCCATCGCTTGAATGCGACTGTCGTTATTGGGGTGGGTAGAGAGAATGCTACCTGCCTTGCTACCACCACCTTTTTTGGCGTTCATCTTTTTCCAAACGTTGATGGCATCAGCAGGGTTGTAACCTGCCATCGCCATCAGTCGCATGCCGAGTGCGTCCGCTTCGTATTCGTGATGGCGAGAGTAGGGTTTATCAAGTCCGTATTCGTGTAACACACTTGCCCCGAGATTGACCATGTCGGCATTATAACCTGTATTGGCTTGGACAGCGGCAGCACCAAGCTGTACCGCTAGGCTAGACAGGACGTTTGCCCCCATTTGTTTTTTACTGTGTTCTAGCAAAGCGTGAGCCATCTCGTGTCCGACAATGGCGGCAATCTCGCTCTCGGTCAAATTATAATTCTCAGCCAGTCCTGTGTAAAATGCCATCTTACCCCCTGGCATCGCCCAAGCATTCTCGGTTTTATCCCTAACCACGGTCATTTGCCAGTCAAAACGCACGCCTGTGTTATTTAGGGAGTCGGCATGTGGTCTTAGACGGTTAAAGGCACGTTGAACAGTCTTGGCTTTGCTGAGCATTTGTTGATAGTGGGAGCCTGCTTGGGCGTTTAGGGTTTTGGTGTCCATGCCTGCCATGTCAGCAACAGTGGTGCAACCCGATAAAGTCAAGGTGGCACCTAAGTAGGGCGATGCTTAATTTTTTCATAAAAAGTCCTGATTGGGTAAAACATAAAACCATCATAGCATTTTCAAAGTTTGAAAACAATATGGCGAACGGGTGCTTTAACAATAAAAAATACTTGAATATTCATGGTAATTTGTTTAATATAATCTTACCATTTCTTAAGGAGTAAGCCATGTGTTGTCAAATTGACCTAAATTCTAAATCTGATGTGGTGCATTTTTTGGGCAAAACCGAACCCAATCTTTTGCCAAAGACATCCGATAATGTCGCAGGTAACATCGTCTATACGGGCGAGCCTGCCATGAGTCTGTGGGATAAAATTATGGCTCGTTGGCAAGCTAACAAGATGAGTAAGTAATGAGCGGGTAAATTATAGACAAATGAACACCGTTTAAGATAAATAGTATTTAAACAGCATTTAAACATAGAAATATTTCAGGAATAACGATGCCAAAACAAATCATTCATACCGACAATGCCCCAAAAGCGGTAGGAACGTACTCACAAGCTGTCAAGGTGGGTAATACCGTCTATGTCTCAGGTCAAATCGGGCTTGACCCTGTAAGCATGACCTTGCGTGATGGGTTCACCGCCCAAGCCGAGCAAGTGTTTGATAACATTGAAGCCATTGCCAAAGCGGCAGGCGGTAGTTTGGCGGATGTGGTGAAGTTTAACGTATCATTAGATGATTTGAATGATTTTAATGAATTAAATCAAATCTTTGAATCTCGTCTCACCGCTCCTTATCCTGCCCGTGCCGCCCTAGAAGTCTCTGCCTTACCAAAAGGGGCGTTGGTGGAGATTGAAGCGATTTTATATATTGAATAAATTTTTAATAAATGTCAATGTAAGGGCGAATACCGCCCTTATTTTTATGTTAAAGACCACACCATGCTAATCCAAGTCGCCTTGCCTGTACCGCTTTATCGCCTGTTTGATTATCGTGTGGCGGACGTATTGCCACCGATAGGCGTGCGTGTCAAAGTGCCGTTCGGTCGCCAAGAGCTTATCGGCATCGTGGCAAATCATGTCCACCCCGATGACAGTGATGTGCCACAGGATAAATTAAAATCACTCATTTGTGTGATTGATGATGGGCCGATTTTTGATGAATATTTTTTTAAACTTGCCCGATGGCTGTCGTCTTATTATCATTATCCGCTGGGCGATACGATGGCGGTGATGTTGCCCACGCTCATCAAGGCGGGGGCGGATGTCAGTGATGAGGTATGGCGATATCGGGCGGTCGCTCACGCTGATGATGGGTTTGTTAAAGGCGTGCTGAGTAAAACTGCCAAAAAACAGCACGCTGACTTTGCCGTTATCCGTGATAACCCGAACGCCACCAAACACACCTTGCGTATGCTTGGGGTAACAGAGCGGAATTTGACACTATTTGTCCAAAAAGAGCTGATAGAATGTCACACCGCCCCAAACACACCGCCCCTGCCTGCCCAAGTGGTGCAAAAGCCACTGACCCTAAATAACGAACAACGCTTGGCACTGACGCAGATAAGCCAAAGCATACATGACGGGTGTTATCAAGGTATATTGCTCAATGGCGTAACAGGCTCGGGCAAGACCGAAGTGTACCTACAAGCGATGGAGCAGGTGCTGGCACAGGGTCGGCAGGTGCTGATTATGGTGCCTGAGATAGGACTGACCCCACAGAGTCGGGAGCGGTTCTCGGCACGCTTTGGGGCGAATGTCGTGGTGTTACATTCATCATTAAACGACAAAGAACGGCTGTCGGGATGGCAGGCGTGTCGGCAGGGGCAAGCCCAAATCATCATCGCCACACGTTCGGCACTGTTTTACCTCTTTGCCAATTTGGGGCTGATTATTATTGATGAAGCTCACGATACGAGCTTTAAACAGCAAGACCATTTGCGATATCACGCCTGTGATGTGGCGTTGTATGTGGGGGTGTTAAAACAAATCCCTGTGGTGCTAGGCACGGCAACGCCCAGCCTTGAACAAATCAAACTTGTCCGTGATGGCAAACTGCATGAATGCAAACTCACCAAACGGGCAGGGGGTGCGATACCGCCTACGTTTCGTCTTGTGGACATGAGAATGGGAACACAATGGCAGACGGACATGACAGGCGAGAGCCGTGATACTGAACTGGCTCATCAGACGGTGCAGGCGGTGCGTGAGACCTTAGGGCGGGGCGAGCAGGTGTTGATGTTTCTAAATCGCCGTGGCTATGCCCCGATTCTCTTATGTGGGGCGTGTGGCTGGCAAGCGGACTGCGTGCGGTGTAGCAGTCATCTGACCTTGCACAAAAACCCCTTTAAAAAAGCACGCCATGCCAATGAGCAGTATCTGTATGATTATCTAAAATGCCATCATTGTGGCTATCAGGTGGTGACGCCCAAGGTTTGCCCGAGCTGTTATAGCCCAAATCTTGTACATTTGGGGCAGGGGACAGGGCAGTTGTACGAAAGGTTGCATGGCATTTTTGCCAATCCCCAAACCGTCCAGACCCCTTATCCCATCGTGCAGATAGACCGTGATACGGTGCGTGGCAAGGGGGCGTGGGATAGACTGTATGAACGTGTTAGTACGGGCGAGCCGATGATATTGGTAGGTACACAAATGTTGGCAAAAGGTCATCATTTTCCTAATGTCACGCTAGTGGTGATTGTCAATGCTGACAGCGGATTTTTGTCGCCTGATTTTCGTTCGCCTGAGCACACCGCCCAGATGATTATGCAGGTGGCAGGACGGGCAGGGCGTGCAGGACGGGCAGGGGAGGTGCTGATACAGACCCTAAACCCTGATAATCCATTACTGCTTGATTTGATACGCCACGGCTATGATAAATTCGCCCATGACTTATTGGCAGAACGGTATGGGTTGGGACTACCACCGTATAGTCATGCGGTGCTGGTGCGGGCGGATGCTCATCGGCTTGATGTCGCCAAAAATGCCATCATCGGAGCAAAAAACCATCTGCCCCAAGCTCATCCCTTTGCCGTGCTTGCCCCCATTGATGCCCCGATGGTCAAGAAAAACAACCGCTTTCATGTGCAGATGCTTATCCTTGCCAAAGAACGCAAAGTGTTACATGACGTGTTGGCATGGTGGTGGCAGGGTGTGCTTGCCCTGCCCAGCTCTCGGGGGGTTAAGATGGCGATAGACATTGACCCTGTGGGATGGTAGATGGTCAAAGTGGTTTTTCTTGATAAAATCATCAAAGGTCATGGTATTTTTTTTGGGTTAAATTGGGATTGTCTTTTTGGACAAAGACAAAAAAGACAAATTCGCCATGATTGAGTTTCCATTTACATATCACGCCATTTTTTAAATAATCTTAATTTTACCAATAATCATCATAAATACGCACCGTATATTTATTATCGCTTACCGTATAAAGAATAAAAGCAATTATTCGCCCAATAGTTACCATTTACCGAGATAAGCTCCAAATTTTTCGGCACATCAATCAATTCAAATTCAAACTCATAGTAAGAATTAGGATTTGAATTGGCGATGGGGGTGGTTATTTGTACCAATTCATCATGGCTTTTGATATGTTCGGGTAAATGATGAATTTTGATAAAAGTTTGGGCAACCGTAATATTAGAACATAAAACCGTAATTATTAAAGCGGATAACATTAACTTTTTCATAACGATTTCTCTCTTTTAATATCAAGAATTGATTAATAAATACAAAGAATTTAAAATTGGCAATTCTTGATTGCATTGATGAATTTCCTTGATGTCGCCAAATTCATCATTCATTGTAATTTCTAAATATATATCTTCTTTACCATTAGCAAATTTGCGATGAGCAAAATAATAATGTACATTATCGCCAAAAAATTCAGCATATTGTTCTTGAATATTGTCAAAATAATCTGTTTTGGCAGTAATGCTATTTTTTGTTATATCAAAATAAGTTTCGCCATCGTTATTTTTAAATTGATAACGAATTAAATCACCATTATCTTTTAGACTAATGTGGTTATTGTCTGTATCGGTGCATTCAAAATAAGTTTCTGCATTAACAATATTAGAAAACAAAGCCGTTCCAATTAAAGCGAATAACATTAACTTTTTCATCACGGTTTCCTTTTAAATCAATTAAGGCGTGGTTTTATTGCCCTTTCCATCATAGCAATTTTTTTGATAGCCTGCATCGCCAATACTGCCAAATGCCCCACAAACAGCAAAGCCATTAGCATAATCATAACTGATAAAACCTGTATAGTTATCCAATGGCAAAATCATTTTTCCGTCCAAATTCATCACGCCCATTTGCTTATTTTGCTTGACAATAAAATAAAACTGCTCTTTATGACGAGTTGAAAAAGTTATATTATCATAATACTCACTCATTTCGCCTGTCGGTTTGATGAGCGTGTATTGCTCCATATCTTTTTTGGCGATGGCATAATGGGTGTTCGGGCAATAGGTCAAATGATGTCCTTTAATTTTTGGGAATTTATCACAGTCAGCAACGGCTTTTTCTCGCTCATTTTTAATTTCAGAGATGATGGACATACAGCCTGTTACACTGGTAAAAGCGATTAAGGCTAGGGCGGATAAAGTGAGTTTTTTCATTAAAATTTCTCTTAAATGAATTGGCACACACCATTTAAAGATTTATTTTAAATGGTGTGTTTGGCCTTTATTAGGATTGTTTGCTTGTATGAATTTTACAGGCATTGGGGCTTTTATCTTCCGCTTGGCATAATTGCATCGCTTTTTGTTTGGCTTCATTGCAAGTTGCACCGCCATCAGCATACATCATCTCGCCTACTTGGGCGATGGCGATACAGCCATTTGTCATAGAATGAGCCATTCTACAAGGGCTACGGCGACTGCTTTGCTCGCATTGACCAAGCGTAAGCTTGTCTTGTATTGTCCAATCATTTTCGGTGGGTGTATCAGACAGTGTAATCATGATGCTATTATCAAAAAATGGCTTGTTGTCTTTTGTCCAAGCAAGCCCAATGTATTTATGATGTGTACCACTATAACCACCAGAATTAACATTACCATAACCACCAGAATTACCATAGCCATAACCGCCATTATAGGTATTACCTGAATATCCTTGATTACCACAACGCCCAGAACCACTGTCTTGGCACGCCAAAGCCGATTGACTAAATAAACTTGCCCCTGCGATGATTAGGGCGGTGGCGGAGAGTTTTAAAATTTTCATAAATTTTTCCTTTTAAAGTTAAGATTAAATCCTAAGGTGTGTACAACGCACCGTTTTAGTTTTTGGCTTAAAAATTAGTTTGGTGTACCATAATTTTCAAGCTCATCAACTTTAATTTGTTTGGGATTGCACAAAATGGTTTTTGAATTGGGTTTGTCTTGATTGACAATGACCCCTGCTTCTTTTTTAGGCTCTGAGAATTCTTTACTATTTTCGTCCAAATTAATCATACTAGAAAAGACGGTGTAGGTATTGCCTTTATAAGGCATTGTCCAATAATACCCACTTTCTGCCTTCCAAGCCCCTTCTGTGTAGTCAATTTTATGTTTGGCAATAGAAAAGTTAAGCTCGGTCTTTTTGCCCTTGCTAAACTCATAAGTAAATGAATTGCCATTATCTATAAGCTTAACTTGTTTGCCGTTTGTAGTATCGCACAAAAACACCGTTTCGGCAAAGGCAGGGCTTGCCATTAAGGCAAGCATTAGGGGTAACATGAATTTTTTCATAAAAGTTTCCTTTTAAGTAAATTAAAACTGAATTAAAAAACGACATTAAAATTTGATTAACTCATCATTCATAGCGTTTGTATATATTGTCTAGCTCGTTTTTGATGTCATTATTAAATTCATAGGCTCGGCAAAAGTCTTGTTTTAATTTTTGGTCTGTTTGGCTTTCGCATTCTTTTTTAAGCTCGCTTAAATCTCGAGTTCTTAACTCATCATAATATTCTGCGGATTGACAGCCCAACTCATTGCCATTATTACAGGCTCGTTTTGCCCAGCCATAAGAATTGACGATATTTTGTTTTGATTTTGATAATATCGCATTGTCATCATCGGCTTTTTCGCCATTTTCGTCAATATCCGCCCCAAAGAAAAATAACATACCAGAAAACTGTGCCAAATACACTTGGGCGTGGCTATATCCCATTTCGGCAGATTTGATGATATGATGGACTGAGTCTTTTTTATTGGGATAGAGTTTTTGATAAATGTCCGTAGGCAATTCGTCAGACAATTGCGATAATAAAAGATAAGCAGGAGCAAAGCCATTTTCACCAAGCTCTAATAACAAATCCACACCTTTTTGAATATCGCTTTTGCTGTTAATATAATACATTGCCAAAGCCATTTTTGCGTGCGGTTGATTTAAATCACTGGCTTTTTTAAACCATTCTAAGGCTTCATTTTCGCTTAAATAATAGGCATAATTATTCATCGCAAAGGCATTGCCATTTTCGGCAGATTTTTTATACCATTCTATCGCTTTTTTCTCATCTGTTTGGGTATGAACGCCCAACTCATACATTTTGGCAAGATGAAATTGGGCGGTGGCATCGCCTTTGTTCGCGTTATTTTCCACCACTTTAAAATCCATCGCTTTTAAAGCCGTTTCATTGGCAGATAATAATTGCCCCTGTGCGTCAAAATCACCATAAGTGGTGCGGATAATGTCAGGCTCTACTTTTGCCATAGCAGGGGCAGAAAATAGGGTGGTGGCAAACAGGGCGGATAGTAAAAGTTTTTTCATAAATACTCCTTAAAAATTATGGGTTTAAATTTTTTGATTTTTCAATCAAACTTACTGCATTTGGCTTGATTTGCTCCATTGATTATCATCAAATTGGTCAAAACTTTGATGAATGTATTTATCTTTAATCAAGCCTTTTAATTGTGCTTTACTTATGTTTAATGCGGTAAAGCCCATCGCATAAGGGGCGATTTCATAAGGAATATAGACAAAAGTCATGCCTTTTGGCGAAAAGTAAAAATTATCCGTGATGACAAATTCCCAAAAGTCAAAATGGCTTTGCACTTCATCGTCCGTCAGCCCCATTTTGGTTTTTAGCTCTTTTGTGAATTCTTGCTTTAATAAATTTTCCAGTTCAGATTTTTTGGCAGGATTTATAAGCACATCATCGAGTTTTAGACGTTTTTTATCTGCCAAATCCATCACATAAAACTCAACAGACGGTATACCGTGTGCCCCAAAGTCAAACAAATAATCTTCACGGACAATCTGCACGGTTTTGTCAGATACGCTGATTAATTCGGCATCGCTTGAAAATTTATAAGATAAGGGGCTATTTTGATTGTCAGGCTCGCTAAAATATTCGCTCGTCCATTCACCAGAATCGTCAAAAAGATGTTTGCAATATCCTTTTGTGGCATGAACTTTATTCTTTACGTGGCACGCTATCCACATCAATGGCGTCTTTTATGAGTTCATCACTGATGGTTACGCCTTGATTTTGGGCGTGTTTGGGGCTGACGTAGAGCGTGAGTTTGTTCATGACCTCAGGGGCGATGTCGGTAGGCTTGGTGCCGTCTAGGGCTTGGGCGACCAGTTTGGCGGTGGTTACGCCAAAATCAAAATCATTGACCCCAAGCCCTGCACTCGCCCCACGTCTGACACTAAACTCATCGGATGCGATGACAGGGATTTTTAACTCATTGGCAACCCCAACCATCGCCTCCATTGCCGATGCCACGCCATTGTCAAGTGATGTATAAATCAAATCGGCGCGTCCGTCCAAAGCACGAGTGGCGGCAGCGACATCGGCCGAGCGGTTGGCAGGCACGTCCACAAGGGTCATCCCACGCTTGGGAAGTTCGACAGCCAGCTGTTCTTTGATGGCTACAGAGTTTGCCTCACCGGGGCTATATACAAAGCCGATACGCTTAGCATCAGGCTTGATTTGGGTGAATAAATCAAGCTGTGGTTCAAGCGGTAGCTGGCTAGAAAGTCCAGTGATGTTCGCTTGTAGGGCTTGGTTGTTATTATCGATAAGTTTAGCCGCCACAGGGTCGGAGACAGCGGTGTAAATCAGGGGAATACTCTGGGTTGCTGCCGCCAGACTCTGGGCGGTGGGGGTGGTGATGGCAACGATGGCATCAGGGGTGTCGGCGGCGAACTGCTTGGAGATTTGCCCCATGGTCGCCATGTTACCCTGTGCTGATTGGAAATTTACCGTCAGATTTTGTCCTTCTTGGTAGCCATGTTGTCCCAAGCCATAAATCACCCCTTTTCTGATGTCTTCAAGCGATGGATGTTCCACAATGGCACTGATGGCAATCGTTTTGGGGGCTTTTTGGGTGGTGGTGTCTTGGGTGGTCTCTTCGGCAGGTGTGGCAGTAGGTTTGTCATTACCACAGCCAGTCAGTAGGGCGATGGCAAGCATTAAGGCGGGTAAGGCGTACGTTTTCATAAAAATCCTTAATAGATAAGTATACTAAAAATTTGGATAATTTAACACATTTGCCCCAAAAAAACAGCGGTTTTTGTAAAAATATTGTCATTTTGTCATCGCTAAATTTAATTATACCCAAAAATATGCTATTATTAATCGCAGATTTAATAAGATGAGCAAGTAGACATGAGCGAGAATAAAAGCGGATTTTTTGCCCGTATGAAAGCAGGATTATCCAAATCCAGTAAGAATTTATCAGAAGGTCTGATGAATGTCCTAGTCGGTGGCAAAGAGATTGATGATGAGTTGTTAGAAGAAGTCGAAGATCAGCTTCTGGTGGCGGACATTGGCGTGGATGCGACCAATCGGATTATCACGAGCCTAACCGAGCAGACGGCACGGGGCGATTTGATTTATTCGCACTCGTTATATAAAGCCCTAAAAAAGGAGTTGGTAGACATTTTAGAACCCAAAGTTGCCCCGCTGGTCATTGACTCGACCAAAAAACCGTTTGTGATTCTCATGGTTGGCGTTAATGGCGTGGGTAAGACCACGACCATTGGCAAACTTGCCAAACGCTTACAGAGTGAAGGCAAATCGGTCATGCTCGCAGCAGGCGACACGTTTCGGGCGGCAGCGACCGAACAGCTTCAAGTGTGGGGCGAGCGTAACGGCATTCCTGTGGTGGCACAGGGGCAGGGTTCGGACAGTGCGTCGGTGATTTTTGATGCCATGCAATCGGCTAAGGCAAAGGGCATTGACGTGCTCATTGCCGATACCGCAGGGCGACTACAAAACAAAACGTATCTCATGAACGAGCTTGAAAAAGTCATTCGTGTCATGAAAAAAGCAGATGAGACCGCCCCACATGAGTGCATGATTGTACTAGATGCTGGTACGGGTCAAAATGCCATTAGTCAGGTCAATCTATTTAGCGAAGTCGCCCCATTATCAGGCGTTACCATTACCAAACTGGACGGCACGGCAAAAGGCGGTGTGGTCTTTAATGTCGCCCAGACGACCGATGTCCCCATTCGCTTTATCGGCGTGGGCGAGCAGATTGATGATTTACAGCCCTTTGACCCCAAAGAGTTTGTAGATGCACTCATCAGCGAAGAAAAATAACAAAAAGGCGAATGTATTTCACCTTTTATTAGGACATGTTGAACATTGATAACATCTTATAAAATAAGATGAAAACTTGACAATTTATCAATTTTTGCATGAAAAATGGCTATTCGACCACTTAATTTTAAAAGTTAAGTTAAAATTTTAAAAATTTACCTGATTGAAGTGGTCGGATTGTGGCTCGAAGTCAAAAACTTGCCTGATAGAATGACCATCAGCCTGCATTTTTTCCTTGAAAAACGGGCGATTTTTCGTGATTTTCATTGCAAATACCAAAGTTTAATACGCCCTATAAAGGATAAATTAAAAGAAACTTATGATAACCACGCATTATTATCCGCCCATAGATTTGCCGATGATAACTTTGACGGTCAAAGACGGCAGGTTATTGGCGTTAGATTGGTATAACGACAAAACCGCCCAAATCTTTAATAAATTAAATCAGCATGCGGTTTTTATAAAACAGGCGGAGTTAAAAGATATTGATAAAAACCAATCGATTGCCTTGCAAACCACTGCTCAATTAGATGAATATTTTAAAGGCGAACGCACGGTATTTGAATTACCGCTTGATTTATCGCATGGCACCGATTTTCAAATAAAAGTTTGGCAAACGCTTTGTAAAATCCCTTATGGACACACGATAAGTTATAAAGAGCTGGCAAGTATGATAAATAAACCTACCGCACATCGGGCGTGTGCCAACGCCAATGGCAAAAACTTAATCTCGCTCATTGTGCCATGTCATCGTGTGATAGCGTCGGACGGTACGCTGGGTGGGTATACGGGTGGAGTGTCAATTAAGCGAATATTGCTTGATTTGGAGAGTAAGAATTTGATATAAAAACCCAAAAACTTTATAGGGCGTGCCTGTCCTTTATAACACTATTTACAATATAGAAATATTTTAGAAATAGACTAATCATTTTTGCATGAAAAATGGCTATCCGACCACTTAATTTAAAAAAACAAGTTAAAACTCTTAAAATTTACCCAGTTAAGTGGTCGGATTGTGGCTCGAAGTCAAAAACTTGCCTGATAGAATGACTATCAGCCTGCATTTTTTCCTTGAAAACGGGCGATTTTTCGTGATTTTCATTGCGAATACAAAAGGCACGCACGCCCTAATATTTGAATCGGAAAATGTAGGGTGGGTTATATCCATTTTAAATGCCAATAATGTCAATAGGTAAAATATAACCCAGCTCTACAATCTTTATACAAAATTTACGGTCTGGCAGGTAAAATAAGTGGTAATAAAGCTCCATAACCCTCTTTTTGCATCTGTGCTTTTGGTATGAATTTTAGTGCATTGCCATTGATACAATAACGCAAACCACCTCTGTCTTGCGGCCCATCAGTAAATACATGTCCCAAATGTGAATCCGCCACTCTTGAACGCACTTCTGTGCGAATCATATTATAACTGTCGTCTTTGTGTTCGGTGATGACCTCTGGGGTGATGGGTTTTGTAAAGCTTGGCCAACCACAGCGAGAATTGTATTTGTCGGTAGATAAAAATAAAGGTTCACCACTAACAACATCTACATACAGGCCGTCATCAAATAATTGGTCATAGTCATGACTAAATGCCCATTCTGTTTTTGCTTGTTGCGTGATGCGATATTGGGCATCGGTTAGGGTTTGTTTTAAATTGTCTTTATCAAAATTTTGATAGCGTGTTGGGTCTAATGCTTCATCAACGGTCTTTGCCTCAGCCAAAGTATTGGGGCTGTTTTTGGTGATTTTTTTATTGGCAAGACTTAAATCAACATGACAATAACCGTCAGGGTTTTTGGTAAGATAATCTTGATGGTAGTTTTCTGCCATGCTAAAATTGGATAACGGCAGGTTTTCAACGGCAATTTTTTGTTGGTACTTATCTTGTAAGGCGTTTAGTGCTTTATCAATGACCGCTTTATCTTGTGTATTGACGTAATAAATGCCCGTACGATACTGTATGCCACGGTCATTGCCTTGCTTGTTGATGCTGGTGGGGTCAATAATGCGAAAATAGTACTGTAATAATGTATCTAAATCCACTTTGTCAGCATCATATGTTACCTTGACGGTCTCGGCATGACCTGAACCTCTGATGACCTCCTCATAGCTTGGATTTGGTAGATTTGGACTGCCATTGGCATAGCCACTTACCGCATCCAAAACGCCGTCAATGCGTTCCATATAAGCCTCAACACCCCAAAAACAGCCCCCTGCCAAATAGATGGTGCTCACGTTAGCCGTATTGCCATTACTGTTGTAATAGTTGGTGTTTTGGCTGGGTCGGGTCATGGTGCTGTTTTGTGTTTTTAAGGCTTCTAGAGCATTAGGATTATCTGCCAAATAGTTCATTTGTTCTTGGCTTAGATTTCCCCTGTTAAGATACACAAGTTTACCGTGTTTGTCTAATATTACCCAACTTGGATAGACTTGTACGCCCAGCTGAGTGATGATTTTTGCTTCTGTGTCAATTAGTACAGGTAAGGTAGGATAGTCTGCTTGTAATACTTGATACCAATCTTTAAAGACCTGAGTGGGTTTTTCTCCAAGGTGATTTGGGCTGACAACAGTAACAATATTAAAGTCTGAAAATTTGGGGTCGTTGTGCCAGTCTTGTGTTTCTTGTAGTGTGCCTAGGCACAGAGGGCACCAACTTGCCCAGAATTTTACCAATGTGGGTTTATTTGGGTTGATGACATCTTTGCCTGTATCGCCCAATCCTGAGGTTATTTGAGGTAAGTTGTGCAGTTGCAATAACAGTTCATTGGGTAATACATCGCTGCTTTGGTGTAGTTCGGTTTGGTTGCCATGATGGTCACCGATGCCTTTGCCACAAGCGATGAGCGTAAAGATGCTTGTGGTGGCACTAAGTCCAAAAATGCCAATATTTTTGATGAATCGTTTGGAAAACATGCTTAATTTACTCCTGTTGTAATCTATTATCTAAATGGTGTCGCCGGCTGTTTTTATCAATGATGCACGTGCGACACCGTGCCTATGTTACGTTTAGTATTTATACTCATCTGCCTTAAAAGGACCGTTCACATCTACCCCCAGATAGTCCGCTTGTTCTTGGGTGAGTTTGGTGATAACCCCATTAAAGCCTGCGACCATGGCGGCGGCGACTTCTTCGTCCAGTTTTTTGGGTAGGACTTTAACATAAACCTTGCCTTGCTTGTCAGCACTTGGCAAGTCGGCAAATTTTTCTTTGTACAGATGGATTTGGGCAAGCACTTGGTTGGCAAATGAGCCGTCCATGATACGAGACGGATGACCTGTGGCGTTGCCTAGGTTGACAAGGCGACCTTCGGATAGCACGATAAGATAATCCGACTCATCATTTGAGCGATAGACTTGATGAACTTGTGGCTTGACTTCAACCCATTTCCAGTTTTTACGCATAAAGTCGGTGTCAATTTCGGTATCAAAATGCCCGATGTTGCACACCACGGCGGTGGATTTTAGAGCCTTTAACATCTCGGCGTTACACACGTGATAGTTGCCTGTGGTGGTAACGACAAGGTCGGTATCTTGGAGTAGTGTAGTATTAACTCCTTGATTTTGCTCACCACCCACAAATGGAGAAACAAGCTCATAGCCGTCCATACACGCTTGCATGGCACAAATAGGGTCAATCTCGCTCACACGCACAATCATGCCTTCTTGGCGTAGGCTTTGGGCAGAGCCTTTGCCTACGTCGCCATAACCAATCACCAACGCACGGCGACCAGACAACAGCATATCGGTGGCACGCTTGATGGCGTCATTGAGTGAATGGCGACAGCCGTATTTGTTGTCATTTTTGGATTTGGTAACAGCGTCATTGACGTTGATTGCAGGGACTTTTAGCTCGCCTTTGCCAAGCATTTCAATCAAACGGTGTACACCTGTTGTGGTTTCTTCGGAAATGCCGTGAATACTATCTAGCATTTGGGGGTATTTGTTGTGAATGAGTGCGGTCAAGTCGCCACCGTCATCTAGGATAAGGTTAGCATCCCACAGTTTGCCGTCTTTGTGGATTTGTTGTTCTAGGCACCATTCGTACTCTTCTTCGGTCTCGCCTTTCCATGCAAAGACAGGAATGCCAGCGGCGGCAATGGCGGCGGCGGCGTGGTCTTGGGTGCTAAAAATGTTACACGAAGTCCAGCGAACCTCCGCCCCGAGTGCCACAAGCGTTTCAATCAAGACAGCCGTTTGAATGGTCATGTGGATACAGCCCACAATCTTCGCCCCTGCTAGGGGCTTTTGGCTGGCGTAGCGTTTGCGAATGCCCATAAGAGCAGGCATTTCGGTTTCGGCAAGTTTAATCTCTTTGCGACCAAACTCGGCAAGGCTAATATCGGCGACTTTGTAGTCTTTAAATTCTTGGGCGGTAACTGTAGACACTGCGTCCACTCCTATATGATGAAAAATGAGAAAATAACGCAGATGTCGTTGTTTTATAATGATTAAAATATTTTAAAAATATAGTTAAGAAGTTTAGGGCAAATTGCAATTTGCTCCTACAATCTTATACAAATATAACCAAAGGGCTTGAAAATTACCACAATTTATGATGTGTGGATGTAGGGACGTGCTGAGCACGTCCTTTGACAATGCCAGTTTTATAGGCGTGCACAGCACGCCCCTACAAGCTGTGGCAAATATCAAGTTCGCTAGTATATTATTTAATTCACAATATTAAAACCATTAAACCAAGCCTGACTTAAAAAAGTTGCAACATCTCTTGGTGTGCTTATTATAGCCTAGTTGATAATAAATTTCAAAATAACAAAACAAATAATAAAACCCAGACCAAACAAATTTGCAATGTTTGTGTAAAACAGCCATTTTATTTCTGCAATATTTTTAAACTATAAATTGTGTTATAAAGGTTCAATATGTCATGGATTACATGATAAAATAACCGATTTTCAAAATCATATTCATCATGCCTACCGTGCTAACATCTGTATTTCGTCCGATAATTTTTATCAAATCCTTTGTCAAGTCCTGCCTTGTCATCGTCCTAGCGGTGTTGTCCCTTGCCGTGCCTGTGACGAGCTTTGCCAATACCGCCTTGACCGACACCGCCCCAAAGAGCGAGATGCCCATGCCCCAAGACAGCTTTGGGCGAGACACGCCACGAAGCACCATGCAAAACTTTGTCAAAGCCTTGTCGGATAAGGACATGGAGCTGACAGCAAAGTATTTGGATTCTGATTTTTTAAAAAAGCAAAAAACGCCTGATACAGTTATCCACGACCTAAAACTCGCCCTTGATAAAGGCGGACGGCTACTACCTGATTTGTCAATCAGCGACAAAAGCGAAGGCGATTTGGCGGACAGAATGCCAAGCAACCTAGAAAAAGTCGGTACGATTGATGTTGATGATGATAAAATAGACCTGCTACTTATCAGAAAAACCAACAAAGACAACGTGGTTTATTGGCAAATTTATAAAGAAACGCTGGATAACCTGCCCAAAGATTTGACCGAAAATCGCACCACGCTTGCCGATGCCTTTGGGCTGGATTTTTTTGGTGACAGACAGCTCTTGGGGCATAAAATCTCGGACGTGGTGTCGCTCATCATCTTGATTGCCATTGGCTTATCGCTTTTATGGGGTGGTCTGTGGGCAGGGTGGGGCGTGTTTGCCTTTTTATGCCCTAAGGTGCGTGGCAAGCCGTTTGGCATACCGTCCAAAGCCTTGTTGCCTTTGGCGGTGGTGATTTTGGCGTCCATGCTCCCTGAGATGATGGTACAAATGGCGGTGCCTGTTACGCTTCGCTCGGCGGTAACTCGGGGCATTGAAGTGGTGGCATGGCTCGCGACCGCTTGGCTTGGCTTGCGTGTCATTGATGCGGTGTTTATGCGTGCCGAAGACAACAGCCGAAAGCACAGACGGCTTGAACAGGTGTCTATTTTAAATCTGTTTCGGAAGGTTGCCAAAGCCTTTATGCTCATTTTGGCGGTTATCATCATTTTTGGCAATTTGGGCTTTGATTTGACGACAGGAATTGCCGCTTTGGGGGTGGGTGGTCTTGCCCTTGCATTCGGGGCTCAAAAAACCATTGAAAATCTCATCGGCTCGGTCATGGTGGTGGCGGACAGACCTGTGCGTGTGGGCGATTATTGTCGATTTGGGGCGATGGAAGGGACGGTGATTGACATTGGCATTCGTTCAAGCCGTATCCGTACGCTGTCTCGGACGATTGTAACCGTGCCAAATGGTGAATTTAGTGCCATGCAGATTGAGAACTATGACGCTCGGGATATGTTTTATTTTTACCATTTTTTGTACCTAAAACGCACGGCAAACCCCGATGAAATCGGTAGACTTGTCAATGACTTGCAGTTATTCTTAGAAAATCACGTCTATGTCAATAATGAGTGGACGCTGGTAAGGTTAAGCGAGCTACGCCAAGATGCCTTTGTCATTGAAATGCGGTGCTATCTTAATGCGTCCGATGTTACGGTGTTTTGGAAAAAACAAAGCGAGCTTTTGATTGATGTGTTAAATAAAGTGGCACGATATGACGTAGAACACGCCTTGCCCAGTCAAGAGATTAAGATTAAAAAGGAGGATGAGTTTGATGGGTTTGATGAATTGGCTAACCCATGAAAATTTATTATCAATGGAGCAAAAACCGTTCAATTTTTAAAAATATTGTTACAATGCCAATCTTTATAAAATGTGTCATAAACAATCATGAATAAGAATACGCTTGTAATCGGCTTTATGCTCTTTGCCTTTTTCTTTGGCTCGGGCAATTTGATTTTTCCGCCCAAATTGGGCTTTGAAAGCGGGCAATTTTTTATCTCTGCCATTTTGGGTTTTATTTTAACGGGCGTGGGCTTGCCGTTGGTGGGCTTGATGATTGGCTCAAAATATGACGGTGGTTATCAGTCCGCCCTTGCCAAGATTCATCCTTGGTTTTCGATAGCGTTGCTGTCGGCGATTTATTTGACCATTGCTCCGTTGTTTGTCATTCCACGCACAGGGGCGGTGGCGTATGAGATGGCGGTTGTGCCGTTTTTGGATACGCCAAATTGGGCAAGCTTGCTCATTTTTACCGTGATTTATTATGCCATATCGCTGTGGCTGTCTATCAATCCAAGTAAGCTTGTCGACCGTATCGGCTCGGTGCTAACGCCTGTTTTGCTTGTTACGGTGCTATCTCTGATTGTCATGTCTTTTGCCAAACTGGGCGGTAATCCTGCCAGCACTGCCACAGACGGCTATCAGGGCGAGGCGTTTTTTGTGGGGTTTTTGGAGGGGTATAATACCATGGACATGATTGCGTCCGTGGCGTTTTCGGTGATTGTAATGAATGCCATCAGCCAAAAAGTGGGTAAGGAGGCAAATCTGTTTGCCGAGACCACCAAGGCAGGACTCATTGCCACGTCTGCATTGGCGCTTATTTATCTGTCGCTTGGCTGGATTGGCAACCATTTGTCTCTATCGGCAGATGAGCTAACACAAGTGGCGGACAAAGGGCAAAACATTGGCACGTTTATTTTGAATAAATCGGCGGTGCTTGGCTTTGGCTCGGCAGGCGGGGTGGTGCTTGGGCTGATTGCGTCTTTGGCGTGTCTGACCACCACCGTGGGGCTGACCGTGTCGGCATCTGAATATTTCCATGAGACGTTTCCCAAAATTGGCGGTGTGAATTTATCCTATAAAGCCTACGTCATCATCTTTACCTTTATCGGTTTTGTGCTTGCCAATCAGGGTCTTGGTGCGGTGATTAGCAAATCCATTCCTGTGCTACTTGTGCTATATCCGATTACCATGACGGCGATGATTTTGCTTGGGCTAAATATCATAAGACCCTTACCTGTCTTTGCCAAGCGAGTCAGCCTTGGTTTGGTAACAGTTGTGTCGGTGCTATCGGTGGCGGGCGTGAATTTGCCTTTAAAAGAATATTCGATGGAGTGGCTACCTTTTGCCATTATCGGGCTGATTGTAGGACTTATTTTTGATAAGGTGATAAAAAAATAAAACGCACTCAAGGTTGTGAACCACACCCCAAATATTAGATAATTTTAGGGTGCTTCTTATTAAAGGCATTTCTATTGCCAAGCATGTGCTTGCAAAGCTTTTCTCGCCCACATCCTTTTGCCAATGCGATGAATTATCAAGGTTATCAGTAGCCCCCAAAAATAACTCATCACAAGATACATCATGCCCCCATGTCGCCATGCAATCGGCTCTACCTTATCATCAATGAGTTTATAATGATATTCTACGGGGTCGCCAAGACTGTCCGTCCATGTTGTTAATAAATAAGTTTGGTCGGGATTTTGATGAAGTTTAAGAGAATAACCATTTTGACTGCGGTAAGTGGTTGGGCTTTTACATAATTGGTAAGCGTTGGGCGTTTCTTCATACTCTTTTAGGATAACAAGTGGTAAAAGTTTGTCGTCTTTTATGGTTTTTGTGGCACAAATATTAAAATAGTCGCTCGGCTGTCTAAATGCAGGTTTGTTAAAGAGCGAGATAATCTGACTTGATGCTATCCATATTAAGACAAATAAGAAAAAGCGGACAATTTTGTATTGAAGTAATTTTTTCATAAAAGTTAAACGTTTAATTTATCTAAACTTGGCAAATAAAATGGTGGGTGTGTGCCAATATCTACAAGAATAATGACATCATCATAATAACAATAATGCAAAATATATTCACTGGTCAAATCGCCATTGGCTTGCTCTATATAATACGGTACGCCCAAATGATAATGCCAAAGACAATATTTTTGGGCGATTTTGGCATATTCTCGTTCTTTTCTGGTATGCGGATTTTGTGGTATTGATGATTTATTACGTCCTTTTAATCCTTGTATGCCGTGCGTATTAACATGGAACATAAAAGCAAAAATTGCTTGCTGAATGGATTTGTCAAAACTGGATAAATTTGCTTCTAGCCAATCAGATAATTGCACTTTCATACCGAAGTCCTTAACGCATCTCTTTCGGCTAACCATTTTTCAAAACTATCAAAATCCGCCAACGCCCATGTTGGCACAGACACACTATTTTTTAACGCTTCTTCTTTATTTTCAAGTCCCTTTAATCGCTCTTTCATCACATCAATATCAAACAGCATTGTCGGTTCGCTTGCCAATCTATTTTGAATGGCTTGTACAATATAATCATGCACGCTTACGCCTTGTTCATTAGCGTAGGCTTGAATGCTATGCTGTATTTGTGGGGGTAGGTCTAGGGTAATCATGGGCTGTCCTTTTAAATAAATATGCCAAATTATAACATTTTGTTGGGGCTAATGCACCCTATGCAAATTCCCCCTATCTATATGCCATTTTTGCATTACCCTTTTTGACGACTTTTTCTTACCATATCGCCATTAACAGCCAAACGGAACCAGCCATGTATCAATATTCCTATGCCGACCAAGCCCTTGTCAATGAACGTGTCGCCCAGTACCGCCGTCAGACCGAGCGGTATTTGGCAGGCGAGCTACCTGAAGATGAGTTTTTGCCCATTCGCCTACAAAACGGACTTTATATCCAACGCCACGCCCCCATGCTTCGTATCGCCATTCCCTACGGACTTTTGGCAAGCTATCAGATGCGAACGCTTGCCCGAATTGCTGACACTTATGATAAAGGCTATGGGCATTTTACCACTCGCACCAACATTCAATTTAACTGGGTCAAATTGCCCGAAGTCCCTGACATCTTACAGCTACTGGCGGACAACCAAATGCACGCCATTCAGACATCGGGCAACTGCATTCGCAATACCACGACCGACCCCTACGCTGGCATTCATGGCGATGAGATTGCCGACCCACGCCCCTACTGCGAGATTATCCGCCAATGGAGTACCTTTCACCCTGAGTTCGCCTATTTGCCACGCAAATTTAAAATTGCCGTCATTGGTACGACCGCCGACCGTGCCGCCACGCAGGTGCATGACATTGGACTTCATGTGGTACAAAAAAATGGCGAGATTGGTTTTGAGGTTATCGTTGGGGGCGGACTTGGGCGGACACCGATGATTGGTAAAGTCATTAACGAATTTTTGCCACGCCGTCATTTATTAAGTTATTTGGACGCTATTTTAAGGGTGTATAATTTAGAAGGACGGCGTGATAATAAATACAAAGCCCGTATTAAAATATTGGTTGAGAGCATGGGCAAAGATGAATTTGCCAAAAAAGTGGATACAGAATGGCGATATTCCAAAGACGGTGATTTGACATTGACCGATGAACATTTTAAAAAGGCAGAAAGTTATTTTAGCGAGCCTGATTATGAAAATATTGACCCATTAACGGCAAATGAAATTTTACAAAAAAATTTAAATTCCGATAAAGATTTTAAAAATTGGTATGAGCATAATACCGTCATTCACAAAATAAACGGTTATAAAGCGGTTGTAATTTCCTTAAAAGCAGGCGTGATAAATGACAAATATATTCCTGCTGGCGATTTGACAAGCCATCAGATGAATAAACTTGCTGATTTGGCGGATAAGTATTCCTTAGGCGAGATTCGTGCCACGCATCAGCAAAATTTGGTATTGGGCGATGTTAAAATCACCGACCTATATGACTTATATCACGCCCTAAAAGAGCTTCATTTGGCACGAGCCAATATTGGTACGCTTACTGATATGATTGTTTGCCCGGGTTTTGATTATTGTTCGCTTGCCAATGCCACCACGCACAATATCGCCCATCATATAGAAAATGCCTTTCATGACTTGGATTATTTATATGATTTGGGGCAAATTCGCCTAAATATGTCAGGCTGTATGAATGCCTGTGCTCATCATCATGTGGGCGATATTGGCATTTTGGGTGTGGACAAAAAAGGCGAGCATTGGTATCAGATTAGCTTGGGCGGAAGCTCAGGGGCGGACGCACGGCTTGGGCAGATATTGGGGCGAGCGGTATCGGCTGATGATGTGGCGGATACGATTTTGACCATTGCCAATGTCTATAAAAACAATCGCCAAGAGACGGCGGATGATATAGAGGCATTTGCCGATTATGTGCAACGAGCAGGTATTACCCCGTTTAAAGAAGCGGTTTATGGCTAAAAAGGATAAAAAGATGAAATTGATTGTATTCAAAAATGACGTAACAAGCCAAAACTTATCAGATGTAGTTTTATATACCCCCAATATGTCCGATGATGAAAAAATGGCATTATCACAAAGTATTGATTTGACAATAAGCAATACATTGACAAATTCAGAAAATGTTATAAATGCCATATTACCAAAGGATTATCAAGACAGCCATTTGGATTATCATTTGTTTTTAACAGCCGATGATAATGACAATAAATTGGCACAAAGTTTGGATATAAAAACCTTAAAAAATATCCTAATTTATGTCAAAGATTTTAAAGACGGGCGAGTATTTAGCTTAATCCGCCAACTCCGAAAAATCAATGACCACGTCATGATAATCGTGGGCGGTGCGTTTGGGCTTGACCAGTCCAGTTATTTTGTCAAATCAGGGGCAAATGGCTTTATTGTGAATGATGATAAAGTGGATACGCTGATATTAACCTTAAATGATTTAAAAACCGCCCAAAGCCGACAATCGGTCAATGCGTTACCAATGTTTCGGTAAATGTTAAATGTAGATGTGTAGGGGAGAATTGCAATTTGCCCAAATAAATTTCGCCATAGGATAAATGATTGATATCCTATGGTTTTTTATTTAAAAATTATTTTAAAAATAAATACAAAAATTTAATATGCCAAAACCGATTAACGATAGTAATTTTTATAAGATTACAAATAAAAAATTTCGTTTTATGATATACCTACCTTAGTTAATCGGAGCCTACCATGTCAAAAACCTTTGTGAATGAACAAAACCTTGACGACTATAATTCATCACTCACTGGCAAAACACCCCAAGAGATTGTCAAATGGGCGTTATCCATTGCCAAAAATCCCATTATTACCACCAATTTTCGCCCTTATGAAGCATCTATTTTGCATCTGGTATCAAGCATTCGCCCTGATATTACCGTGCTATTTGTGGATAGTGGCTATAATACGGTGCAAACTTATAAACACGCCCAAAAACTTATTAAAGAATTAAATCTAAATGTCGTTACTTATATCCCTGCCCAAACTCGTGCCTTTCGTGATGTGGCATTAGCGGACGTTACCATAAACGGCATTCCTGATGTGGATAGCGAATATCATGGAAAATTTACCGAACAGGTCAAATTAGAACCCTTTCGCCGTGCATTGGCGGAGTTAAATCCTGATGTATGGTTTAATGCCATTCGTAAAGACCAAACCGAATTTCGTACAGCATTGGACGTATTAAGCCTATCCAAAGACGGTGTATTAAAAGTTGCCCCACTATTTTATAAATCGGCCGATGAATTAAATCAATATCAAGCAGATAATGGACTGCCGACCATTGATGAATATGGCGAAGATGATTATTTTGACCCAACAAAAGCATTGGCACATAGAGAATGCGGATTACATACACAATTATAAAAAATTAAGTTTAAATAATTGTAGGAAATTATTTATAACCCATATATACCCAAGAAACTTTAAAATTACAAATGCAATGATGTTTGGATGTAGGGGCGTGCTGTGCACGCCTTGTCCTTGTATAGTAATATCATCAAAGGGTGTGCTCAGCACACCCCTACAAACCCGTGGTAAATATCAAGTTTTAAAATAAAAGGGCATGTTCAACACGCCCCTACAATCCGTAAATAAAATTTATCTCATTATTTATCATTTAGCCAAAAAGCCACTATGAACACCTTGCCTTTATTTTTTAATCTAAATCAAAAAAGCGTACTCATCATTGGGGGCGGAGATGTCGCCCAAAGAAAAGCCACGTTATTAACCAATGCAGGGGCAAGATTGGTTGTGCTTGCCAAACATTTTGATAAAGAATTTAAAGAATTTTTAACTCATTATAATCATATCATCATTCAAAAATCCTATGAAAAACAGGATTTAATTGATATAAAAAATCATCATGATATTGCATTGGTTATTTGTGCGACCGATGATAATGACTTAAATAAAAATGTTTATGAAAACGCCAAAGAAATTGGGCTGTTTATTAACGTCGTGGATACGCCAGAATTATGTGATTTTATCTTTCCTGCGATTGTGGATAGAGACCCGATTACCATTGGCATTTCATCAAATGGCAAAGCCCCTGTACTGGCTCGCCTTATCCGTGCCAAAATAGAAAGCAGTTTGCCAAGTAATATCGGCGACATTGCCAAAAAAGCAGGTGAATTTAGAAATACGGTAAAATCGGCATTAAGCACAATTAATCAAAGACGGCATTTTTGGGAAAAGATTTTTACAAATGCTTTAAATGACAAATCCATAAAAAATTTGTCCGATGAATTAAATGATTTTATCAAAAATGACAATAAAACCACAGGCGAATTGTATATCGTGGGAGCGGGGGCAGGCGACCCTGATTTATTGACCTTTAAGGCGTTGCGACTTATGCAACAGGCGGACGTGGTGCTGTATGATGCCCTTGTTTCGCCTGCCATTGTGGAGTTGTGTCGGCGTGATAGCGACAAGATTTTTGTTGGCAAAAAACGTAGTCATCACACCAAAACCCAAGATGAGATTAACGAGCTTATCGTGCAGTACGCCAAGTGTGGCAAACGTGTGTTGCGCCTAAAAGGGGGCGACCCGTTTGTGTTTGGGCGTGGGGGCGAGGAGATGCTGGCGTGCCGTACTGCTGGCGTGCCATATCAAGTCGTGGCAGGGATTACAGCAAGCCTTGCAGGGGCGAGTGGGGCGGGCATACCGCTTACGCATAGGGGGCTTGCGACCAGTGTGCGGTTTTTGACGGCATGCTATCAGGACAGCGAGTTTGATGGTCTAAAAAGTGTGTATCACAAGGACGAGACACTGGTGTTTTATATGGGTTTGCATGCCCTTGATAAAGTCGTGGCAAACCTTGCCAAAAGCGGACTTAGCACGGATATGCCCATTGCGATTATCTCAAATGCCAGTTTGCCAAATCAAAAAGTGCTGACAGGCGTTCTTTCAAATATCGTTCAAAAACAAGCAGTTGCCAATCTGCCCGCCCCTGCGATTATCGTGGTGGGGAATGTGGTGGGGGTTTATGAGCATGGGGGTTAGATTACGGGAATAAACTTTGAAATTATTTTCCCCAAAAACAAAACCGCCCAAATCAGTTGAGCGGTTTGTTAACTTGCAATCAATCTTGGGCGTTTTGGAGTTTGGGGTCAGCAAAAACCACTACTTCTTCTTCAAATTCAGGCTTGACACGCACCACAAAGTCTTCACGAGACAGTCCCATGCGTAAAGGAATGGAGCTGGCAACATAGATAGATGAATACGTTCCTGCAATGGTGCCGATAAACTGGGCCAAAGCAAACCAAAATAACCCTTCACCACCCAAAAACAGCAAGGCAAGCACGACCACAAAGACTGTACCAGAAGTCATAAAAGTACGGCGTAAGGTCTCGGTTAAAGATAAGTCAATGACTTGACGGGGTAGTAGTCCACGCACACGGCGAAAATTCTCACGGATACGGTCATAGACCACGATGGTATCGTTTACCGAATAACCAATCAATGCCAATACAGAGGCAAGCACGGTCAAGTCAAACGGCCAACCAAAGATGGCAAAGAGTCCACACACCACAATCACGTCATGAAACAGAGCGAGCGTTGCCCCCACTGCCAATTTAAACTGAAAGCGAATGGAGATGTACACCATCATTAGGATAAGTGCCAGTCCTAACGCCATGAGCGACTGTGTATAAACTTCATTGCCCACTTGACTGCCGATGATGTTGACGTTGTCCACTTTGGCAGGGTTGGCAGGCAGGTTTAGAGCGTCACTAAGGGCGTTGCTTAGACCTTCGGGGTCTTTATTCTCTTGGGGTGGCAGGCGAATGAGTAGCTCTTGACGGGTACCGAGATATTGTACGACCGCATCATTAAAGCCTTTGTCAGCTAGGGCAGAAGCAACCTGTGCTTGCTCGACAGGCTGACTGTATGCCACATCAGCAGAGATACCGCCTGTGAAGTCTAGTCCTAGATTTAGCCCTTTGGTGGTGATGGCAACCAGACTGGCAATTACCAAGATGGCAGAGAGTACCACCATGGGGATTTCTAATTTCATAAACGGGATAATGCGTTTATTGCCCAGCAGTTTGACCCCGCCTTCTTTTTCGGCAAACTCATCGGTTGGGGCGATGATGGCTTGATTGTCAAGACTGGCATTAGCAGAGGCATTACTGCCCTTACCATCACGGCGTGGGGCACGACGACGGCGAGTCTCACCGGTGGTGTTAAGATTGTCGTTATTGTCTGTCATCTTCTACTCCTAGCCGATACTGATTTTGGTGAGATTTTTGCGATTGCCATACCATAACTGCATCAGGGCACGAGTGACGATGATGGCGGTAAATAGCGAGGTGATGATACCAATCGCAAGCGTGATGGCAAAGCCCTTGACAGGACCTGTACCGATGGCAAACAAGATAAAGGCAACAAGCAATGTTGTGATGTTACCATCAAAGATAGAGCTAAATGCACGGTCAAAGCCTGCAACAATGGCGGATTTGGGTCTGGATCCATTGGCAAGTTCTTCACGAATCCGCTCAAAAATCAATACGTTGGCATCGACCGCCATGCCCATGGTTAGCACGACCCCAGCGATACCAGGCAGGGTTAGCGATGAGCCGATGATGGACATTACCGCCGCTAGCATGATGATGTTAAAGGCAAGGGCAATGTTGGCAATTACACCGCAAGCACGATAGAACACAATCATCCATAAGAACACAAGCAAATAGCCGATTTTGGACGCACTAAGACCTTTATCAATGTTATCTTGACCCAGTGATGGACCGATGGTACGCTCTTCGACAAAGTACATCGGTGCTGCCAGTGCCCCAGAGCGAAGCAGTAGGGCAAGCTCGCCAGCTTCGGCAGGGCTGTCTAGTCCTGTGATGACAAAGGATGAGCCTAATACTGCCTGAATGGTGGCTTGGTTGATGACCCGAGTCTCACTATATGGCTGACGCACTTCTTTGGTCTCGCCCGTGGTGGGGTCAGTCTCATAGCCGACACGTTGTTTGTTTTCGATAAATAGCACCGCCATCTGTTTGCCCACACTGGTGCGAGTGGCGTTTTGCATGAGACGACCACCTGCTGTGTCTAGGGTGATGGATACCTGTGGGCGACCATTTTCATCAACACCAGCTTGGGCATTTTGGACTTTGTCGCCTGTCACGATGGCTTGGCGGTCAAGTAAGACGGGTGGACCATCAAGTGTACCAAAAGGGAAGGCTTCGGTACCAGCAGGGGCGATACCACCTGTGAAGTTATGAGCGTTTTCACTAACCATGCGAAACTCTAAGTTTGCCGTACGACCCAGTACACGCTTGGCTTCGGCGGTGTCCTGCACACCAGGTAGTTCCACAACGATACGGTTGGTGCCTTGCGACTGTACCAGTGCTTCTGCCACGCCAAGCTCATTGATACGGTTACGCAAGGTGGTCAAGTTCTGACCAACAGCATACTCGTTGATTTGGTTTAGGGCTTGTTCGGTATAAGTGAGTTCTAGCACTGCCCCGTCATTACTGGCAAGGGGTCTTAGCGTGAAGTCCATCATGATCCCTTGTAGGGCACTTTGGGCTTGGTTGCGTTCATTGTCGCTGTTAAAGGTCAGTACCATGCCATCTTTGGTGGTTCTTAGGCTTTTGACAGCGATTTTGGCGGTGCGTAGATTGCGACGCACGTCTTGGCTGGCAACCGTTAGGCGTTGTTCTAACGCTTTATCCATGTCCACTTCTAGGACGAACCGCACGCCCCCACGTAAGTCCAGACCCAGCTTCATCGGCTTTGCTCCGATATTTTTTAGCCATTCGGGTGTGGTCTGAGCAAGGTTTAGTGCCACAACGTAGTTTTCACCTAGGTTTTGGCGGAGGGTCTCTTGGGCTTTGAGCTGGTCTTCGGCGGTATTTAGGCGAATCAAGGCACTGTTATTGGCAAAGCTACCATCATGATGTGCCAAACCTGCCTTATCAAGCAGAGCCTGTGACTGTACCAACACGTCAGATGTCAGTTCAGTACCAGCACTGGCACCTGTGATTTGTACCGCAGGTTCGTCAGGGTAGAGATTGGGTAGGGCGTACAAGCCAGCAACGACCAGCACCACAGCGATGAGTATGTATTTCCAAGCAGGGTAATGCATAAGGACTTCTTTAAAAGGTTGATGATGTGGGTTTAATTTATTTTAAAAAATAATTATCATTAAACCCTTTAATAATTGACAATAATTTAAGTGTTAAATCATTGTTTGGTCTTGTTAAAATAGGGCTTATCCTTTTGCCCGATGTATTTATTTAAAATGCGTCTTTAACAGTACCGAATTTAGATATTTTCAATCGTGCCTTTAGGCAATACGCTAATCACGGACGCACGTTGGATTTTGACATCGGTGTTGTTGTTTAGGGCGATGACCGCATAGTCGCCATCAACTTTTTTGACACGACCGACCAGACCGCCAGCAAATACCACTTCATTATCCACCGCTAACGCATTGACCATGGCACGGTGTTCTTTGGCACGCTTGGACTGGGGGCGAATGATGAGAAAATAAAAAATGGCAAAAATGGCAACCATCGGTAATAATTGCAAAAAGGCATTGGGCTGAGCAGGGGCAGTGGTTGCCAAAATAGAAAGTAGCATGAGTGTTCCTAAATTTCCAAAACGAAAAATAACGCATATCATACCATAAAACAAACACAATTTATAAAATTTTACATAAGTCTTTGAAAAATTTTATAAATTTCCCCAAAAATATCGTCCTGCTCCCAATCCCAACCACGTTCATCATCATAAAATTGTCCACTTTATCCTAAAATACTTGCAGTTGTCATCATTTTGGCTTAATATTAGCGCTTAATTTAAGCCACTCATTTTTTATATGCCCCGACCGCGATTTTTCCTTATTGTTATCTCTTTATTAGCCATCACACCCATCACTGTCCTTGCTGCCACAGGCGAGAGTGTGGGACAGGCGGGTAGCACCAATGTTATTTTGCTTATCTTTTATGTGGCGTTGTCGCTGATTGTTTCCTTTATTTGTTCTATTTCAGAAGCAACTCTTCTGACAATGACCCCAAGCTATATCGACACGCTAAGAGATGACAGCCCTAAAACTGCCGACTTGCTCAACGAAGTCAAAGTTAAAAACATCGAAAAATCCATCTCATCAATTCTCACGCTCAACACCATCGCCAATACCTTAGGCTCGCTTGGGGCAGGTTCGCAGGCGACCATCGTGTTTGGTAGTGCGTGGTTTGGGGTGTTTAGTGGCGTGATGACATTGGCGGTACTTATGGGTAGCGAGATTATCCCAAAGACGCTGGGGGCGACTTATTGGCGACGTTTTGCTGTGCCAGTGGCGTACTATGTCAAAGGTATTAGTATTTTGCTGTTTCCCATCGTGTGGGTTGCCGAAAAAGTCTCTCGCCTACTCACTCGGGGCAACAACGAGAGCGGGTTTAACCGTCATGAATTCATCGCCCTTGCCAATCAAGGTGAGGTATCAGGACAGATGAGCGAGCTTGAGACACGCATCATCAAAAATTCGTTGGCTCTGAGCATGATTCATGTGGAGAGTATTGTTACGCCACGCTCGGTGATGATTGCCTTTGATGAGAATATGACGGTGGGCGATGTATTTGCTGTTCATGCCAAATTGCCATTTTCACGTTTTCCCATTTTTGATGAAGACCTAGATAATGCCACAGGTTTTGTGCTAAAAAGCGACCTGTTCATTGCCAAAGCCAACCAAGAGATTCACACACCCATCAAAGCCTTTAAACGAGACATTACTTTTGTTTTTGCCAAGATGAAGCTGTTTGATGTGCTTGATTTGATGTTAAAAGAGCGACTGCATATCGCCCTTGTTGTGGGGGAGTTTGGCGAAGTTAAGGGTATTGTAAGCTTAGAAGATGTCCTTGAAACCTTGCTCGGGCTTGAAATTGTTGATGAGATTGACCGTGTTGATGACATGCAAGCCCTTGCCCGTCAGCTCATGGACAGACGCATGAGCAGGCTAGGCACGACCGTTGCTGATGACAAAAATGTGGATAATGTGTCAAATGGATGATAATTTGCAAATCAAAGACTAGGCGTGGCTTACGCCTTACGCCTTACGCCTTACGCCTTTTTCTTTTTTGGATTAATTAACATAAAGATATATAAATTCTTCATCACTGCCTGCTAATTCAATAATTACACCATAATAGTTAAAATAAACAGAATAACCATACCATCCTTTTTCTATGGTTTCTTTTTTGGCGACTTTTGCGTGATAATCTTGAACCAACTTGTCAATGATGATCTCCGACATTTGTGGGTCATCAGTTGCCATGTTTAGGACATTAATGAGTTCATCTTTCTCATCTTTGGATAAGGTGGTAGATGTTGATTGGATAGAAGAAAACCTTGGATTGAAGTCATAATGGACTTTGGTGAAAACATTATCTTTCATGGTAAAATAATAGGGATGTATAACTCTACAACCAAAAACATCATCATCCATATAGCACTCGTACTTACCACTGTTTTTGATGTCTATAAAGCCATATTTTTCCAATCTCTCTAAGGCGACTTTTTTGGAGCTGATAAATAAGCGATGTGTATTTCTAACTTTTTCTGCTTCTGATACGGGCGGGGCAATGGTTAGTGCAAATGCAGGCAGAGAGCTAAGCAAAACAGCAGATAATACACAGCGGGTGAGATTTTTCATAAAAGTTCCTTGGGGTGATGATGTGCATATATCACCCTAATTTTAAGTTAAAATGGTGGTTTATTGGTTATTGGGTGGCTTGATTGTGGGGGTAAATTGCAATCGTCCTTGGTGAATCAATGACTTGTATAGGGCGTGCCTGCCTTTGGTATTTGCAATGAAAATCACGAAAAATCGCACGTTTTTCAAGGAAAAAACTTGAGGCTGTGAGTCTTCTATCAGACAAATTTTTGACTTCAAGCCACAAGATTTAGCCATTTTTCATGCAAAAAATTAATTTAAAATGTTAGGTTTTTAACTTATTGTATAAAAATGTTATCAATGGTAGGCACGCCCTAAAAGAGTAGAGTAATTTTTATTCTTTTAAATGTTATAAATTAAAAGCATAATCTTTGAGTTGTGTTTTTTGGATCAATAATTTATTTAACATAATCCAAAAGCAAATATTCCACCACAGCAATGACTAATAAATGCACAGGATAAAACCAATAAAACAGATAGCGACCGCCAAAGTCAGAGCCTTTTTGTCCATTAAAACCATAGATGATAAGGGCGGTCAATATCATGCCAAAGTGCATATAACCAAGCCCCACGGTGGTGTTAAAGCCATAGATGAGCACATAGATGATGGGCAAGGATAAGAGATAAGCGATGATAAGGTAGTTGGGTTTATTTTTATAAAAATAATCAAACAATAACGTCATATAAATCATGGCAAAACCATAATCACACAGACTGATGATGGGATAGAGCAGGGTGATAAGGATTGCCTTTTCCCAAAGGTGAAAAGATTTATGGTGCCGAATTATCAAAGCGGTGAGTGATAAAAACAGTGAAAACAGCACGTTACCGCCTATAAAAGGGGTCAGTACCGCCCAATCATCAAAATAAACCCCTTGCCAAAGCAGGGCAGTATGAGCAATGCCAATATTAAACAACCAAAAGGGCAGTTGTGAGATAAGGGCAAACAGCCCCAACCGTTTGGCATAGCCCTTGATGTCATGCGTATGATAAAACCCGACCACGAGCAAATAACACATGAGTGGAGCAACCGCCCGCCCCACAAAGTGTAGCATCTCTGATGAATGCGTATCATAATCCAAAAACCGCCATGCCACATGGTCGGCGGTCATGAGTAGCATGGCAAGCCATTTGATATGAAAAGCGGTCAATGGTTGATGAGTTTGACGGCTTATATTGGTCATCTTGGGTTTGTTGATGAGTTATTGTGCCAATGGTGGTATGGTGTCGGGGGTGTGCTGTTGGTGGCGTTTGTCTCGTTGGTCGGGCAGGGCTTGACGCTCATCATCAAAGGCGGTCAAAGGCAAAAACGCCACGTTTTGGGCGGGCAGTTTTTGGCTGTGGGTCAGTCGCCATGAACCAGCTTCTATCTCGGCAGTACTGTGGTCATCATTGCTGATGTCAAGATAGTATTTGGCAGGCAGGGGGTCAAGGGTGAATTTGCCGGTATATAGATTGTCGCTTTGGTAGGTCAGCACAAAATCACGGTCTTTGGCTTTGTCGGTGGCGTGTGAGACTTTGACATTGAGCGTGGCAGGATAGCTCATGGCTTGGGCGGATTTTAGCTCAAATCGCACGGCATAATCATCGGGCGTGCCGTCTAATCGCATGATTCCTGATAAGCCCAAATCATGGGCGAGCTTATCTTTGGAGGCATCTTGATAGAGGCTTTTGCCATCCATGTACCAATCATCACGCACGGGCGAGTCTTTGATTTTAAAGGCGTGCACGACAAAGAAAACGCAAGAAATTACCACAATGAGTGGCAGTCCGATGACAAACACGATGACCATGTAGTTTTTATGCCAAACATTGGCATTGATGTTGGCAGTGGTTTGGGGGGCATTGGGGGTTGGGGTGGTCGCTGACATGATGACATGTGGATAAAATTTGGCTTATTGTAGCATTTTTTGTCCAAAAAAGCCAAAATTTCCATGCAAAAACAGCATTTTGTTTCTAACATATTTCTATAATGCAAATTGCACCACAAGCGTTCAATGTTTCCCAATAATTTAAAAAATATCAGTAAAGCATTGGCATAATTAGGGTAGAATCTGTTAAAATATCGTGCTGATAATTGCTCGTTGCTTTTATATTGTTTGTCATTTTTCTTATCCATCAAATTGTGGGGAATAACCATCATGATGACCATAGCTGGAAAGCCGTTTTTAACCCAGTTTCAGACAGACGCTCTCATCAAAGAGCTAAATACCAAAGCCAATTTACCCATTCGTGCCATCAAATCACAGCAGATTTATGTTTTTCCTAGCTATCTGACGGCTGATGCACGCCAAAAAGCGTTGAGTCTCTTAAATGACGGCTTGGAGTTTGATGAAGATAAAGCAGGCGAGGGCGAGCGTCAAGTGGTGGTGTCGCCACGTTTTGGTACGATTAGTCCGTGGGCGTCCAAAGCGACCGATATTTTTAGAAACTGTGGGGTGGACATTGAGCGTGTCGAGCGTGTGGTATTGTTCACACTAACAGGTGATGGCGAGCTACCACGTAAACTGCCACAGGTCGCCCAAAATATCCTGCACGACCGCATGACCCAAAGTCTAAGCCATGAGTTGTCCGCGGTCAAAGCTCTGTTTGGCGATGATAAACCTGCCAGCCTCACACACATTGACATCATGGGGCAGGGGCGTTCGGCATTGGTGCAGGCAAATCGTGAGTTTGGTTTTGCCCTGTCGGATGAAGACATGGATTATTTGGTCAAGCATTTTAACATCTTAGCTCGTAACCCCACTGATGTGGAGCTCATGATGTTCGCCCAAGCCAACAGCGAGCATTGCCGTCATAAGATTTTTAACTCTGAATGGATGATTGGCGGCAAAAAACAAGACAAATCATTATTTAAAATGATTAAAAATACCCATGAAACCTCGCCTGAGGGTATTTTGTCAGCATATAAAGACAATGCGGCGGTCATGGAAGGCTTTACTGCCAAGCGTTTTTATGTCAATAAAAATAGTGATGGCGTGCATGAGTATGACTTTCATGAAGAGCCTGTTGATATCTTGATGAAAGTAGAAACGCACAATCACCCAACCGCCATCGCTCCCTATGCAGGGGCGGCGACAGGCTCGGGCGGTGAGATACGAGACGAAGGGGCGACAGGGCGTGGCGGTAAGCCAAAAGCAGGCTTGGCAGGATTTAGCGTGTCGCATTTGCACTTGCCAGAGATGCCCGAAAAATGGGAGGTTCAGACCAAAGCATACGGCAAGCCAGAACGTATGGCATCTGCCCTAGAAATCATGACTCACGCTCCACTAGGCAGTGCGGCGTTTAGTAACGAATTTGGTCGCCCTAACTTAACGGGTTATTTTAGAAGTTTTCAGCTCGACACCAGCGTCATGCAGGACGGAAGTCAAATGCGTGGCTATCATAAGCCGATCATGATTGCCGGCGGTTATGGCAACATCAAGCGTGATTTGGTGCAAAAAAATGCCATCAAGCAAGGTGATTTGCTCATCGTGCTTGGGGGCCCTGCCATGCAAATCGGCCTAGGTGGTGGGGCGGCAAGCTCAGTGGACAGTGGTAGCCTAGATGAAGGACTAGACTTTGCCAGTGTACAGCGTGATAATGCCGAGATGGAGCGTCGTTGCCAAGAGGTGATTGATACCTGTTGGGCGATGGGGGCGGAGCATAATCCCATCGTCTCCATTCATGATGTGGGGGCAGGCGGGCTATCTAACGCCATGCCAGAGCTGGTAGATGACCATGAGCTTGGGGCGGTGTTAGAGCTTAGAAAAGTGCCATCGTTAGAGCGTGGTATGTCGCCGATGGCAATTTGGTCAAATGAAGCCCAAGAACGCTATGTGCTAGCCATTGACCCTAAGGACGAGGAGTTATTTACTCAAATTTGTGAGCGTGAGCGCTGTCCTTTTGCCATACTGGGCGTGGCAACCGATGTGCGTCAGCTTAAAGTCAATGACGAGCTACTGCCAGAGCAACCTGTGGACATGCCCATGCAAGTGCTACTGGGTGGCACGCCCAAGATGAAGCGTTCGGTACGTCGCCAAAATGTTCAGCGAACAGCACTAAATGTCGATAAGCTAGACATTGCCAGTGCTGTTCGAGATGTGCTAAGACATCCGACCGTGGCAAGCAAATCATTTTTAATTAGTATCGGCGACCGTTCTATCACGGGCATGGTGGTGCGTGAGCAGTATGTGGGGCGTTATCAAGTGCCTGTGGCGGACTGTGCGGTGACGATGACAGGACTGCTTGCCGATACGGGCGAAGCGATGGCGATGGGCGAGCGTACGCCTGTGGCACTCATCAGTCCCAAAGCGTCAGCACGCCTAGCAGTGGGCGAAGCGGTTACCAACTTAGCCAGTGCCAATATCGCTAAGATATCGGACATTACCTTATCTGCCAACTGGATGGCGGCGTGCGGTGATGATGGCGAAGATGTGGCGTTATATGATGCAGTGCATGCCGTAGGTGAGGAGCTATGCCCTGCCTTAGGTATTGCCATTCCTGTGGGCAAAGACAGCTTGTCCATGCGTGCTAGCTGGCAAGATGATGGCGTGGATAAGGCGGTGGCATCGCCCATGAGTCTTATTATCACAGGCTTTGCTCCTGTCCAAGACATCAACAAGACGCTAACACCTGAGCTTATCAATGCGGACAGTCGCCTGTATCGTATTGACTTATCAAAAGGTAAATTGCGTCTAGGTGGCTCTATCCTTGCCCAAACATTAGGTCAGCTTGGCGATGACTGTCCTGATGTGGACAGTGCCGATGATTTGCGACGTTTTTTTGAGTTTATCCAAAGTGCCAATGAGCAAGGCTTTATCAGTGCCTATCATGACATTTCTGATGGTGGACTGATTGCCACCGTGGCGGAGATGCAGTTCACTGCCCGTGTCGCCATTAACCTGTCCCTTGATGATGATAACGTCTTAGGACAGCTGTTTGCCGAAGAGTTGGGGGCGGTGGTGCAGGTGCTACCTGAATACGCTTTTGATTTTAAAGAGTTGGCATACAGTATGGGCGTGTCAGAGCTGATAAGTGAAATCGGACAAGTCTTTGAAACCCCAGTAGGTGGTGCCGACCAAGACATTCTAAGTATACAGACAGCCACTGTGAACTTAGAATTCATGCGTAGCGATTTACAAAATGAGTGGACAAAAGTCAGCCATGCCATCGCTCGCACGCGCGATAACCCTATTTGTGCCGACCAAGAGTTTGCACTCATCAACGACATCGACCATTACGGACTGATTGCACAGGCAAATTACGACCTAAATCAAGCTGTAGAAGCCCCGTATGTCAATGCTCGCACCAGCCAACCTAAGGTTGCCATCTTGCGTGAACAGGGCGTGAATGGCCATTTGGAGATGGCGGCAGGCTTTAAACTGGCAGGCTTTGACGCACTTGATGTGCACATGAGTGACCTGATGAGCGGACGTGTCAATCTGCGTGATGTTGATGGGCTAGTAGCCTGTGGCGGATTTAGTTATGGCGACGTGTTAGGGGCAGGCTCGGGTTGGGCAAATAGTGTGTTACACCACGAAGAGTTGTCCATGATGTTTGCCAGATTTTTCCATCGTCCCGAAACCTTTGCTTTGGGCGTGTGCAACGGCTGTCAGATGATGAGTCAGCTCAAAGGCTTGATGGTTGGGGCGGAGCATTTCCCACGATTTAGCACCAACGTATCAGCACGTTTTGAGGCTCGCACCGTCAATGTGCGTGTAGAGCGTACCAAATCAGTGCTGTTAAAGGGCATGCAAGACAGCATTTTGCCGATTACAGTGGCACATGGAGAGGGCTTTGCTAATCTTGATGGCAAGGCGATTTTTGAGTTAGAAAATAGCGGTCAGATTGCCCTACGCTATGTAGACAGTCAGGGGCGACCCACCGAGCATTACCCCCTAAACCCTAACGGCTCACCCCAAGGCATTACAGGCATTTGTAGTAATGATGGGCGGGTAACGCTCATGATGCCACATCCAGAACGGACACTACGTGCGGTCAATCACTCATGGAAACCGAACGAGTGGGATAAAGATGGGGCATGGATGCGACTGTTCCGTAATGCCCGTGCGTTTTTACGATAACAACCCAAGCCAAAAAAACATCGTCATGTTGGCGGTGTTTTTTGTGAAAATGCCAAATTTATCCAATGACTGATGTGGTTATTTTTTATTTAAATAATTTTACAAAATATGCTATAATTTTAAGGTTAATCTGTCAGGATTAGCGGATACTTTATTATAATCTACTTTCATAAAATCACATGGGGTGATTTATGCCAGCCGAATGGTCAGCCATTGTCTATTTACTTGCCAGTCTAGGGCTTGTCGTCTTTATGCTTGTCGTGCCACGCTTGCTTGGTGGGCACTCAAGCGGTTCTCAAAAACAAGAAAACTTTGAAGCAGGGGTGGTCTCAGCAGGGACGGCTCGTATCCATTTGTCCGCCAAGTTTTACTTGGTGGCGATTTTCTTTGTGATTTTTGACTTAGAAGCCTTGTATTTGTACGCCTATTCGGTCAGCGTGCGAGAAGTGGGCTGGGTAGGGTTTGCGACCGCCTTTGTCTTTATCGCCATTTTGTTTGTGGGGCTTGTTTATGAGATGAAACTTGGGGCGATGAACTGGGCTCCTGCTGATAAACGTGCCAAGAAAAAGCGTATCTATGAGCGTCCTGCCGATTTTGATTTGGCGAGCATTACCGCCTTTACCACGATTGATGAGTTGCATACCGACCCCACAGGCAAAGTGCCTGCCCAGTTGTCTGGCAAGATTTTTGCAGGGCGTAAAGACTTGCAAGCGGTGCTTGAAAAAGACAAAACTGACATGGCAAATATTGACCATATCAATGACACAGGACGAGTTACCACGCAGAAGTTTGATTGAGAATTATTAATTATAAGGATATAAAATGAAACTTTTCCCAAACTTTGATGATGTTTTTTATCAAGCTGATGACATTCACAAAATGGTATTTTTTCCATTATTGACAGTGGATTTGGAAACATTGAACAAGAATAGAGGTAAAGTCCATTTTGTATCGGTTTTTGGTAATGGTAATCCTGAACTAATCTATCATAATACTACTTTATTTGATTATGACAATATTCGTTTTGAATGGGACGGTGAACGCTATCATTTTAAAGGGGATTTATCCAGCATTGAAAGTATTGATGATATTCCAAAATGGTACGATGAAGCGGTGCAAGAATATATTCAATTTAAAGATGAATATTGTCTTTTAAAGTCTTGGCAAGATGCCGAAAACTCTAACTTTGCCATACAATGTCAAAGACGAGAGAAAATTGATTTTGGCTATTATCATTATATAAGAAGTCTTATCAATTATTGGGTAACCAAAGAAATGTATTTAAAAACAGGGCATTTTATTCAAGGCTCTGTTTATTTGGATGGTATTTATGGTGATTTGGATAAATTCAATCCCAAAGAATATGAAAGAAAATCAACCATTGGCAAATTAAGCGATAAATCTGCAACCAATCGCAGTAATGAATTGATTGGTAAGGTTTGTGGTTATAATTATATACAAAGTGGCGAAGATGAAATCAAGTTGTATATTGACCGCAAAAACAATCAAGTTTTTGAAAAATTTGATTGGAGTTAGTTTTTAACTTTAAAATATTTAATCTCAAATTTAAAAAAAAGTGTTTGCGATTATCAAAAAAGTTTACACCTAGTATTAAATTTAATTTCCTATAAACGCCAGTTTTAAAAAACAAGCAGACAACTATGAAATACACCCTAACCCGCCCCAACGAAAACGCCAATACCTATCCCCACACCACTCGTCAAGTGGTGGACGACATCACGCAGGCGGAAGTTGAAAAAAATGTCTTTTTGGGCAGTCTTGAAAATCTCGCCCACGCCGCCGCCAACTGGGGACGCAAGCATTCTTTGTGGCCGTTTAACTTTGGCACGAGCTGTTGTTATGTGGAATACGCCACGACTTTGACAGGCGTACACGATTTGTCTCGTTTTGGGGCGGAAGTCATTCGAGCGTCGCCACGCCAAGCCGATGTGATGATTGTGGCGGGGACTTGTTTTGTTAAGATGGCACCTGTCATACTACGACTGTACGAGCAAATGCTAGAACCCAAATGGGTTATCTCAATGGGGGCATGTGCCAACTCGGGCGGTATGTACGACATTTATTCGGTGGTGCAGGGCGTGGATAAGATTATCCCTGTGGATGTCTATATCCCCGGCTGTCCGCCCCGTCCAGAAGCCTTGATTCAGGCGATTATGCTTTTGCAAGAGAGCATTCAAAAAGAACGCCGTCCGCTTGGCATTCATCTTGACCAAAACATTTATCAGCCGATTATGACCCCAGAACGGGATAGAAAAAATAGCGAGCGGATTACGGTTAAGAATTTAAGAAGTCCTGATGATGCGTTTTAAAGTTCAATAAATTTATCAAAAATGGAAAATAAAATACCAATCCCAAACGCCCTTTTTGTTTATGGCACGCTTTCCCCAAACCGCCCCAATCATCACATCATGACACCGATTGTAGGTGGCGAATGGGTATCGGCTTATGCTTTTGGCGAGCTTTTGCCAAATGGCTTTGGGGCGTCATTGGGTTATCCTGCTCTTATCCCTGCCGATGACGGACAAAAGGTGCAAGGCTTTATTTTTACGTCCGATGAGATGACAAACCATTGGGACAAGCTTGATGACTTTGAAGGGGAAGGCTATGACCGTGTTATCATTACGGCATATTTAGAGACGGGTGAGAGCGTAACCGCTTATGTTTATGCATTGGCGGATAAGGAAATTAAAAGTTTTAGGCAAGTGTGATAAACGACATTTAAAAAGCAAGGTGCGTAATACGCACCAAATCAACTGAGACTTCTGAGAATATTACCTAAGTAATGCTTGTGGACTTATTTGCCTTGAAATCAAGATGATGACCATAGTAATTTAATTGCCATTAGCACGCAGGCAATAACCACCAAAGGACGCATAAGTTTTGCACCATTTTTTACAACTAAATGACTACCTAGATATACTCCAATTGTTTCGCCAATTGCCATTAAAATACCTGCCATCCACGCCATCTTGCCTAAATAAATAAAGACAAGCAAGGAAATTAGGTTGCTGGCTAGGTTAAGTACTCTTGAATATGCCATTGCTTTGGTAGCGGCAAAACCTAGTAAAGAAGTTACTGCAAGTAGGTAAAAAGTACCTGCACCTGCTCCAAAAAATCCGTCATAAAAAGCAATAACAGGGATAATTGTCCAAGAAAACAGAAATACACCCATCTTTGCTTTCTTTGTGGTATCTGACAAATTCTTGGAGAAATAAAAATATAAAGCCATTGCAATTAACAAAAAAGGGAGAATTTTTTCAAGGAGTGTACTAGGTAACAAAGATAAAGTGGCAGTCCCAATTGCACCGCCAATTATAGCAGGAGGCAATAAAGCAATGAGTAATTTTTTATCTAATACACCTTTGTTTAAATAATATTGGGTGGAGGCAATTGCTCCTACTGTTCCTTGTAACTTATTGGCGGCAATCGCCTGTGCGGGGCTAAATCCTGCGGTTAATAATACAGGAATAGAAATAAGACCGCCACCCCCACAAATCGCGTCAATAAAGCCTGCAATACAAGAACCTATTAATAAAAAGACAACAATATCTATGCTAAGACCAAGTAATTCCATCACATTGCCCCCAATCTTAGTAACAGTTTATTGACTGAGTTATCATAAATACCAATATTTTTTAATGTATCCGTGTCTCTTAATATTTCTTGATAATTAGGAAAGTTAAGTATTCCAAAGATTTTTTCCCATTCTTTCATTTCAGTATGTGCAAATAAAGGTACGGTAGATTTTAGAGTATTAATGAATAGCGTTCTAGTTTCTTTGCTTTCATTTTTTAGCACTTCCAAGGCGACATGGCTAAATACACCAGAATGACTACGCTCATCAAGGGCGTGTCTCTTGGTAACTTCATAGCAGATATTTTGAATGGTATTATCCTTGGATAGAATGTCTAGATAGTCAGCAATTAGTGTTTCACTAGCACACACCACTGCAAATTGCACCAACCTTCTATTTTTTTTCATCAAGTTGTTTGTTTAGTATCTTGTTTATCATTGTGAAAGGTAAAAATTATTCTCGCCTAAGTGAGGTAAATTTCGTTTTTGGTAAATATAGTTGCACGCACCAATAGACATCTTGGTGTGCAATGCTTCATCAAGCAATGCTTCGGCGATGACTTTTTGCACATCTGCCAAATTTTCTGTATTGGGGGGATATTTTAAGATATTCTCGCATGCTGGCGTAACAACATCACATTCTATATAGACTGTTTTCATGTTATACAGAATCCAAGCATAAGACAAGCAAGCATCTTTTTTGGGCTGTGGTGCATTTAGCCAAGCATCATGGTTGGCAAAAGGCAATAGACATTCAGCAAAGTCTTTTTTATCGGCAAAGAATTCAATATCATCATAATCACCATCAAAAGTATGTACAGTTGCATTCTGTTGCCAGTATTTTGATAGTTTTTTCAAGATAGTTTGCACATCTGCTACGGTTTTCATCGGGTACATCCTTAACCTAAGAAATTCCTCAATTTTATATCAAATAAAGTATTTATTGTCAAGATTTAGCCATCAATTATAAAATAAATTTATATCTCACAATGGTTTATCATTCAATTTTTCTCGTAATCTATCATAAATATGCTGTAAAAAAAGCGATTTTGCGTTATAATTTGCCATTTAGTTAAAGTGTTTGGAGACTGCAAGCCCCACGCAAGCGACCAATTTAACAAACATATTATAAACAGTTGGTATTATGAGCATTCACCACATTCACGATTTTGAGATTTTAACCGAATTAAACGCCCAATTTACAGGGCTGACCGTCCAAGAGACCGCAGACGGCATCCCGACTGTGTGGGTGGATAAAGCCCAAGTGCTTGATTTATTGCTGTATTTGCGTAAATTGCCCAAGCCCTTTGTGATGCTCGTGGATTTGTCCGCCATTGACGAACGCCTGCGAAAACATCGCTATGGGCAACCTGAGTCTGATTTTACCGTGTTTTATCATCTGATGAGTTTGGAGCGAAACTCCGACATTCGCATTAAAGTTGCCCTAGCCGAAGGCGAGAGCATTCCGTCCGCCACGCAAATTTACCCCAATGCCAACTGGTATGAGCGAGAAGTGTGGGATATGTTTGGCGTGGTGTTTGACGGTCATCCGCACCTGACACGGATTTTATTGCCTAAATACTGGGAAGGACACCCACTGCGTAAAGAGTACCACGCTCGGGCGACTGAGTTTACGCCGTATTTCCTAAACTCTGCTAAACAGCAGTTTGAACAAGAAAACTTACGCTTTGTGCCAGAAGAATGGGGAATGAAACGCTCTGGGCGTGATGAAGATTTTATGTTTTTGAACATCGGTCCCAACCACCCGTCCGCACACGGGGCGTTTCGCTTGGTGTTACAGCTTGATGGCGAAGAGATTGTGGACTGTATCCCCGACATTGGCTATCATCACCGAGGAGCGGAAAAAATGGCGGAACGCCAAACTTGGCATTCGTTCATTCCTTATACCGACCGCATTGATTATCTGGGTGGGGTGATGAATGAGTTACCCTATATCATGGCGGTGGAAAAATTGGCAGGCATCAGTGTGCCAGACCGAGCTAACACCATTCGCATTATGATGAGTGAATTGTTTAGGATTACCAATAACCTTTTGTACTGGGGGACATTTATCCAAGATGCTGGCGGTATGACCCCTGTGTTTTATATGTTTGCCGACCGTCAAAAGGCGTATGATGTCATTGAGGCGGTAACGGGCTATCGGATGCACCCTGCGTGGTTTAGAATTGGCGGTACGGCTCACGATTTGCCAAATGGTTGGGAGCGACTGGTGCGTGAGTTTTTGGATTGGATGCCAAAACGCCTTGATGAATACTATAAGGCAACGATGACCAACACCGTGCTAAAAGGACGCACGCAAGCCGTTGCCCAATACGATGCCAAACAAGCCCTAGCGTGGGGGGTAACAGGGGCGGGGCTTCGTGCCACGGGCATTGAGTTTGATTTGCGAAAAGCTCGCCCCTATTTGGGCTATGAGAATTTTGACTTTGAAATTCCTGTGTTTTATAACGGTGATGCCTATGACAGATGTTTGGTCAAAATTGAAGAGATTCGCCAGTCTCTACGGATTATTGAGCAGTGCTTAAATAATATGCCGTCAGGGGCATATAAGGCCGAACATCCGCTTGCCGTGCCACCGCCAAAAGACAAAACACTTAAAGACATTGAAACGCTTATTAACCACTTTATCTCGGTGTCGTGGGGACCTGTCATGCCACAAGGTGAGAGTGCCTGTATGGTGGAAGGGGTCAAGGGACTAAACAGCTATTATGTGGTGTCCGATAATAGCACGATGAGCTACCGCACTCGCATTCGCACGCCTACCTTTGCCCATTTGCAACAAATGCCTTCGGTTATCAATGGCTCGCTGGTATCCGATGCGATTATTTACTTGGCAAGTATTGATATTGTTATGGCGGATTGTGATAGGTAAATAATAATATGGTTTTGTTGGGTTAAGCATTGTTTTTAAAACGATGATTGATTGATATATATCACTATCAACACAAGAAGGATAAAAGGTAGTGATATAAAACCAACACTTTGTATTAGGTAAGTGATGATTGGAAATATGAGCAATAGAATGGTGCGACTAATAAAAAACCCCATACTATCAAGAAATGATCGGTGATTATTTGGTACTATATCATGAAATCTTGCGGATATTTCTATCATTAAAAACTTAATGCTAAAAAACATCATAAATAAAGAAATTATTATCAATAATGTACCAGCTATTGATTGTTGAAAAAGTATATTGGATAATAACATAATTATCAATGAAATGAATATACAAACAATGATATATGTGTGTTTATTTTTTATATTCTTATCAACAATATAGCTAGAAAGTAATTGAGCCATAGAAACAATAGAAAAAAACATACCATAAAGCCAACCTAAATCGCTTGGATTAAAATCTTTGATAATAGGTTGCCATAGTTGCAATATAATCTGAAAATAGATTAGTAAAATAGAAGTTATTAATATTCCATAAAATATCTCTATTTTTTCTGTAATGATGGATAATAAATGATTGACATTTTCTTTTATACTTAATGTATTGTTTATAATTTTTTGTTTACCTCTATCATGTATGTCATTCTGTGTGTCGCTAGGAAGTTGTAAAAAAGATCCTGCACAAATTATTAACAATAATACACCAGCAATAATCCAAATCGTATTTGATGTTGGTTTTAAAAAGCTGGCACCAATAAAAGCACATAATGCCATACCTAAACTGTTATATTTGTTTTCATATGATAATATAGTTTTATTATCAATATTTTTATATAGTTTATTTTTCGTATCAATTAAATATGATATGTAAGCACCATTAAATAGAGATAATGATATTGCATTAAAAGTTTCTGCAACATAAAATTGCCAAATTTCAGAAGAAAAAGCTGTTGTTAACAACCATAAGGAACCAAATAATACTCCTAATATAGTAGATAATTTGCGACTGTATCTATCGGCAATATAAGAAAGAGGTAGGTCAATAATCATCATTAGCCCAAATTGAAATGACTTTAATAGACCTATGTCGGTTAAATTTAAACCTTTACCAATTAGATATAAAACAGAAACACCTCCAACAAGCATGCGAAAACTACCAAAAGCCACGCCATAAAAAATGATAGTTCGTAATATATTTGGTATGTTAGTTATTTTTGACATAAACAATCCTTATTAATATGGAAAATTTGCTCTTCTATTTTTAGGCTGTTAAAGTGCATGCCTATCCTTTTATTTTTGGATAAAATTTCTCCAAATCCACCCAAATAACGTAAAATATCGCCAACTGCTAACATTGATGCAACACCATTAACAGGGGCATAGGTGGCGGGTCTAAAATTGTTCTCAATATCTTTAATGATTTGATAAAAAGGGTCTCGTTTTGTGTTATTGGGTGTGTACTGAGTGCAATTGAAACAGGCTGTGTGTTTGGGAATATAAAAAGGTCCAAATATAGATATGTCATTGATATATCCCACGTTGATATAAGCTTGTTGTTTTTGAATGCAAGCGGTATTAACCCAATTTATGATGTCATTTGGACTGTCTGCTGATAAAATATATAAATCAGATGGTTCTAATTTGAAAACATCATATTCTGATTGGATATTTATATTTTGAGTGGTGATTTTTATTTCTGAATTTCTTTTGGTTAGTTCTCTATATAAAACTTCCGTTTTTAGTTGTTGAATGTCTTTTTCACTAAACAAAACCTGTCTAGTCAGATTGCTTGTCTCTATGATGTCACTATCAACCAAATGAATATGACCAACACCAGCAGTTGCTAATACTGATGATATGTGGTTGCCAATACCGCCACAACCAATAATGGTTACAGATGAATTTTTGAGTTTTTCTTGTACTAAAATGGGATCGGCTCCTTCGTGATTAAAATATAAAAAATTTCTACTATACCTATCATTTAATTTAAATACATCATAAACCATAATTAAATGATTATCATAAATGATATCAAATGCTTCTTGGTTTTTCTGATGGTGAAAATAATTTTTAGAGCTTACTATTTTTTCTATGTCATCTTTTGTGTTGGGTGAAAGCCATTCATGCAAAATGATGGCTACGTTTTCCCATAGCTCTCTATCTTTTATCAGCATTTGTTTAGATCCAACGCCAATAATGCCGAAATCTTGGTATGTTCCTACACTTGCATAATGAGCTGTCTGATATAACATTCTACTTTGTATCCTTAATAATATATGAATGATTGATATTGACACTCTCCAACAAAATATTGTTAGAGAGTGCTTATTGAGAGATAATACGACATATATTTATAGTAATTTAACTTCAAAAGTCATCAGAACCGTTCACCCTAAGTTTGCTTGAAGGGCGGAATAGTTTTTTGTTGGTGGTTCAACAAATTTACCATGATCAAAAATCGTAACATGATGTCTTTTGAGTTTAATTAACCATAAATTTTAATTTCAACTTGCTAAGGTGGTTTTATAAATAACATTACCTTATAATTTGCAAGAAATATAGTTTAATTAGTTATGAGCCATAGCAATCATGACGATCTCCTTATTTATTTTTGGGTTGTAATACATGACAAACTGTACTAAAATATCCGCATATCTGGCACTGATGGCATAGCCATCAAACCTTCTCCACGATATTTTAGACGGTTCAATAGACTTCTTGCGAAATTACGATTTTATTAAGCTTGTCAAAATTCTAAATCCAATAAAATCAATGTTTGTAAGCCAAAATTTTTGAATTTTGCAAGAACTCTAATGAGAAGAACAAATATATTAGTTATGAGCCATAGCAATCATTACGATCTCCTTATTTGCTGAACTGAACTGAACTGAATTGAAAAATATAATAATTCTCATTATATTTTATCAAAAAAAAACATGTCAAGCGATTTTTATTTAAAAAATAGCACTTTTTAGATGATTTTGTTATCAAACAGAGAACAATCTATGACTACACACCATATTTCCGAAGAATCGCTAATGCGATTTGCCGAAGAAACCCTAAACGAAGCCAAAGGTATGATGTATAATATGCTCACCAAAGTTGTTGAGATTGGGGCATCGGATTTATTTATCACGGCAGAATTTCCGCCGAGCGTCAAACACCAAGGCTTGATGAAACCGCTTGGCAAGCAGGTATTAAGTGCTGACAAAACCAAACTGTTTGCATACAGTATCATGAATGACTATCAGCGTGATGAATTTGAACGTGAAATGGAATGTAACTTTGCCATTAACGTGCCAAATGTGAGTCGTTTTCGTGTCAATGTTTTTATCCAACAGCAACAGGTTGGTATGGTGATTCGGGTTATCGCTGCCGAGATTCCCAATTTTGACAAATTAAGATTGCCGCCCCAACTGCGTGATGTCATCATGGAAAAGCGGGGTTTGGTGCTGGTCGTGGGTGGTACAGGTTCTGGTAAGTCCACGAGCTTGGCGGCGATGATTGATTATCGTAACGAAAACAGTGCAGGGCATATCATCACGGTGGAAGACCCTGTGGAATATGTGCATAAGCACAAAAAATCGATGATTACACACCGTGAAGTGGGCGTGGATACGCACTCATGGCACCACGCTCTAAAAAACACGCTAAGGCAAGCCCCTGATGTGATTTTGATTGGCGAGATACGAGATACCGAGACCATGGAGCACGCCATTGCCTTTGCCGAGACGGGGCATTTGTGCCTAGGTACGCTCCACGCCAACAACGCCAACCAAACGCTTGACCGTATCATCAACTTTTTCCCAGAAGAACGCCGTCAGCAGTTATTGATGGATTTGTCCAGCAATATGAAAGCGATTATTTCCCAACGCCTAATCCGTACCGAAGACGGCAAGGGGCGGCGGGCGGCGGTGGAGATCATGCTTAACACCCGCCTTGTGGCAGATTTGATTTTAAAGGGTGAAATGCACGAGTTAAAAGCGATTATGACCAAAAGCCGTGAAGTGGGTATGCAGACCTTTGACCAAGCGTTGTTTGACTTATATGATGAAGGGGCTATCTCGTACGATGAAGCGATTCGTAATGCCGACTCGCCCAATGAGCTACGCTTACAAATCAAACTCAAAGGTACTCGCCGTGACGGACAAAATGAAGTGGCAAGCTCGTTATCACTTCACGCTGATGTCGAAAAGGCTGATGATAAAAAGGGGTGATTAAGGAAGAAGTATGGATACACCCAAGAAACTTTAAAATTACTCAAATACAATGATGTGTGGGCGTAGGGGCGTGCTGAGCACGCCTTGTATAGTAATATCATCAAAGGGTGTGCGGAGCCAACCCCTACAAACCCGTGGTAAATATCAAGTTGGTTGGGTGTATCTTGCCCTATTTTGAAAATATTAATAAGTAAAAATAGGGTGTATATCATACACTAAAAAATTTAAATCAACCATTTGTTAAACTGATAAAATTAAGTTAGTTTTATCAATTTAATAAATAAAACCAAAACCGCAAGCTGACGCTAGCACAGGTAACTTTATGAAAATAGTAACCGACAAAACCCCCAAAGTGGACATTCACGCCATTTTAATACCCCAAGAAATTGACGGCATTCATCATCACATTCATCACTACCCACAACCGAGGGCGGCGGTGCTTGATGCCCTAAAACTCGTCCAAAAACGTAACGGCTGGGTGGACGATGCCCAAGTGGCTGCCATAGCCCATATGCTGTCCATGCCTGTGGCGGACGTGGAGGGCGTGGCGACATTTTTTAACCGCATTTATCGGATGCCAGTCGGTCGCCATGTGATTTTGATTTGCGATTCTATCGCTTGCTATCTGAACGGCTATGAGGCATTGGCGGATGCTTTTAAGCGTGAGCTTGGCATTGATTATGGGCAAACCACAAAAGATGGTCGTTTTACCCTACTTCCCATTTGCTGTCTTGGCAACTGCGATAAGGGGGCGAGCGTGCTGATTGATGAGGATACTTATGGACCTGTGTTGCCGTCTGAGGTCGGTCTATTGTTGGAGCAATACGCATGAATAAACCAAATGTCGCCGAGCAAATCAATGCTCGTAAAAACGGACTTGCCCCAAGCCAACTAAATCGCCAAAAAACGCCAATCTGGGGCGTGGGACTGGCGGACGGTCAAGCACCGACTTCGCTTACGCACCCTTTGACATGGCGACTGTATCATCATGATGCAGTGCTGACATTGGCAGATTATGAAGCCTTAGACGGCTTTGTCGGGCTAAAAAACGCCCTAGCCAAAGACCCAAGAGAGGTAGGCGAGATGATAAAAACCGCCAATGTGCGTGGGCGTGGCGGGGCAGGTTTTAACGCAGGGCTAAAATGGACCTTTATGACGCCCCCAGACGGTGGCGTACGCTATTTGATTTGTAATGCCGATGAGATGGAGCCGGGTACGTTTAAAGACCGTCTGCTTATGGAGCGGATTCCGTTTCAGCTTATTGAGGGTATGCTCATTACCGCCTATGCCATTGGGGCAAGTGTGGGCTATATCTTTATCCGTGGCGAATATGTCCTAGCCGCCGAACGCTTACAAAACGCCATTAACGAATGTATCGCCAATAATTTGCTTGGCGAGGGTATTTTGGGGACGGATTTTAACTTTGAATTGCATGTCCACACAGGGGCAGGGCGGTACATTTGTGGCGAGGAGACGGCTCTTATCAACTGTTTGGAGGGTCGCCGTGCCAACCCACGTACCAAACCGCCATTTCCCCAAGTATCAGGGGCGTGGGGTCGTCCAACGGTGGTCAATAACGTTGAAACCTTAAACAACATGCCTGCCATTTTGTTAAATGGGGTGGAGTGGTATTTATCCTTGCCAAACGCCAAAGGCAAATCCACTACCCCTGGCACTAAGATTATGGGGTGTAGCGGTCGTGTCAAGGACGCAGGGCTGTGGGAAGTGCCATTTGGCTATACCGCTCGTGAGCTGATTGAGCTTGCTGGCGGTATGCAGGACGGCTTAACCTTAAAGGCGTGGCTACCTGGCGGAGCGAGTACCGACTTTTTGACGGCAAGCGATGAACACCTTGACCTTGTCATGGATTTTGACCCGATTATGAAGGCAGGCTCACGCCTTGGGACGTGTCTTATGATGGTCGTGGACGAAACGCAAGATATGGTAAGCCTGTCTAGAAACTTGCAACAGTTTTTTCAAAGAGAATCGTGCGGTTGGTGTACCCCTTGCCGTGATGGCTTGCCGTGGGGCGTAAAAATCCTTGATGCGATGGAGAACGGACAAGGGCAAGCGGACGACATTGACAAATTGTCCGAGCTGACACGAGATTTATGGCTTGGCAAGACCTTTTGTGCCCATGCCCCAGGGGCGATGGAGCCACTCATGAGTGCGTTACGTTATTTCCGTCATGAATTTGAGGCAAAAGTGGGCAAATCAGAGCCACAAAACAACAAGGTGGGGGCATAACATGGCAATCCTTCATATAGACGGTAAAACTTATGACGTGGACGGCTCGGACAACCTATTGCAGGCGTGTCTGTCGCTTGGCATTGACGTGCCGTATTTTTGTTATCATCCTGCCTTGGGTTCGGTGGGGTCGTGCCGTCAATGTGCGGTCAAGCAGTACATGAGCGAGGAGGATTATCAGGCAGGACGTGGCAAGTTGGTCATGAGCTGTATGATTGCCCCCACGCCAAAAAGCGACACTTGGATTTCGGTGGACGATGCCGAGGCAAAGGCATTTCGCAAAAGCATTGTGGAATACTTGATGACCAACCACCCCCACGATTGCCCAACTTGTGAGGAGGGCGGTCATTGCCATTTGCAAGACATGACCTACATGAGCGGACATAGAAAACGCCGTTACCGCTTTACCAAACGCACGCACCACAACCAAGACTTAGGAGCGTTTATCAATCATGAAATGAACCGCTGTATCGCTTGCTATCGCTGTGTGCGGTTTTATAAGGATTACGCAGGTGGCACGGATTTTGGGGTGTATGCGTCAAATAACCGTGTCTATTTTGGGCGTGAAGAGAGCGGACAGTTACAGAGTGAATTTAGTGGTAACTTGACCGAAGTTTGCCCCACAGGGGTGTTTACCGACAAAACCCACTCTGACCGCTACAACCGTAAATGGGACATGCAATACGCCCCAAGCATTTGCCACGGCTGTTCAAGCGGTTGTAACATCTCGGCAGGCGAGCGTTATGGCGAACTTAGACGTATTGAAAACCGCTATAACCATGACGTAAACGGCTATTTCTTATGCGACCGTGGGCGTTTTGGCTATGGCTATGTCAATCGTAGCGATCGCCCAACCCAGCCTGTGCAAAACGTGAACGGACAATTTGTCAAAACCAGTGCAAGCCTTGCGGTCGATAGCGTGGCGGAGTTATTAAAAGGCAAAAACGTCATCGGCATTGGTTCGGCTCGGGCAAGTTTGGAGAGTAATTTTGCCCTAAAAAAACTCGTGGGAGGCGATTATTACAGCACAGGCGAGCGAGCACTCGTTAAAGACGTGGTGGATTTGGGCGTGGCGCTGTTACGCCACAAAGATGTGCATAATGTGTCTTTGGCAGAGATTGAGACGGCAGATAGCGTGTTTGTGTTGGGTGAGGATTTGACCCAAACGGCAAGCCGTGTCGCCTTGTCGGTGCGTCAAGCGTCCAAAAACAAAGTCCGCCAAATGGCAACCGTCCTAAAAACCGAGCATTGGCTTGCCGAGCCTGTCAAGCGTATCGGACAAGAGGCGTACAGTCCCATTTATGTGGCGAGCGTGGTGGATACCAAACTGTCCGACATCGCCAAAGTGTCTGCCGTTGCCACGCCAAACGACATCGCCAAACTGGGCTTTATGGTGGGCGACATCATCAAGGGCTATGCCGATACGCTAGATGAGATTGGCAAAAGTGAGAACGCCATTTTTGCCAAAGAACAAGAGCCAAATCTTGTGATAGATGAGAACATGGCAATGGAGTTCTTGGCTCATCATATCGCTTATGATTTGATTATGGCGAACCGTCCACTTGTCATCACAGGCACCAGCTTGTCATCAAAAGCAATCGTACAAGCGACAGGCTATATTGCCCAAACCTTGACCGCCAAACGTGCCAAAATCGCCCATGTGGAGCGTGAATTTGTGGAAGTGCAAAACGCCAAAATCCGTGATGAAGTGGCTCGTCAATTCATTGACCCTGATAAAGATGCCAAAACGGACGGCACACACACCACAGAGCGAGACCCCAATGAGTTTGAAAAAGAGCTGTCATCTCGTTTATTAAAAATAAATGCTCTATATGCCGACAAAACAGGCGTGTACGTTGCCATGCCAGAGGCGAACAGCGTGGGCGTAAACTTGCTTGGCGGACAGGCGATAGAAGAAGTGCTGGCAAAAGAATTTGAGGCGGTGGTGGTGCTAGAACATGACTTAGCCAACCTTGCCCCAAGCCAATTTGATAAATTGGCCGAAAAAACACTCATCGTCCTAGATCACCAGTCTTATGACTGGCACACCAAAGCCGACACGGTGCTATCTGGTGCGTCATTTGCAGAAAGCGACGGCACGCTTGTGTCTGCCGAAGGGCGAGCAGGGCGGTTTTTTGCCAGTTTTGACAAAAAATACTATGAGCCAAACAGCGAGCTAAAAGACAGTTGGCGTTGGCTACACGCTGTCGCTAATGCCTTGATTGGCACCAGTTTGACAAATGGCAATGATGAGCCAACGTGGTATCATCTTGATGATGTCATTGATGAGCTTATCACCGATTATCCACACCTTGCCCAAATCAAAGACGTTGCCCCTGAGTCGGACTATCGCATTACAGGGCTAAAAGTCGCCCGTGAGCCACGCCGTTATTCGGGGCGGACGGTGTTACGCTCGCCCATTTCTATCCACGAACCCATGCAACCTAAGGATAAGGACAGTGGTTTGACGTTCTCCATGGAAGGCTATGTGGGCGATAAGACTGACCCAAGCCTTATCCCATTTGCGTGGAGTGCAGGCTGGAACTCGCCCCAAGCATGGAACAAGCTCCAAGACAAAGTGGGCGGACGGCTAAAAGGCGGAGATGTCGGCATTCGTCTGTTTGATGACTTGCCAAAAGTTGAGACGGTATTTGACAAAGCCGAGCTTGACAGCATGATAAGCACGAGCATTTTTGACGGTCGTGCGGTCGTTGTGCCTGTGTATAATCTATTTGCAAGCTCACGCATGGCAAGCCGTAGCCCTGTGGTGGCAAGCCAAATTAAGCCTGCCACATGGACAATCAGCGATGATGACGCCAAGCGTTGGATTATCAAGGCAGGCGATAAGCTAACCCTTGCCCAGCATGGGATAGAGATTACCCTGCCTGTGGACGTGGTGGACTATGCGGCGGACGGCTGTATCGGCTATCCTGACGGGCTTGTGCCGTTTATGGTCGGTGTGCCGACAACCGTCAAAAAGGCGGAAGCCGACACGCCTGTCTATGTGCCTGAATATCAAAAAAGTGTGGCAAATCTCGCTAATATCAAGCGTGAAAATATCTTTACACCAAAAGCTGGGTTTAATAACGCACCGTTAGCAATGCAAGTGGGGGCATAAATGAGTATTCGTGTGATTCCTGATGTGCCGTCATGGCTTGGCGGTTTGTCGTTTGAGTGGTGGTCGCTTATTTTTATGACCGCCCAGACCTTGATTATCTTTTTGGGGCTAGTCATTACGGCGGCACTGATGATTGTCTATGAACGGCGTATGCTTGCCCTGTGGCAAGACCGCTATGGTCCAAATAGGGTCGGTTGGCAAGGGTCGCTACAACTGGTAGCGGATATGCTAAAAATCTTTTTTAAAGAAGACTGGACACCCAACTTTGCCGACAAACGCCTGTTTACGCTCGCCCCTGCCATTGCCATGTTTACCGCTTTGGCAAGTTTTGCCATTGTTCCGCTATCGCCCACGCTTGGGGCGGCGGATTGGAACATTGGCATTTTGTTCTTTTTTGCCATGGCGGGGCTTGCTGTGTATGCCGTTATGTTTGGCGGTTGGGCAAGTGCCAATAAGTTCTCGTTGCTTGGCGGTTTGCGTTCGGCAGCTCAAACGATTAGCTATGAGGTGTTTTTGGGCTTATCGCTCATGGGCGTGGTGGCGATGGCAGGCTCGTTTAATTTGCGTGAGATTGTTGAAGCTCAAACAACCGTCTGGAACGTCATTCCGCAGTTTTTAGGCTTTTTAACCTTTGTGGTGGCAGGCGTGGCGGTTACGCACAGACACCCCTTTGACCAACCAGAAGCCGAGCAAGAGCTTGCTGAAGGGTATCATGTGGAATACTCAGGCATGAAATTTGGGATGTTTTTTATTGGCGAATATGTCAATGTCGTGGTGATTAGTGCCTTGATGACCTGCTTGTTTTTTGGGGGTTGGCTTGCTCCTTTTAACCTAGACCTACCCTTTGTTCCGCCTGTGTTTTGGTTTTTGATTAAGACCTTGTTTTTTATGACCTTATTTGTGTTGGCTCGTGGCTCGCTCATGCGTCCACGTTATGACCAAGTGATGAATTTTGGCTGGAAAGTGTGTTTACCTGTAACCTTGCTAAACCTTTTGGCGACTGCTTTTGTGATTTTGATGGTGAATTAAATGTTTGCAACTTTAAAAAATACGGCGGTGGGCATTTTTACCATTGTACGCTCCATGTGGATGGTAAATTCTCATGCCTTGCGTCCACGAGACACGATTTTGTACCCCGAACAGCCTGTGCCTGTACCGCCCCGTTTTCGTGGGCGAATTGTACTAACAAGAGACCCTGACGGCGATGAACGCTGTGTGGCGTGCAACCTATGTGCGGTGGCGTGTCCTGTGGGCTGTATTAGCCTACAAAAGGCGGAGCGTGAAGACGGTCGCTGGTATCCTGAATTCTTTCGTATCAATTTTAGCCGTTGTGTGTTTTGTGGTATGTGCGAAGAAGCCTGTCCGACTACCGCCATTCAGCTGACCCCTGATTTTGAATTGGGCGAATACAACCGCCAAAATCTTGTCTATGAAAAAGAGCATTTGCTGATTAGTGGCGTGGGCAAATACCCAGAATATAACTATTATCGAGTAACAGGCATGGCAACAGACGATAAGCCCAAAGGGTCGCACGAGCGTGAAGCAGAGCCTGTCAATGTACGGAGTTTGTTGCCATGATTGATGTGTTAAAGGCGTTTTTGGCAAATGGCGATGCGGTGGGCTTTTATGCCTTGTCGCTGGTGGCGATTTGGGCAAGCCTAAGGGTGGTTACGCACGCCAATCCCGTCCATGCCATTTTATCCATGATAGTGAGCCTACTGGCGGTGGCGGGGATTTTCTTTATCATTGGAGCTCCATTTGCAGGCGTGCTTGAAATGATTGTCTATGCTGGGGCGATTTTGGTCTTATTTGTGTTTGTCATTATGATGTTAAACTTAGGCACGGATACGACAGAAGAGAAGACGTGGTTGACCGCCAATGCGTGGGCGATGCCTGTGTGTCTTATGATGATTGTTGGGGCGGTGCTGATTGGCTTTATTAGCAGTCAATACGGCACGGACAAGCCCATGCAATTACAAAGCACCACCATTTCTGCCAAAGAAGTGGGAGTACGATTGTTTACAGGATATGTGCTACTTGTGGAAGTGGCGGCATTTTTGCTTTTGGGGGCACTGGTTGCTGCCTATCATTTGGGCAAACGTGCCTTAGATGACGAAAACACAAGCCACAGTCAAGAACACCCAGATGAAGTGGTCGCCCCCAATGCGTGGGCGAATCAAGACACAGGGCGACAGGAGACCACCGATGCAAAATTATAATGTAGACACCCTAACCACCCCCTTCGCTCATGAAGTCGTCAAAGTGGCGTCCGATATGGGCGTGCCTGCTCATCATGGGCTGATATTGGCGGCGATTTTGTTTGTCATTGGCTTGGTTGGGGTCATGGCAAGACGAAATGTGCTATTTATGCTTATGAGTTTAGAGATTATGATGAACTCAGCTGCCCTTGCCTTTGTGGTGGGGGGTAATATGTGGGACAAGGCAGATGGGCAGATTATGTTTGTTTTTGTCTTGACACTGGCGGCAGCAGAAGCGGCGATAGGGCTTGCCATATTGTTGCAGTTTTATCATCGGTTTAGAAGCCTTGATGTCAATCATGCCAGTGAATTAAAGGGGTAGGGCGGTATGAATTTGTTAGCATTGACCTTTATTTTCCCCTTGATTGGCTTTTTGATATTGGCCACAGGGCGAGATAGAATTTCAGAAAAACTTGCCACAATGATTGGCGTTGGGGCAATGGGACTGTCAGCGATATGTGCCTTTGCCAGCATTTTTAGCTTTTTGGCACAGGGGCAACAGGCGGTGTCTGTGCCACTTTGGACATGGCTGTCTGTGGGCGACTTTGCTCCCAAGTTTGGGCTGTATCTTGACGGTTTGTCCGTTACCATGCTTGGTGTGATTACAGGTGTGGGCTTTTTGATTCATCTGTTTGCCAGTTGGTACATGAAAGGCGAGACAGGATTTGCTCGTTTTTTTAGCTATCTTAATCTATTTGTGGCAAGTATGTTATTGCTTGTACTTGCTGACAACCTTTTGCTGATGTATCTGGGCTGGGAAGGCGTGGGTATCTGCTCGTACTTGCTTATCGGTTTTTATTATCACAACCGAGCCAATGGACGGGCGGCAATCAAGGCATTTACCGTAACCCGTGTGGGCGATGTGTTTTTGGCGATTGGGCTGTTTTTGTTGTTTGTGGTGTTTGGTACGCTTGACATGACCGCCATCAATACCAAAGCCGACACCATGTTCGCTGTCAATGACCCCATGCTTATGCTTATCGTGGCAATGCTTATCGGTGGGGCGTTTGGTAAATCGGCTCAAATTCCACTGCACACTTGGCTTGCCGATGCCATGGCGGGTCCTACGCCTGTATCGGCTCTGATTCACGCGGCTACCATGGTAACGGCAGGGGTGTATCTGATTGCCCGTATGCACCCGTTGTTTGTGCTGACCCCCCAGATGCTCCTATATTGGGTGGGGGGTATTGGTGCGTTGTCCATGCTTGTGGCGAGCTTTTGTGCGTTGGCACAGACCGACATCAAGCGTGTGCTTGCTTACTCTACCATGAGTCAGCTTGGTTATATGTTCATTGCTTTGGGCGTTGGGGCGTGGCAAGTGGCGATTTTTCACTTGATGACGCACGCATTTTTTAAAGCGTTGTTATTCCTAGCCAGTGGGGCGGTGATTATCTCAACACACCATGAGCAAAACATCTTTAAGATGGGCGGTCTGCGTAAAAAAATCCCCCTTGTGTTTTGGTCGTTTGTCGTTGGTGGTGGGGCGTTGGTTGCCTTACCTTTTGTAACGGTTGGCTTTTATTCAAAAGAAGCGATTTTGTGGGAGGCTTACGCCACAGGACACATGAGTCTGTTTTGGGCAGGCGTGTTTGGGGCGTTTTTGACGGCTGTTTATACTTTTCGTTTGATTTATCTTGTGTTCTTTGGACAAGAAAAAACGCATGGCGAGAAGCTGTCTGGTGTCAGCTATGCCTTGCCTTTGGTGGTGTTACTGGTGCTATCGACAGGGATTGGGGCGTTAATCCACCCGCCTTTGGCAAATGTCTTGCCAGCGAGCGTGGGTAGTACCCTAACAGACGGCAAGCACACCGCCGAGATTATCGCTGTGGGCGTAACCGCACTTGGCTTGGCGTTGGCGTGCTTTTTGTATGTGCTTGACAAGGGTAAGATTTTGACAAAATGGACAAATTCTGCCTTTGGTGGGGCGTGTACTTATTGGTGCTATCACGGGCTGGGCTTTGACGCTCTTTATGACCTTGTGTTTGTCAAGCCGTTTTTGGCAATTTGCAAATTCTTAAAGGGCGACCCTGTGGACAAACTTTGGAGCATCTTGCCTTTTGGGGTCAAACTTGGCAACAAGCTGTTGGTAAAAACCCAAACAGGGCGATTAGGCTCTCATGCGGTGAGCTTTGGCGTGGGGCTTGCTGTGGTACTAATCTTGGCAATGATGATGGTGGTATAAGATGATAGAGCAAACATGGCTTTTGCCAAGTCTAATTGCAATCCCGTTGATTGCAGGATTTTTGTGTTGGTTATTTGAAAAAAAGGACACAAGACTGCCCAGATGGGTGGCGCTTATTGGCATGACATTGACCTTTGTGCTGTCGCTCGTGTTGTATGCCAAAGGCGACTTTGGGGTGCTAAATGCCAGCACCGATGGCAGTCTACCTTGGGCGGCAACCTTTGAAGTGCCTTGGATACCTGCCTTTGGTATCAAATTTTCCTTGGCAATGGACGGCTTGTCTTTGCTTATGATTGTCTTGACGGCATTTTTAGGTATTATGGCAGTGGGATGTTCGTGGGGCGAGATTAAGCACCGTGTGGGATTTTTTCATCTAAACCTGTTGTGGTCGTTGGGCGGTGTCATCGGTGTCTTTTTGGCAATTGATTTGTTTTTGTTTTTCTTTTTTTGGGAAATGATGCTCCTGCCCATCTACTTTTTGATTGCCCTATGGGGGCATGATGTGCGTGATAAAGATGGCAATATCATCAAGCCAAAATCGGCTGCCGCCACGAAGTTTTTTATTTATACCCAAGCGTCTGGGCTTATCATGTTCATTGGTATCAGTATGCTTGTGCTTATCAATTTTGCCCAAAAAGGCGTGCTAAGTTTTCATTATGAAGACCTGCTTGGCACGTATCTTGGCAAATATGAATACCTGATTATGCTGTGCTTTTTTGTGGGCTTTGCGGTCAAATTGCCTGTTTTCCCATTGCACGGCTGGCTACCTGATGCCCACGCCCAAGCCCCAACCGCAGGTTCGGTGGATTTGGCAGGGATTTTGATTAAGACGGCGGCGTTTGGTTTGCTTCGCTTTGTCATTCCGCTTTTTCCAAATGCGTCTGCCGAGTTTGCTCCCATTGCCATCACGCTTGGCATGATTGGGGTGTTTTATGGGGCGTTTTTGGCGTTTGCCCAGACCGACATAAAACGCCTGCTTGCCTATACGTCTGTGTCGCACATGGGCTTTGTCGTGCTTGCCATCTATGCTGGCACGCTGGTGTCGTTGCAGGGCTTGATGGTGCAAATGCTCGCTCACGGCTTGTCTAGTGCAGCACTGTTTATCATGGCAGGGCAAGTGTACGAACGTTTGCACACTCGTGATATGACGGTCATGGGCGGTATGTGGGGGCAGTTTCGCTATCTTGCGCCACTACTGATGTTCTTTTGTGCTGCCCTTTTGGGCATCCCTGGTACGGGCAACTTCATTGGCGAGATTTTGATTTTGATGGGGTCGTTCAAGGCGTATCCTGTCATCAGCGTGCTATTGACCGTGAGTTTTGTGTGGGCGGGGCTTTATGCACTTATTTTGATTCATAAGGCGTTGTTTGGCGACAACACCACGCCCCATTTGCATGCCTTATATAAGGCAAAAGACGACACCGCCAAGCCTTTGTGTGATTTGGGTGGGCGAGAGTTGTCTTTGCTTGGTGTGTTGGCGGTGGGGCTTGTTTGGCTTGGACTGTATCCACAACCTGTCCTAAACAAATCCGAGCAAGCGATGAGCTATATCAGCACCAAAATGCCTGATGGGTATTCGGATGTGGATACCGCCATTACAAGGCTAAAAGGCAATCAAAAGCCCATCTCGCCAGAAATCGTGCCACAAGTCATTGAAATTAACCAAGGGGGCAACTAATGAACGTGTCTATTGAGTTTTCGTCTTTGCTCCCGTTGCTTCCTGCCATGATATTGGGCGTGGCGGTGCTTGTGGTGATGCTTGCCATCGCCATCAAACGCTCGCACAGTCTGATTGTTGGCTTAACTGCCCTTGGGCTAAATGGGGCGTTGGCGGTGCTATTGTTGCAGTTTTTTGAAAAATTGCCCACTCATGTCAATCGTGGCGATGTCATGGGGCTGTTTTTGGTGGACGGCTTTGCCTTGTTCAATAGCCTTGTTGTTGTCGTGTCGGCGTTGGCGTGCGTTACGTTGGCGTATCGCTATTTTCAAAGTTTTAATAACAACAAAGAAGAGCTGTATCTGCTACTTTTGACAAGTACGCTTGGGGCGGTACTGATGACATCGGCTCATCATTTTGCTTCTTTCTTTGTGTCATTGGAGCTTTTGTCTGTGCCTATGTATGGTATGCTAAGCTTTGCTTATCTAAAACAAAAGTCCTTAGAATCAGGGCTAAAATACCTTATCCTGTCGGCAACCGCTTCGGCAACGCTTTTGATGGGTATGGCGTTTATTTTTGGGGCGACAGGCGAGCTTGGCTTTGTCCGTCTTGGGCAGAGTCTCATGGCAGGGTTTGGGCTGTCGCCTTTGTTTATGGTGGGGGCGGTAATGATGGTGGCAGCAGTTGCTTTTAAGCTGTCCTTGGCACCGTTTCATTCATGGGCGGGCGATGTTTATCAAGGCTCTCCTGCTCCTGTTACGGCATTTTTGGCGAGCGTGGGCAAGGTGGCGGTTGTCGCCCTTGTCGTGCGTTTTTTGCTGACAAGTGCCATTCCTGCCATCTCGTCTGTTGATACGGTACTGGTTGCCCTTGTGGTGATGTCTATTGTGGCAGGGAACTTGCTTGCCCTAACCCAAACTAACCTAAAACGCCTACTTGCGTTTTCGTCTGTGGCACACATGGGCTATGTGCTGATTCCGCTTATCGCCACAGGGACAACGGCAGATGCTGACAGCGTGATTAGTATGTATATGCTCATCTATGCCTTGTCGTCTGTTGGGGCATTTGGGGTGATTGTGCTGATGACGGGGGCGTATGGCGAGACCGACCGCAACACGGCAACCCAAGAAGTAGAAGACGAAGCGGATAGTATGGCAGTCTATCAAGGACTGTTTTGGCGAAGACCTGTCTTGACGGCAGTTTTGACGGTGATGATTTTGTCCATGGCAGGCATTCCGTTTACTGCAGGATTTATTACCAAAATGCAGGTGTTGTTCGCTGCCACCCAAGGCGGACGCTTTGGGCTTGCCTTTATGGTGATTGTGGGCAGTGCCATCGGACTTTATTATTATCTTAAAGTGCTTCTGATAATGTTTAAACGCCCAATGACCATCGTGCCTTTTGATGTACCAAGCAATTGGCGGGTCAAAGCAGGCGGGCTTGTGCTGATTCTTATCACGGTGTTTATTTTTGTGATGGGGATTTTGCCAAATACGCTGTTTAAGATGGCAAGTCTTGCGATTTTGGGATAAGTTAAAAACAAGCACTCAGTTGGGTGCTTTTTATTTTATGGAAAAAATAATGACAAAAAATAGTTATGCCTACCCTGTCTCAAATTGTCGGTTTTATTCAATAACTGCTTTGATTGTGGTGTTGTTTATTTTTGGGTTGCATTATTATTTGGTAAGCGATAATGGATTTAAATTTACCTTGTCTGTTTTTCTGCTTTTTATTGTTGTGTGGTGGGGCGAACATTATGTAAAAATGTTTAAAGACTTTTTTGATACACCTTATCTGACTGTTAAAGAAATAGGCATTTATTGTCATCGCTTGTTTGATGAACAAAATATAGAAATACAATGGCAAAATGTCTTATACGCCTTTTTTGAATGTCGTGGCAAAAAATTGATATTGCATTTATTTGTTAATGATAATAACATCGCCAAACACATTCAATTAACTGCCAATGGTTTATATTTTAATGATGAAAAATGCGATTATAAATTTGCCAATGAATTACTGCAAGAATTGCACAACTTAATTGAGCAAAAACGCCCCAAAGTTACCCCAGTCAAGCAAAACCAAGCTGTTTTGGATTCACCACAAATTTGGACAATGCCCCATAGCGTGTCTGCGGTGATTTTATGGCTGGGCGGGTTTACAATTTTGATTTTATTTTTGATTGTTGTAATGATGTCCATTGAGACAAAATCTTATTTATTTTTGTTGTTATCATCGCCATTTTTTGTGATTGGTTTTGTTAAGTTTGTTTTGTATTTTTGGAAAAAGGCAAGATTTCATAATCATTTTTATTTGGATAATGTGGGCGTGCATTTTTATCATTATGAATTGCACAATCGTCAGCCAGTAACATTATTATGGGAGCAGATTTATGATGTGGATTATTTTGGTGCAACAAATGGTAATTTGGTAACCTATTATTTAACATTATCCGTCAATCCTGTCAAAGATACAACTTTAATCATTGATATGTATTTTGCAATTGGTAATAGGTTTAATAAAGATTTTACAAAATCACTTTATGACAGCATTGGGAAAATTATTTTACAAAAAAATGGAAATATAAAATGCTCAGATTTTATATCTTGTTCAAAGTTATTTTCTGTGTATTCTGGTGAGTATTCTTTTTTGTGCAATGATATAGAAATATAAATCAATGAATTTAATCATTCCTTTTTTGATTGATTTATGATAAATTGTGCATCACGATAATTTTAAAAAGAAGTTTTTAATCATGTCCGACCAAAAAGCCACTCCCCTAACCGTACTCTCCAAAACCCCCATTACCCCCACACTATTTAGTTTTACCACCACTCGCCCTGACGGATTCCGCTTTCTTGCAGGGCAGTTTGTACGGCTCGGGGTCAATCCCAGCGAATTAAAAAACACCCAAAACGCCCCCGATGAACGCATTTTTCGTGCCTATTCGGTCGCATCTAGCCCTTATGATGAGCAGTTGGAGTTTTTCTCGGTGGTTGTGCCTGACGGGGCGTTTACCAGCCAATTACAGCATTTGGACGTGGGCGATACGCTCTATCTGAACCCCGAACCCTTTGGCTTTTTGACGCTTGCCCGCTATCAAGAACCTGCCCCAAAGGATTTGTGGTTACTTGCCACAGGCACAGGGCTTGCTCCGTTTTTGTCCATGCTTGGCGATTTGACCACTTGGCAAAATTACAGCGACATCGTACTGGTGTACAGTGCCAGAACGCAGGCAGAACTTGCGTACTTGGATAAAATTCATGAATTAAATCAGCAGTTTAGCGAACTGACCGACAACCCAGCTAAACTCCATTTTGTGCCGATTATCACTCGTGAAAAAGTAGAAAACTGCCTAAATGCTCGCATTCCTGCCTTGATAGACAGTGGCGAACTTGAAAACTTTGTCGGTCTAAACTTAAATCCTGCCACTTCCCATGTCATGCTCTGTGGCAATCCTGATATGGTGGACGACACCAAAGAGTCTTTAAAAAACAAAGGTTTGGCGATGAACCGTAGGGGCGTGGGGAATATTGCGGTGGAGAATTATTGGTAATATTTAACAGATAAAATAAAACAGGGCAGGTGGTATCCATGCCCTGTTTTTGGGTTTGTCTAGAAAATTATCAATCCTTCCACGCTGTTCTGTCCGCTTCATTTTTTAGTTTGGGGAACAGGTCGGGGTCGAAACTGATGTCTTTTAGGGCAACTCCTGCTTTGATTTGACGCTCATAGTCCTTTAGGACACGCAGTGCCACAGGCGATAGCCACACAATGGCGATAAGGTTGATGACCGCCATGATACCCATCGTCAAGTCAGCAAAGTTCCAAACCGCTTTTAGGTCAGCAATAGATCCCACAAAGACCATGACAAGTAGGGCAATGCGTAGCCCCATCATGGCAAGCTTGGCGTTTTTTTGACCAGACAAAAATTCAATGTTGCTCTCACCATAGCTATAATTGGCAATGATAGACGTAAACGAAAAAAAGAAAATCGCCACCGCCACAAACACCACACCAAATTGCCCCACATATTGCGACAGGGCAAGCTGGGTAAGCTGAATGCCCGTCTGCTCAGAGTTTGGGTCTACCACACCCGACAAAATCACAATGGCAGCCGTTGCCGTACAGATGACAATGGTGTCTATAAACACCCCAAGCATTTGCATAAAGCCTTGTACAGCAGGGTGATTGGGGTAGGATTGGGCGGTTGCGGCAGCGTTGGGAGCAGAACCCATGCCCGCTTCGTTTGAGAACAGACCACGCTTGATGCCGTTAATCATCGCTGTCGCGACAGTATAGCCAAGCACCCCGCCTGCGGCTTGTTCAAGTCCAAAGGCAGACTTAAAGATAGTGGCAATGGCGGCAGGAAACTGCGTGATGTTGGTAAGGATAATAAACAGTGCAAGCAAAATGTACAAAATCGCCATAATCGGCACAATCTTACCTGCCACTTTGGCAACCGAACGCATACCACCAAAAACCACAGGAGCAACCAAAATCACCAAAAACACCCCCGTTGCCCAAGGCGGAATGTTGAAGGCTTGTAGGCTTGCTTGGGCAATGGTATTGGCTTGCACGCCATTAAAGGCAAGCCCAAAGGCAATCAGTAGACACACCGAAAAGATAATGGCAAGCCAGCGTTGTCCAAGACCTGCTTGGATATAATACGCAGGGCCACCACGAAAGACGTTGTCGGTGTGGGGGACTTTGTAGGCTTGGGCGAGAGCGGACTCAATAAAGCTTGTCGCCATACCCAAAATTGCCGTAACCCACATCCAAAACACCGCTCCAGCACCGCCCAAATAAATGGCGATAGCAACCCCAGCAAGGTTGCCCGTGCCGACCCGTGCCGCCAGCGATGTCATCAAGGCTTCGTACGAGCTGATACCGCCCGAGCGACCGCCCTGCCCTGACACCCTAAGCAGTTTCCACAGATGTCCAAAATAGCGAAACTGAGCAAAGCGAGTGGCTATGGTAAAATAAATACCCCCACCCACCAACAAAAACACAATAAGACCATACCAAGGATTGCCCGCTATCAACCAATCGCCATTGCCCCAAATCAGGCTTACGCCCCAATTGATGAGACTGTTAAACCACTCAATCATAACCACTCCATTTTAGTTCACAAAAAAAGCAAGGTTTGACCTTGCTTTGGTAAATGCGGTATTATAAAAAAATTTGTCCATTATTACAAGTTTTTATGATGGCATTTTAGTTTTTTCTTATCAAAGCATTCATGTTAAAAATTAGACTTGCCAAACCATCAAACAAATTAAAGAATAAGGAGTATTTGTGAAAGCCCTATTGGTTGTGGACGTACAAAACGGTTTTGTCGGTGGCAATCTGGCGGTGGCAAACAGCCATACGATTATCCCCACGATTAACCGCTTGATTGCTCATTTTGATACCGTGATTTTGACCCAAGATTATCACCCTGCCGACCACATTTCATTTTACCAAAATCATGACGGCAAAGCCCCGTTTGACACGATAGAGCTACCCTATGGTACGCAGGTTCTATGGAATGCTCACTGTGTACAAGGGACATCGGACGCTCTTTTTCATGCTGATTTGCAAGCCGATAAAGCCCAGCTTATCATTCGCAAAGGCTATCATCGCCACATAGACAGCTATTCGGCATTTATGGAAGCCGACAGGGTGACCAAAACGGGGCTGGCGGGCTATCTTCATGAGCGGGGCATAGACAGCGTGTATGTGGTGGGTATCGCCACCGATTTTTGTGTGGCGTGGACGGCGATAGATGCCGTAGCGTTTGGGTTTGATTGCACGGTCATCACGGACGCCACTGCCCCGATAGATATAAATGGCTCGCTGGATAAGGCGATGGCGGACATGACGGCGGTTGGGGTGAAATTTATCAATTCAAAAGATATTTTAAATCAATGACTTATAAACTTTTTAAAATTTTTAGCAAAAATTACTTGCCAAATTTTAAAAGTCGTATATAATACGCCACATCAAGACGAAAGTTGATGAAATCTGGGGTCGTGGCGAAATTGGTAGACGCACTGGATTTAGGTTCCAGCGGGGCGACCCGTGAGAGTTCGAGTCTCTCCGACCCCACCATATATAAAAACCTGCTGTTAAGGCGGGTTTTTTGCTATGTAAATTTTGAAATTTAAAAATAGGGTACATGGCAATTTGTCTCTATATGATTGATTTTATATTATATTTTATAAAGAATTTTAAAATTGCCACAAATTTATGATGTGTGGATGTAGGGACTGGCTTTGCATGTCCAATGAATATCACATCATCAAGGGCGTGTTCAACATGCCCCTGCAAACCCTGTGGTAAATATTAAGTCCATTAGGTGTATATGATAAAGGTAAAATCATCTGCCCAAAATTCATCCCTACCTAAACCCACCCCTAATCAGCCAAGTTTATCCTTAGCCAAAATACCATGACTGTTCAAACCTTTAATCCCAAAAACCCCAATCCCAATCTTAGTCCCAGTGAAGTTGGCTATCATCATAAAGCCAATCACAACCAAAACCGCACCCTAGAAGAGTCGGCAAGTCTGATGCAGATTGCTGAGCCTAGTGGCGGTTTATCCAGTGAGATTGTCAAAACGCCCAAGGTCGGGTTTGTATCCTTAGGTTGCCCCAAGGCACTGGTGGACAGTGAGCGGATTATTACCGAACTTACTCGTGAGGGCTACCAAGTCGCCAAGGATTATGACGGGGCGGATCTTGTGGTGGTAAACACCTGCGGATTTATTGAATCTGCCGTCCAAGAAAGCCTTGATGCCATTGGCGAGGCAATCACCAAAAACGGCAAGGTCATCGTAACAGGCTGTTTGGGTAAAGATGCCGAAAAAATCCGCACCATGCACCCTGCCGTATTGGCGGTAACAGGGGCTCATGCCTATGATGAAGTGGTCAAAGCGGTAACGCACCATGTGCCAAAACCTGCCAAATCCAAGACTTATGACCCAAAAATAGACCTGATTAATGACGCAGGCGTGAAACTGACCCCTGCCCATTATGCGTATGTCAAAATCAGTGAAGGTTGTAATCATCGCTGTACTTTTTGTATCATTCCGTCCTTGCGTGGCGACTTGGTGTCTCGCACCATTGACAGCGTGATGAATGAAGCGGTTGCCCTAAAAAAAGCAGGGGTCAAAGAGCTACTTATCATCAGCCAAGACACGTCCGCTTATGGCGTGGATTTAAAATATAAAATGGCGTTTTGGCAAGGCGAACCGATAAAGACCAAGTTTTTTGATATGTGTCAAGCCTTAGCAAAGCTTGGCATTTGGGTGCGTTTGCATTATGTGTACCCTTATCCGCACGTGGATAATGTGGTACAAATCATGGCAGACAGCATGAAAGCCAGTGGTGGTAAGGGTGGGCTTTTGCCATATCTTGACATTCCCTTTCAGCACGCAAGCCCCAGTGTATTAAAGGCGATGAAACGCCCTGCCATGAGCGAAAATACCTTGGAGCGACTTGCCAAATGGCGGGAGATTTGCCCCCAGATTGTCATTCGCTCGACCTTTGTGGTGGGCTTTCCAGGGGAGACCGAAGAAGATTTTGAGTACTTGCTTGACTGGTTAAAACAAGCACGCCTTGACCGTGTGGGCTGTTTTACTTATTCAGAGATTGACGGGGCGGTGGCGAATGATTTGCCAAACCCTGTACCAGAGTCTGTTAAGCAAGAGCGTTACGAGCGGTTTATGGCGGTCGCCCAACAAATCAGCGAAGAAAAATTGCAAGAAAAAGTCGGGCAAACGTTGGTGGTATTGGTAGATGAAATTGATACAGAAGAGAACATCGCCATTTGCCGTAGCTATGCCGATGCCCCAGAGATTGACGGTCATGTCTATGTGGATAATATTGATGAGACGGCAAAAGTAGGGCAGTTTTTAACCGTTACCATTGATGAAGCTAGCGAATATGATTTATTTGCCAGTTTTGGGGCGGTTTGATAAAATTGGGTTATTGATAAGCCAGTCATACATTAGTGAAGGCCTTGATTGCATTGGGTGGTTGTTTGATAAAACATTAGTCACTTTGTTAAGCGAACTGTGATCTTTGTAAAGTTGAGTAATAAAGTGGACGTAAAGTGTAGCCCACCCTTGTGAGCGGAGGATTTTATGATAAAATGGCACCAATTTATGAGCTGATAAAAATCGGTTTTATCATTAATATTCACCCATAATATTTATTATCCCATTTGGAGGCAATCATGAAAAAAATATTATCAACTGTATTGGCGTTATCTCTGCTAACCCCTGCTGTGGCTTTTGCAGATAATGACGACCACATTGAGCGTGAGATTCGCACAGATGTCAATTACCAAGCTAATGTCAAAAAAGCCACCCAGCTTTTGCAAAGCAAGGGTTATCAGGTAGTGGACATCGACCCTGATGCACATCGTGGTCAAAAGACCCTAGAGGTTGAAGCTTATAAAAATGGTCAAGAGTACGACATTCGCCTAAGCTATCCCAACCTAGAAATTTTGAGCGAACGCCTTGATGATTAATTAGGCAGCTGATTGATAAACATCCAAAAAGACTTGAACCTATCAAGTCTTTTTTGTTTTGGGTGTTTTTCACAAAAATTTTTGGGATTTTGCCATTGCCCCCTATATTTTTTTGGCAATTTTTAGTAAAATTCTCTTTTACCAATAAGCGATGATTGACATGACTAAATTTATTTTTGTAACAGGTGGCGTGGTTTCCTCACTCGGTAAGGGCATTGCCGCCGCTTCTTTGGCTTCTGTGTTAGAAGCCCGTGGTCTTAAAGTTACCATGACCAAAATGGACCCTTATATCAACGTGGACCCTGGCACGATGAGTCCGTTTGAGCATGGCGAAGTGTTCGTTACCGAAGACGGGGCGGAGACTGACCTTGATTTGGGCTATTATGAGCGTTTTTTAAGACATTCTAAAATGTCTCGTGCAAATAACTTCACATCGGGGCGTATTTATCAAGCGGTGCTTGCCAAAGAACGCCGTGGCGATTATCTTGGCAAAACCGTGCAAGTCGTTCCGCACATCACAGACGAGATTCAAAGCCGTATTCTAGCGTCAGGCGAGGGTTATGATGTTGCCATGATTGAGATTGGTGGCACGGTGGGCGATATTGAGAGCTTGCCCTTTATGGAAGCGGTGCGACAACTTATGGTAAAACTTGGGCGTGAAAATACCATGCTCATGCACTTGACTCTACTGCCTTATATCTCGTCCGCCAGCGAACTCAAAACCAAGCCCACTCAGCATTCTGTCAAAGAGCTACTGTCCATTGGCATTCAGCCTGATATTTTGGTGTGCCGTACCGAGCATGACGTGGACGATGACACCAAGCGTAAGATTGCGATGTTCACCAACGTCTCCGAGCGTGCGGTGGCGGTGTGCAAGGATGCTCGCAGTATTTATGAGATTCCACGCACTTTTTATGAGCAAAATTTGGACGATTTGGTGTGCGAGCGTTTTGGCTTTAATCAGCCCGAAGCCGATTTGTCCGATTGGGATAAAGTCATTGACGGACTGTTTGGGGCGACAGGCGAGATTGTCGTGGCAATGGTTGGTAAATATGTGGAGTTGCCCGATGCTTATAAATCAGTCAATGAAGCTCTATTGCACGCAGGCATTCACAACAAAACCCGTGTAAAAATTCACTATATTGATGCCGAAAAGCTAGAAACCCAAGATGCCCTTATGGACGAGCTAAAAGCCTGCCATGCTATCTTAGTACCGGGGGGATTTGGCGAGCGTGGCACCCAAGGCAAGATGAAAGCAATCCGCTATGCCCGTGAAAATAGCGTGCCATTTTTAGGCATTTGCTTGGGTATGCAGTTAGCGGTCATTGAATTTGCCCGCAATGTGCTGGGACTTGAAGCCAACTCTACCGAGTTTGACCGCAAAACCGCCAATCCGATTATCGGTCTGATTACCGAATGGTTTGACGAAAAAGGCGAGTTACAAATTCGCTCAGATGACAGCGATTTGGGTGGTACGATGCGACTTGGCAAACAAGAAGCTCATCTGGTGGCGGACTCTCGCCTTGCCAAAATCTATGGGGCAGGCACCATTTTTGAGCGTCATCGTCATCGCTATGAGATGAATAACCGCTACATTGAACCGCTTGAAGCACAAGGGCTAAAAATCTCGGGCTACTCTGCCAAACAAAATCTTGTGGAGACGGTGGAGCTTGACAATCACCCGTTCTTTGTGGCGGTGCAATATCATCCCGAGTTTACAAGCTCGCCCCGTGGCGGACACCCACTCTTTAATGCCTTTATCCATTCGGCAGTTGCATTGCAAAATGGAAAATAAAGCATTACAATAAAATAAATGGGGCGGTTTTCGCCCTGTTTATTCATTGGGAAGATAAAAGGGGATAAGATGATTGAAATTATGGTTACAGACATCGCCAAATATGACATGGTGCAAATTCTACAAAAGGCAGTACAAGGCGAGCAGGTGATATTAAAGCATGACAATGTGGCAGTTAGTTTAACACCAAATAAGCCACAAGCTGATGAAAGGCAATTGGCATTTGATGAATTTTTTGCCAAAATGAAAGGCAAATTGCCAGCCGATTATGAGTTTAATAGAGATGAATTATATGACCGCCCATAATCACTATTTTATGGATAGTAATATTTTATTATATTCTATTGGTGATGATGACAAACAGCCCATTGCAGAAAAATTATCACGCAATCCTAATGCCGTGATTAGCACCCAAGTATTAAATGAATTTTGTAATGTGGTTTTTCGTAAAAAACTCATGACAGATGATGAATTATTATCATCAATACGATTTTTTAAAAAGTATTTTACCATTATTGACTTAAATAGCGATTTGGTGGTTGATGCTTTGCATATCAAAAAGCGTTATCAATATTCTTATTGGGACAGTTTGATTATTGCAACTGCTCTATACGCAAACACACCCATTTTATATTCCGAAGATATGCACCATGATCATATCATTGAAAACAAACTTACCATTATCAACCCATTTTATAAGGAAAACCCATGACATTAACCGCCAAATCTACCATTGAATTATCATCACAATCAGGCGATATAAAGATTGCCAATGAGTTGCCATTTGTGTTATTCGGTGGTATGAATGTGTTAGAAAGCCGAGAATTGGCATTTGAGATTGCCGAGAGCTATATTGAGATTTGCAAAAAGCTAGATATTGGCTATGTATTTAAGGCAAGTTTTGATAAAGCCAATCGGTCAAGCCTACATTCATTTCGGGGGCCTAGCCTAGATACGGGGCTGACGTGGCTAAACGACATTAAAGAAAAATACGGCGTACCAATCATCACAGACGTACACGAACCCTACCAAGCCTCTCCTGTGGCAAAGGTGGCGGACGTGCTACAAATCCCTGCATTTTTGAGCCGTCAAACTGACCTTGTGAGTGCCATTGCTCGAACAGGGGCGGTGATTAACATCAAAAAAGCCCAATTCCTTGCCCCGCATGAGATGCGACACATCATCAATAAATGCCTAGAAGCAGGTAATGATAACATTATCTTATGCGAGCGTGGCACGTCTTTTGGGTATAACAACCTTGTGGTGGACATGCTCGGCTTTGACACGATGAAGGCGATGAACGTACCCGTATTTTTTGACGTAACGCACGCCCTGCAAGAGCCAGGGGCGAGAGCGGACAGTGCAGGCGGTCGCCGTAGTCAAATTACCACCTTGGCAAGAGCAGGTATGGCAACGGGACTGGCAGGGCTGTTCTTAGAAGCTCACCCCGACCCTGACAAAGCCAAGTGCGATGGCCCTTGTGCGTTGCGATTGTCGCAATTAGAGCCGTTTTTACGTCAATTAAAAGAAATTGATAATTTGGTAAAAGGGTTTGAAAAATTAGACACGCATTGATTTTTATGGCAAGGATGGTTTATTCTTTCCGTTTTTTAATGGTTGTAAAATAATTATAGTCATTTAACTTCAAAACATACCAATTATAGTAGGTGCGTACCACGCACCAATCAGATTTTTCATTTAAAAGGTGCGTGGTACGCACCTTACCATATAACCAATGAATTTTTTTAAAATTTAACATTGGTGGGGATTGGGGTTAATTTATTATAAAGTGTAGGTGTGTGCAATTTACTACTTAAATTTTTAATTTAACTGGTGTGTATTCGCAAACCCAATCTTAATACACCCCATTCTCAACTTTATATAAGCGATTGACTTATCAAAGGGCAAATTGTGATTCGCCCCTACAAGCCCAAAAAATTATGCGGTAATCAATAAGTTACCATTTTAAGTTGGGAGTGAGGTAATGGCTGTGAATTAAGTGCCATTAGTACAGCAAAATTTGAGTAATGAGAGAATATCTGTTTGCATAAAATTTTCAAACCACTCACCCAATTTTGTGATAAAATAACCCTATCTCCACTCATTATCATTCACCCAATCAAAAGGAAAATGTATGTACGCTGAAAATACCGACAACGCCACCCAAATCAAAGACATCGTGGCTCGTGAGATTTTGGATTCTCGTGGTAACCCAACCATTGAAGCAGACGTGATTTTGGCGAATGGCGTGTGTGGTCGTGCCGCCGCTCCGTCTGGTGCGTCCACAGGTTCTCGTGAGGCGTTGGAGCTCAGAGACGGCGACAAATCTCGCTATTTGGGTAAGGGTGTCAAAAAAGCGGTGGCAAATGTGAACAGCCAAATCCGCTCAGCTTTGCTTGACAAGGACGTAACCGCCCAAAGTGAACTTGATAAGATTTTGATTGACCTAGACGGCACAGAGAATAAAGCCAAACTAGGGGCAAACGCCACGCTTGCGGTGTCGCTTGCCATTGCCAAAGCAGGGGCAATTGCCAAAAATTTGCCACTTCATCAGTACATCGCCAACTTGCGTGGGCAAACCAGCTTAACCATGCCTGTGCCGATGATGAACATTCTAAACGGTGGGGCTCACGCCGATAATACCGTGGACATTCAAGAATTTATGATTGAGCCTGTGGGCTTTACGTCTTTTTCAGAAGGACTTCGTGCAGGCACTGAGATTTTCCATAGCCTAAAATCCGTGCTAAAAGCCCAAGGGTTAAATACTGCCGTGGGCGATGAGGGTGGTTTTGCTCCGAACTTGCGTTCTAATGAAGAGGCGATTACTGTCATCATGAAAGCCATTGAACAAGCGGGCTACAAAGCAGGGCAGGATATTTATTTGGCTCTTGACTGTGCGTCTAGCGAGTTTTATAAAAACGGTCAATATGCGCTAGAAGGTGAGGGCAAATCTTACGACAGCCAAGGCTTTTCGGATTATCTGGCAGGGCTTGTGCGTCAATATCCGATTATCTCCATTGAAGACGGTTTGGATGAGAGCGACTGGGATGGCTGGGCGTATTTAACTCATCAGCTTGGTGATAAGGTGCAACTGGTGGGCGATGACCTATTTGTAACCAATCCAAAAATCCTGCGTGAAGGCATTGATAAAAACATCGCCAACGCCATTTTGATTAAATTTAACCAAATTGGCACATTGTCCGAGACGCTAGACGCCATTTATCTTGCCAAAGAAAACGGCTATGCCACTGTCATCAGTCATCGTTCAGGCGAGACCGAAGATAGTACCATTGCTGACCTAGCGGTGGGTACAGCAGCAGGACAAATCAAGACAGGCTCGCTATGTCGCTCTGACCGTGTCGCCAAATACAACCAACTGCTACGCATTGAGCAGATGGTAACGGCAAGCTATCGTGGGCGTGCTGAATTCATTGGGCTGCGTGGCTGACATGGCAACCCAAAAAACTGATGATGCTTTGTCATCAGACCATCAAACACACAACCAAAAAGTAGGCGTTAGCTTTTCGCCTGCTTTTTTGGGTTATCTGCTACTCATTGTTTTTGGGGCGGTGGTGTTGGCAGGTCTACAGTACCAATACTGGTATGGCGAGTTCGGTCATCATGCGTTTGATGAGTTAAATAATGAACTTGCCAAACAACAAAAAATCAATGCCACCCAGCAAGCGGTCAATGACACGTTACGAATGGATGTCCGTGATTTAAAATCAGGGCTGGGTGCCATTGAAGAGCATGCTCGCCTTGATTTGGGTTTGATTAAGTCAGGCGAGACATTTGTGGAGTTGTCCGTTGCCCCCATGGTGAGTGATAGAGAGATTCCCTATGGCGTGGATGGGGTGAGTGCGACCGAGCCTGTTGATGGACTTATTGATGATGACATGGGCGAGAATGCCTTTACGGGCGTTAGCGGTGATACGGGCGAGTGATGAAGCAGACAAGTCCCAACCTACCCATTCACGCACTCATCGTCTCGGCAGGGCGTGGCAGTCGTTTTGGGGCGGATGTGCCAAAGCAGTATTTGACGGTGGCAGGGCGAACGGTGTTAGAGCATGGCGTGGCGTGTTTAAATGTCCCTGCCGTCACTGATTTGACACTCGTGGTTGCCAAAGATGATACGCTTGTGTCGTCTTTGGATTTTGAGTTTAACCGCCCTGTTTATCTGACCGAAGGTGGGGCGGAGCGTTTTTTGTCGGTCAAGGCAGGCGTGGATGACATTGCTCGGCGAGCGGTTGGTGATGTGTGGGTGCTTATCCATGATGGTGCCAGACCGTGCTTGCCTGCTGATGATTTGACCCGTCTGATTGGTGCGGTGCGTGAGCTTGAACGGCTTGAACAGACGGATGGTAAGTATAACCCAGTAGGAGCGATACTTGCCACGCCTGTGGTGGATACCTTAAAACTTGCTCATGATACCAACAGCTCTGCCTTGACAGGTTGCCAATATATCAATGGTCAGATACATCGCACCATAGACCGTCGTCAGCTTTGGCAAGCCCAGACTCCCCAAGTATTTAGGTTGTACGCCTTACAAGCCATGCTTGATAAGGTCATCGCTGATGGGCTGATGATTACCGACGAAGCCAGTGGGTTTGAGCAGTTCGGTCAGTCGGTGGCTTTGGTGCAGGGTTCACGCATGAACATGAAGCTGACTTATTCTGATGATTTGGCGATGATTGAGCTGATGTTACAACATGGCATGGGTTAAGCCTAAGATGTGGGTACGATGTTGATTTGGCTTGTGTTTATTGGTGTGGCGTTGATGGTGCTCGCCACGCTGGATATCTTGCCCAGCCATGACATGACAGCCGTGAGCAGTCAGCTGTTTGGCATGGATACGACTCATGGGATGGGTTTTATGATGATGAGCATGCTCTTGTTGGGGTGTGCTTTTTTATGTTTTAAATTTAATCAATTTCATCCCAAATCCGCTTTTGCCCGAGTGGGGCAGGCTGCCATGCAGGTGCTACTGGTCGGCTTTGTGGTGCTATTATTCATGCTTCGCACCATCAGTACCGAACAGGCGTTTACAAATACTGCTCATGCCATCCCTGAGCATGGCTATACCATCACCGCCAAAGTGACGGTGCATGAGATTAGTGACAGCGTGTATGACATAGGGAGCTATTATCGCCAAAAAGCATTGCTGTCTGATTTGACATTTGGCGGTGACCGCTTGTTGGATGGCTTTAATGATGTTGGTAAGAATAATAAAGATAGCAAAGATGAGGGCGAGCACACAAGGACAGAGACCCGTAACCCATTTGCTGTTACCGCAGACACACCCGAATCCCATCCGCCCTTGCCCAGTCAGATGACGGTGCTACTCCAAGTGGCAGATGTCAAGGATAATAAGGACGGCTCGAACCGCCATCAGCTTGCCAAACTACATCCTGCCACGACCGCTTACATGACGCTACGTATTACACCCATTACTGCCGACCCCAGTGCGTCAGGCTTTGACAGTCAGCGGTGGCTTCGTACACGCCACATCCATGCCAATGCCCGAGTATTGGCGGTGCGTGATGAGCCGACACCCCTGCCACAGGTCGGCTTGGTGGGGCATTTAGAGCGATTTCGCCATGCGTTACGCACGCATTTTTATAAAGATTGGCATGCTCTTAGTGATGATAAACAGCAAGCCCGAGCGGTCACACTTGCCCTGCTGACGGGCGATAGGGCATTAATCAGTCGTGCGACCAAAGATTTATACCAGTTTGGCGGTATCAGTCATCTGCTTGCCATCTCGGGCATGCATGTGGTGCTGTTGGCGACGATGTTGAGCTTTGGGGTGTGTTATTTGACCGATAGGTTTTTGCCATATTATCAGCGACTGCCCCGCCATCGCTTGCGACTGTTTGTCATGGTGGGGGCGAGCATGATTTATGCGTTGTTTACAGGCTTTGATGTGCCTGCGGTGCGGACGGTGTACATGCTGTTGGCGGTGGCGGTGGCAGGCTATTTGGCATTGCCTTTGTCGTCGTTGGCGGTGCTGATGTGGGTGGGGCTGAGCATGATATGGCTTGACCCTGTCATGGTGTGGCAAGCGGGGTTTTGGCTGTCCTTTGTGGCGGTGGCACTGCTCATGAGTTATGGCGAGCGGGAGTTTGATGTGCCAGTCATGTCCATAAAAGACCATCTGGTCGGTTTGTTAAAGTTACAAAGTTATCTCTTTGTTGCCATGCTTCCTGTGTCGCTGTTGTTTTTTGGCAAAGTCTCGCTATGGGGGCTATTTGTCAATCTGTTTGCGGTGGGACTGTTTGGGGTGGTCATTGTGCCGATAAATTTGGTGGCAGGGGTGATTTTTGTGGTGTTGCCGAGCCTTGCTGATGTGCTTTGGGGTGTCTCATCGCTGATATTGGCATGGCTTCATCAGCTCCTGACGTGGTTACAGAGCCTAAGTGATGTATGGTTGTATCAGACCACGAGCGTGATAGGCATGGCACTGTTTGCCCTTGGGGTGGCGGTGTGGGTCGCCCCTGTGATAGAGCGGAAGTTTGCATTGGTGCCACTCATGGCGGTGGCGATGATGGTGTTATTTGTAGATAGACAAACGTCATTTAGTGTGATGGTGTTAGATGGTGATGATAAGGTCAGCCAAGTACTCATCCGTCAGCAAGGGGCGGATAATGGCGATGATGCGGTGTGGCTTGTGTTGTCAGATTTGCAAGATGATAAGGCGGTAGGATATGATAAAGTGGCGAGTGTTCTGCACGACAAACTGCGTCAGCACGGTATTCACCATCTGACAGGGGTCATCGTGCAGACCCCAAGCCATCGCATGAGTGATGTGGTGGCAACGCTGGCACAGGACGTGTTTATCCATCGCTATTGGCAGGCGGGGCAACCTACAAACACCGTGCAGGGCTTGCCCATGCAGGTGTGTGGGGTAGGGCGGTCATGGTCGGGGCAGGGGCTTAGCATATCGGCAATGACAGGCTGGCAGATGATAGATGATGAGCGGGTGTGGGGCTGTACTATCATCGTTGAGAGCGAGCTGATGCCTGCCATCATGGGTGGTATCCATCATGATTATGGCGATGATGATGGTCGTGATGACCAAAAAAGCAAGCAGGCAGGCTCACGACTCATCATTAATGGAGCGACCCATGAGTATGCGTGGCACATGCATGAGAGTATGTGCCATGATGAACAGGTGCATGCCGATGTGTGGCTTGGACACAGTCGCCATGCTGTAAGTGGGACGGTGTTGGCACAAACTTTGCCATCGCAGATTATTTTTACTGACAAAGATATAGCGGACAACCGTGAGCGAGCTGAGCTGATGATGATAGAGCTTGGTGGTCAGTAGATACGCTCTAATAACAAATTGATAAAATTTAAGGCGAGCATTTGGCAATATTTGTGTTAAAATAACCCTTCTAAAATTTAAAATTATCCAAAACCGACCGTACGGTTTTAACTTGGATTTTTAAAAGGGCGTGCCTGCCTTTTGTATTTGCAATGAAAAATGAGAAAAATCGCACGTTTTTCAAGGAAAAAACGCAGGTTGATAGTCATTCTATCAGATAAGTTTTTGACTTCGAGCCACAAGATTTAGCCATTTTTCATGCAAAAACGATTAGTTTTTTCTAAAATATTTCTATATTGTAAATAGTGTTATAAAGGTTCAACACGTCCAAGTTAAGTCAGGAAAATACATCATGGCATGGCCACCAAACCCCAATAAAGACAACTCAAACGAACGCTCAAACCCAGCACCACAAACACCGCCCAATCAATACAGCGGTCAAGAGTGGCGACTGCTAGAAAAAACACTCATGGCAAGTCTTGATGAGCAAAGAAAAGCTCGCCGTTGGGGGATATTTTTTAAATTGCTCACGTTCGGCTATATCGTTTTTATCATCGCCGTCATGGGGCGTGGGTGTAGTACCGCCAGTAGCACCATACCACTAGAAGCGAACTCGCCCCATTTGGCGGTGGTGGAAGTCAATGGCGTGATTGCCAGTGACAGCGATGCTAATGCTTATGACATCAGCTCGGCACTGACCGAAGCCTTTGAAAATCCCAATGCCAAAGCCGTCGCCCTTGCCATCAACTCTCCTGGGGGTTCGCCCGTGCAGTCGGATGAGATTTGGCAGACCGCCATGGAGCTACGTAAAGACAACCCTGACAAAAAACTCTATGCCGTCATCGGCGACATCGGGGCGAGTGGTGCGTATTATATCGCCAGCTCTGCCGATGAGATTTGGGTGAATCCATCAAGTCTGGTCGGCTCTATCGGGGTCATCATGTCAAGCTACAACACCGAAGAGCTGATGAAAAAAATCGGTGTCCAAGACCGCACCATGACATCGGGACAGTACAAAGACATCCTATCCATGTCTCGCCCCATGACCGAAGATGAGCGGGTACACGTCCAACAACTGCTTGACACCACGCACCAAAACTTCATCGATGCAGTCAAAGAAGGGCGTGGCGATAAGCTCAAAAATGCCGAACAAAACAACGTGTTTAGCGGTCTGTTTTGGACGGGCAAAGAATCGCTTGAACTGGGACTTGCCGACAAAGCAGGTGGTATTAGTAAGCTAGAAAAAGAGCTGGGCGTTGAGCATTCGGTGAATTACACCTATGTAGACCCCATGCGTAAGGTCTTTGACCGCCTTGGCGTGCAAATCGGTAAAGGTCTGGGGCAGGGCGTGCAAATGAGCATTGCAGAAAATAGCCAAAGCAAATTGCAATGATGATAAAGACAAAATAAAAAACTAAAAAGGGCATGATTGCCCTTTTTTATTGTCTTGATTTAGATTTAGTCTTGCTAATTGTACTCAAACGTCTACGACAAGGCGGTTAAAAAAATAAGTTGTTAACAATACCTATTTTCATTAAATCAGCCTTGTCATCAAATTTAACAAAATAAAATAACAAGCACAATTAAGCGGTGCAAAATGCCATAAAGTTTTGTACAATACGTCATCTTTGGGTGTCTTTGGGTGTCTTTGGGTCGGATAAAACCATCATGATTTTAAAAGCATTTTTGATTATTTTTGGGTGTGTGTTTTTGGGCGAGATTTTTATCGCCTTGACGGGATTGTCCTTGCCCCCGAGTGTGATTGGGCTGATTATTCTATTTGGGGCGTTGCAGGCAGGCGTGGTTAAGTTAGAGACGGTGCAGAGCCTTGCCAAGACCTTACTGGACTACTTGGTGCTAATGGTCGTGCCTGCCTGTATCTCCATCATGCAGTATCTGGACATCATTCGGTCGGATTTGGGGGTGCTGATTGGGGCGACTGCCATCAGTACACTGCTGGTACTGATTGTGACGGGCAAATCCTATGAGTGGCTACGGCACGCCCAAAAAGCCAGACATCAAGGACGAACAAATCAAAGAGGCAACTCATGAATACCGAGCTGTCAGAGCTGTTAAACAGCCCATTTTTTCTGCTATTTATGCTCATCGCTGTCTTTCACGGCTGTATGCACATCAAAGCCCGTTTCAAAAATCAGCTCATTAATCCTACACTCATCACGACCATCGTGGTTATTACCCTACTACAAGTGCTAAATATAGAGTGGGCGAGCTTTGAGCAGGCGAGTCGTCAGCTGACCTTTTGGTTACAGCCTGCGGTTGTGGCACTTGCCATTCCGCTTTATGTTCAGTGGCAAAAAATCCGCTCGCAGTGGTTTCCTATTATCATCTCACAACTGCTAGGCTCGCTCACGGGTATTATCTCAGGGATTTGGCTTGTGCGTCTGATGGGGGGTAGTGAGCAAAGTGCCATCGCCATCGCCCCCAAATCTGTCACCATGCCGATTGCCATCGAGGTCACTGATAAATTGGATGGGGTGATGGGTATTACCGCCAGTACCGTACTCATCGCAGGTGTGTTGGGGCAGATGATGGGTATGGGCGTGCTGTTATTTGTCAAATCCACTCATCCTATGGCGTGGGGGCTATCCATGGGGACAGCGTCGCACGCCCTTGGTACGGTGCGTGTCATGCAGATGGGGTCAAGGTTTGTGGCGTATGCGACAGTGGGGCTAATTTTAAATGGTATTTTAACGGCATTTTTAGCCCCTGTGATTGTGCCGTGGTTGCTTTAATGATTGGGTCTTATGAAAAAAATTTTGTTATTGGATATTGAATATGTGACTGTAAAAGCGGATGAGATTTTTGCTTTTTGCCAAAATATGATAGGGTTTATGTGAGTTTTGCAAAAACCCCTGCTATTTTTGCATTGCAAGATATTGAGTTATTGAGTAAGTTGCTAAATTATAAGCTGTTTTTAATTACAATGACAGAGAATAAAAAGAGCAATGGTGCTGATTTTGGTTTGGCATTTTATGCAGGGGCGTTAAGTGGTCAGTTTAAGCCCAATAAAACAAAATTCTATATTTTGTCTAGTGACAGAGATTTTGAACATATTGCTAGACTGCTTCAAAAAAAGTCATTTAAGGTTAAGCAAGTCACCAAAGAGCAATATATTATGCATAAAAATATTGACAATGGACTTATGCCAAAATTGACTGAATTTAAAAAGAATATCTATCTACATGACATTAAGCATTTATGTGATATTTGGACTAAGGAGAATAACAATCGCCCTGCTAAAATAAAAACATTAAAAAAAGACATTTATCAAAAATTAAAATTGACAGATAAGAGTGTAGACAGAATATTTGAGTTGCTACAAGAATATAAAATTGTCCATGTGAATCATACCAAGATAGGCTACAATCAAGGTCACATCAAAAATTGGTCGGCTCTTGATACTGGTGATTATCAGACAGATAAAATGCGTTAAAATTACGCAAAAAAGAGTTGGCTCTGCCACCCAAAGTGGAATATATTTTGGGTGATATGTCTTTGAAAAGATTGAAAACCATCTGTGATTTATTGTTTTTGTTAAAGAAAAAGCCAGCAACCATAAATGAATTTTCAGAATGGCTAAAAGAAGAGTTGATGATTGAACATGTTTTTAGCGTGCAAAATATCATCAATACAATGCAATCTTATTGTGTTATCGAAAAAAATCATCAGATTATTTTTGATGATGAAGTGATTGAGAATTGGGCGAGAATTAATATTAATAGAGTGAATGACAATTTCATCAGAATGGGAAATACGCTTTTGGTTAAAGACGGCGTCATGAGACTAAAAGATAAATTGGCGGAGTTCGTTACATTGGGTCAAAAAATAGGTGAACAGGTTGATGAGACAGAATATTTAGATATTGCTAAATCAGTTTTTCCTAACGAGAATGATAAAATTTTAATGCAGTTAGCCATTTGTCAGGGCTGGATTATTATGAAAGATGATGGCGTTGTTTATAGTGGCTTTAAGCTTTAAAAAGACCGCCAATACTTTGACGGTCTAGGTGATGTTTGTGACAATATTAATTGGCAGGTAGTTTTTGCAGTGCTGAGATACGCTCATCCAATGTCGGGTGCGTGCGGAACAGATTGGCAATGCTAAATCCTTGGGATTGACCACTAGAAATGGCAAAGGCTTTCATGCTCTCTGGCATTTGATCGGGGCGAGCTTCGGCAGGACGTAGGGCGTTTAGGGCACTAATCATCTTGTCACGGCTGGCAAGTTTTGCCCCCATCTCGTCGGCACGGTATTCACGCAAGCGAGAGAACCACATGACGATGGCACTTGCCAAAAAGCCAAGCAAGATGTCCATAACCATACTGGTTACAAAGTAGCCGATACCAGGGGAGTCGCTTTCGTTTTTAAAGACCACTTGGTCCACAAATGAGCCGATGATACGGGCAAAGAACATGACAAAGGCGTTCACCACACCTTGAATTAAGGCAAGTGTTACCATGTCGCCATTGGCAACGTGTCCGATTTCGTGAGCCAGTACCGCTTCGACTTCATCGGCGGTCATGGTGTGTAGTAGTCCTGATGAAACAGCGACTAGGGCAGAGTTTTTGTTCCAACCTGTGGCAAAGGCGTTGGGTTGGGCATTGTCAAAAATACCCACTTCGGGCATGCCAATACCGACAGCTTTGGCTTGTTTGGCGACGGTATCCACAAGCCACTGCTCGGTGGCATTACTGGGACGTTCAATGATGACCGTACCTGTGGATTTTTTTGCCATCCATTTTGACAAAAATAAAGAAATCATTGAGCCAATCATGCCATAGCACAGGCATAAGACGGCAAGCGAACCATATTGAAGTCCGCCCGGTCCATGCACACCGCCCAATCCAAAGACTCTACTTAGGATAAAAAAGGCGATACCTGCCACGACCATGACGGCGACGTTGGTGAGTAAAAATAAACCAATGCGTAACACGGTAAATTTTCCTTAAAATAAAAGTTGCAAAATAAAAATGCCCCCATTGGCATTACTGCTATTATGGGGCATGACGTTAAAAATTTAAATGGTATTTGTGTAACTGATTGATTATTTTTACAAAAATTAGATATTTTTTTAAAATCAACCAGTTACAAGCGCATTATTTATGGATGTAAATACGTCCTGAGCCACTACCAACACTGGGGTTTTGGGGAGTGGCGTAGTTATTATTTGGGGTGGTGTAAGTAATGCTGACATTTTGAACACCTGACGAGCTGGGTACTTGCAAGGTGGTCGGGGCGGGCGTGGTAAAGTTTTGGTTCATTGCCAAGTGCGTGCCACCCCCGATAATACCCGTATCATGGCGATAGAGACTGGCATAACGACTGTTTACCGAGCGGACGTAATTTTGGGTTTCCCGAAATGGGGGAATGCCACCATGTTTGCGGACATTGCCCAATCCTGCATTGTAGGCGGCGACGACGTAGTCACGGTTGCGAAATTGGCGTTGTAGCCATGCAAGATATTTTACCCCGCCTTCGATATTTTGGACGGGGTCCCAAGCGTTACTTACGCCCATGTCTCGGGCAGTACCGGGCATGAGTTGCATAAGTCCCATTGCCCCCACAGGTGAGCGAGCGTTCGGGTTAAAGGCAGATTCGGTGTGAATGATGGCTTTGACAAGGGCAGGGTCTACGCCATGACGAGCAGCGGCGGCACGGATTAAGTGGTCGTAGGCGTTACGGTTGGCACTGCGACTGGGTGTGGCGGCGGTCGTTGGGTTGTAGGTGCTAGGGATGTTGCCATTGGAATGTAATTTGGTGTCAGGGTAATAGGTAACACTGATTTGGGTGAATTTTTTGGTGCCACTGGTGTTTTGTTGGACATTGGTCAAAAATTTTTGTCCGTTATCGCCATCTTCGTAGACATAGATGGTGTTGGCTGTGGCATGTGTGACAACAGCAGAGAATAGGGCGACGGGCAGTAGGCGACTTAAAAGAGTGTTGGTCATGGTCTTTTGGTTGTTAAAATGGTAAATGCCTTAATTATAACACAAAAATTTATTTTTAAAAAAAACAAAACCAAGATTTTTATCTTGGTTTTATCTCTGTTTTTATGCCAACTTGTCTGTTTTATGGCTGATGATTAACCAAAGACTTTTAGGCGTTCTGCCACAGGGGCAAACGTTTTCTCGCCAGCAGGGGCAACAATACCGCCAAAGACCATTTGGGCGACCAGTTGCCAGTTGCTAGGCACGTCCCATTCGCTTGCCACGAAGTCATTAATGAGTGGGTTGTAGTGCTGTAAGTTGGCACCGACATTGGCGGAAGCTAGGGTTGTCCAGATGGCATACTGTACCATGGCATTGGCGTGACCTGCCCAGATGGGGAAGTTGTCGGCATAAGCAGGGAACTGCTCTTGCAAGCCTTTGACCACGTCGGTATCTTCAAAAAACAGCACCGTGCCTGCCCCTGCTTTAAAGGCGTTTAATTTGTCTTGGGTGGGGGCAAAATTCTCGGCAGGTACGATAGCACGCAAAATTTCGGTGGTGGCGTCCCACAGTTTTTCGTGTTCAGCCCCGTGTAGCACCACAAGGCGAGTGGACTGTGAGTTAAAGGATGAGGGTGTATGTAGTAGGGCGTGTTCGACGATTTGGTCGATTTGTACGCTGGTTAGGGGGCTATTCTTGTCTAGGGCATAGATAGAACGGCGAAGTTCGGCGGTGGCTTGTAGGGTTTGAACAGACATGGGTATTCCTTATGTTAAGAATGAGTAGAATGAGATTTATTATAAATTAAAATAATAAGAGAACAATAGCCATTTTGTTAAAGGTTTGTTTCTTATTAAGAAAAGGTTTATAATGGCAAAATGGTTTTGTTAAGCGTGTTTTGCCATTTAATACACTTTTAAAAATATTGTTTTTGATGCTTTTTACACAAAGAACCCCAACATGGACACACTTACCAGTATCAAAGTTTTTCATCAAGTGGTTTTAACAGGTAGTTTTACCAAATCTGCCGACAGCTTAGATATGTCGGTGGCGATGACCAGCAAGCACGTTGCTCACTTAGAACGCACGCTTGGCACCAAGCTGTTACACAGAAACAGTCGCAATATTCATCTGACCGATGCAGGCGAGCAGTATTATCGTGAGTCGCTGTATGCCTTGGAACTGTTAGACAGTGCCAAAGAGACTGCCCAAGGGGCAACCGATGGCGTGCGTGGCATGTTAAAAATCACCATGCCCAGATGGTTTGCCAATCCCAAGATGGCAGGCTATTTGAGTGAATTTCAGGCACGTTATCCTGAGGTGATTTTGAATGTCTCGCTGTCCAACCAGTTCGTGGATTTGGTGGCGGATGGTTTTGATTTGGCACTGCGAATCACTCATGACCCCAAGCTGTCTTTGATAGCTCGCCCTTTGACACGCATGGATTTTTATCTGGTGGCAAGCCCTGATTATCTGTCACGCCATGGTACGCCGACCACGCCCGATGAACTAAACGACCCTGCCTGTCATCGGGTGATATTGCCAACGTATGTCAAAATGGACAGCGTGTCCATTTATCATCACGCCACACAAGCAAACTTTGTACTAAACCCCAAGCCGTCCATGTACAGTAATGACACACCCATGATTAGTGAGCTGGTACGGGCAGGGGCAGGTATTGGCTATGCCCCAAGCTGGCTTGTTGAGCATGATTTGGCAGATGGGCGACTGGTGCGACTGCTTGCTGATTATGAGCTGTTGTCGGTCATGCTCTATGCGGTGTATGTGGATAGGGCGTTTTTGAGTGCCAGAGTACGGGCGTTTATTGATTTTATGGTGGAAAAACTGGATGGTTAGAATTTAGCCATTTTTCATGCAAAAATAGATTAAAATTTTTGGTAGTGGTCTAAAAAGTATGCCAAACTAGGTTTTCCGTTCGCCCTGAGCCTGCCTGCGGGTAGGAAAACCGTTAGGTTTCCCAAGCTCGCCACGAACGGTTTTCTTTGTAGCATACTTTTTGAACCAGAGCCAAATTTTTAAAATTTACTTCAATCTCAACTTAAAATATTAACTTATTGATTTTTCAATGATTGTTTTCGGGTTGTAGGGGTGGATTGCAATTTGCCCTTGATAAATCAATCACTCATACAAGGTTGAGAATGGGGTAAAATTTTGTTTTCTTTTTATAAAAATGTTATCAATGCTTGATACGCTCTAATCATATCCTGTCAGCCATCTGTAACATTTGGGCGGTTTTCCATGGTTTTTTCACTTGCCAAACGCCTGATTTTAACGTTATGATATGACACTTTTCACATTTTAACAATGATTATCATGCTAACTCATAAAAAAACCCCCAACCGCTCACCAAAATCAGAACAGGGGCTGATGCTTGTTGGGTTTTTGCTGTTGGTTATCATCATCGCAGGACTCGTGTTTTTGGCGATGTATGCCTATAAATTAAACAGCGAGATTGTCAGTAAATTTGAAAATCGCCGTTGGGACATTCCTGCCACGGTCTATTCTCGCCCCCTAGATTTGGAGCGGGGTGTGGCGGTCTCTGATGCCAATTTTAAGGCGTGGCTTGACATGCTAGGATATAGCCAAGGCAATGTCAATCAGACGGGGCGTTATGAGAAATCGGGCAATACCTACACGGTGCATACACGGGGTTTTGATTATGGCGATGGCGAGATAGACCCAGCACAGGTGCTAAAAATCACCTTTAACGCTGGCAAAGTCGCCAAAATCCAAAGTACCAATCCTAATGCAGATGGGGTAGTGCGTTTAGAGCCGATTAACATTGGCGGTATCTATCCTGAGAATAACGAAGACCGCATTTTGCTGACCAAAGATACCATGCCGAGGCAGTTGGTGGATGCACTCATTGCGACCGAAGACCGTGGTTTTTATGAGCATTATGGCATCTCACTGCGTGGCACAAGCCGAGCGTTGCTCTCCAACATCACAGGGGGCGAACGTCAAGGCGGCTCGACCATTACCCAACAGCTCATCAAAAACTTCTACCTAAACTCCGAACGCACCCTAAAACGCAAGGCAAATGAAGCCTTGATGGCTTTGCTGTTAGAACGTCATTATAGCAAAGATGCGATTTTGCTGGCGTATTTAAATGAGATTAATCTGGGGCAAAATGGCAATCGTTCGGTCAATGGCTTTGGCATTGCATCGCATTTTTATTTTGACAAGCCTATATCAGAGTTGAGCCTTGACCAATATGCCTTGCTGGTTGGGGTTGCCAAAGGGTCAAGCTATTATAACCCTAGAAAGCACCCCGAGCGGGCGACCGAACGCCGTAATGCCGTGCTACACAACATGCTAATCATGGGTAAAATCAGCCAAGATGAGTATAACGAAGCAACCGAGCGACCACTGGGCGTGGTCAAAACCCCTGCCATCGCCAAGCCCAAATTCCCTGATTTTTTTGATGCGGTCAGCCGTGAGCTAAGACGATATTATAAAGACAGCGATTTGCGTGGAGCGGGGTTAAAAATCATCTCAACGCTAGACCCGATTGCCCAAATGTCAGCAGACAAAGCCATTAGTGAACATTTAAATAAAAAAGGTAATAAAAACAAGAAGCTACAAGGAGCATTGGTCAGTGCTGACCCTGCCACGGGCGAGCTCGTTGCCATCGTGGGTAGTGCCAGCGATTTTACGGGCTTTAACCGTGCCATCGATTCAAAGCGACAAGTTGGCTCACTGTTGAAGCCTGTCATCTACATGACCGCCATCCAGTCGGGTAAATACCACTGGGCAACCCCTGTCAAAGATGAACCCATCGCCTATCCTGCTGGTGGTAAATCATGGACGCCCAAAAACTATGCTGGCAGAAGCTATGGTGATGTCCCTATGCTCACCGCCCTTGCCAATTCTTATAACCAGTCAGCGGTCAATGTCGGCATGGATTTTGGCATTAACTTATTTTCAAAACAACTGCGTCAGCTTGGTGTGGAAAGTCACATTTCCCCTTACCCATCCATCATGCTCGGGGCGATTGATTTGTCGCCCATGGACATGCTCGGGGTGTATCAAGTCTTTGCCAGTGGTGGCTATCATACTCCCATTCATAGCATTCGTCAGGTCATCAGCGAGACAGGCAAAGTGATTCAGCGAACAGACGATAACATCAAATCAAGTGCACGCATACCGCCTGAGGTCATGACGGTGACAAACTTCGGTCTGCAACAAGTGGTCAAAGATGGCACCGCCAAAGGCATGGGCAACATTGGCAGTACTTATAAACTCGCTGGCAAAACAGGCACGACCAATGATGCTCGTGATGCGTGGTTTGCAGGGTTTAGTGGCAACTATGTCTCGGTGGTGTGGGTTGGACGTGATGATAATAAGCCCATTGGACTGACAGGAGGGTCGGGGGCATTGCCGATTTGGGCGGATTATATGAGACGGCTTAACTTAGCCCCTGTGCGTCTTGATGAGAGTGATAAAGTGGCGTGGCTGTGGCTCGATGGCGAGACAGGACTGCTCTCCGATGAAGCCTGCGAGCATGCCATGTATGTGCCAGTATTGGCAGAACATGCCCCCAAACAAAGCACGTCTTGTCTGAGTGAAGAGTATCATCATGATGAACCAAGCGGGACAGCTGATGAAGTCATTGACGATGGCAAGGTGGTCTATGGCGAGGTGGCTGATGATGTCGTGGAAGAAGAGGTGGTCTATGGCGAAGTAGAAGAGAGCTTTTGATGTATAGCCATTAAAAACCATTTGCAAAATCAAATCAATACTGCCATCATTGATTTATGACAAAATAGTGATAAAACCGTAACAAAGCCATGGCAAAACTGTAAAATAGGATTGTCGTGGTTTTTGTTCATGCCACACGCCAATCATGAAGTGTCCATCATGAAACGCAAAAACTCCCTACACCATCTTGCATGAGTGGATGGCTCATATCGATGAGCTTGCTCGTCTGCCGACAACCTTGACAAACTGCATGGACAAGCGTTTAACCGCTTGCAAGATGATGTGCTTAAATGAAGAACAAGCATCGTCTTTGATGAATGATATTAGCTATGTCAAACGCATTGAATAGGGCGTGCTAGAACTTCTGATGGGAGTAGGCGAGATGTTTTGTTGTCAGGCACGCTAATGCTGTTAAAAAGCAAACAATCATAACGTTTTGATACATTTTCCCAAAACTTATGAAATGTGTTAAAATTGTCATATAACTGTCATATTTGACTTTTATAATGCAACGATTTTTGGATACAACGCATGTTAGGGCGTGCCTGCCCTTTATAACACAATTTAAAATTTAGAAATATTGTGGAAATAAACTACCTGTTTTTGCATGAAAAATGGCTAAATCTTGTGGCTCGAAGGCAAAAGCCTGTTTGATAGAACGACCATCAAACTTCACTTTTTCCTTGAAAAACGGGCGATTTTTTGTGATTTTAATTGCAAATACAAAAGGCAGGCACGCCCTATCCATGACGATTCAGATTAAGTAGTAGTGGCGTTACCCATTTAAGGGGTTAAATGGGTGGGGCTTTTTTATTGTGATATTCTTTTAATTTAACCAACCCTTGGCGGATTTTATGGTAAATTCAGCGAAGCAGTCTACGCCCATGGCGGCGAATGTCTTTTTTGCCTTATTGATGTTAGGTATTAGCGTCTATTTTGTGATGTGGGGACTTGATTATACCAATCATCAGCAAGTCGTGCTGTTCTTGGTGGCATCATTTTTTGGGATTTTTATGGCGTTTAACATCGGTGGTAACGATGTTGCTAACTCCTTTGGTACGTCAGTCGGAGCAGGGACGCTTACCGTTACCCAAGCCTTGGCGGTGGCGGCAATTTTTGAGGTGTCGGGGGCGGTGCTTGCTGGAGCTGCCGTTACCGATACAATCCGTAGTGGTATTGTGGATATCTCGGATTTGGGGGTGTCGCCCAATCAGTTTATTTATCTTATGCTCTCGGCACTCATCGCAGCAGCATTTTGGCTACTGTTCGCCACCAAAAGAGGTTTGCCAGTTTCTACCACACACGCCATCATTGGTGGTATCGTGGGGTCAGGCATTGTACTTGGTGTGAATTTGGGCGGGTCAGAGCTTGCCTTATCTACTGTCAAATGGTCAAAGATTGGTGAGATTGCCATCTCGTGGGTGCTGTCGCCTGTACTTGGTGGGGCGTTGTCTTATGTGATTTATGGACTGGTCAAAAAGAACATTTTGGCATATAATGACAAAATGGAGCTTGAGGTCAAAGCCTTAAAATCAGAGAAAAAAGCCCTAAAAGCTCGCCAAAAAGAGCATTTTGAAAAATTAAGCGATTCTGAGAAATTGCCTTATACAACCGCCCTGTTGCGAGACCAAGAAATCTATAAAGAGACGGACAATCCCGATGAGCTTGAAACGGGCTATTACAAAGAATTGTACGCTCTAGAAAACAAAAGAGACAATCTTGATACCCTAAAAGCCCTAAAAACATGGGTACCACTTATCGCTGCTTTGGGTGCGGTCGTGATGACAGCGATGGTGGTGTTTAAGGGTCTAAAAAACACAGGGCTAAACTTATCCACCTTGCATTCTGCTCTTGTGATGGGCATGATTGGGGCGATGGTGTGGCTCACCGCCTTTATCTATACCAAGACCATTCGTGGCAAGCACAAAGAGGACTTAGGTAAGGCGACCTTTATCATGTTTAGCTGGATGCAGGTGTTTACCGCTTGTGCGTTTGCGTTTAGCCATGGCTCGAACGACATCGCTAACGCTGTCGGGCCTTTTGTGGCGATTATGGATGTTATCCGTGAAAACGCCATTGCTACCAAAGCGACCGTGCCTGCCCCTGTACTTGTTACCTTTGGTGTGTCGCTTATCGTGGGGCTTTGGTTTATTGGTAAAGAAGTTATTCAGACCGTCGGTACGAATTTGACCGAAATGCACCCAGCATCGGGCTTTTCTGCCGAGCTTGCGGCGGCGGCGGTCGTCATGGGAGCGTCAAGCCTTGGTATTCCTGTGTCTAGTACGCATATCCTTGTTGGGGCGGTGCTGGGTATTGGACTTGTGAACAAAAGCACCAACTGGAAACTCATGAAACCCATCGGGCTTGCGTGGGTCATCACACTTCCTGCAGCAGGGATGATTAGTGCCATGGCGTTTTTGGCATTGTCGGCGATATTTGGTTGATGATTAGAATTCTTGAGAAATTCAAAAATTTTGGCTTGCAAACCTTGATTTTATTGGATTTGGAATTTTGACAAGCTCAATAAAATTGTAATTTCTCAAGAGGTCAAAAACATAAAGAAGGGCGTGTTTATCGCTCTTTTTTGTGGGTAAAATTCAAAAGCCATAACTATTGTCTTAGATGATTGCAAATACGGTCTAAAACTTCAAAATTATTAGGGCGTGCTTACCTTTGGTATTTGCAATGAAAATCACGAAAAATCGCACGTTTTTCAAGGAAAAGTGAAGTTTGATGGTCATTCTATCAGACTATCAGACAAGTTTTTGACTTCGAGCCACAATCCGACCGCTTAATTTTAAAAAATTAAGTTAAAATCTTAAAATTTGTCTGATTAAGTGGTCGGACAGCCATTTTTCATGCAAAAATTGATTTAAAACGTTAAATTTCCATCTTATTTTATAAAAATGTTATCAATGACAGGCATGCCCTAGATAAAATACGCCAATAACAACGGTGTTTATTTTGACAAAATCATCGCTTATTCAGATTCAAAAAAGATTTACCGCTTTTGAGTTTTGCTGATAAGGCGGTGTATGTTTGCCCTGATGAGGTGTTAACCGCTCATGCAACAGAGTAGGGATGGGAGGTGGTGGATTGGCGGATTTGATGAGAGATTTACCAACAAAAAAGGCGTACCGAGAATACGCCTTTTTATTTATGCCGATTATTTCATAAATGGCAACATCAAGAAGCCTTGTAGCACCACTAGGTTCATCAAGTCTACAAAAAACGCCCCTACCATCGGGATAATCAAAAATGCTTTGTGGGACACGCCATAACGGTCGGTAATGGCTTGCATGTTTGCCACGGCGGTGGGGGTTGCACCCATACCAAAACCACAATGACCTGCCGCCAGTACTGCCGAATCGTAGTTTTTGCCCATGACTCTAAACGTCACAAAATAGGCAAACAAAATCATCACAATGGTCTGTACAACTAGGATGATAACCAAAGGACCTGCTAAGTCGGCAAGTTCCCACAGCTTTAATGACATGAGTGCCATTGCCAAAAATAGGCTTAAAGAGGCATTACCAAACACATCAATGGCACGGTCAAACATATCAAAATTAAAAAGATTGGTCAAAACGTTACGCAAAATCACGCCTGTAGCCAATGCCCATACAAAGGTCGGAACTTTAAGCTGAGCTAACCACTCGATGTCTTTGGCGACACCGCTCATATAGTCGGCAGCCACCAAACACACAGCAAACAAAGCCAAAGTCTCCACTGCAGACACAGCAGTAATCAGGCGGACACTGTCAGACTTTTCAAACACGGTGTTGTTGGCATCATTATTACCGTCTGTTTTTTCAAGATTGGCGTTGTTTGGTGCGGTATTAACAGTTTGTATGCCCATATTTTTGATAAGACGTTTTGCCACAGGGCCGCCGATAAGACCGCCTGCCACCAAGCCATAAGTCGCTGCCGCAATACCCATGGTAATCGCCCCTGTTACGCCATAGTCGTTTTCAAGGGTTGCCCCCCACGCACCTGCCGTGCCATGACCACCAATCAAGCTGATAGAACCTGCCACCAGACCCATGATAGGGTCAAGTCCGAGCATGGATGCCAGTGCCACACCCACCCCATTTTGTACAAGTAGGAAAAAGCCAACCAGCACTGTCAAGATAATCAGTGGTAACCCACCTGCTTTTAGACGGCGAAAATCTGCCGACAAGCCGATGGATGAGAAAAACATGAGCATACAGGCGGTTTGGAGTTCCTTTTGGATGTTAAAAACGTAGCCATATTGGAAATTTAAAAAATAAATGATGGCAGCTGCAAGTAACCCACCTGCCACAGGCTCAGGGATGTTAAAATCTTCTAAAAATTTAATCTTTTTAACCAAAAATTGCCCCACCAGTAGGACAATGGTCGCCAAAATCAGCGTATAGTAGCCGTTTAGCGTGATTTCGGTGAGTTCCATGTAAACTCCTTATTTAAAATAATATGCCCTAAAAGAGCTTAATTGATTGTTAATTTTTTTAAAGATATAATTTTCAATGATTTACAAAAATCAGTTGAAAATGGTGTATTATAAACAAAAAGTTACAATAAAGCAAATCATGTGTTTTTAGGTTGTGTTTGTTTTTTCGCATTTGTAGAGAAAATTTGTTATAATAAGCTTTTTATTTTTTAAGGTAATCATCATGGAAATCGCCCCATATCAAGAACAAATCAAAGACCTACACGCTCGTGGCAAAGAGCTTTGGGGGTATCTTTGACGTCGAAAGCAAAAAAGAACGCCTAGAAGAAGTTAATCTAGAACTAGAAAACCCCGACATCTGGAACGACCCTGAGCTTGCCACCAAAATCAGCAAAGAAAAATCCGTCCTAGATGGTATCGTGGGTGTGGTGGACGGCTTGACCGTCAAGCTAGATGACGCTGCCGCCATGTTAGAGCTTGCCGTAGAAGCGGACGATGAGAGCCTGCTGGCAGACGTGCAAGCCGAGCTTGATGATGCCCTAAAAAGCGTGGAAGACTTAGAATTTAAACGTATGTTTAGCGGCGAGATGGACGCTAACAACTGCTACCTAGACATACAGGCAGGCTCTGGCGGGACAGAAGCCCAAGACTGGTCGGAGATGCTCTTGCGTATGTATCTGCGTTGGTGCGAGTCGCATGGCTTTAAGGCGGAAGTTTTAGAAGTCTCCGAAGGCGGTGTGGCAGGCATTAAGTCGGCAACCATTGCGGTCAAGGGTGATTATGCTTTTGGTTGGCTTCGCACCGAGATTGGCGTTCATCGTTTGGTGCGTAAATCTCCCTTTGACAGCAACAACGGTCGTCATACGTCATTTTCGGCAGTGTTCGTCTCCCCCGAGATTGACGACAACGTGCAGATTGACATCAATCCTGCCGACCTACGTATCGATACCTATCGTTCAAGTGGGGCAGGCGGTCAGCACGTCAATACCACCGACTCTGCCGTGCGTATCACGCACGGGCCCACAGGCGTGGTCGTGGCGTGTCAAAACGAGCGTTCACAGCACGCCAACAAAGACACCGCCATGAAAATGCTCCGTGCCAAACTCTACGAGCTTGAAATGCAAAAACGCATGGAAAAACAGCAAGCCCTAGAAGACAGTAAATCTGACATCGGTTGGGGGTCGCAAATCCGCTCCTATGTGCTTGATGATTCACGCATTAAGGATTTACGTACGGGCGTTGAGACGTCCAACACACAAGCGGTGTTAAATGGTGATTTGGATAAGTTTATTGTGGCAAGTTTAAAGGCGGGACTTTGATTTTTAAAATCAATTATGATAAATGGTAATGATTGATTTTGCCTGTCAAAAAATCCTGCTAAATATTGTAACAAACTATTTATTTTATCCCTAACAGGTGTTAAAATCTTAGCACCTGTTTAAAAGGGTATTTTTAATTTCCATGACTTCAATAAGGAATGATTATGTCAATTGACCGTGTTCGCCACGCTACTTTGCGTGAAAAGGTAATGAGTGCTGATGAAGCTGCCCAATTTATCCAAAATGGCATGATGCTTGCCGTTACAGGCTTTACAGGGGCAGGTTATCCTAAAGCAATGCCAACCGCCATCGCCAACAAAGCCAAAGACGCTCACGCCAAAGGCGAAAAATTTAGCGTAGGTATGGTAACAGGTGCGTCCACCGCCCCTGAGTGTGATGGCGTGCTTGCCGAAGCCAAAGCCTTGCATTTTCGCTCACCATTTCAGTCTGACCCAACCCTGCGTAACGGCATTAACGCAGGCGAAATTGCTTATCAAGACATGCACCTATCGCACGTTGAACAGCAAATGCGTCAAGGCTTTTATGGTAAATTTGACGTGGCTATCGTTGAGGCGACCGCCATTACCGAAAATGGCGAGCTAATTTTTGCGATGGGTATCGGTCATGGCGTAGAAGCGGTCAAAAATGCCGACAAAGTCATCGTTGAGATTAACGCTGCCCTAAGTGCAGGCTTAGAAGGTATGCATGACATCTATGGCGATGTAGGCTTGCCACCGCACCGCAAGCCGATTCCTGTGGTAGGGGCGTTTGACCGTATCGGTACCACAGGGCTGGCGATTGACCCCAACAAAATCGTAGCGATTGTATTTACCAACGCAGGTGACCGTAACTCTAAGTTTGCAGAACCCGATGACATCTCTAAGCGTATCGCCGCCCAAGTCATTGATTTTCTTGACCATGAAGTTAAAGCAGGTCGCTTGCCTAAGAGCTTATTGCCACTTCAATCAGGCGTGGGTAACGTAGCGAACGCAGTCATGGCAGGACTATTGGACGCTCCATTTGACGATTTGACAGGTTATACCGAAGTATTGCAAGACGGTATGCTTGATTTGATTCTTGCCAAAAAGATGAAAACAGCGTCCGCCACCGCCTTGTCATTTAGCCCAGATGCTCTGGCTCGCTTTAACGAAAACATTGAGTTTTTAAAAGACAAAATTATCCTTCGTCCTATGGAGATTAGCAACAACCCAGAAGTCATTCGCCGTTTGGGTGTGATTGGCATGAACTCCATGATTGAAGCGGATATTTATGGTAACGTAAACTCAACGCACGTCATGGGTACTCGCATGATGAACGGTATTGGCGGTTCTGGTGACTTTACCCGTAACGGCTTTTTTAGCATTTATGTCAGCCCGTCTACCGCAAAAGGTGGGGCAATCTCGGCTATCGTGCCAATGGTAAGCCACCACGACCATACCGAGCATGACGTGATGTTTATCGTAACTGAGCAAGGCATGGCGGATTTGCGTGGTAAGTCGCCAAAAGAGCGTGCCAAACTTATCATTGACAACTGCTCGCACCCTGATTACCGTGATATGCTCCGTGATTATTATGACCGTGCATTCGTGGCAAGCCAAAAATCAGGCGGTGTACACACCCCGCACCTATTGCTAGAAGCCCTATCATGGCACCAACGTTTTGTTGAAACGGGCGATATGCGTATCAAGTAATCATCGCTTTGGCAAAACAAACACCCAAGTTGTCGCTTGGGTGTTTTTTGTTCGCTATCGTTACATCTAAAACGGATGGGTGGTGTAAGATTGACGTAATTATAAACTTTTTATGGTTGAAAAATTGAACGCTATTATGAGAGCATGAATTGGCAATCAATCATGTATCACCCACCTTATTAGGATTGTCTTTTTCGGTGATGATGGGACTATTTGGGTCGCCAAAGCTCAATATATCGCCAAAGTTGGGCTGTACTTTTAAGATAAGCTGTTCTTTTTTAACCACGCCGTGATTGACCTGAGCTTTTTTTAGGTAATTTTTGATGTTCTCGGGGAGCCAACGTCCGATTTCTAAGTAGATGACGTTGCCTTTATACTCGATAAAGGGCTTGCCTTTGAGTTTGGGCGACAGCGACAACAAAAAGGGCAGGGGGTCTTTTCTAAGTAAGGTGCGATAGGCAGGCACGGCAAACTTGATAGCAGGGGTCTTCCACCATGATTTGCTGTGTAGGGTGATGATGTCGGTGTTGGAGATTTGTTCAAAGGCGAACCGCTGAACATGACGGTCAAGACGAGCTTCGGTGAGTTTAAAATTACACGCTACCGACAGGTGCATATCTAACACATCTGCTGTGCAGTAGAGTCTTAAAAAGCCATCAAAAAGTTCAAGGTGTAAATCTAGCACCATGCCGACATTTTGCACCACAAATTGATTTAGAGCATCATTAATCTGCTCCTGACTGCCCGTTACATAAATCTCATCAACCAAATCGCTTGCGGTGTTAGTGTAGCTGTGTTTGATGTTGGTTAGGATATTTTGAATGCTGGTGGTGATGTTGTCAAATAAATTTTCGTTTTCAAAGGCGAATCCTGTTTGCTCAAATCCTGCTTGTTCGTCAGAAAAATCCGCCTGTGTACGACTGTCGTAAGTGTTATTCATAAATGCTAAAAAATAAAAGGGAAATAAAAAGTTGTGCTATTGTAGCAAAAATTCGGTAAAAATGGGTAGATTTATGTGCAAATCGGGTAAATAACAATCCATCTGGTGCTGTAGGTTAACTTATCGTGCGTAATTCTCCACCTATAATCTTTGATTTAGGTGGAGATGTGAGCACTAACACCCTAATCAGGGCGTTCTTGTTTTTCGATATACTGCCTAATTGTATCAATCGTAGCACCCCCTGTCGTGAGCAAACAATACGCTCTAGTCCAAAGTACAGGCTTCCAGTAAAAGTGTGCCAAATGCTTTGCAAACTCCTTTCTCATCAATCGGCTAGTTACCGTTTTTAGATTATTGATAAATTTACTTGGCATAATATTAGGGTGCATATCAAGCAGTAAATGCACATGGTCAGCCTCCCCATTGAACTCTAACAGCTCAACCCCCCATTTTTTACGATATTTTGTGACTAACACTAAATGATACCCATATTTCAATTATCTAACAAGCCATGCTCAAAGCCTACAAATACCGAATTTATCCAAACCAGCAACAAGCCTTAGCGTTTGAACAACACTTTGGCTGTGTTCGGTTTGTTTATAATTGGGCGTTGGCATTGCAAAAACGCTACTATGCCATGTTTGGCAAGTCGTTATCTCGTACTCGAATATAAAACCAGTTGGTTAAGAAAAAGAAAACAGGCAAGTTTGCGTGGCTAAACGAGGTTAATAGCCAATCATTACTCAATGCCTTGCTAAATGTCTATACCGCTTTCACTAACTTTTTCAAAGGTCGTGCCAGTTTTCCACGGTTTAAATCTAAAAAAATCCCAGGGCGTAGCTATCAATGCCCCCAACACTGTACCGTAAATTTTGAACAAGGCATTATAAATCTACCTAAAATCAAAGGCATTAAAACTGTATTTAGTCGTAAATTTATTGGCAATATCAAAACGGTTACAATTAGTAAAACCGCCACAGGCAAATATTATGCAAGTTTATTGGTTGAAAATGATGAAACATTGCCAACACCGACAACGATAGAACCAAATCTAACACTTGGTATTGATTTAGGTATTAGCCACTTACTCAATCTATCAGACGGTAGCAAGTTTGATAATCCAAAGTATTTAACCCGTGCCAGCAAACGACTGGCGGTACAACAAAAAATCTTTGCTCGCAAACAAAAACAAAGTAAAAATTATCAAAAACAAAAATTAGCCGTTGCTCATACTCATGAAAAAGTACGACATTCTCGGCTAGACTTACACCACAAAATCACACATAGTCTTATTTGCGAAAACCAAGCGACAAGCTATGCACTTGAAGATTTGGCGGTAAAAAACATGGTAAAGAACCGAAAACTTGCCAAAGCGATTCATGATGTAGGTTGGGGTCAATTTGTTACCCTACTCACTTACAAGGCAAATTGGTATGGTAAAAATATTCTGAAAGTAAATCGGTTCTTTGCCAGTAGTAAAATTTGTTCGCATTGTCATTACAAATTAGACAGTTTGGCGTTGTCGGTGAGGAATTGGACATGTCCTAGCTGTCAAACACATCATGACCGTGATATCAATGCAAGTAATAATATACGCAATCAAGCATTAGCTGATGTAGCAGGGCTTGCTACTGTATAAAGAGTCCCCCTATGCCTATACTATTCAGCGATAGTGGCATAGCGAAAGGTAGCAAACTAAATTGCTATGGGTCGCAAAGATTCCCCCCCCACCATAACCGCTAGGTTTGGTGGTGGGAGTATGTCAAAAGGTCTGTTCATTGAAAATACCTTTTATCATCACGCCTTTTTCATAAGACCCATTACCACGCCTAACGCCAGCAGTTGCACGCCAAAGATGGTCAGTACAGCATAGAGCCATCCACCATGAGCGTAGGCGATGGCACAGACCCATGCCCCTACACTGCCCCCGCCATAGTAGCCCATGTAGTACAGTCCTGACGCCAGCGAACGCCCTTCTTTGACATGGCTTGCGATGTAGCTGATGGTCGCCGACTGCGTGATGAACACCCCTGATGACATGATGGTCAAGCCGATGATGATGAGTGGTAAGGGGGTGGATAACGTGATGAACAGCCCTGTGATGGAGCAGATGACGGCAAAGATGATGGTGCCCGTCATGCCAAAGCGAGCGATGATTTTGGCGGACAAAGGGGTGATGACCATGCCAATGAGATACAGAGCAAAAATGTTCGCCAGATGAGATGGTAACAGCCGATAAGGGGCATCGGCTAGGTGCAAGTTGATAAAGGTAAAACAGCCCACCAAGCTAAACAGTACACAGCCACCGAGCAGGCAGGCACTCATGACATGGCGGTTTTTGGTGTGGGATAGGAGCAGGCGTAGGGCATCTTGGAAGTTTTGGCTTTTTTTAAAATATTGTGATTTGGGCAGGCTTTTTAGTACCCACACCGCCCCCACCAAGGTCAGCACCGCCATGACCCCATAGCCCCACCGCCAGCCTATCCATTCGTGCAAATGCCCTGCAAAGAACCGTCCGCTAAATCCGCCCAATACCGTGCCTGCTACATACAGGCTCATCATGCCAGCGATGTTGTTGCTGTACTCTTCGCCAATGTAGGCAATGAGTACCACCGTGATACCAGGGACGGCAAGCCCCTGCAAAAACCGCCAAAAAGTCAGCCCGTCCACCGACCCTGCCATGCCGACCATGAAAGTAGGAATGGCGAGCATGAGTAGCGAGCCGATGATAAACCGCCGTCGCCCAAAGGCATCCGAGAGCATGCCCATAAAAGGCGACATCAGGGCAATCGCCATGACTGTTGCCCCAACCGCCAGCCCCACTTGTACTTCGCTTGCCTGCAATTCCTGCATGAGTACCGGCAAAATCGCCTGCACTGAATAGACCTGTAAAAAGGCAAAAAAGCCAATCATTGCAATGGTGAATTTCTGGGTAAAAGTGGGATTGTGGGCGGTCATGACATTATCAAAGATAGCAGGTAACATGGTATTGTATCACAATTTAGCAAAGCTAAGACAGATGTGAGATATTTATTAGAAAGCCACTTAAAACTAATATTTTCATCATTTTGTCTTATTTGTTTTTTAAAAAACATAACCAAAAGTAAATAAAGTTATTACCAATCCCCAAAAATTTGGTATAATATTGCACTGACAACTTTGTCATAATACGATAATCATTTACGCAGGAGTGCGACATGAATACCACCAATTTATCCACGTTCATCACCGTCATGCAAACTGGCAGTATCTCAGGTGCTGCCGAGAAACTGTTTATTACCCAGCCTGCCGTTTCCAAGCGGATTAAGAGCTTAGAAGATGAGTTTGGCACGGCACTGTTTGACACCATCGGGCGTGGCATTATCCCCACAGCATCGGCTCATGAGCTACTGCCCTACGCTAAAAAATGGCTTGAAGACTATGAAAGCTGTAAAGCCAGTCTGCTTTACTCAAAGGAAGTGGCAACGGGACGACTGGTCATCGGCACCAGTCATCATATCGGACTGCACCACTTGCCCCCCGTCTTAAAGCAGTTTATTCAAACCTATCCGTCTGTTCAGCTAGAAGTACAGTTCATGGACAGCGAAACGGCACACAAGGCGGTGCTAGAAGGCGATGTGGCATTGGCATTTTTGACCTTACCCCCGACTTTTGACAGACGACTGGCGTATCATACGCTGTGGTCTGACCCGCTGTATTTTGTCACGGGGGTACTAAGCCCATTGGCACAGCAGTCGTCTGTGAGTCTCTTGCAACTGGCACGCCATCCTGCCATTTTGCCTGCGGCGAATACTTTTACCAGTCAGATTACCTTGGCTGAGTTTAATAAGCACAACCTGCGCCCCTTTGCCACCATGAGTACCAATCCGTTAGAATCCATCCGTATGCTTGTATCGGTAGGACTGGGCTGGTCGGTGCTACCTGAGACACTCATTAATCAAGATTTGGTAAAGATTGATTTGAAAGAAAACATCGAATTACAACGGCATTTGGGGTTGGTTATTAATCCTAACCTAACTCGCTCCTCAGGCACAGATGCCTTGCTTGATATGTTAGGCATTAAAGATGTGCAGAGTGAAGAGAATCGGGCGTAATAATAAAAAACCTTGGTGAGGGCCAAGGTTTTTTATTGGTTTGTTAAAGAGTGATGAGTTAGTTGCTCTTTAATAAATGATTTTCCAAATAATGAATGTTTTGGGCTTCTTCGGTAAAGGCTTCATCTTGCAATATCACATCACGGTGCAAGGCGGTGTTGGTCTTAATGCCTTCGATGATGAGTTCATCTAGGGCGTGGAGCATTTTTTGTACGACCTGTTTGCGAGTTTGGGCGTGGCAGATAAGCTTGCCAATCATCGAGTCATAGTAGCTAGGAATGCTGTACCCTTGATACAGATGACTGTCAAAACGCACGCCAGAACCGCTTGGGGCGAATAGATTGTCAATGCGACCAGGGCAGGGCATAAAGGTCTTGGGGTCTTCGGCATTGATACGGCATTCCATGGCATGACCGTGAATGGTAATCTCATCTTGATGATAGGACAGACCATAACCTGCGGCGATTTTAAGCTGTTCGACAATGATATCAATACCCGTAATCATCTCGGTCACAGGGTGCTCAACTTGCACACGAGTATTCATCTCGATAAAGAAAAACTGCTCATTTTCATACAAAAACTCAAACGTCCCCGCCCCACGATAGCCGATTTGTTCGCACGCACGCACGCACGCATCTAAAATTGGCTGTTTGATGTCGTCAGGGATACCAGGGGCAGGGGCTTCTTCTAGCACCTTTTGGTGGCGACGTTGGAGTGAGCAGTCACGGTCAAACAGATGTAGGGCGTTGCCATTGCCGTCGCCTAGGACTTGGACTTCTACGTGGCGTGGGTTTTTCAAAAACCGCTCCATATAGACCGTATCATCACCAAAGGCGTTTTTGGCTTCGGTTTTGGCGGCTTGGACTTGATTGATAAGCTCTTCAAAACGCTCGACCACACGCATGCCACGACCACCCCCGCCAGCTGCCGCTTTGACGATGAGTGGAAAGCCGATGGCACGAGCTTGCTCTTCGGCATTGTGCAGGGTGATGGCACCGACCGAACCGGGGACAGTGGGTACGCCTGCTTGTTTCATGGCATTGATGGCAGAGACCTTGTTACCCATCAGGCGGATGTGGTCAGGGTGGGGGCCTACAAAAGTCAGCCCTGCTTCTTCGACCTGCTCGGCAAAGTCGGCATTTTCGGACAAAAAGCCATAACCAGGATGGATGGCATCCGCCCCCGTTATCTCGGCAGCGGTCAAGATGGCAGGGATGGACAGATAGCTTTGGGTGGATGGGGCATCGCCAATGCAGACCGCTTCATCACAAAACCGCAGGTGCATCAAATCCTTGTCCGCCGATGAATACACGCCCACCGTCTGTATGCCAAGCTGTTTGCACGCACGTACGATACGCAGGGCAATCTCGCCACGGTTGGCAATCAATAACTTCTTAATCATAACTCACCCGTTAGGCTTTGTAGCGAATGACAGGTTGTCCAAACTGCACCACGTCAGCGTTAGACACCAAAATCTCTTCAATGATACCGCTTTGGGTGGCTTCTAGGGGGTTCATGATTTTCATGGCTTCGATGATACCAAGCTGGTCGCCTGCTTCTACTTTTTGCCCGACTTTGACAAAAGGTGGGTCGTTCGGACTAGGGGCAGAGTAAAATACCCCGACCATGGGTGATGTCTCAACCTTACCGCTCGGGGCTTTGGGTGTGGGGGCGACAGCAGGGGTGCTATCTGATGAAATGACGGCTTGGGGGACGGCAACGGTTTGCACCGCCACGTTACGGGTCAGATGAATATAGCTGTCATCGTTGCCCAGTTCTAGGTTTGCCAAATCCTTTTCTTCCATGAGTTCAATCAACTCACGAATCTGAGCGATGTCAATGGTGGCATTCGTTGCCGTCTGTGTTTTTGTGGGTTGGGAAGTTGGTTTTTGGGTGTTTTTTAGAATGCCCATGCCGTCACCTTATAAAATATAAAAGTTTATTGTAACAAATTTTTTCAAAATCGCCTAGTGGCAATCATCGGCGTTATTGTTAAAATCGCTAACGCAAAAATTTGTATTATCATCAGGTGCATAGTGTACATGCGTACGGATATTTTGCAAGTATTTTTTGCGATTTTGGGTAAATTTTTTACAAAAATAGGGTAAATTGGGCAAAATAAAGATAAGATGTGGTTAATTTTTAACCATTTTTAATGATTGGATTGTTGATGAATGCCCTTTAAAATTTTTCTTTATAAATTGGGATTGGGCTTGTAGGGGGCGCTGGTTTTGTGTTCATACATCATTGAACATGCTTTTGGACAGGTTTTGTAGGGGCAAATTGCAATTTGCCCTATGTAACGTCTTGACTTTTGGGTAAATATGATTTGTTCTTACACGTTTAAATTTCGAATATGTCTTTAATTGAAAATAACTGTTTTAAATCAACAGCCTACATTCAGCCAGTATCACACAACATCAAGAAACAATCTCATCAAGCCATGCTGGTTTGACCCATTTGGGGGCATTGATGAATTTAAAATTTGCCATTTTGTGCAGTAGCTCTTCGCTGTTGTCGGCGATGCACAAAAGCTGTAAATTCTCTTTGGGCATAAATCCGCTCTTGGCAGTCTTGGCGAGCATGTCAAGTAGCGGATCAAAGAAATGAGCGACATTTAATAAACCGATGGGTTTGCGGATGAGATTAAGCTGAGTGATGGACAGCACTTCAAACAGCTCTTCATACGTCCCCAAACCACCTGCCATGGCGATAAAGCCGTCCGCCAGTTCGATGAGCTTGGTTTTGCGAGAGACCATGTCGGGGGTTTCGATGAGCTCGGTCAGTCCCAGATGGGCGACTTCCTTTTGTTTTAAAAAAGTGGGAATCACGCCAATGACTTCCCCACCATGCGACAACATGCTGTCGGCAAGCGTTCCCATAAGTCCGACATTGCCCCCACCATAGATAAGGCGGATATTATGATGGGCAAGGCGTTCGCCTAGGATTTGGGCGTGATGATAATAATCGGGAATCTCACCAAAGTTAGAACCACAATAGACGGTGATGTTATTTAGCTTGATGGCAGACATAAAAACTCGCTATACTTTTACTTATTTATCAAGGTAATTTGTGGGCGTTGTTACAAAAAATTCAAATGACATTTATAAAACATTTTGTCAAAACAATAAATACCCTAATTTAACAAAACTTTGATAAAAAATCAATGATGGCTTGGGGGTTTGGGTGTTGTGGTTTATCTAGATGATTTGAACAAACGATTTTTTAGCACGCCCACATAACGCCATGGCTGTACCGTACCAAGCCCCATGCCGATGAGTCCTAGCACCATGACGCCGTTTAGGGATTCGCCCAAGAGTGGCACGGCAAGTAAGGCTGAGAGAAACGGGGCAAGACTGGCAAGTCCGCCAGCGAAAAACGCCCCAAGTCGCTCTACCGCCAGCGAATATGTCATCGTGGCAAATATCATCACCATGACGCTGTGAAATGCCCCTTGGATGATGGCATGCGACAAAGATACGCCACCAAAGCCCAAACCGCCCACGCCCAAATACAGTAGCACGCCATAGATGGGCAGGTAGAGTATCGCCGACCAGATGGCGGTGCTACACATGATTTGCCATGGGCTAAATCCCCATTCTTTTAGCATGATGCCATAACCTGCCCAACAGCAGGCACAGATGACAAACAGTACATCGCCCACGCCAAAGGACAAGCCCTTGATGAGCATGAGAGCGGTCATGAGTGTGAGTGTAATGATGATAAGGATAAGTGCGATTTTGGTGTCGTGGTCGGGGCGTTTTTTGAGCAGTAGGAGCATGAGTAGGGCGGTGGCGACAGGTATCATGCCATTTAAAAATACCGCCCCATGCACCACAGGGGCAAGCAAAAAAGCACTGTACACAAGCGAGCTATAACCGACCCCACCAAACAGTGCTAAGATGACGGCTTTGGGTTGCCACAAAAACGCCGTATTTTGCCGATAGATGAGTATGGGCAAAAGTAGCCCCGCCGACACACCAAAACGCACGGCGATGATGTCCCACGCTGATATGCCCCAACTGGCGTTTAGGCGAGCAAGCAAGCTAAAACTGCCCCACACGAGCATGGTCAGTACGATACAAACGTAGCCTTGGGCGGTGGGCGAGAGCTGATAAAACAGCTGGCGTAAATGGGTCATGAACACTACCAAGCGATGGACAGATGGGGAGACAAACGGGCGATACAAAAACCGCCTATTTTACCACAGCCTTGACACGCCCGTCATGAAATTCGATGTCAATCTCGCCTTGTTTGATGGCGTTCGATGAGCCAATGACATGCCCATCTTGATGGATGAGTGCGTAGCCTTTGGTTAGGGTGCGGACAGGGTGTTGCACCAAAATCATGCTTTGTAAGTGGCGAGTCTCATCACGCAAGGCGGATAAGCGGGGTAGTAGTGCTTTGTGCCGAGATAGGGTGTGGGCGGTGGTTTGGCGAGCATGTTTGATGTGTTCGTGAGCGGTTTTGTGCTGACGGGCGAGCAGGTCGCTGATGGTTGATGAGAGTGTGTGGATGCGGTATTTGGCATGACTGCTTAGCATGCTTAACAAAAAGTCGCTGTCTTTTTTGGCAAGTTTTAGAGTTTGGCTTGCCCCATGATGGACGCTTTTCATGGCAAGATGGCTTTGCTCTTTGGCGTGGTGCAGGCGAGTGCGACTGATGTTGCTGATGGTGGTCATGGCATCTTTGGCAAGGGCGACCATGGCGACCAGATGGTTTTCGATGGCTAAGATGACCTTAGATGGCGTGTCAAAGCGAGTGTGTGCCACTTCATCAAGCAGTACCTTATCACGCTCATGCCCGATACCGACCCACACAGGCATGGGCGATTCGGCAATCAATGCCGACAACTCATAGTCATTAAGATACGCCAAATCGCCCACCGCTCCGCCCCCACGGATGATGACGAGCAGGTCAGCATGATAGGCATGGCTGGCATAAAACTCACCGATGGCGTGTGTGATGGCTGTTCTTATCTCGCTTGGGGCGTGATTGCCCTGAAACGTGGCGTGATGATAATAAAACTGGCACGCCCCCGTCTGTGCCAATCTGTCCGCTTCGGCACGAAAATCGCCCAGCCCTGCCGCCTGCTCGGGGGCGATGACGATGACGTGACGGAGGTCAAAGGGGGTGGGCAGGGCTTTATTTAGGGCGGTCAGTCCTTCGTCATGTAAGCGTTTTAGCATGGCGTTATAAGCCTGAGCCAACGCCCCGAGCGTGTAGGTGGGGTCGATGTCGCTTATGTTAATGCCAAACCCATACTGCGGATGAAAACTTGCCGAACCTTTTATCAGCACCGCCAGTCCTGCCGAGAGCGGTTTGTCTGTCTCACGGGTGAATTTGCCGACAACCGCATTTGCCCGATATCGCCACAACGTCGCCCGAGCACTGGCGATGATGTTGCCGTTGTCGTCCTTTTCGGCAAGCTCAAAATAATAATGCCCGCCCTTGGTATTGACCGCTCGCAGTTCTGCTTGTATCCACACTTCATGGTCAAAGGTGTCGCTGATGACCAGTTTCACCGCTTCTAGGTAGCTACTGAGCGATAACTGCACCCCTGCCAATGTCGGCTCATCAGATACGCCATTCATCTCATCGGCGATGGCTTGGTGTAGGGCATTGATGTCGGTACTGTTTTGGGTCTGTGCTAGTCTGTCTAGGTTTTGGTCTAGGGCGGTCAAAATGGCTTTGTGGTTCATGGTGGCTGTTTTAAAGTAAAAAGGTAAAAAGTAAAAAGGCACTTAAAAGGGCAAAATAACACTGGGGCGTGTTGAATGTTGGTATTTGCCATGAAAAATGCCTGTTTAAAAAAGCAGGGGAATCGCCCGTTTTTCATGCAAAAACATCATTTTATTACTGCAATATTTCTAAATGTTAAATTGTGTTATAAAGGGCAGGCATGCCCTAATTAAAACGTTAAATTTATCGTATTTATAAAAATGCCATCAATGTTTGGCACGCCTAAGATTGTAACAGATTTTTGATGATTTATGAATGCTGATGATGGCAAAGAGGCAGGTTTTAATTTAAAATTGCCAAAATGCCATAAATAACGTAACATAGCAAAAACTTTGAATGATTTTAAATGAGTAACGCACAAAGGCACACCATGAGCAAAAACACCCCAATTACCCCCACCAACTTAGCAAAATTTTGCGATGAATACCTACAAGCAAGCGAATTTAACGACTATTGCCCCAACGGTTTGCAAGTCGATGCCGATACGCCCATTAGTAAAGTTGTCACCGGCGTTACCGCTTGCCAAGCCTTGATGGATAAGGCGATAGAGCTAAACGCCCAAGCGATATTGGTACATCATGGCTATTTTTGGAAAGGCGAGCCTGCCCCACTGGTCGGCATGAAAGGCAAACGCATTCGCACTCTGCTCCAACACAACATCTCACTCATCGCCTATCATCTGCCCCTTGATGCTCACCCTGTCATCGGCAATAATGCAGTGCTTGCCGATGAGCTTGGCTTGACCATCACAGGGGCGTTATACCCCCATGAAAAACACCCTGTGGGCAATGTTGCCACGTGTCCGCCCACGGCATCTGCCGATTTTGCCAAAAAAATTGAGCAAGTGTTGGGACGCATGCCCCTGCACATCAGCGATGACCCTAACCGCACCCTAACCAAAATCGCCCTATGCACAGGCGGCGCCCAAGACATGATAACCCAAGCTCATGCCATAGGTTGTCAGGCGTTTATCTCAGGGGAAGCATCCGAGCGTACCACGCATTTGGCACGAGAGATGGGCGTGGATTATTTTGGGGCGGGTCATCACGCAACCGAGCGGGGCGGTGTCAAGGCGTTGGGCGAGCATTTGGCGGACGTGCTTGGGCTTGATGTGGTTTTTGTGGATATTGATAATCCTGTTTAAATGGATATTTGCCAATGATGTTTTTAAAAAATGCCCCATTTACAACGCCATATAACGGATTGATTTATCAAGGGCAAATAGGATTTGTCCCTACAACCCAAAAATGACATAATCACCAATCATCTACCATTTTAAGTTGGAATTAAAGTAAAAACAACATTTGCAAAAGTATCTCATTTGGCTTGTCTTTTTTGGTATTATTTTTTAAAAAATAATGGTAAAATTAGCCGATTTTTGTTTGTATCGTAAAAATTTTTAAAATTTATTAGGGCGTGTTGAATATTGGTATTTGCCATGAAAAATGCCTGTTTAAAAAAGCAGGGGAATCGCCCGTTTTTCAAGGAAAAAACTTGAGGCTGTGAGTCTTCTATCAGACAAGTTTTTGACTTTAAGCCACAAGATTTAGCCATTTTTCATGCAAAAATTGATAAAAGCGTTAAATTTTCATCATTTTAATAAATAATGTTATCAATGTTCAACACGCCCTAAACAATATTTTAAATTATCCTTTATCTTATAAGGAAATCTATGTTAAATCTTACCGCCACTGACGTGCGTATGAATGCACAGGCTACCAATAAAGACGAAGCCTTATCCCTACTTGCCAAGATATTGAGCGAAGACGGGCTGGCGACTGCCGATTATCTTGCAGGACTGCAAGCCCGTGAAGCACAGACCAGTACCTATCTGGGGCAGGGGATTGCCATTCCGCATGGCACGCCAGAATCACGCTCTTTTGTGCAACAAACAGGGGTGCGACTTGTGCATTTTGACGATGGCGTGGTGTGGAATGATGACGGCGAGAGGGCGTATTTGTTGATGGGGATTTGTGCCAAATCCGATGAGCATTTGTCCATTTTAAGACAGCTAACCAAAGCCTTGGGCGATGACATCGAAGGACGTATCAAGCATGCCACCAGTGCCGATGAACTATTGGCTATTTTGGATGGCACGGGCAATCGCTCGCTTAGCATTCATGAAAATCTCATCAAAACCGACATCAACGCCAAAAATGCCGATGAGCTGTATGGGGTGGCGGTGTCGCTACTAAAACAGCAAGGTAAATTGGTGAGTGCCACAGGCATTCGCCCCAGTTTTACCAAGCTCTCAGAAGCCATCTACTGTGCGACCTTAGAGCATGATGAACTGGTTGCCGAACCTGCCTTTGCCTTAGCGGTTGCCAAAGAGGTGGTTAAACTGGGTCATGATGACATGAGGGCATTGGCGGTCATCGTCAGTAACCAAACGGTAAATCAAGATAAGCTGTTGGCGTTGTATGATGTGCTGTTGTCGGCAGAGTTTGGCGGTAAATTACAACATGCCAGTCTGCCCGAGCTGGTGACATTTTTGGGGGCGGACAAGGCGGAGCATTGGCAATCGGCAAGCGTGGTACTGCCCAACGCTCATGGGTTGCACGCACGCCCTGCCACTGCCTTATCTGAGCTTGCCAAAGGAGCGATAGGCGAGCTAAAAGTGGCGGTGGACAATGGAGCATACGTCTCCGCCAAGAGCCTAACCAAACTACTCTCACTGGGGGCGACACGGGGGCAGAGCCTAACATTCATCGCCGAGCCGAATACCGATGCGGTGGCGTACCTACCCAAACTTATCCAAGCGGTGCAAGACGGACTGGGCGAAGAAGTAACACCGATAGGTAATAGTCAAGTAAACAGCCAAGAAAGTGGTAAAGAAAATCATGAACCTGCCGTGCTTGACTTGACCGATAACACCGCCATCATCAAAGGCGAACGCACACACGCCACATCAGCGTCAGTGGGACTGGCTCATGGCGAAGCATTTGTGGTACGTCAAGTGCGGTTTGATTATCCTGTCCAAGGGGGTGATAAGGCGAGCGAGTGGGCGAGTTTGCAACAGGCGATTGGGTCGGTCAAAGATGAGCTAAAAGCCATTGTTCAGACTGCCAAAAAAGCGTCCATTGCTCAGATTTTTACTGCTCATGTGGCTCTGCTTGATGATGAAGAAGTTACACACGGGGCAAAAGATGGTATTGATGATGGGCTATCGGCAGCGGCGGCATGGCATGCTCATATTGAGCAGTTGGCAAAAGTGCAGGCGAGCGTTGCCAATCATCTGCTTGCCGAGCGAGCAGCGGATTTGCGAGATGTGGGGCAAAAAGTGCTTGCTAAGCTAACAGGTCAAGCGGTTGCAATCGAGCCTGCCGAGCCTTATGTGCTTATCAAAGAAGACCTGCTACCGTCTGATGTGGCACGCCTAGACCCTGCACGAGTGGCAGGCATTCTCACGGCGGTGGGTGGTGCCAGTTCGCACAGTGCCATCGTCGCCCGAGCGTTGGGTATTCCTGCGATTGTGGGAGCAGGCAAGGGCGTGCTTGACATTAACGATGGCGAGCAGGTGCTGATAGATGGTGGTCAAGGTTGGTTTGTGGTTGCACCAACCGATGAGATGGTGGCGGTCGCCAAAGCCGAGCAAGCTAGCTGGGCAGAGCGTAAACGCCTGGCCAGTGAGACTGCCCTAAACCCTGCCATCACCCAAGATGGTCATCAAGTGGAGATTGCTGTTAATTTGGGTAATGTTCACGATACCAAGATGGCGGTAGAGAGTGGGGCAGAAGCGGTGGGACTACTGCGTACCGAGCTTGTGTTCATGAGTCATCAGAGCGTGCCTGACATTGACACGCAGGTGGCAGATTACACGCAGGTGTTTGATGCCTTAGATGGTCGTCCGCTCGTGGTGCGTACCTTAGATGTCGGTGGTGACAAACCTTTGCCGTATCTACCCATGCCGTTTGAAGACAACCCATTTTTGGGGGTGCGTGGCATTCGCTTGACTCTAAGACAGCCTGCTTTATTGGAAAATCAGCTCATTGCCTTGATTAAAGCGTCCAAGGGACGTGATTTGCGTATCATGTTCCCCATGGTGGGTAGATTAGAAGAGTGGCATGATGCCAAAGCGATACTAGATAAAGTGCTGACTGACTACCCCCATGATAAGCTTCAAGTGGGTATGATGATAGAAGTACCAAGTGCGGCGGTCATGGCGGATATTTTTGCCAGTGAAGTGGACTTTTTTAGCATTGGCACCAATGACTTGACTCAGTATGCCCTTGCCATTGACCGTGGTCATGCTGCGCTCTCAAAGGATGCTGACGGTCTGCACCCAAGCGTACTTCGGCTTATCCAAAACACCGTTGCCAACGCCCATGCTTACGGCAAGTGGGTGGGCGTGTGTGGCGAGCTGGCAGGCGATGAGCGAGCCATACCGATATTGGTGGGGCTAGGTGTGGACGAGCTGTCCATGTCGGCAGGTAATATCGCCCTTGCCAAGGCAGTGGTGCGTGAGCTTAACTTTGCCGATTGCCAATACCTTGCCAAAAAAGCCCTGTCCTGTCGCACCGCTGGCGAAGTGCGTGCTTTGGTGATGGGGGTGTAATATGCAAGTGCTTTGTATTACCCTAAACCCTGCCATCGACATGACGGTCAGTCTTGATGTGCTAACGCTTGGGGCGGTGAATCGTGCCTTATCCAGTCAGATGGATGCTGCGGGCAAAGGTCTAAACGCTGCTCAGATTTTGGCGGATTTGGGCGTAAATGCCCTTGCTACAGGGTTTTTGGGTGGTGATAATGACGGTATTTTTAACCGACTCTTTGACGAGCGTGATGCCCTAAACCACAGTGAGAATCTAGGTTGGGTTACTGACAGCTTTGTGCGAGTGGCAGGCATTACTCGCACCAACATCAAACTTGCCGATGTGGTCGATGGTGTCGGTCGCACCACAGATGTCAATGGTCAGGGCTTTGTGGTGACCGAGACGGACAAACTGCACTTTTTTGAGCAGGTGGCAGAGCTTGCCCCTGCCTGCGATGCGGTGCTGATTGCTGGCAGTTTGGCGACGGGTTTTGGTTTGCCTGACTTTGACCATTTGCTTGCTCTGCTGACAAATATCCACAGCAAAGTGGCGGTTGATGTCAGTGGCGAGGCTCTAAAAATCGCCATGCGTTATCCGTTATGGCTTATCAAGCCCAACAACGATGAGCTGTTTGAAGCCTTTGGCATACGTGCCGATGGGCTAGATGAGCAGGTGGCACTCTTTGATGAGATTCATAGCCATATTGAGCATGTTTTTATCTCGATGGGCGAGAAGGGCGTGCATTGGTTACGTCAAACCCCTAATGGGCGTGAGATATATGGGGCGACACCGCCTGTCATGACTGTCAAAAGTACCGTGGGGGCGGGTGATACCTTTACCGCGGGTATGATTTTTGGCTTGCTCCGAGAAGATGAGCCAACCAAGGCATTGGCAAGGGCAACTGCTTTATCGGCTCATGCGGTCTGTATCATTGGCTTTAAAGTGCCAGAGCAGGACGTACTAACTGACTTAATTGAGCAAGTTGCTGTGAAAAAATTGGCTTAATCTAGGGCGTGCCTGCCCTTTATAACACTATTTACAATATAGAAATATTTTGGAAATAAAATAATGTTTTTGCATGAAAAATGGCTAAATCTTGTGGCTCGGAGGCAAAAGCTTATTTGATAGAATGACGATCAAACTTCATTTTTCCTTGAAAAACGGGCGATTTTTCACATTATTCATTGCAAATACAAAAGGCAGGCATGCCCTAAGTTTAGGCTGAATTGAATTTAAAAATTAGGCTCTGGTTCAAAAAGTATGCTACAAAGAAAACCGTTCGTGGTGAGCTTGTCAAACCTAACGGTTTTCCTACCCGTAGGCATGGCTCAGGGCGAACGGAAAACCTAGTTTGGCATACTTTTTAGACTACTACCAAAAATTAAAACCCTGTTCTCAACTTTGTATAAGCGATTGATTTATCAAGGGCTAATTGTAACTCGCCCCTACAACCAGAAAAATAATCATTGAAAAATCAATAATTTGTAAATTTAAGTTGAGATTGAAGTAAATTAAAATTAAAAATTGAAAAATAGGCAAACCCTATGACAAACAAAACTTATGCCATTAGCGTGGCGGATAATTCTGCTTATGGCTTGCTCATTGCCAAGCAGTTGGTTGCCAGTTTGCAAAAAAATGGCATTGACGCACAATTTATCACAGACAAAAACACCGCTCATGGTGTGAGCGTGGTCATCACTGATGATGAGCGAGCCAGCACCGAGCAGGTCATTTATCTAAATCAGCATGAGCTTGATTCAGCCAAATTTGGCGATGTGGATTATTTAAAGACACTGCTTACGCCCACCCAAACCGACCAAGCGGTTTTAAAGTCGGCAAATTCATCGGTGCGTAACATCGTGGCAGTTACCGCTTGTCCGACAGGGGTGGCTCATACCTTTATGTCGGCAGAAGCCATTGAGAACTATGCCAAAGCACAGGGCTGGAACATCAAGGTGGAGACCCGTGGGCAGGTTGGTGTGGGTAATGCCATTACGGCAGACGAAGTGGCACAGGCGGATTTGGTGTTTGTGGCGGCGGACATTGACGTGGATTTGTCTAAATTTAGTGGCAAAAAAATGTACCGCACGTCCACAGGGTTGGCACTCAAAAAAACCGAGCAAGAATTTGCCAAAGCCTTTCATCAAGCAAGTGTCTATGGCGGCACCCAAAGTGCAAGCACGGCAGGCGAGAGCGATGAGAAAAAGGGGTTGTATAAGCACCTAATGACAGGCGTGTCGCATATGTTGCCACTCGTGGTGGCAGGTGGTTTGCTCATTGCCATGTCCTTTATGTTTGGCGTGGAAGCCTTTAAAGATGAGAGCATTGCCTTTGGCTTACCCAAAGCACTTATGGACATTGGTGGCGGTGGTGCGTTCGCCTTGATGATTGCGGTGTTTGCCGGCTATGTGGCTTACTCTATCGCTGACCGCCCCGGTTTGGCGGTGGGTCTGATTGGTGGTATGCTTGCCAATACCGCAGGGGCAGGGATTTTAGGCGGTATCATTGCTGGTTTTTTGGCAGGTTATACGGTCAAGTTTTTAAATGATGTCATCAAACTACCTGCCAGTTTGACGTCCTTAAAGCCGATTTTGATATTGCCGTTATTGGGTTCGCTCATCGTTGGTCTGCTCATGGTCTATGCCATTAATCCGCCTATGGCGGCACTCATGACTGCCCTAACCGAGTGGCTAAAAACCATGAATGACACCAATGCCATTATCTTGGGGCTGATTTTGGGGGCGATGATGTGTACCGACATGGGCGGCCCTGTGAATAAGGCAGCTTATACGTTCTCGGTGGGTATGATTGCCTCAGGGGTGTTTACACCGATTGCGGCGGCAATGGCAGGGGGCATGGTGCCGCCCATTGGTATGGCGATAGCGACGTGGATTGCCAAAAATAAGTTCAATGACAATCAGCGTAACGCCGGTAAAGCGTCCTTTGTGTTGGGTCTGTGCTTTATCTCAGAAGGGGCATTGCCTTTTGTGGCGGCTGACCCTGCTCGTGTGATTATCGCCTCTGTGGTCGGTGGGGCATTGGCAGGGGCGATTTCTATGGGGCTTGGTATCGGGCTACAAGCACCGCATGGCGGACTGTTTGTGATACCGTTCGTCTCACAACCACTCATGTATCTGGTGGCTATTACGGTCGGTAGTCTGGTAACTGGTATACTGTATGCCTTTATTCGCCAAAAAGAACCACAAAAAGCGGTGGTATAATGATAAAAACCCTGTCTGTGAACCGCACCCCAAAGCTCGCCACTCACACTAACCTTTGGGGTGCTTTCTATGGCAAAATACACCACCGACTTTAAACTGTCTGTAATAGCATATTATCTAAACGGACACGGTTACAAGCAAACCGCTAAACAGTTTAACCTATCCACAGACAGTATGATCAAGCAGTGGGTCAAACTCTATCAAGCACACGGCATTGATGGTATTCAAAGACGAAGTACCAAAGCCGTCTATGACACAGACTTTAAACTAAACGCAATCAAACAAATTCAAAATGGCAAATCTCTAACCAAACTTGCCATAGAACTTAACCTACCAACACCTTCTTTACTGTCCAATTGGTTAAAGTCTTATCAAACCTTTGGTATAATGGGACTCACCCCCAAACCCAAAGGCAGAAAAGCAATGTCAAACAAGCACAACGCCAATCAAAACAAATTAACAAACAAAACAACAAGCAAACCAAGTTGGCAGGCCAAACCAGACAATGAAAAAAGCGTTGATGACTTACTTGCTGAGCTTGCCTATCTTAGAGCAGAGAACGACTACCTAAAAAAGCTAGATGCCTTAATTCGTCAAAAGGAACAAGAAGCACAACAAAAGAACAAGTCCTGATTGTTCAAGAATTAAGGCATAAACACAAACTTAACAACCTACTGGCAGTTTCAAACCTGCCAAGAAGTGTGTTTTATTACCATATTCGTCAAAGCGCAAAGCCTGACAAAGACCTATCCCTAAAAGATGAACCCTATTGATATAATCTAATCAGAATTCCGAGATAAATGGGAAGAACAGGGAACATGGTGGAGAAAGTGGGAAGGGTCTTTTGCAATTGCGTTGCACATTATGCAATGAGATTTAAGTCGGTTGGCAAGATGAGAAAATCATAGCAAAATAGCAAAAGCGACTTCGTTTTCGCATTTTACCATAACATACCTAGCCCATACAATAAAGCCCCAGATTTTGGTCTGGGGCTTTTGCTTTGAGTTGGATTATTGTAGAAATTGAATAATTTCAGCCAGTTTGTTTTCAATGTGCCTAACCACCAACCGCTCGGCTTTGGTCTGCTTGTCAAAATCAAGGCTGATTTGCTGTTCGGCTAATTTTTCTTTGATGATGTTGATGTAAATATCAATCATGCTGGTGTCTTTGCTTTGTGTGTTATCGCTTGTAACTCTGGCGTGTTCGTCTAAGTAGGCGTGTAAGGCTGCAACGCTTGGTAGGCTTGTTCTGTCTAATACTTCTTGACAGTCATCACCGCCCCAAACTGTCAATACTGGCTTATTTTTCATCATTTTGATGATGATGTGCGTCCCCCATTCCTTGCCACGCACCCATAGCTCATCATCGCCTGTCATTTCGCATTCTGCTACGCCAAAATCTTGGGTGTATTGGAAAATTTGTTGAACATCTAACATAAAAACACCTTTAAAATCAGTTGGTTAAATTGTTTGTGTAGGGACAGTATCGCTCTTGTCGGCACGCATAGCAAGTCTTATTTGACTTAATTTGGCTTATTTTTTTGGGTAAAAAACCACGATTTTTGTCGTGGTTTTTTTCTTGGATTGAGCTAAGGTTGATTGATGTTGATTTGGACAACGGTGGAATTTTTTCCTGCAATAATGCCTGTAAAATCGCCGTGAATGTGGGTGGTACTTTCCGTTGTTTTGGCTTGCTTTTCTACCCGCTCAACCCATTTTTTAAGGCTTTCAATGACTGTGCTTGCCTTATGGCTGGGTAGCCACGCCAATAAATCAATTCCAGTTTGTCTTTTAACATAGGCACATAGGGCTTTTTCGCTCGGGTCTTTGACTGCCCCCAAATTATGCAAAGTTAGCCATAAATGACGGATAAGTTTGGCTTGGGGGTCTTTGTCTTGCTTGATTTTACCTGCTGACTTGGGGGCGGTGGGGGTAAAGCCGAGCTGTTTAAGCCGTGTCATTACCTTGTTTAATTCGCCTAAGGTCATTTCTTTGGTGCTGGTTTTGCCTGTGGTGGTTTCAAGCAAAGTACGATAAGTTTCGTCATCAAGGCATAATTTGGATTTTCCAATATGGATAAGCTCGACTAGCTTTTTCTTTTTGTCATAAGGTTTTGGGGTGGTTTGGGTCATTTTATGCTCCGAATGGTTGTAAAAAAGCGTTTAAAGCGACTTTTAACCCACTTTAAACGCTTTTGTTTTACCTAAAAATGGGTTAATTGACAGCGTCTCTTAGCCCTTTACTTGCCTTAAAGCTCGGCACTTTTTTGGCTGGAATTGTCAATTTTTCGCCTGTTTGGGGGTTGCGACCTGTACGGGCTTTTTGAGTCAAGCCAGATTTGTCAGCTACGGCTTGGATAAGTTCTTGTTTGTTCATAAGGATTTTCCTTTTTAAGGTTAAAATTAAGGTTTGACATCAATTTCAAAGGGCGAAACGATAAAATCTTCCACACCTGTACTAATGGTAATGCCATTGATGTCAGTTACGGCATTGGGTTCATTTAAAATAGCGTCTTTGTTTACCTCCTTTTTGGTGCGAATAAAGCGGTGCAGTCCAAAGCGTTCTAGTCGCTCAATCACTTCATCAATCTTACGCAATGATACAGACGGCGGACGGATACGCCACGACACTTCACCTGTGATAAGGTTTGCAGTTTTACCCCCATCTTTTAAGAGCATTGCACGGTTCGCTTCACACCAAATTTGTAGCTTGGGCGTCAGCTCGTCGATGGCAAGTTTTAAAGGATTGATTTTTTCGGCATAACTTTGGGTAATGTCCGCCACTTCATCGTTCATTTGCCCTGTGAGCCGTGTGATTTCACGGTTATGTTCGCCAATGGTTTTGATGATGACTTGGGCTTCATCAAGGCTTTGGCACGCTTGTAGGGCTTTTGCTTTGGTTTTGGTGGGTTTTTTCATAGGTTACTCCGCAGGTTTGGTTAAAAAGACTGTCAGTTCAACAGATTTATCACTAGCAAGACTAAGTTGAATACGAATGCGTTCATATAATTGACTATCAAAATAATGAATATCGCCAAAACAGTAGCCATTACCTAATTTATCAGCATTACTATCAATAAGTTGCTTGATTTCTGGAATTTCGTGGTACATTAAATACAAAGCAGAGCCTAGCAACTTCTCTGAAGAAAAATCTGCATCTAAAAACTCGTCAACTGTCAAGATGAGTGGCTTTTGGGTTTCGGTGTCGGTCATAATTACTCCGATTGGATTGGTTATTAAGTTAATTCAAGATAACGACATTGCAAAGTGTGAGCGGTCATAAACAGTCGCATTTTTAGCAGGTTATCGTCATTGTCTTGGTTGAGTTTGAATAAATCATCTTTGGCGGTCATAATCGCCGTTGCCAGTTTTTCTTTGTCAAGCTCGCCATTTTTGATTAGGATTTGCAAGGCTTCATCTAGCATTAGCAAGCCTAGCGAGTTTTTGGCATCGGTATTATCGTCAATGTGTAAAATCATTGGCATAAGTTGCTCCTAAAATATCAGCGTAAACACCAAGCCAATCGCTAGCACAATCACGGTCAAGATAAGCAAGGCAATCCACGCAGACTGGCGGTCTTGTCGGTATTGCATACGCACGATGTCCATATCCATTTGTGCCAGTCGCTTCTTTTCGTGTTGTAGCCATAGGTATTCGGACACCGATAGGGCTGGGTGCTTGTCTTTGGAGTGGGACTGCTCGTTGGAGAATGGGCTAGTATTCATTTTTTACACCTATCTTAATTAAACTTCTTTTACCAAATCGCCCGTAACGACAGGCATTCCAAGTTCGCTGGCGACATTTAACGCCCCAGTTAAAAGATTGCCAACCGCTAGAGGATAAAGTAGGCTATCTGCTCCTTTCTGTGCACTAAGGCGGTGAGCAATGGCGTTTAGTCCGCTTTCATCAATAAACTCGCCAAGCTCACGCCCTGCACTTTGTGAGCGGTGTTGTAAGTAGGCTTCTAGGCTGTCTCGGTCAAAGGGGGCAAGCTCAAAAATCTCACAGCGTTGGACGACTTCTCGCACTTGTTCATTGTTTTCGGACAGCTTGTTTTTAAGTTCATTTTGCCCAATGAGTACAATTGACAAAAGCGGGGTAAAACCATTTTCCAATTCCAAAAATCTTTTAAGGTGCTTTAAAGTTGGAATGGGTAAGCTATGAGCCTCTTCAATAATCAGCAAATGATGATTGCCAGCCTTGCTACTTTCTTTAAGCAGGTTATGCACTTGGCGAAAACGAGCCTCTGGGCTACGCTTGGCATTCACACTTGGGGCGAGCGTGGCAAGAATGCTTTCGGCAATGTGGACGGATTTTAAAGTTTTGCCCTTAATGTCATTGTCTTCGGTTGCCAAAACATACGGCTCAATGACAATCACGCTCTCTTTTTGGCGGTCAAGTCGGTCAATAAGTTCACGGCGGAGCGTGCTTTTGCCAGCCCCTGACTGACCTATGACGGCAACAAAACTCATATTGCCTCGAGCCGTCTGCCATAGGGCTTCACGAATGTCCTTGATGTCGCTATTTTGATAGACTTGATTGGCTTCACGCACATTGTCGGTAAAGATGTTGGTGAACAGCTTAAACTGGCGTTTGGCTGGGTGGCTTAGGGTTTGTTTTCTAAGTAGCATCGCTTGCTCCTGTTTGCTTAATTTGGTTTGGGTTTGGGGTTTGGCAATGGTGTCAATGTCGGCTTGGGACACGTTTTGACCGCTTAAATGCTCGCACAATCGTTCATATAAGTCGTTTGCCCCTGTTTTGGGGTATTTGCCATGATTAAAAATCAGGTTAATCGTGGCAGGACTGACTTTTAGGGCTTTGGCAATTTTGGCTTGGGTCAAGCCGTATTTATCCAGCCAATGCTTGGGGGTATTCGTCATATTCATGCTCCGTTTCTTTTGGCTCTAAAATGCCTTTGATAATCTCGCTGATGACTTCCTGCGGTACTTCGCCTGTGGGGAAAGTCTCCTGCAACTCACGATAATGCTCGGCTGTCCACTTATCGCCAATTTCCGCTCTGATGACTTTGGCGGTTTGCACCCAGTTGAATGGGGCAAGTTTGCGAGACTGTGGCGTGCGGTCAATGGCTGGCGTGCTAAGTTTCTCACCGCCTTTGGGCATATAGTCTTTTTGTTCGTGGCTGTCGATGTCTGCCATAATATTGAGTTTGCCGTCATACGCCACCGCTTTTTTAGCTTGGGCAAGTTCTGCCTTTTCAAGCGTATCCACACCATAGGCGGTTTTGATGGCTTTATTGCGTTGGTTGTCAATTTGGCTGTTTGGCATCGCTTTTATCTCTTGTCCAACCACAGGGGCATTGACATCAAAGCCCACCCAATCTGTCTGCATTGGTTCAACCGTATAAGTTACGCTCTCGCCCCCTGCGGTCGGTACAATCACATCCACGCACGGACTGCGATAAGGATTAACCACCACAGACACTTTGGCTTTGGGATAAATGCCGTTAATGTGGCGTAGGTCATAATCGTGCGAGCCGTAGCCCTTAACACTATGACTAATCGTCAAATTACCACGAACGGTACGCTCCACAGGCACGGTACTGACAAGCTCTTTGCACAGCTCCATTGATGGGGCTTTTCTAAGCTGATTAACCGCAATCGTTCGCCAAACTTCGTTTCTTGTGCGTTTGGTTCGGCTGTGTTTTTTGTGTTCGTTGTAGTCCACTCGCCACCGCTTTGCCAACGCATTCAAATGCTCAATGTTTTCAATGTTTAAAAACTTAAAGCGACCTTCAAACTGCGTCTCTACGATGTTGTTGGCGTTTTCCACCTGCCCCTTTGCACGGCTATTACCTGTGGCGTGGGCGATGAATGTGATGTCCAGTCGCTCCATGAGATTTTTAAAAAGCCCTGATGTGTTGGCACAGCCTTTATCCGCATAAAGAATAAACGGCACGCCGTGCATGGGTTCATCAAAGCCACGAATTTGTATGGCATTTAAAAACACTTGGGTTAGGTTCTCGCTACTTTCTGCCCCTGCCACATATTCCACATACACCCAGCCACTATAATGGTCGGTGATGACATAGCGAATGACTCGCTCATTTTCAATCTTTTTAAGGTTGTGCGGTTTGTTTTTGTAAAATTTCTTTTCGTCCATAATTTGCATACCGCCCCCACGCCCCTGTTTGTCTTTGGGTAAATAAAAAATCACACAAACGGACGCATCAACTTGCCATAGGTGGTTTGGGTGCAAACTACGCATTCTGGTGTGAGCGGTTGGCGTGGCAAGTTGTTTTGGGTGGCACATATTGGCTTTCATCACTCGGCTGATTGTCGCAGGACTTACCTTTGGGACTTTACCGTCTGCCTGTAAAATTTCTAGGGCGGTGCTGATAGGTAAGGTCTTTTTACCATTGGCACGAGTGGCAAGGTGTACCATTGCCCCTACCTGCTCGGCGACTTCGGCAGGGACGACCGTCTTGCCCTTATCACAGCGAGTTTTTCTATCACTTTCAAAGCCAACGGTTTCCAATTCACGGTATAACTGCGGACGGCTAATCTGCAAAGTGTCGCACGCTTTGGCGATGATGTTGCCTTTCTCACCGTGCTTGGCATGAGTGAGCTTTTGGACAATCTCTCGCAAATAGTCGGTGCGTGCAAGGTCGTTCATGGCTTACCCCTTAGTTTTGCTCGGCTTGGTTCGCCCAAGACGGTGTTACCATATTTTCAAAGTCAATCTGCACGCCAAGCGTAGTGCTAAGTTCGGCAATCTGCTGAAAACTTGCAACAATACTCATCTCGTACTGCTCTTGTAGGTGGTACAAACCATGCTCTTCAATGGTCTCAGCGACCGCTTGGCAAGCGTTCACAAAGCGAGTGATGTCATTGTACAGGGTCAGCGTACTTTCTTGGATTTTTTCCAACACGCTTTTGGCAAGCTGTTGTTGCTCAGTTTCGGCTCGTTCTTTGACTTTGGCAGGAGCTTGTAGCTTGGTCAGCTCTGCGTCCAACTCGTTCAATTTTTCATCTTTTTTCTTGATGATGTTTTCTTTGGCTTGGTTGTCGGCTTTGGCATCTCGCAGGGCTTGTTTTAGCTCTCGCACACTCATTGTTTCAATGCTGTCCAAGTTCACTTCGCCAATACTACCACCTTCTTCAATCACTTGGATTTCGTCATCATCAAGGCTGATAAGCTCCAAAAGTTTGGTTTGTGTTCCTGCTTTTTGCAAAAGCGAACTCGAATTCGCATTTGACAATTTCAATACGGCTGACATAAATTTTTGAGCCATACGCTTGCTAAACCCAAGCATTTCCACACGCTTGCTAAATTCGCCGTGTGCGGTCATTTCTTTTAGTAGCAATAAGCGTTTGCCCATTTCAAAGCACGACTCAGCCGTCCGCAGTTGGTAAAAACGAATACCGTCTTCCAACGCTCCTACGCTCAATGTGCCGTCATAGCCAAGTTTGGTGGCAAGCACACCAACCGCTTGGGCGTGCTGGCTGATTGCCATTTCTTGATTATCGGTACTTTCAGAAATAACCGTAACACCGTCTTGTGTCATATCAATCATTTGGTTCATAAACTGCTCCAAATTTTTTAAAAAGTTTAATAAGTTAAAGGGTTAATTGGCGGATTTCGTTAATCCGTGCTTGGGCAAACTCTATCTCTTTTTGATGAGCGGTGGCGATTTGCACAAAGGCAACGGACAAATAATACAGTCCATTGTCATCTTGACGGGCAAAGCCTTGACCGACAAGGGTGGCAAGATAACGGCAGACTTGCGACTGAGACTCGCCTGTGGTCTTGGCAAGCTCGGACACCGATACGCCTGTTAGGGTGTGTCCCCGTAGGGCTTTGAGTGTCGTTAGGACTTTTTCGGCGGATTTGCTCATTGTTATCTCCTTAATGGTAGCTTAGCCGACCTGTGTCGTTGTCAAGGCTATAACGGTGGTTTTTGATACGGCTAATGGCATAAGTGCTAAGCCCCAATTTTTCGCTGATTTGGGCATTGGTATAGCCTTGCTCAACCAAATCAAAGACACAATCTACATCATAGAGTACCGCTTGGCGGTAGCTTTTTTTGGCAAGAGCTTGGCGTTGCAACAATTCCAGCGACAAGGCTTGTAACTGTAAACTTTGTTCGTGCAGACTGACAATCTTATCCATTGCTTTTTGCTGATTATGCACGGTGGTTTTAAGGGTGTTAATGAGTTGGGTTAAATGCCAGTTGGCGTTTTTACTCACTGCTTTGGTTTGGTGAGCGATGGTCAGCTCGTGTAGCTGTCTTTCGCAGTCAATAAAATATTGACGAGCCTGCCGCCCTTTGTCAGTGCGTTCTACCATAGCGAGTTCTTTTGCCATATTTAGGCTAATAAAGTAGTCTTTGGTTGGGCGACCGTTTTGGAGTTTTTCCGAATTTTCGGAAAAACTGATAAAATCTTGATTTTCAATAAATTTATATTCATTAATACGGCGGTTAATCCATTCGGCAAATTTGCTTTTGACTTGCAAAAAAGCGTGCAATTCACGGGCATTTGCGGTTGGGATTTGGCGGTTACCGATAAGGCGGTTTGTTACTGGGATAAGCTCCATACGATGCTCCTAGGGATTGGGTTGGTTGTGGTGGTCGGTGGTGGCGACAATGCCGAGTTTTTGGGCGATTTCAAAGCCTCGCCCATATAGCCCTTTGCGTTCGCCACTTAGGACTTTGTAGACTTCGTGGGCAGAAAAGCCGTGATTGACTGCCCATTGTTTGACAGTGATGCCTTGGGCGTAGAGCCGTTGTTTGACAAGACGGGATTGCTGTTCTCGGGTCATAAAAACTCCAATATAAGTAAAAACTGTGGTACAATTACCCTTTTATTTACCGATTTTTACAAGGGGATTTCCTTGTGTGGATATATAATAGGACATTTTTGTCCGTTTGTAAAGTATTTTGGTGGAAAAAATGTACTTAAATGTCTCAAATTGGCTAAAAAATGAGCGTAAACGGTTAAATTTGACCCAAAAAGCCCTTGCGGAGCAGTTAGGTGTGGTTGAAAAATCTGTATCACGGTGGGAGGCTGACACACCCATTCCAAGTGATAAATTGTTTGCATTAAGGGATTTGGGTTTTGATGTCAATTATCTTTTAACGGGCAATCCAAGCGTTCCACCATTGAGTGCAGAGGAACAATTGTTTTTGGAAAAATTGCGTGGAGCAAATGAAAATTTGCGATACAGAGCGTTGTTGTTATTGTCAGGCGTTGAGCCTGTTTCGGAGGCGGTTGGGGTTGTCAATAGCCCCAACAGTCAAGTTTTGAATAGTTTTAATAGAAAGGATTAGTTTATGAATTTTGTGCAGATTAAAGATACAACCTTGAAATGGTTGGTTAATCATTCTAATTTGTGGATTATTGATAAAATTCCATCGCCAAGCCTAAGTTTGGACAACAAATATGTTGTGCATATTGAAATGGAAGTGGGTGATACAATGGCTGATTTGTTTCGCAAAATTCTGCTTGCTTGTGGCATAGAGCCACACCGAGAACATTATAAGCGTGGCTTGCAACTACAATCAGCACTACAACACAATCGTGATATGATTTTGGTTGTTTCTAATGCTGACTTAATGGGCAAGCAAGCAAACTTTCGCAAGTTTGTTCTAGTATCCGAAGAAATTGCAGGGGTTTTCATACAAGGCAATGTGTTTACTTTGGGTAGCTTGGCTCAAACAGAGATGAGCTTTATTATGCAGAGTTTTGTAGGTGTTCACGCCCAAACCGTTGAGCCTTAATCACCCCCAAACAAAGCCCCCAATCCTAAAAAAATTGGGGGCTTTTTGATGTTCGGACGCTCTTGGCGTGCTGACATTCTGGCGATATTCTAGCATAGATCATCTTATTGTCAAGAAAAATCTTGTAAAATTGCCTATTTTTTGGCATAATTTCATATAAATAACAAATTTTTTAGTGATTTTTACCATAAAATAGGTAATTTATAGTGAAAAAACAAGGTAAAACCAGCAAGCAAGGCAACGCACTTCTAAACGATTTAAAAAGCCATACCGAAAGCCTATTAGCAGAAATCAACATTGCCCCCGACCTTGCTTGCCAAGTCGCCAATGAGCTGATGTTTCAAATCAGTCAGCATTGGGGCGGTCAGCTGATTTATGTCATCAAAGACAGCAAATTTCTTGCCGATAAGCGAGATGTGGAAATTTATCGTGCGTTCAACGGACACAACCACGCTGAACTGTCGCAAGAATATGGCTTATCCTTGCCCTATATTTACCGCATTTTAAAACGAATGAGTGAGATTGAAAGAAAACAAAATCAATATGACCTATTTGATTATGAATGAATGTAGTGGCGAACCCAAATTTGCCCAAAAATATCAACAACCAATCTTTAAAACAGGTTAAAAGACAAAAACACCCTGCCCATTGCATAATCTCCTAAGTATTTTTACTTAGGAGATTTTTTATGTCAAATTTTAAAACAGCACTCAAACGGGTCTTAAAACACGAAGGCGGTTATGTCAATGACCCCAAAGACAAAGGGGGCGAAACCAACTATGGCATCACCATTGGCACGGCTCGTCAATTTGGCTATACAGGGTCAATGCGGTCAATTCCGATGAGCGTGGTAGAACAGATTTACAAGGCACGGTTTTGGGATACGCTAAATTGTGATGAACTTACCGAAAAATATGGCTTTGCCTTTGCTTTTCAGCTGTTTGATGCTGGCGTTAATCACGGCATTGGCAATGCCAAACGAATGCTCCAACGAGCCGTAGGCGTGGTAGATGACGGTGTGATTGGTAAAGTAACACGGCAAGCAATGGACGACAACGCCAAGCATTTGACTGATTTGTTTAACGCTGAACGCATTGCCTTCTACACCAAAATTTCAAGTTTCAATCACTTTGGGCGTGGCTGGATGAGACGAATGAGCGACAATTTAAAATTTGTCGCCCAAGACAGTATTGCCAGCACCGATGAAACACAGGAGGTATTGGCATGAATAAGCTACTCGTTGATAACTGGCAAACAGGCTACAAATGGTTTTCTAACTGGGCGTTTGTGCTGATTGTCTTTTTGGCAACCACGCCCCTACCACCAGAAATTACACAGCTTTTACCACCAGTCATTCAAGACAAAATGACTGCCATTGTAGCGGTGTGTGGGCTGATTTTACGCTTTGTTAAGCAATCCAATCCCAACGCAGGGCAAGGGGGTGGATAATGGCGGACACCATTGAATCTATAATAGTAGAAATTAAAAAAGTCGTTAGACATCGCTATTATAACATAAGTTTTGATTAAAGGGGGGTGCAATGGACACCATTGACAAAGCCAATGCCGACTACGAACGCTGGCTAAATGGCAAAATCAAGCAACGCCAAACCACACCAGCCAATGACATCACCGAATGCTTAGACTGTGGCGAGCCAATTGGCGAAAAACGCAAACAAGCCGTCCCCTATGCGGTGCGGTGTGTGGCGTGCGTGGCGTGCCAGTCTGAATTTGAAAGGGGTAAATGATGATTTTTAAATTGGAACTGTATCAGCTGATTACCCTTGCCTTGACGATTGGTGGCACGCTGTGGGGCGTGGGTAAGGCGTTTTTTAATAGAGTGGAAACTTCTATCAAAGAAAAAGACGAAACCCTTGCCAAAGCCCTATCAAGTCTGGGCGAAAAACTGGACAAAGAATCCGAAGCCATTCGCCAGCTTGACCGTGAGATTTTAAAATTAAAGGCTGAACTGCCACGAGAATATGTCTCCAAAGATGACTTTATTCGTTCGTTTACCGTTGTTGAAGCCAAGATTGATGCGGTGCAAACCACGCTTACTCATCTACATAATAAGGAAAAATGATGACGATTGATTTGTTAAAAGTACGCCGAGAAAGCCTTCGTTGGCATTTGTTAAATGCCCTTGACAAGGCTCGCCCTTTGGGGGCATTGGACATACTACTCTTAGATGTGGTGCGGTGTATTTACCCTGATAGTACAGCCACCGAACTGCACGCCCAATTAGACTACCTGCACAGCCAAACCTTTGTAGAGCTTGACAAACGCCCAGACGGTCATTGGCACGCCAAGCTCACGCATATCGGCATTGATGTGGTGGAATATGTCGCAGAATGCCCTGTCGGTATTTCTCGCCCTGACAAATACTGGGTCTAGGGGGTGTCTATGGCTCGTGCCAATGCAGTGAGTAAATTAAGTCCAGAGCATAAAAAACAGCTTGATGACCGTTTGTTTTCAAATGGTTTTAATGGCTATGTGGAACTGGAAAGTTGGCTTAGGGGCTTAGGCTATGAAATTAGCAAATCTGCCATTCATCGCTATGGGCAAAAGTTAGAACGAAAATTATCGGCAATCCAAGCCAGTACGCAAGCATCACTGATGATTGCCGAAGCCGTGCCTGATGATGGCGATGCTCGTAGTCAGGCGGTGCTATCACTTGTACAGACCGAGCTTTTTAATGCGTTGGTTGCTTTGCAAGATTTGGACGATGATGAGAGTATTGACCCTGTCAAGCGTTTATCAATGATTACCAAAGCAGGCAAAGGCATTAGTGAGATTGTCAAAGCATCTATCTTGCAAAAACAACACGCCCTAGATGTTAAAGAAAAAGCCGAAAAAACCGCCAAAGAAGTACAAGAAATTGTAAAAACAGGCGGATTGTCTGATGAAACCGCCAACCTTATCCGTGCCAAGATTTTGGGGATTGCTGAATGAGTAAAAATAGTGGTTTCACACTTGCTGAAAAGCGTACACAAGGTGCATTGATTGGAGAATTAAAAAGACATACACCGAGTGTATTTTTACCATACCAACAAAAATGGGTAGCTGACCAATCCGAAGTAAAAATTTTTGTCAAATCACGGCGTATCGGTGGCTCGTGGGCAGAAGCTGGCGAGTCGGCACTTGAAGCATCTCGCACGCACGGACAGGACACTTGGTACATCGGCTATACAAAAGACATGGCGATTGAGTTTATCCGTGATGTCGCTGATTGGGCTAAATTCTACAATTTTGCAGTTGATGAAATTCAAGAATACGAAGAAATCTTTGAAAATGGCGATGAGAAAAAGGCGATTTTGGCATTTACGATTAAATTTGCCAGTGGACATCGTGTAACCGCTTTATCATCTGCTCCACGAAATTTGCGTGGTAAACAAGGTCGAGTGATTATTGACGAGGCAGCATTCCATGACAATTTATCGGAATTACTTAAGGCTGCATTTGCCTTACTGATTTGGGGTGGTTGTGTCCGTATCATCTCTACACATAACGGTGTGGACAATCCATTTAATGTGTTGGTTGAAGATGTTAAAGCAGGACGATTACCTTACAGCCTACATTATTGCACCTTTGATGAAGCCTTAGAACAGGGATTATATCAGCGTATTTGTCTCAAGCGTGGTATTGAATGGACACAACAAGGCGAACAAGAATGGGCGGATAATATCCGTAAAATTTATGCCGACAATGTGGACGAAGAGTTAAATTGTATCCCCAAAAATAGTGGCGGTCGCTGGTTATCTCGCCCACTCATTGAACAAGCGATGTCGGCTGATACACCGATTTTTGTCTATAAACGAGACAATGATTTTAACTTGCAGGATGATTTTTATCGTGAAAATGACTGCGTGGATTGGTGCGATGAGTATTTATCGGATTTTTTGGCAGAAATCCCCAAAGGCAAAGTTTTTATTGGGGGCGACTATGGACGAAATGGCGACTTAACCGATTATGCGATTGCGGTGCAAACCGTTGATTTAAACTTGCAATGCGTGGGCGTGGTGGAGCTTGAAAATATTCCTTTTTCACAACAAGAACAAGTCTTAAATTATATCTGCGACCGTGTGGAAAAACAGCTTGCAGGAATGGCTCTGGACGCTCGTGGCATTGGTGCAAGCAATGCCGAAAAAGCCCAGCACCGCTATGGCGTGGACACGGTGGAATGTATCAAATTTAGCCAAAAATGGTACAGCTTGAATATGCCTCCGTTTAAGGCAGGTTTGGAAGACAAAGTGTTATTTAACCTACCCAAACACGAAAATACCTTATCTGACCTGCTTGCCTTTGAAATCATTGACGGCATTCCAAAACTGCCCAACCGTAAAAACAAAGGGACAAATGAGCAAGCACGGCACGGCGATATGGGCATTGCGTTGGTGCTTGCCTATTATGCTTTTAAAAATATTGACAATGGTGGGGTGGACATACGCATTCACACCGCCAAACCACGAGAATCTGCCAAATTATTAAGGGGTTTTCATGGTTTTGGCAGTATGCTACGAGGATTTAGACGATGAACGGTTTATATTTGGGCAATGAATTTGTCTCTTTTACCGAACTTAGAAATAGCAAACAACCACACCTAAGACAAATTGCCAGCCGTAGCACGGTGGCAGGATTTAGCTCCTTAAACACCGTCCTACCAAACCCCGACCCCATTTTAAAGAAACTGGGCAAAGACATACAAGTCTATAAAGAAATCAAGGCAGAAGCAGGGGTAAAAGGTTGTTTACGTAGACGAAAATCGGCGGTGAAATCTAAGGCGTGGCGAATTGTGCAAGATGAAGCAAGCCTTGAAACCACCGAACGCATTAACCGTATTTTTAAAAATTTGCCTTTATCTAGAATTATTGGGGCGATGGCGGACGCAAGTTTTTATGGCTATCAACCCTGCGAAATCTCGTGGGCGTATCAAGACGGTGCGTGGTTGCCTGTGGACATTCAGGCAATGCCCCCAGACTGGTTTTTCTTTGACTCAGATAACCGCCTAAGATTTAAGGATAAAGATGCAGGGCAAGACGGCTTAATCGTGCCTGAGCGTCGGTTTTTACTACCACGTCAAGACCCAACGTACGAAAATCCCTATGGCGAACCTGACGCATCATCGGTATTTTGGGCGACAACTTTTAAACTCGGTGGCTTGGATTTTTGGGTAAGATTTACCGAAAAATACGGCAGTCCGTGGGTCATTGGTAAATATGGCAAAAACTATGACATTGAACAACAGCAAATTTTGCTCGATAACCTATCGTCAATGGTACAAGATGCGGTGGCGGTCATTCCTGACAATTCCACGATTGAGATTATGGAAGCAGGTGGCAAGTCGGCATCATCAGACGCATTTGAAAAGTTTTTGATGTTTTGCCGTAGTGAGGTCAATATCGCACTACTGGGTCAAAACCAATCCACCGAAAGCAACAGCAACCGTGCCAGCTCGCAAGCAGGGGCAGAAGTGGCATTTGAGATTGCATTAGCCGATTGTGAAATTGTCGCTGAACAACTGCAAACCTTGATTAACTGGATTGTGGATTATAACTGGGGTGGTATCGCTCCACGATTTGAGTTTTTTGAAGACAGCAACGGTGGGCTTGAACAGGCTCAACGAGATGTTGCTCTGAGCCAAGCAGGGCTAAAATTATCATCACAATATTTTATGCGTGAGTACGGTTTACAAGATGGCGATATTGATGGTGTGCATATTCAAGCCGACAATCCACAACAATCCTTTGCCGAGCCTACACCCAAAAACAAAGATGATTTTGTGAGTAAAACGGCTGATGAATTGGCAACCCACGCCAATCCCTACCTTGATGATATGGTGGTACGGCTTAAAGACATCGTCAGCCAAGCTCAATCATTTAGCGAATTGCAAGATAGTATCGTCAATGCTTTTGATGATCTAAATGCTGATGAAATGGTCAAAGTGATGGAAATTGCGATGACTTTAGCAGAACTCAAAGGACGGAGTGAGATATGAAATTACATCTAATTTTAACCGCATATTTGTTATGCAATGCGTTTTGCTCCATCTATAGTGAGCCTGCTCATCATGCGTTGATGTATCTCTAAGGTGGTAAAAATGACTAAAATCTCAGGACAACGTCTGCCCTTTCAAGAGCAAATTGACTTTTTACGACAAAAGGTGCGTATCCCCACTGAACGTTATGACGAGCTGACATCACAACAGCACGATAAAGCCTTTGTGGTTGCAGGGGCAATGAAAGCCGACCTGCTTGCCGACCTACACAATGCCGTACAAAAGGCGGTGGCGGACGGGCAAGCCTTTCACGAGTTTCAAGCCAATTTTGACGACATTTTGGCGAAAAAGGGTTGGCTTAACGATAAAGACAAAGATTATAAGGCATGGCGTGCCAAAGTTATTTATCAAACCAATCTACGCACGTCCCACATGGCAGGACGGTACAAACAGATGACCGACCCTGACGTATTAAAGGCTCGCCCTTACTGGCGGTATCGCCACAACACGGTGGAAAATCCCCGTCATCAGCACAAATCTTGGGACGGCTTGGTGTTGCCAGCCGACAGCCCTTTTTGGCAAACCAACTATCCGCCTAATGGCTGGGGTTGTCGTTGTACCGTAGAAGCCATTAACGAGCGTGAACTTAAAAGAATGGGCAAAGAAAAGCCTGATGAACTCCCTGCCAACTATGCCGACAATGTGGGGGAGAGTTTTGACGGTGTGGCAGGGGCAAGCTGGTTTCCTGATGTGGATAAATACCCTTATCAAGTCGCCAAGTCTTTTGTGGCGGACAATATGCGAGACGGTGTTTTTATTAGGTGGCTTTCTCGGATAGAAAATCAGCTTGATGACTATAAAAAAGACACGCCTGATTATGATAAACTACCCAAACAAGAGCGGATTGACGGCTTTCGTGAACTTGACCAAAAAGAAAGCTATCCTGTGGCGGTGCTTAGTCCAGACCAAATGCAGATGCTTGGTGTATCTACGCAGACGGTGCTATTTAGTGAAAATGATGCCCTAAAACAAGCCATTAGCCGAGACGGTAACACGGGTTTTGAGCCGACTGATTATTATTATGTGCAGTATTTACTGGATAATGCCGTGCTTATCGTGCGTGAATATGATAAGAAAAATAACCGATACCGACAGCAGACAACTTGGGTTGAGGGTATTCGTGATGACGGAAAACGCTATCTTGCTATCATTCATCAAACGGCAGACGGTGCAGGTGTGTATCTAAAATCCTATCGTTTGGACAGTAGTAAAGATGAAAAACTTAAAAATAAAGGTGTGGTACTTTTTGAGAAATAAATAGCACCTGTAAAGACGCTCCCCAATCTTTCAAAGCCAACTTCCAGCAACATTTTCAAAAGAAAATGGGACGCAACAGGGAGACTCATTGCCGTTATGGAACAGGTGCTGATTTAATTCTAAACCATATCAAGAGAAAAGACAAGTGTTATTACAATTTGAACTGACAACCACCAACAACACTCTGCCTAGTATCATAGACACGCTAGGCGGTGGCGGACAACAAGCCCTGTTAAAAGGCATCGGCGAACATCTCACCAACACCACCCAAGACCGCTTTCGCACTTCTACCGACCCCAATGGCAACCGTTGGCAAGCCAACAGCTCAGTTACGCTGTGGCGTGGCTTGGGCGATGCCCATTTTAACAAAAACGGCACGGTAAACAAAAAAGGACGAAACCGCTTTAATAGCAAAAAGCCGTTGGTTGGCTTTGGACAAACTGGCGGTACACTAAGAGACAGCATTCACTATCAGCTTGGTAATGGCGAAGTGTTTGTCGGCTCAAATCTTATCTATGCCCCGATGATGCACTTTGGCGGTACAAAATCACAGTTTCCCCACCTTTGGGGAGATATTCCTGCTCGTCCGTTTTTAGGCGTGTCAGTGGCTGATGAAGCCGAAATCAAAGAGATTGTCAAAGACCATTTGAACCTATAACCAAAAATCGCCAAAAACAGGGGTTTTAAGCGTTTTAAAATACCAAATGGTACATTTGCCCCACCTTATCCCAAAACACGCCAAAAACCCCTTTATAAATGCGTGTAAATCTATCACAAAACGCACCTTGTCGCCCACACTTCAAAACCCTGCCAAAAAACTTTAAATCAGGTTAAAAGACCGCCCAAAAAATCTTTGTCATACTATGCCCATTGTTTCACTTCAATGGGCTTTTTTATGAACAAAATCACCAAAGAATTTTTGGAGAGTGAGATTGTAGATGTTAGCTACACTCGCCTGTCCAAGACCTTAACGCATTGTGCCATTACCGTCAAATGTGGCTTTGTCTTTACAGGCGAGAGTGCCTGTGTTGATGAAAGTACATTTGACGAGCAAATCGGTCGCCAAATTGCCTACGACAATGCCTTTAACTCAATGTGGCAACCTTACGGCTTTTGGCTTGCCAAAACAAAGGAGTAACTGATTGATGAAAAAAATCAAAATCTTTAAAGCGGGCAAGCACACCAGTATGGAGGGCGATACCATTGATTATACGCCCCAAATGCTCGCTGACTGCGTTGCCAGTTATGCCGAAGACCTGCACCAAGCTCCATTAGTTTTAGGACACCCCAAGCACGATGACCCTGCCTATGGCTGGGTAGAAAAGTTGGAACTGGACAAAGACAATGTGCTTTGGGCATACGCAAAACAAGTGGACGCATCTTTTGCCGAAAGTGTCAATCAAGGCAAACACAACAAAGTGTCGCCAAGTTTCTACCTGCCCGACAGCCCCCAAAACCCCAAAAAAGGCACGCTCTATCTGCGTCATATCGGATTTTTGGGCGGTCAAGTGCCAGCGATTAAAGGGCTTGGAAGTGTTCAGTTTGCGGAGAATGAAAATGGCACAGCGTCTTTTAGTGAGCCTTTGGAAGGCAAGCCAGACGATAATAAGCCAACTCAGATTGATTTTAAATCCGCTCTATCATTTTTACAAGAGTATATCAAAAATGACCCTTCACAATTGGATAGCATTCTCGGGCAGATTAGTGTTCAAAAAGATGATAAAAAATCTGATGAAAAAAGTGAGCGTGAAAAAGCCCTTGAAAAACAGCTTGCAGACTTACAAAAGAAAATTGCTGATGACAAAGCAAAAGAGACGGCAAGCCAAATTCAAGACTTTGCAGAAGGCTTGGTTAAATCAGGGCAACTGCCTCCAAAGCTAAAATCGCAGGTGGTGGAAGTGATGACGGCTGGCACGGCTCACACAGCCAGTTTTGGCGAAGGGGGCGAGCAGTCGCTCACGGACGCATTGAAAAAACTGTTTAGCGAATTGCCAAAAAACGCCAGTTTTGCTGAGTTAAACAAAGGCAACCGAACCACAGACGATAAAGAAAGTCCGCTGATGCGTGACGCCAAACGCCGTGCCAAAGAAAACCAATCTTAATCTAGGAGAAAATGATGGCAACTTATCACGAACCGATGTACCTATCTGATGTGCTTTTGACCGAAGTCGCTCGGGGCTGGACAACCCAAACTATCAAAGTCAAAACCGACACCGCCCTTGCGATTGGCACGGTGCTGTACTATGTGGACGGACAAGACTACCTAACTGCCGAACCGTCCGATTATACACGAGTGGCAGGTATTTTGGCGGAGAAGGTAGAGTCATCTGATGATGTCAAAACCAGTCTTGCCATTGTGCGTGGGGCGGTGGTTGCCACCGAAAATCTGATTTTCCCTAATGATGTGTCCGATGACGAGAAAAAACAAGCTCTCTCCACGCTCAACACAATGGGCATCATGACACAAGGCGAGATTTTACCAATTGCTACCATACCATTGCCCGAAATTGACCGTTCCAATGTCGTAACAGGCGAAGGTTCTGGGGCGATTGGCGACTGATTTTTGACTTTTACTTAACATAGGATAATCGTATGACGACAATGAATTTATCAGACCTATTTACCCTTGCCGAACTAACAAAGGCAATCAACACCCTGCCAGCACCGCCCACCGTTTTGGGCGATAGCAAACTGTTTAAAGTGGAATCTACCAAGCATTTATTTGTCGTGGTAGAAAATCAAAATGGCAAATTGGTCTTGGTAGAAAATACTTCAAGAAATGGCGAACCTGCCAAAAAGACACACGGTAAGCGAGTTCGCCGTGTCTTTGAAATTCCCCATTTGCCAAGAGCCACTCAGCTTGCACCTGATGATTTGACCGTAGCAGGCTTTGGCGAAAGCTCTGAAAGTGATGAGCAATCCAAAGTCATCAACAATAAACTACAAGAGCTCAAAGATGACATCATCGCCACCCAAGAATATCACCGCATTGGGGCGATTAATGGGGTGATTTACGATGCAGACGGCACAACCGTCATTTATGACTTGTACAAAGAATTTGGCGTTAAACAACTAACCCAATCGCTTGGGCTTGATGACCCCAATGCCGATGTGCGGGGCAACATCATCAAAGCCAAACGCCAAGCTCAAAAGAAATTGGGCGGTGCGATAGTTAAAGATTGGAAATGCTACTGCTCTGCCGATATGTTTGACAAATTAACCGCCCACCCCAATGTGCAAAAAGCCTATGCCAACTATGCAGAAGCGTCCGATAAACTTGGTGGCGATAAGCGAGACGGCTTTGAGTTTGGTGGAGTTAAATTCATTGAATACGAAGTGGAAGTCATGGGGACAAATGGCAAACTTATCCGCTATATCAAAGAAGGCATAGGAAGACTTGTGCCGATTGTGGACGGACTGTTTAAAACCGTGTACGCCCCTGCCAACTATAACGAAACGGTGGGTACGCTAGGCAAAGAAATGTATGCCAAGATTGAGCCACGCAATATGGGCAAAAGGCTATGACATTGAAGCCCAGTCCAATCCGTTGTCAATCTGCACTCAGCCCGATGCTTTGATTGAGCTGACCGCTTAAACTTAGCAAAATAAGGGGATAAAATGTACTGCACCGTAGCACAGATCAAAAAGCTCATTCCTGCTGATACTTTAATTTCTTTGACCCAAGATGACCCAAGCAAACAGGTTATCAATGATGGCATTATCAAAGAAGTGATTGCTGATGTGGGCGAGCGAATTAACGCCAATCTTAGGGGGCGGTATGCTCTACCGCTTACCCAAAAATCAGATTTATTAAAAGGCATTGCGTTGGACTTGGTGCGGTACGCCCTATATTTACGCCGTCCAGATGGGGGCGATTTGCCCAGTGCGGTGGTATTGGCTTATAAGACCGCCAACGATGACTTAGAAAAGTTACAAAAAGGAGATTTAAGTCTCGGTATTCAAAGCACACAAAAACCCCAACCAAACCAAGTGTGGCTGGTCAAAGTACCAAAGCGTAGGTTTAACCCGTAGGGGCGTATTGCATATGCCCTTTGGACAGTAAACCACCTATACGGTGTAGAAGAACCCAAGCCATCATTGACGATTATATCAACATTTCTAAGCCACCTATACGGTGTAGAAGTAGAAATTTTAGCAAATATTTTTAGGAAAATCAATGTCAAAAACCCAAACCGTCATTGATGACTACATTAGCCGATTGCGTGAGCATATCACAGATTTGGCAATCAGCGAAATGCCCGACAGTCCAAGCAGTTACGCCCTAAAACACCCTTTGGGGGAAATCTTGGTGCAGTATATTGGGAGTGAATTTGCTGAGCCTGAGTTGTCTGGTGGGAATTATCCCAACGCTCCACTGCTTGACCGCCCCCAAAGACGGCGGATTAACATTCAATTAACCCTTGTCATTCGGTCGCTTAGGGGAGCAACAAGCACCACCGCACGCCTTGATGATATTAGAAATAGCCTTAAAAAGTTTCGTCCTACTGACTGCCTAACCCAAGTGTATTTTGTGGCAGAAAGTTTTATCAGCGAAACACAGGGCATTTGGCAATACGGCATAAAAACAGCCGTTGAACTCTGGGAGATTTAATATGAGCCAAACCAATCAAACCGTAACTGAAATTCAAGTTACTTTATTAAAAAACCACACCCGCGCAGGGCAATCTTATCAAGCTAATGATACTTTGTCGGTGTCGCAGACAACGGCTGATTGGCTGATTAAAAACGACATTGCCGAGCTTAAAGCTGATGATAAAGCCGAACCTACCAAACCCAAAACCAAAGAAAAGGAGCTATTAAATGACAACCGTTCGTAAAGATTTTAGCCGACAAGGAGCGATTTACCTTGCCGAAACACTTGGAGACGGCAAGCGTGGCGATGCTCGCTGGATTGGTGATACTGGCACGGTATCGCTATCTATCAATGAAGAGCAAGAAGTGCGTAAAGACAACTACACAGGTCAGCGAGCCACTTCGGTGGTGGTACGAACAGGGCTTGAAATCTCCATTGAGATGAATATCCGCTATGCCGATGCCGAAAATTTGGCACTTGGGCTACACGGCAAAACAAAGACAATAGCAGGTGGCTCTGTTACGGACGAAGTGTTTCCACAGACCGAAGCTGGGCGAGTGATTTTGCTAGAACACGGTGCAATTTCAAGCCTTGTCATCAGCGACAATGGCGGTAAAACCCTAAGCGAAAACACCCATTACCGCATTCGTTCGGACAAGGGCGGTGTGATTGAAATCTTGGATTTGGCATCGTTTACCCAACCGCTAAAAGCCAATTACACCTATGGTGGTAGCAAAAATTTATCCGTGCTTACCGTCAAACCAAAGCCTGTCTATCTGTTAATGGACAGTATCAACACGGTGGATAACAGCCGTGAGCGATTACACTTGTACAAGGTGGAGTTTGCCCCACTTGCCAATCTTGGCTTGATTGACGAAAGTTTGGGCGAAATTACCTTGCAGGGCAAATGTCTGCTTGATAGTGTCTATCAACAAGACCCTGATTTGGGTGGTTATGGTAAGATTGAGTTATTGGATTGATGACCCAAAGCCAAAAGCGAATTTGAGTTCGCTTTTGGTAGTCTAACCCAAATCCGACAATTTGTCGCTTTTGACTTAAATTTAATCAAAAGTCCCATTTTGGGACATTTACCCCAAAAAAAGAGCAGTAAAATGGCAAAAACCCTAACCGATGATGAATTGGCACAATTAGAACGCCAAGAACAAGCCCAAAATCAACCCCAAAGCCAAAATGATGAGCTTGCCCAAGAGCTTGACATTTTATTTCCCAACCAGTCCCTGCTGATTGGGGATAAAACCATCAAAATCAAAGAATACGCCTTTGTAGAGTGGCTAAACTTACGCCAAACTTACGCCCCATTTATTGCCAAATTTACCACATTGATGACTGCCAATGACGATGTACTGGTGGACGATGTTTTGGCATTTTTTGAAGATGAATTTGCTGATTTAAAAGGCTTATTATTGGCAAGCATTGATGAACCTGCCGACTTCTTGGACAGTTTGACCCTAACCGAAATGGAAAGCCTAATGCCTTAGCTGGTGGCAGGTCAATAAGCATTTTTTTATGAAAAGCGTGGTAAGGGCGGTGCGAAAAAATCAAGCCAAAAGCCAATCGGCTGGGGTGTGATTATCCAGACCCTTGTGGCAAATGGACACCATTTTGGGGCGATTGGCGGTTATACCCAAAGACAAATTGAGCTGTTTTATCACACCATTATCAAAGATAAACACGCCCAAAAAGCCGACACCATTGAGGCGGTTAATTTAGGTTTTAATGGTGGCAGTCAAACCACGCAGTATTTAAAAGATTTGAGAAATTGAAGTTAAGAAATGGGGCTTTTTAGCCCTATTTTTGTCGGAGAAAACTATGGCAAACAATAACCTAGAACTGGCGTTACGCATTCGTGCCGATGTCGCAGGGGCGGTCAACCAATTAAACAGCCTACAAAGCAACATCACACAAACAGGGCAAAGGGCAACCACCGCCCAAAACCAATCCGCCCAAGCGACAAGCCAAACCACAACCGCAATCAATCAACAATCGCAAGCCCTAGCACAAGCAAGCGATAGCCTTGATTTGACCGATGAAATCCGCCAAACCCAAAGGCTTGGGCAAGCAATGAACGACACCACAAGGGCTACGCAAAATACGGTCAATATCAATGAGCGAATGGAGCAGTCCTTGCGTTCACTCACGCCCCATTTTATGAGCTTGATTGGGCTATCGGGGGGACTTTTGACTGCCAGTATGAACGCCCTTGAAAAATCAGCACAGCTTAAAAACTTGTCAAACATCTCTGGAATGAATGTGGAGCAGTTTCAATATTTTGCGGTGGGTGCAAAGACAGTCGGCATTGAAATGGACAAATTGTCCGATATTTTTAAGGACACCAGAGACAAGGTGGGCGACTTTTTGACGACTGGGGGCGGTGAACTGCAAGACTTTTTTGAAACCATTGCCCCACAGGTGGGCGTAACGGCGGAGCAGTTTCGTCATCTAAGCGGTGCGGATGCATTACAGCTGTATGTAAACAGTTTAAGAGAAGCCAATGTTTCCGAAAACGAAATGATTTTTTATATGGAGTCTATCGCTGATGAGGCATCGGCACTTTTACCGCTTTTAAACGAAGGGGGCGAAGGCTTTCGTAAGTATGGCGAACAGGCACAAAGGGCAGGAGCGATTTTAAGCCAAGCCACCGTCAATGACGCACTCAAAGCCAAATCCGCCATATCCGAGTTTAGCAACGAAATGCAGGGCGTGGGCAATCGCATGACGGTTAATTTAATACCTGCCTTGCAATTTGTCAGTCAGCACCTTGATGCACTTGTTAAGGCAGGGATTGTGGTGGCAAGCGTATTTGCAGGGCGAATGACAGCATCAATGGTGGCGACTACGGTGGCATTTATTGCAGGGCAAGCCGAAGCCATTCGTTATCAAATGGCTCTGGCTCGTATGGCAGATGTGTCAGCACTGACCGCCACACGGCTCAATGCCCTAACAATGGCATCACGAATGCTGACGGCAAGCGGTGGCTTGATTGGGCTTGGGGTGGCGGTGGCAAGCATTGTCGCTGGCTTTCTGCTCATGAAAAAATCGTCAGACGATGTCGCAACAAGCCTTGATGGTCAAAGAAAATCGGTGGCGGAATTAAAACACGAATACAATCAGCTCTCCGAAACCCAAAAACGCATCAAAACCGCCGAGCAACTGGATAAAATTAATGAGCTAACAAAAGCCTACAAACAGCAATCTAATACTTTAAAAATCTTGGCAACCGAAAGCATTTACGACTTTTGGAAAATTAGCAAAGAACAAAAAGAGCAAGTCTATGCCCTTATCCAAGCCTACAACAATGGCACACTATCAGCAGAGCAATTTGCTAATGAGATGAACAAACTTAGCTTTATCTCTGATGACTTAAAGCACAAAATTGACAAACAAGCTAACGCCACAGGGCAAGCCAAATCCGAACTGGATAACGCCAACACTGTGTTATCTGCTTATCAGGGCAAAACCCTATCCGCTACATCTGCCACCAACGGACTGTCTAGTGGGCTTGACAATGTTGGCAGATCCGCCGAAAAAACCACCGCCAAGATTGGCGAATTGTCCAAGCAGTATAAGGATTTAATGGAGCAGACCAAAAAAGATATTTTTGAGCTTGAAATGACCAATGCTCTTATTCAAAAACACGGGTTTGAGCCAGAACGAGCGAGTGCCATTGCCAAAGCAAGAAGTGCCAAAGGGTCGGACCTAACCAAAGACGACATTGCCTTGATTGACAGACATTTGTCCGCCCAAAACAAACATGCCGAATTAACCAAAAAAGACGAACCCAGCACCACAAGTGCCAAAAAATCTACCGCCCCTCGAGTGGTGGGCATTGTGGGCGATACAGGCATTGGGGCGACTCACTTGGACATTCGCCGTGCGGACGGCAAAAAGCCTACCCAGTCCGACCTTGACCGCTTTCGGGCAGGGGGCAAAAAGCTGACCGATTATCGCATGACATCAGGCTATGGTCATCGCAATATTAATGTGGAAGGTGCGTCCAAATTTCATAAAGGGCTTGATTTTGCCATTGCGAAGGGCACGGAAGTAACCACCACCGTCCCTGTCAAAGATGTTAAAAAATGGTATGATAAAAAAGGTGGCTGGGTTAGCGAAGTCATGTTTGAAGATGGTTTGGTGATGAAGCTATTACACCAAGACCCGTCCATGCAAAAGAAAGTCATGGGTGGGTCAAGTGGCTCATCATCAAGCGGTACATCAAAAGTTAAAAATGAGAAAAAATACAACTATACAAAAGATGAGATTATTGCATTAAAGCGTGTGCAGGGGCTTATTTATGGCAACTCTGGCTTGGCAGACTTGGCAAGAAAACATGGTGTGCCAGCAGAGCTTTTGGCAGGTTTAATGATGCAAGAGTCAAAGGGGTTGCAGTATGCTAAAAGCCCAACGGGGGCATTGGGCTACTTTCAGACAACCAGTTCTTATCGCACAGACATGAAAATGTCAAAAGAAGACAGTTTTGATTTGAAAAAATCAGGAGCAAAAGCCATTGAGTTTTTGGCAAAATCTTATGAACAGTTCGGTAACTGGGAAGATGCCATTCGTTCCTATAATGCAGGGCGTGGCGGTGCGTCTCAGTTTGCTCGCACAGGTAAGGTTAAGGGTAGTAAAGCTCGCAACAAAGAAGTGCGTGAATATGTCCCAAAAATCGCAAAGTGGTCGGCATGGTTTGGGGGTGATGAAGCATTAGACCGTGAGCATGATGCACGCCAAAATCTTGCTTATATCCAAGCCCAAAACGACATCATCAAAGAGCAAGAGCGAAAAGCCAAAGAAGAAGCCGAAAAGCAAGCCGAGCTTGCACGCCAGCAAGCCGAAAAGCGAGCCGAGCTAGAATATTACTATGCCAGTGAACCCATTAAACTCAAAACTGATTATGAAAAGCAGGTGGCAGACATTAAGTCGGCAGGGTTTGAGCCAGCCCAAGAAACCGAGCTTTTGCAAAAGGCGGAGCAAGAGTATCAAGATAAGCTGACCCGTCGCCCAGAGATTTTGGGGCGAGCATTGGGAGCGGTTAAACAGCTTGAACAAGACTTTTTGGGGGCGACAGTCAGTGAGCATGAAAAAACCATGCATGACATAGAGCATAAATACGATGACTTGCTTGCCGACATCAACGCCTTAAAAGAGCTTGCCATTGACCCTATGCAACTCTCCGAGTTGACCGATGCTGAACATAAAATCCGCTTGATTATTGATAAGGAAAAATTAAAGGCAGAATACGACAATGCCATGACGGAGCTTGACAAACTGCAAGCAAGCAAACAGCAACAGCTTGATATTCTACAACAACGCTATGACAACACCAACATGACCGCCCACGAATTTCACACCCAAAAACAGGCGATTGATACAGAAATCAACCCCCAATTACAAACAATGGCGACTTATGCCCAACTACTCGCCCAAAGTCTAGGCGATGCCTTTTCGGTGGAAAAATTAGGGCTATTTATTGATGGCTTAAACCAAGCTCAAAGCAGTTTTCAACAGTTTTTACCAACCGCCGAGCAATTAAATGACCGCATTACCAACGGGCTAACAGACGCATTTTTTGCTTTTGCGGACGGCACAAAGTCGGCTGAACAGGCTTTCCGTGAATTTGCGTCCAGCTTTTTTAGAGAAATCGCCCAAATGATTTTAAAACAGATGATTTTTAATGCCATTTCAACCGCAGGTAAGGCAGGTGGTGGTGGCTGGGGTGGAATGGTGGCTGGCGTGCTTGGCTCGGCTTTTGGCGGTAAAGGCTATGCAACAGGTGGCTACACAGGCAAAGGCGGAAAATACGAGCCAGCAGGTATTGTTCATAGAGATGAATTTGTTATCCGAAAAGAGATGACCAACCAAGTAGGGGCAAAAGAATTTTTGGCACAATTTAACCACTATGGAATGAACGCCATTAAAGGCTTGCAGGGCTATTCAAGTGGGGGATTGGTGGGGGCAAGTATGCCACAAATCTTTGCTCCAAACATCCAAGCACCAAAGCTGTCTAGCCCCAGCGAAAAAATTGCCCAATCCACCAGTTTCAACGCCAACCAAAACTTTTACCTTGTGGACGACCCCAGTCGGATTTTAGACACGCTTAATTCTAGTCAAGGGCAAGAAAACTTAGTCGTGATGATGAGCCGTGACCCTGAAAAGTTTAAAACCGCCCTGCGGTTGTAAACGGACTATAAAATAGCTTTAAAATGGGTTAAAAGACGGTTTAAAAAACTTAGGTTATGATAGCCTAAGTTTTTTTATGATTAAAAATAGGTCAATCAAAATGCCACACGACATCGGTTTTGTAACCGCCCAAGACGGTAAACCTGCCCACTATCAAATGCTCCAAAAAATCAAAGACTTAGCTTTACGGTCAGGCGATTGGCAGTTATTGCGAGAAGACATCAGTACCGACAATCACGAAATTATTTTAAAGGGGCGTGGGTATAGTCAAAAAGAAGAAATTTTTGTTGGTGTGCGTACTTATCAAAACCCACAAGCCGATTATTATAATTTGGCGGTGGCGACTTTTACAGGCTATGTGCCGTCCAATCCCTTTGACAATCAACCGTCCGCTAAGATTAGCGGTGTCCCTGCTCACAACCAACGCATTGATTATTGGCTCACCGTCAATCCCCAACGCATAGCATGCTGTATGAAAGTTGGCACGCCTGTGTATGAGCATTTTTATATTGGCAAATTTTTGCCCTATGCTCGCCCATCGCAATATCCGTACCCAGTCGTGTGTGCAGGAATGCTTAATGGCACGCCCACCACTCGTTTTTCAGACACATCGCAAAAGGCGACCGCCGAAATTTTGCCATGCGGTTTAATACAGGCGTGTATACACAGCCTGAGTGCTACCCCTACAATTCATCAGCATTGGCGAGCAGTCGGCAAATTAGGGACGCCAATGGCATTTATCCACTCATGCCGATTATTTTGACCGATAAAGATGGTATTTATGGCGAGCTGGACGGCGTGCGATTTGTCAGTGGTTTTGACAATGTAACTGAAAATACCTGCGGTGATGAATGGGTGGTGTTGCAAGATGTAGGGCGGACGGGCTTTAATGATTATATTGCGTTAAAAATGGATAAATAAGGGGGTAAATATGGCATATTATTCAGGGCTTTGCACCAGCTTTCAAAATCTTACTGATGTACTTGTAGAAAAATGTCAAGCTCATGGCTGGACTTGGCGAGATGAGATTTTAAGCAAAGACAACTTGTTTGTAAAAATCTCGGTTAAAGAGCAAGTAGAAAGTAGTTTTTGGGGGCAACATCAGGGCATCACGCTCACAGGTGGCACAAGCAAAATCGGCACGGAGCTTGTCAATCCGTCTAGCCGTGTACGACTGGGGCAAACAGGGATAGGCTATAACGTCCCACCACGCTTTTTTCCTGCCAATTATCATTTATTTATCTTTGTTGATGAAGTCTATTTGGTCATGAAGTTTGATGTAGATAGATTTTACCATCTCACCTTTGGTAAATCATCATTCATCAAAGGCACACAGGGCAATGGGCTATGGCTGTCTGCCAATGCGTGCTATTACCGAGCCAGTTCGTCTAGACTGCCAGAAACGGTTTATATTGGCAAAACATATGGTGGCAGTAGTGGCACGCACAGCTCGTCAGCTTTTGCCCCCTTTTGGAATAGAAGAAATTGGAGTGATGACTGGTCAAATGCTACCATTTGTCATGGCATTGGCGGAGTGTTGTGGTCGTCAGGCACTAGCCGTGCTTATGCTAGTTTTGAGCCACTCATTGACCGCTTACCCACCGCTCATTTTGCAGATAGTCCGCTATTGCCGTATAACGTTTATCTTGAACGCCCCGAAAACAAAATGAGTCTGATTTGTCAATTTGCCAACGCTCGTTTTTTACGCATTGACAACCACGAACCTGAACAAATCATCACATTAGGGCATGAGCGTTGGATGGTTTTTCCTTTCTATCGCAAAGACATCAGCGTGCGAGACGGCACGGACGGCTCAGGCAGGGCATTTGACCATACTGGTACGTTCGGCTGGGCAATTCGTTATGAAGGTGCGTAATGGCAAACATTGACTATGTGGTAACGCTGTCGCCCAATCACGCCATTAACGAGTATTTGACGAGCGACTTTGATTTGGCGGTGGACGGGGTGTGGTATCCAGTCAGCACCGCCCGAAACACCCGAGTCAGCGACATCATCGCCCACCCACTCACATCAAACATTCCTGTCAGCACGCACCCAAAACCACTTGATTTTGTCGTGGCTCACAGCTTTGTGGACGATTTTTATCATCGCATTCATATTGACAATTTGCAAGCCGATTTGGGTGTGGTGGCAAGCAAGCAGGTCATCAATTTTGCCCTGTGGAATGCGTATTTTGAACCCCTTGACTTAAAACGCATTGATGGCTTGACGGCAGGTGTGTATTTTGACAACCACGACCTGCCACCCTTAGTTTTTCAGGCATTGGAAGAGCGGTCGTGGCAACTGCATATTTTACCAGACGGGGACGCACAGCTTAATTTGGATTTGGCGTGGCGATTTGTCGGCAAGGTAAGCCAAAACGCCTATCAAGTCGCAAGCAAACTGAGCGGTCAAAGGGTCATCGGCTTTGCGTGGCTCATTGACTGGGATAAGGGCGTGAATGAGAGCCTAGCGTGGCACACCGATATTTTGCAATCCCAAACAGGATTTGAGCAACGCCGTAGTTTACGCCTTGCCCCACGCCAAACGCTTGATGTGAATTTGCTTTTACACGGTCAAGAACGCACGCTGTTTGACTTAGCAATGACCGCTTGGGCGAGTAAAAATTTTGTTGTGCCTGTGTGGTTTTATCAAGCCTATTTGACGACAAAAATTAACAGTCAAAGCCGTATCATTCTTTGCGATACCACCCAAATTCCTTATGGCAATTTTCAATACATTATGCTTATCAAAGACGCATTTTCTTATGAAGTGGGCGAAGTGGGGGCGGTCAATGACGATCAAATCATTTTAAAACGCCCATTGCAACACGCTTGGGAGCGTGGCACGCAGATTTTCCCTGCTCTGTCTGCCCAATTAAATGGCTTGCCAAGATTGACTAAACACAGCAGTCAAGTAATGCGAACGGCGGTCAGCCTACAAGCGGTGGACGGTGTGAACCTGCCAGACCCTGTCAAGCCTGACACATTTAGGGGTTATCCAGTCCTATCCATTGCCCCCAACGAAGTGGACAATTTAACCCATTCTTACGAACGCTTGCAACAACAACTGGACAATTTGTCAGGTCGTCCTTTGTTTGTGGACAGTGCCAACGCCAGTTTTTCATTATTCCAGTACCGTTGGTTTTTGGTGGGGAGTGAACAGCACGCTACTTTTTATGCGTGGCTGAATTTACTTAATGGACGACAAAAAGCGGTGTGGTTGCCGACTTTTAGCGATGATTTACAGCTTATCAAAGCCATATCAGGCACTCGCCTAGAAGTCGCAAATTGTGGCTATACCAAGTTTGGGCAAGGGCAAAACGGACGGCAATTTGTGCAGATTGAATTACATAATGGCGAACGATTTTATCGCAAAATTGTCTTATCAGAAGAACTTGGCACGGTAGAGCGATTAACGCTTGATGAGCCGTTTTTGAACAGCATTAGTCCACACCTTGTCAAACGCATTAGCTTTATGAGCCTTTGCCGTCTTAACAGCGACACCGTCAATATCGTGCATCACAATGACATACAAGGGCTATCAACGGCAGAGATTACTTTTAGAGGCATTGTTGAATAAAGAGCGTAAGAAAATGAGCTTTTATAATTTTGAAACTTCGCTACAAAACGCCCAGCCGATACGTCTATACCAATTCCAACGGGGAGCATTGCGGTGGGGCTATACTTCAGCTGACCGTGATGTGCGGTTTAATAGCATAACTTTTGTGTCGCTTTTGGGTGGAATTAAAGATGATGGTATTAGGCAAACGCAGGACAGTGGGGCGGATTTATTGACTTTAACCGTTCCTGCCAGTTCGGATTTGGCTTTGATGTACCGCCATTTTGCCCCTGCTCAGGCGGTCAATTTGACGATTTTTGATTTGCATTATCCAGAACTTACAAGCACCGAACAAGGGGCGTATTTGGCAGTTTGGAAAGGCTTTGTGGTGGGTGTGAAATTTGTGGGTGACTTTACCGCCCAAGTGCAATGCCAAAATTTGTCTGTGTCATTGGAACGCACAGGGCTTAGAAAAACTTGGAGTAAGCTATGCTCTCATCAGCTCTACGGCAAGGGGTGCAACCTAGACAGACGGGCATTTATGAGCGAGATGACTGTTGTGGCGGTGGACGGCTCATTTGTAGATGTGGTTTTGCCAAGCGATAAATCATCGGACGATTATTTTACAGGCGGTTATGTAGAATGGTCGTCCGAGTACGGCATTGAACAGCGTGGCATTGAACGGCAACTTGGCAACCGCTTGCAACTGTTTGGCGGTGTACAAGGCTTGGTGGTGGGGCAAAATATCAAGGTTTTTGCAGGGTGCAACCGCACCTTTACCGCTTGCCAGAGCAAATTTAATAATACTGATAATTATGGCGGTAGTCCACACATGCCCCAAAAATCGCCTTTTGACGGCACACCAATTTTTTAGGAGATAAAATATGTGGGTACAAGTTGCTTTATTTGTCGCATCGCTGGTCATCAGCTATCTTTTACAACCCAAACCACCACAAGCCAAGCCGTCTGCTTTTGATGACATTAAATTTCCAACGATTGATGACGGCACGCCACGCATGGTGGTATTTGGTGATGTGTGGCTGACCGACTGGTGCGTGATTGGGGCAGGTAATTATCGCACAAGTCCCATTGTCAAAAAACAAAAAGGGCTGTTCGGCTCAAAACGCCAAACGGTGGGACATCGCTACTTGATGTCGCTTCACATGGGGCTTTGTCTATTGATGGACGAAATTACACAGATAAAAATTGGCGATCGTGTGGCATGGCAAGGGGTTAGCGACAGTGCCAACCAAAGTCACATTCGCATTCACAAGCCCGATTTGTTTGGTGGTGATGATAAAGAAGGGGGCATTGATGGCACGCTCATCATCATGAAAGGGGCGAGCGACCAACGACCACTCCCCCAGTTGCAACAAATGTATGACAGTCCAGTCCCTGCCTATCGTGGGGTGGTAACATTCTTTTTTGATGGTATGGTATGTTCAGGTTCGCCCTATCCAAAGGCGTGGGCGTTTCGTGTTCGCCGTACGACTTGCGAATGGTATAATGAAAAAGCAACAATTTGGCTTGATGACGGTAATGGCAACCCAATCAAAGCCATGAACCCTGCCCACATCATTTTTGAAGCCCAAACCAATGAAGATTGGGGGCGTGGTACGGATATTGGACAGCTTGACTTGGATAGTTTTAAAGAGTGTGCTGATATTTTGTACGATGAGAAATTTGGAATGTGCATTGCGTGGAAAAGACAAGACACCTTAAAACAATTTATCCAGCAAATCCTTGACCACATTGGCGGTGCGTTAATGATTGACCGCACCACAGGGCTTTGGAAACTCGTACTCATTCGTGAAAGCGACAAGCCTGAAACCTTGCCCAGTTTTGACTATGGCACAGGTATGCTCCGCATAGAAGAAGACAACAACTCGTCCAATGAGCTGGTTACCAATCAGCTGGTCGTCAGCTATACAGACCCTGTTTCTAACGAAACTCGCACCGTTCGCACCGAGAATCTTGCCAGCATTCAAAGGGACGGCATAATTTTACAAAACAAAACCTATGTCGGACTACCAACGAGCGATTTGGCAGGGCGTGTCGCCAGTCGTGATATGAAAATTATCCAATCGCACCTTAAAAAGTTTAAAATCGTGCTGGACAGACGAGCCTATGCCCTGCAACCAACCAGTGCTTTTGTACTCAAAATCCCCCAAAGGGGCATTGACAGTATGATGATGCGTGCGGTGCGTGTAGAACACGGCACGCTGACCAATGGCGAAATCACGGTAACCGCCGTCCAAGATGTGTTTGGTTTGCCACGCACCACTTATAGCCAAGTTCAGCCAAGCCTATGGATACAGCCAAGCCTTAGCCCAGAACCGATTGTCAATGCACGGCTTTGGCAGTTGCCTTATCCGCATTTATTGGACGTATTTAGCCCTGAACAGCTCGCCCTAAATTCGGATGGCTATGCCCTTGTGCTGGCAGAACGCCCCAATTCTTTGCAACAAGGCTTTGAGATGTGGGCAAAAACCACAGGCGAGCCAAGCGAGCAGTACGTAGGGCAAGGGCAATTTGTCAGTCGTGGTATGGTGCAAAATGCGGTTCATCAGACCAGTCAAATTACCACGCTAACCCTTGATACTATTGGCGTGATGAGTATTGGACAATGTGCCTTGTTGAATGATGAAATCGTACAAATCCAAGCCATTAATTTTGACAACCGCCAAATCAGCGTTAAACGGGGCTGTATGGACACCGTGCCAACCGCCCACGATGAAAATTCAGCGATTTGGTTTTATGACGATGTGGCGTTGGTGGCAGAAAAGGCGATCAAGGTAGGGCAAACGCTGACAGTTAAACTACTGTCGCAAACTTCACAAGGCACGCTGGATTTATCAAAAGCGACTGCAAATTCGCTTTTGATTGACAACCGCCACGCTCGCCCCTTTGCCCCTGCCAATGTGCAAATCAATGGGCTGTCTTACCCTAATCAAATCCAAGCTCTAAACAAAATCTCGTGGGTAGGACGCAACAAAATCAGCCAAAACACCGCCATTTTAGACCAAAACGCCCCTCACCAGAGTGTAGAAACAGGGGCAACGGTCAGTCTAATTATCTCAAAGAAAACATCTGCCAATGGCTCATATCAAAGGGTGGTGCAAAAGAGCGGTATCACAGGCTTTTCATTGGATATTGTTGCTGATAATCCAAGTAATGATGAGACAAAATTGGTGGTAAATTTGGACAATGCAGTGATGATAAAAGTGGAACTTTGGGCGGTTAAAGACGGACTGACAAGCTGGCAACGGCACAGTATAGAAGTGGCGGTGGGCTAATCTTAATCTTTAAAATGGGTTAAAAGACCATTTGAAAAATGGCAAGTAGAATAGGCGACTTTCAAAACTTGAAAAAGAAAACTGGGGACGGTGCATTGGTGGAACAATACACCGACCTTCTGACAAGCAAGCTGTCAAAAGCAAAGCCCAGCCGTTGTGTACACAACGCTGATTATTCTATCAAAAATGCAATGCCATTGCAAAATTTAAATAGGTTATTTATGAACTTTATCGCTTGTCAATCTTGCCACAAAAAGTTACTTAAAATCGCAAACTTTGACCGTTTGCAGGTCAAATGTCCAAGATGTAAGGCAATCAACAATTATCAAGCTATTTTAAGCCAAAATCCCTTGAACGCCATCAGCGTCCTGCCAGAAGTCCACGAGACTCCCAAAAATGGAGAAACTTGTGGCGAAATCCAATCAACACAATAAACCCCACAGCACCGCCCCCTTGCCCTTTATCGGGCAAAAACGGCAAATTATTCAAGTCTTTCGTAACACCCTTGACCGCATCGTGCCTGATGACGGTCAAGGGTGGACGATTATAGATGTATTCGGTGGTAGTGGACTGCTTGCCCACAACGCCAAATACCTAAAACCAAAGGCAAGGGTTATCTATAATGACTTTGATAATTTTAGCCAAAGACTTTATCATCTCTGTGACACCAACCGCTTACGACAACAGCTTTATGCCATTTTAGAGCCGTTGCCACGAGCCAAACGCATTGACGAACCTACCAAGCAAAAGTTGCTGGAAATTATCCAAAACTTTGACGGCTTTGTGGACTGCCATAGCGTTTCTACTTGGTTATTGTTTAGTGGCAACCAAATTAGCCATATTGACGAGTTGCCCAAGCACGAGTTTTATAACACCATTCGCAGAAGCGATTATCCGACTGCGGACGGCTATTTGGACGGCTTGGAAATTGTGTCGGAGAGCTTTGAAATCTTGATGCCTAAGTTTTATCATCAAGATAAAACACTGTTTATCCTAGACCCACCCTACCTACGCACCAAGCAAGAAGCCTATGGTTTGGGTGAGTATTTTGGCATGATACAGTTTTTAAAGCTGATGAAGTGGGTGCGACCGCCGTATTTGTTTTTTAGCAGTACCAAAAGCGAGTTTTTGTCGTATTTGGATTATGTCAAGGAATACGAGCCTGTGATGTGGGAGCGGTTGGGTGGCTTTGAGAAGTTGTCTTTTACATCGTACGTCAATAAAAGTTCAACGTATGAAGACAACATGATTTTTAAAATCTGAAACTGTATTGCACCATCGGCAATAAAAATCCCCCTGAATTATCTCAAAATTTTGGGGGGATTTATGTCGGCGGGCATCAAAAAGAACAAATCAAGCACATCTACCACACCCACAAAGGCAGGTATGGGTATCGTAGGATTTGTGCAGAGCTTAATCAAACACTTGCTGGTCAGG